>NZ_JBFTLJ010000002.1:0-561634 GCF_056396385.1 Variovorax sp. 05T418 | reverse complement strand
ATGCTTGCGGGCAACCTCGTGGCCGGCTGGCAGCTGGCGCGCTCGCTGATCATTGCAGCGGACCTGGCGTCGCACAACGTCGACGTCGACTTCATGCAGGCCAAGATCGCGACCGCGCGCTTCTATGCCGAGCACATCCTGAACAAGGTRCCSGGSCTGCGCGACAGCATCGTCGAKGGYGCCGAGAGCGTCACGGCACTGGCGCTCGACGCCTTCTGACCCACGGCCCCGTGTCGCCCATCTGACGGGCGATGCAGGCCTTCCTCTTATATAAAACCGAACCCCATTCCCGGAGAAGACATGTCCAAGCTGCCCCCCGTGCTCGCGAACCTGCCGCTGCCGATCATCGGCTCGCCGCTGTTCATCATCAGCAACCCCAAGCTCGTGATCGCGCAGTGCAAGGCCGGCGTGGTCGGCTCGATGCCGGCGCTCAACGCCCGCCCCGCGGCGCAGCTCGAAGACTGGCTGGCCGAGATCACCGAGGAGCTCGCGGCCTACAACAAGGCCAACCCGGACAAGCCCGCCGCGCCCTTTGCCATCAACCAGATCGTGCACAAGAGCAACGACCGGCTGGAGCACGACATGGAAATGGTCGTGAAGTACAAGGTGCCGATCGTCATCACCTCGCTGGGCGCGCGCACCGACGTGAACGATGCGGTGCACAGCTACGGCGGCGTCACGCTGCACGACATCATCAACAACAAGTTCGCGCAGAAGGCGATCGAGAAGGGCGCCGACGGCATCATTGCCGTGGCGGCCGGCGCCGGCGGCCATGCGGGCGTGAAGAGCCCGTTCGCGCTGGTGCAGGAAATCCGCCAGTGGTTCGACGGTCCCATCGCGCTGTCGGGCTCCATAGCCACCGGCGGCGCGGTGCTCGCGGCGCAGGCCATGGGTGCCGACTTCGCCTACATCGGCACCGCCTTCATCGCCACCGAGGAGGCGCGCGCGAGCGAGGAATACAAGCAGGCCATCGTGGACGGCACCTCGGACGACATCGTCTATTCGAGCCTGTTCACCGGCGTGCACGGCAACTACCTGGCGCCCAGCATCGTCAAGGCCGGCATGGACCCGGCCAACCTGCCCGAAGGCGACGTCAAGACCATGAACTTCGGCGGCGGCGAGGGCAGCAAGGCCAAGGCCTGGAAGGACATCTGGGGCTCGGGCCAGGGCATCGGCGCCGTCACCGAAGTGGCCAGCGCCGCGGCCTTCATCGAGAAACTCAAGCGCGAGTACCAGCAAGCCAGGCAGCGGCTCGCACTTTGAGCGGCGCGTGCGACCCGGCGCCTGCCGGGCTGCCCGCGCAGCGCGGGCGGATGCCCCTGCTCGACATCGCGAAGGGCCTGGCCTGCGCGGTGATCGTCGGGCACCACCTGTCGCGCTACGGCGCGATGCCGGTGGGCGCCTTCCTGCTGGCGCCCGGATTGCTGGGCTGGCTGGCCAGTGACGGCCGGCTCGCGGTGCAGGTCTTCCTGGTGATTGCCGGCTTTCTTGCGGCTTCCAGCCTGGCGCCCGACGGCTTGCTGCGCGTGGAGCGGCCGATGGCGCGCATCCTGCAGCGCTACGGCCGGCTGGTCATGCCCTACCTGGCGGCGCTCACGGTGTCGGTGCTGGTGGCGGCCCTGGTGCGCCCCTGGATGGTGGGCGACGACGTGCCGGCCGCGCCGAGCATCGGCCAGTTGCTCGCGCACGGGTTGCTGATGCAGGACCTGCTGGGCTACGAGGCACTGTCCACGGGCGTCTGGTACGTGGCCATCGACTTCCAGCTGTTCGTGCTGGCGCTGGCGCTCATGGGCCTTCCCGCGATGCTGCGGCGGGCGCCGGCGGCGGCTGCAGCGGCTTCGTACGAGCGCTGGATTCCCGTGGCGCTGGTGCTGGTGGTGGCCACCGCTTCGCTGCTGCTCTTCAACCGCAATGCCGATCTCGACGGCACGGCGTTCTATTTCTTCGGTGCCTACGGGCTCGGCATGCTGGCCTTCTGGATCGGACGCGCGACGCGCGCGAGCACCTGGCGCAGTGCCATCGTGCTGCTCGCGCTGACCGGCGCGGGCGCGCTCGCGGTCGACTGGCGCAGCCGCATCGCCACCGCGCTGGTGAGCGCGCTGCTGATTGCCGTTGCGCAGCGGCGGGGTTGGCTCTCGCTCGGTCGCCGGCCGGATGCGGCCATGCCCTTGCAGCGCCTGGGCCGCATGTCGTATTCGCTGTTCCTGATCCACTTTCCGGTGCTGCTGGCCACCAATGCGGCGGCGGCGCAGATGGGGCCGCACCCCGCCTGGTTCGATGCGCTGGGCCTGGCCGCCACCTTCGGGCTGTCGGTGGCGGCCGCGCAATTGCTGCACCGCAGGGTCGAGCTGCGGCCCGCGTCGTGGCGCGTGGTCGCGGCATTGTTCGCGGGCCTGCTGGTCAGCGGGATGCTCGTCTCGTTCTGACCTGAGCCGCCCGCGCCGGCCGTTTTCTCTGAAATGGTTGCAAGAGGGCGCCGGAGCGGTCACGCTCCCGGCTGCTTCAGGGTTTCTCCGCCTTTGATAAGATTGCGAAAATTCAGTAAATACTGAAAATACAAAATATCAAGGAATGATCAAGCATCCTCCGCCACGGCTCCCGCTGCAGCTTTCTGCGCGGCCGGACGCCGCAAGCCTCGTACAAGGCGTGGCGGCGCTCACGTGGATTCCGCAGGCGGCGCTGCTGGCCATGGCCGTGCAGGGGCTGGCCTCGGGGCAGGGGATTGCGGCGGTGCAGTGGCCGGCTTGCGGCATCCTGCTGCTGGGCGTGCTGCGGGCTGTTTGCGAGGCATGGGGCGCACGGCGCATCTTCGGACACGCGCGGGCGCAACTCTCGGCCCTGCGTGCCCAGACTGCCCGGGCGCTGGCGGCCGGTTCGCCGCTGGACCGCGAGCGTGCGGAGTCCGGGCGCTCGGCCAGCGTGCTGGCCGAGCAGGCCGAAGCGCTGGTGCCGTATCTCGTGCGCTACCGGCCCGCGCGCTGGCGCGCCACGGTGGTTCCCATCGTCATCCTGGCGGCGGTGGCCAGCCTTTCGTGGGTGGCGGCGCTCGTGCTGCTGGTGGCCGCTCCGCTGATCCCGCTTTTCATGGCCATCGTCGGCTGGCGCGCCAAGGCCGCGAGCGAGGCGCAGATGGTCGAGATGGGCGGCATGAACGCCTTCCTGCTCGACCGCCTGCGCGGGCTGGCCACGCTGCGCGCGCTCGATGCGGTCGATGCCGCGGCCGGGCGGCTCGCGCAGGCGGCAGAGGCGCTGCGGGCGCGGACCATGGCGGTGCTGCGCATCGCCTTTCTCTCGTCGGCGGTGCTGGAGCTTTTCTCGGCGCTGGGCGTGGCCATGGTGGCGGCCTACGTCGGCTTCCACCTGCTGGGCAGCTTGGGCTTCGGCGCCTGGGGAAGCCAGCTGAGCCTGGGAGAAGGGTTGTTCATCCTGCTGCTTGCGCCGGCGTTCTTCGAACCGCTGCGCGAACTCTCGGCGGTGTGGCACGACCGCGCGGCTGGGGAGGCGGCACTGCAGGCACTCGACGCGTTGCAAAGGCGCGCGTTGCCGCTGCCCGGGGCGCATGCGCCGGTCGCACGTGCCGCCACAGGCGCGGCCCGCACGGGCTCCGCGCCCGCCATCGTGATCCGCGGCCTGCATTTCGCCTGGCCGGGCGAGGCGCGCAAGGTCTTCGATGGCTTGGACCTGCGCATCGGGGCCGGCGAGCACGTGGCGCTCACCGGTGCGAGCGGCGCGGGCAAGACGGCGCTGCTGTCATTGCTGGCGGGGCTGCTGCCGGCCGCGCACGGCGACATCTCGATTGGCGGCGTGCCGCTGTCCGATCGCACCGCGGGTGCGCTGCGCCAGCGCATCGCCTGGATGGGGCAGAGGCCGCATGTGTTCGCGGGCTCGGTCGAGTCCAACGTCGCGCTCGGGCGCGCGGGCGTGGGCGCCTCGCAGGTTGCGGCGGCGATGCGCTTCGCCTCCCTCGAGACGGTGGCGCAGGCGCATCCGGGCGTGGCGCTGGGCGAGGGCGGCATCGGCCTGTCGGGCGGGGAGGCGGTGCGCCTGGCGCTGGCGCGCATCGCGGTCCACCCCCATGCGGACCTGCTGCTGGTGGACGAGCCCACCGCCCACCTCGACACCGAAACCGCCACCCAGGTGGCCGACGCGCTGCTGGCCCTGGCCCGCGGAAAGACCCTGGTCGTCGCCACGCACGACCCGGTGCTGGCGGCGCGCATGAACCGCTCGGTCCGTCTCGATGCCGAGCCGGCCGATGCCGCCTTGGAGCGCGCCGCATGAGCAGTTCCCAGGGTGGCTGGCGCGACCTCCGGCTGGTGCTGCGGCCGTTCCTGGCGGCGCAGCCCCGCGCGCTGCTGTGGGGCGGCGTGCTGGCGGCGGCCACCGTGCTGGCGGGCATGGCCTTGCTCGGCCTGTCGGGCTGGTTCATCACCGCGACGGCACTCGCGGGCCTGCATGCGGCCACGGCCTTCACCTTCGACGTGTTCATGCCCTCGGCCGGCATCCGGCTGTTGGCGCTCGGGCGCACCGCATCGCGCTACGGCGAGCGCCTGGTCACGCACGACGCAAGCTTCGGCGTGCTCGCGGCCTTGCGCGTGCGCCTGTTCCGCGGCTGGGCGCGCCCCGGCGCGGCGCTCCAGCTGGCGATGCGGCCATCGCGGCTCCTGTTCCGGCTGACCTCCGACATCGATGCGCTGGAGTCGCTCTACCTGCGGCTGCTCGTGCCCGCCGCCGCTGCGCTGGGCGCGGCGCTGCTCGCGGGCGTGGTGCTCGGGTTCATGCACGCCGGCGTGGGATTGGCGCTGCTGCTGTGGCTGGTGGCCGCCGGCTGGGGCCTGGCGCTGTTCATCGCGCGGCGCGCCCGGCGTCCGGCGGTGCGCCGCGCGCATGGCATCGAGGCGCTGCGGGCGCGCACCGCCGACCTCGTCGCGGGCCAGACCGACCTGGTGATGGCGGGGCGTGCCGATGCGCAGCGCGAAGCACTGATGAATGCCGATGCGCGCCTGGCCAAGGCCGACCTCGCGCTGAACAGGCTCGAGACTTCGGCCGGCGCGGCCTACAACGTGGCCGGCACGCTGACGCTGGTGGGCGTGTTGCTGGCGGTGGGTGCGCTCGTGGGCGAGGGCGCCATCGGCGCACCCGCTGCCGCACTGGGGCTGCTGGTGGCGCTGACGACCACGGAGCCGTTCGCGGCCCTGCGGCGCAGTGCGCTCGATGCCGGCCGCACCTGGCTCGCGGTGCGGCGCCTCGCGCCGCGCATGGCACCTGACGAGGCGCGGCCATGCGTCGCCGCCGTCGAACCCGGCGCGGCTTGCGCAGTGAGCCTGTCCGGCCTGAGCGCCGCGCACGCCGGCAGCGGCATTGCTGCGCTGAACGATGTCTCGCTGGCCATTGCGCCGGGCGAGCGGGTGGCGCTGATCGGCGCGAGCGGCGCGGGCAAGTCGACGCTGCTCGCGGTGATCGCCGGAGAAATCGCGCCGCTGGCCGGCAGCGTCAACGCACAGCCGGTGTGCCTCCTGACCCAGCGCACCGAGCTCTTCCAGGACAGCCTGCGCGACAACCTCCGGCTCGCCGACCCCGCCGCGGACGACGACCGCCTGTGGAGCGCATTGCAATCGGCCGGCCTTGCGGGCGACGTGCGCTCCTTTCCCGCCGGACTCGATACCGCGCTGGGCGAAGGCGGCCTGGGCCTTTCAGGCGGGCAGTCGCGCCGGCTCGCGCTCGCGCGGCTGCTGCTGCGCCCGGTGCCGCTCTGGCTGCTCGACGAGCCCACCGAGGCGCTGGATGCCGCCATCGCGCATGACGTGCTGCAGCGCCTGGCCAAGGAAGCCGGGCCGCGCACGCTGCTGATTGCCACGCACCTGCGCCGCGAGGCCGCGCTGGCCGACCGCCTGGTGTGCATGCGCCAGGGACGCATCGTTGCCGAGCTGCGGCGCGGCAGTCCCGCCTTCGAGGCCGCGCTGAACGCGCTGCGGCCCGACTGAACAGACAGAAGCCAAAGACCAAAAACAGGGAACACAAAAAGGAAGCCACCCCATGGACCTCGACATCGTTGCGCTATCGCGCCTGCAGTTCGCCGTCACGGCGCTCTACCACTTTTTGTTCGTGCCGCTGACGCTCGGGCTGTCGATCATCCTCGCGGTCATGGAAACCGTCTACGTGATGACGGGCCGCGTGATCTGGCGCGACATGACCAAGTTCTGGGGCGTGCTGTTCGGCATCAACTTTGCGATGGGCGTGGCCACCGGCGTGGTGATGGAGTTCCAGTTCGGCATGAACTGGAGCTACTACAGCCACTACGTCGGCGACATCTTCGGCGCGCCGCTGGCCATCGAGGGGCTGATGGCCTTCTTCATGGAAGCCACCTTCGTGGGCCTGTTCTTCTTCGGCTGGGACAAGCTCTCCAAGGTGGGCCACCTGGTCGCGACCTGGGCCGTGGCCATCGGCTCCAACTTCTCGGCGCTGTGGATCCTCATTGCCAACGGCTGGATGCAGAACCCCGTGGGCGCGGCCTTCAACCCGCAGACCATGCGCATGGAGGTGACCGACTTCTTCGCGGTGCTGACCAATCCCGTGGCGCAGGCCAAGTTCGTGCACACCGTGTCGGCGGGCTATGTGTGCGCGGCGGTGTTCGTGCTTGGCGTGTCGGCCTGGTATGTGCTCAAGGGCCGCCACCTCGAACTGGCCAAGCGCTCGATGACGGTCGCGGCCTCGTTCGGCCTGGCGGCGTCGCTGTCGGTGGTGGTGCTGGGCGACGAGAGCGGCTACCTGTCGACCGAGCACCAGAAGATGAAGCTGGCCGCCATCGAGGCCATGTGGGAAACGCACCCCGCGCCGGCGGCCTTCACCGCCTTCGGCTTCCCCGACCAGGAAGCGCGCGAGACGCACTACGCCATCCACATTCCGGCGGTGATGGGGCTGATCGGCACGCGCTCGCTCGACACCGTGATCCCGGGCATCGACGAGCTCGTGAAGCGCGCCGAGGTGCGCATCCGCGAAGGCATCAAGGCCTACGACGCGCTGCAGCAGATCCGCGCCGCCGGCAGCACGCAGGCCGTGCCGCAGGGCGTGCGCGACGCCTTCGAGAACGGCGGCACCGACATGGGCTATGCGCTGCTGCTCAAGCGCTACGTCGACGACCCGCGCAACGCCACGCCCGAGCAGATCGCCAAGGCCGCATGGGACACCGTGCCGCAGGTGGCGCCGCTGTTCTGGCTGTTCCGGATCATGGTGGGCATCGGCATGCTGCTGATCGTGCTGACGGCCACCTTCTTCGTGCTTTCGGCGCGGCGCCGGCTCGACCGCCACCGCTGGCTGCTCAGGGCCGCGGTGCTGGCCATCCCGCTGCCGTGGATCGCCATCGAGTCCGGCTGGCTGGTGGCCGAGTTCGGCCGCCAGCCCTGGGTGATCGAAGGCGTGCTGCCGACGGCGGTGGCGGTGTCGAACCTGGGCGTGAAGACGCTGCTCATCACGCTTGGCGGCTTCATCGCGATCTACACCACGCTCTTCATCATCGAGATGAAGCTGCTGCTCAAGGTGATACGCAAGGGGCCGGACGCCGAGCATGCGCCCGATGTCGGCGAAGCCCGGTCCCATGTTCCGCCAGTTCGCGCCATGGCGGCGCCAGGGAGTTCCTCATGATCCTGCATCAACTCATCGACTACGACACGCTTCGAATCATCTGGTGGGCGCTGATCGGCGTGCTGCTGGTCGGCTTTGCGGTCACCGACGGATTCGACCTGGGAAGCGGCATCCTGCTGCCGTTCGCCGCGCGTACCGATCTCGAGCGCCGCGTGGTCATCAACAGCGTGGGCCCGGTGTGGGAGGGCAACCAGGTGTGGCTGATCCTTGGCGGCGGCGCGATCTTCGCGGCCTGGCCGCAGCTGTACGCGGTGTCGTTCTCGGGCTTCTACCTGGCGATGTTCGTGATTCTCACGGCGCTCATCCTGCGGCCCGTGGCCTTCAAGTTCCGCAGCAAGCGCGAAGAGCCGGCCTGGCGCGCGCGCTGGGACGCGGTGCTGTTCTTCAGCGGCCTGGTGCCGGCGCTGATCTTCGGCGTGGCCGTGGGCAACGTGCTGCAGGGCATACCGTTTCGCTTTGCGACCGACATGCACATCCACTACGACGGCAGCTTCTTCGCGCTGCTCAATCCCTTCGCGCTGCTGTGCGGGCTGGTGTCGGTGGCGATGATGGTCACGCACGGCGCGGCATGGCTGCAGCTCAAGACCGCGGGTCCGGTGGCCGAGCGCGCGCGGCTCTATGGCAGCGTTGCCGCGGTGGCTGGCATCGTGCTGTATGCGCTCGCGGGCGTGTGGATGGCATCTGCCATCGGCGGCTACCGCATCACCAGCGCCGCCCAGATGACCGGGCCGTCGAATCCGCTGCTGAAGACCGTCGAGCTGCATGCAGGTGCATGGCTTGCCAACTATGCGGCCCATCCCTGGACCATGGCCGCGCCGGCGGCGGGCTTTGCCGGCCTGCTGGGTGCGCTCGCGGGCCTGCTGCTGCGCCGGCCCGTGCTGGCGCTGCTGGCGGCTGCGCTCGGCATTGCCGGCATCATCCTGAGCGTGGGCGCCTCGATGTTCCCGTTCATCCTGCCGTCGTCGATCGACCCGCGCGCGAGCCTCACGGTGTGGGACGCATCGTCGAGCCACCTCACGCTCTTCATCATGCTGGTGGTCACGGGCATCTTCATTCCCATCATCTTGGCCTACACCACCTGGGTCTACCACGTGCTGTGGGGCAAGGTCGACGAAAAGGCGATCCGCGAAGAGAGCGGACACGCGTACTGAACGGAGCAAAAAAATGTGGTACTTCGCCTGGATCCTCGGCCTGCCGCTGGCGGCCGCCTTCGCCGTGCTCAACGCGATGTGGTACGAACTGATGGACGACGACGCTATCCGCAAGGAGAAGCTCGCGCTGCCCGAAGCGCCGCAGGGGCAGGAGCGGCTCTGACAAAAGGCCGCTCAGCCGGCGGCCGGCTTTTTCTTCTTGGGCGTGCTGCCGGTGATGCGGTCCTTGAGGCTCAGCACCTTGGTCACGGTGGCGCCCATGCCCATCAGCTGCATCGCGGTTTCGGGCGCGAGCCGCTGGACGTCGTCGAACCACTTCATGAGCCGGTCGATCAGGTCGTGCATCTCGCGCATGCGCTCCTGTGCGTGGCGTTCGGCGTCGCTCGCGGGGGATTCGAGCAGCGCGCTGCGCAGCATCGAAAGCGTCGGCTCGATCTCGCGGCGGCGGCGCTCCTCGGCCAGCACGCGAAAGATCTCCCACACATCCGCCGGCGCCTCGAAATACTCGCGCCGGTCGCCGGGGTGGTGGCGCAGATGCACCAGCCGCCACGCCTGCAGTTCCTTCAGGCCCATGCTCACGTTGGAGCGCGAGAACTCCAGCAGCTCGGCAATCTCGTCGGCATTGAGCGCATGCTCGGAAATGAAGATCAGCGCATAGATCTGGCCGACGGTGCGGTTGATGCCCCACTTGCTGCCCATCTCGCCGAAGTGGGCGACGAACTGGCGGCTGAGCGGGGGAAGGGTGGCGGTGGGCATCCGCAGATTTTCGTTGCGAATTGCTGTAGCTTCAAGAAAGACTGAATCTTTCCGGGATGGGAGGCCGATCGCGTTCAGGCGGCCTGTGCCTGTGCCTGCGCCTGTGCTTGGGCATCGGCGAAGCGCCGCAGGTGCGCAATGAAGGTCGCGGCCGTCTCCGACAGCGGCTCGCCGATGCGCGTCAGCACGCCGAAGCCCTTCAGGTCCTTGCCGATGGGCACGGGCAGCACGCGCAGCAGCTTCGCGCGCACGTGGTCGCGCACGACGGATTCCGGCAGGGCACCCACCGCGTCGCTGGCCTGCAGCAATTGCAAGGTGGCGAAGACCGACGCGCATTCCACGAGGTTGGCCGGCGTGCTCCGTCCCACCGAGGTGAATTCATCCTCCATCAGTTGCCGCGCCGGGCTGGTCAGTGGCTGAAGAATCCAGGGCCAGGCCGTGAGCGCCTCGAGCGTCAGGCCGCGCTGGCGTGCGCAAGGGTGCCCGCGCCGCACCACCACCTGCATGGTCTCGTTGGCCAGCGGTGCGAAGGCAAAGGTGTTGTGCTGCTTGAGCGAGGAGAAGCGCCCGACGGCGAATTCGATCTCGTGCCGCTCCAGCAGGGCGCCGACCTGATCGCTGGTCTCGCCGAGGATGCGGACGTTGAGAAGCGGGCGCTCGCGCTTGATCTCGGCCATCGCACGTGCAACGAGGTCGGGAGCCGCGCCCATGATCGCGCCGATGACCAGCTGTCCGTGGCCGCCGCGGCGCTTGATCTCCAGGCCTTCGAGGAAGCGGGACAGGCCGGCCTGTGACTGGCGCGCATAGGCGACGACTTCTTCTCCGAGCGGCGTGGGGCGCAGCCCTCGCGAGTGGCGCTCGAACAATGGAAACCGGAAGGCCGATTCGATGTCCGCCAGCATCTTGGTGGCCGAAGGCTGCGTCACGCTGATCGCGGACGCGGCCTGGGCGAGCACCGGGCTCTCGGCCAGCGCGGCGAGAAGCGCCCAGTGCTTCAGGCGCAGGCGATTGATGAGCCGGGGCGCGCTGTTCGGGCTGTCGATTCGATATTCCATTTTGGAAATGCTCATGCCAAATTTTCGATTGGATCGTAATGGCGGCGGCTTCTAGAGTCCAGGCCATCGAACACCAAGGAGACAACATGAGACTGCTGCGATATGGCCCCGCGGGCCAGGAGCGACCGGGCCTGCTCGACGCCGACGGGATCCTTCGGGACCTGTCGTCCTTTGCGCCCGACATCACCGGCGAAGTGCTTTCGCCCGCGAGCCTGGCAAAGCTCGCGGCGCTCGACCCGCAAGGCTTTCCGGCCGTGCCGGGCCAGCCGCGGCTGGGTGCGCCGGTTGCGAACATCGGCAAGTTCATCGCGATCGGCCTGAACTACGCGGACCATGCGGCCGAATCGAACCTGCCGCTGCCGACCGAGCCGACGGTGTTCACCAAGGCGACGTCCTGCATCGTCGGCCCCAACGACGAGGTCACCATTCCGCGCGGGTCGGCCAAGACGGACTGGGAGGTGGAGCTGGGCTTTGTGGTCGGCACGCGCGCAAGCTATGTACCCAAGGAGCGCGCGCTCGAGCACATTGCGGGCTACGTGCTGGTCAACGATGTGTCCGAGCGCGCCTTCCAGATCGAGCGCGGCGGCACCTGGGACAAGGGCAAGGGCTGCGACACCTTCGGGCCGATCGGCCCCTGGCTCGTGACGCGCGACGAAGTGGGGGATGCGCAGCAGCTGGGCATGTGGCTCGACGTGAACGGCCAGCGCCGCCAGACCGGCAGCACCGGCACGATGGTGTTCGACTGCGCAACCATCCTGAGCTACCTGAGCGAGTTCATGACGCTGATGCCGGGCGACGTCGTCACCACCGGCACGCCGCCCGGCGTTGGCATGGGCATGAAGCCCGAGCCGGTGTACCTGAAGGCCGGCGACGTGATGACCCTGGGCATCGACAGGCTCGGCACGCAGAGGCAGACCGTGGTCGCATGGAAGGAGGCCGCATGACTGCCGCTTCCTACGCCAACCGCTTCGCCGGCCGCCGCGCCGTCGTCACCGGCGGCGCCGCCGGCATCGGCCTGACCTTTGCCACGCGCTTCGTCGCCGAAGGCGGCTCCGTGAGCCTGTGGGACATGAACCAGCAAGCGCTGGACCAGGCGTGCGCCGCGCTTGGTGCCAGGGCTTCCGCAGTCCCGGTGAACGTGGCCGACTGGGCGGAGGTCGAGGCAGCGGCCGCCGCCTCGGCCGCGCAGCTGGGCGGCGGCATCGACGTGCTCGTGGCCTGCGCGGGCATCACCGGGCCCAACGTGCCGCTGGCGGAGTACCCGGTGGACCAGTGGCGGCGGGTGGTCGACGTTAACCTGAACGGGCTCTTCTATTGCAACCGCGCGGTGCTGCCGTACATGCAGGCCGGCAACTACGGCCGCATCGTCAACGTGGCTTCGGTGGCGGGCAAGGAAGGCAATCCCAACGCCTCGGCCTACAGCGCATCGAAGGCGGCAGTGATCGGGCTGACCAAGTCGCTCGGCAAGGAACTCGCCAAGGCCAACATCACGGTCAATGCCGTGACGCCGGCGGCAGTGAAGACCGCGATCTTCGACCAGATGTCGCCCCAGCACATCGAGTTCATGTTGTCGAAGATCCCGATGGGGCGCTTCGGCACGGTCGACGAGATCGCGGCGGTGATCGGCTGGCTCGCGAGCGAGGAGTGCTCGTTCACCACGGGCAGCGTGTTCGACGCCTCGGGAGGCCGCGCCACCTATTGAAGCCGTGCGGCCGGCATGCCGCGAACCAACAAACACAAATAACGGAGACCTCAATTATGAATTCCATCGCCACGAGCACCGCGCTCGACAAGGTGATCGCCAAGGCGATCCGCCGCCTGGTGCCCTTCTTGCTGCTGATGTACGTGCTGGCCTTTCTCGACCGCGCCAACGTCGGCTTTGCCAAGAAAGCCTTCCAGCTCGACACCGGCCTTTCGGACGCCGTGTTCGCCTTCGGCGCCGGCGTCTTCTTCATCGGCTATGCGCTGTTCGAAGTGCCGAGCAACCTGATCATGCATCGCGTCGGCGCGCGCGTCTGGATGTGCCGGATCATGGTGACCTGGGGCCTCGTCTCGGCCGCGCTCATGTTCGCGCACAACGAGACCAGCTTCTATGTCCTGCGCTTTTTGCTCGGCGTTGCCGAGGCGGGCTTCTTCCCAGGCGTCATCTACTTTTTGACGCGGTGGTTCCCGGCCAAGGCGCGCACACGCGTGATCGGCATGTTCTATTTTGGCGCGCCGCTCGCGTTCATCTTCGGCAGCCCGCTCTCCGGCCTGCTGCTCGAACTGAACGGCGTGTGGGGCCTGAAGGGCTGGCAGTGGCTGTTCCTGGTCGAAGGCGTGATGGCGTCGGTGGTCGGCGTGTGGGCCTACTGGTACCTGGACAACAAGCCGCTGGACGCGCGCTGGCTGTCCGCCGAAGAGCGCCAGACACTGGAGCGCGCCATCGACGCCGAAGAAGAGCAGAAGACCGCGCACGGCCCCGCCACGGTGCTGAAGGCGCTGACCAATGGCCGCGTGCTGTTTCTTTCGCTGATCTACTTCCTGATCCAGGTCAGCGTCTATGGCGTGGTGTTCTACCTGCCGACCCAGGTGGCGGCCCTGCTCGGCAAGAACGTGGGGCTGCTGGTGGGCTTTGTCACCGCCATTCCCTGGGTCTGCGCATTGGCGGCCGCGTACTTCGTGCCGCGCCTGGCCGAGCGCAGCGGCCAGCATGCGTTGATCGCGCTGGTGGTGCTGGCGGTTTCGGCGGCCGGCATCGCGGTGTCGGTCAATGCCGCCTCGCCGCTGGTGGCACTGGTCGCGCTGTGCTTTGCGGCCGCCGGCTTCATTGCGGTGCAGCCCGTGTTCTGGAGCTTCCCCACCGCCTACCTCGGCGGCGCGGCGGCGGCGGGCGGGATTGCGCTGATCAATTCGCTCGGCGCGATGGGCGGCTTTGTCGCTCCGAACGTCAAGACCTGGGCCGAGCATGCCTTCGCATCGCCCAGCGCCGGGCTCAACCTGCTGGCCGCGACCACGGTGGTCGGCGCCATGCTGTTCCTGGCACTGCGCCAGACGCGCAGCGCCGCAGCAGAGGCTGCCGCGTAGCGCCGCCCTTCATCACTCTCCCTCTGCTCGACGAAAGGATTCCCCATGAGCATGCCCACGATCAAGCACGTGCGCGCCTTCACCCTCCGCGGTGGCGGCGCCGACTACCACGACCAGGCCGATGGCCACTGGATCGACGACCACATCTCCACGCCGATGAGCAAGTACCCCGAGTACCGGCAGAGCCGCCGCAGCTTCGGCCTCAACGTGCTGGGCACGCTGGTGGTGGAGATCGAGGCCAGCGACGGCACCGTCGGCTTCTCGGTGACGACCGGCGGCGATCTCGGCTGCTGGATCGTCGAGAAGCACCTGGCCCGCTTCATCGAGGGCGCCCGGGTGACCGACATCGAGAAGATCTGGGACCAGATGTACAACGCCACGCTGTTCTACGGGCGCAAGGGCATCGTGCTCAACACCATCTCGGGGGTCGACCTGGCGCTGTGGGACCTGCTGGCCAAGGTCCGCAAGGAACCGGTCCATGCGCTGCTGGGCGGCCCGGTGCGCGACGAACTGACTTTCTACGCCACCGGCGCCCGGCCGGACCTGGCGAAGGAGATGGGGTTCATCGGCGGCAAGATGCCGCTGCACCATGGGCCCGCCGAGCGCGAGGAGGGCCTCAAGAAGAACCTCGAGATGCTGGCCGACATGCGTGCCAAGGTGGGCTCCGACTTCTGGCTCATGCTGGACTGCTGGATGAGCCTGGACGTGGAATACGCCACGCGCCTGGCGACAGCCGCGCGCAACGAGTTCGGCCTCAAGTGGATCGAGGAAGCGCTGTCGCCCGACGACTACTGGGGCTACGCCGAGCTGCGCCGCAATGTGCCGCGCGGCCTGCTGGTGAGCACCGGGGAGCACGAAGCCACGCGCTGGGGCTTCCGGCTGCTGCTCGAGATGGAGTGCTGCGACATCCTGCAGCCCGACGTGGGCTGGTGCGGCGGCATCACCGAGCTGATCAAGATCTCGAACCTGGCCGATGCGCACGGCAAGCTGGTGGTGCCGCACGGCTCGTCGGTCTACAGCTACCACTTCGTCATCACGCGCCACAACAGCCCGTTCGCCGAGTTCCTGATGATGGCGCCGAAGGCCGACGAGGTGGTGCCGATGTTCAACCCCCAGCTTCTGGACGAGCCGGTGCCGGTCAATGGCCGCATGAAGGCCTCCGCGCTCGACGCGCCGGGCTTCGGCGTGCGGCTCAACCCGGACTGCGCACTGCACCGCCCCTTTCCCAGATGAGCGCCCCCTAGACCCACGGCGTCGGCGGCGGAATCTCGCACACCGGGTCGACGTCGATGCTCTTGAAGTCGGCCGGCGAGACGATCTCCAGGTATTCCATGTCGGGCGAGTAGTCGAACAGGAAGTGCCGGATGCCCGGCCGCTGGTGCACCACGTCGCCGGCCTCGACCCGCGTTTCCTTGTCCTCGTACATGAAGCGGGCCCAGCCCTTGAGCATGATCACGATCTGGAAGTCGGCCTCGTGGCGGTGCCAGCCGGTGCCCATTTCCGGTGCCATGTTGGCCTTGACGAGGTGCGCGATGACCTTGCCGTTGGTGGCCTCGGCAATGCCGAGGTCGCGGTAGAGAAAGAAATCGCGCAGGCCGCCCGAGACGTACGCGGTGTCGCCGGGCTTGACGTGGGAGAACTGGGTGGCGGTTCGGTCCAGCATGGGGCGCTCCTTCGCGGCAGTGGTGGTGATGGTGCGGCACGCATAAAGCGTTCCCAAAGACACCGGCCGCGAAGGGCTGATGCGGGCATTGCTTGACGCCTCCGCGGCGTGCCAGGATACTCAACCACATGGTTCACTCAGACAATGCCACGCTCGACGCCGTCTTTGCCGCGCTCTCCGACCCCACGCGCCGCACGGTGCTGGAAACGCTGGGCGAGCGCAGCCTCAGCGTGACCGAGCTGGCCGAGCCGCATGGCATGTCGCTGACCGGCTTCATGAAGCACCTGCGGGTGCTGGAGGACGCCGGGCTCATCTCGCGCACGAAAGAGGGCCGCATCGTGCGCTGCGAGCTCTCGCCGCGCCCCATGCAGGAGGCTGCCGTGTGGTTGTCGCGCTATGAGAAATTCTGGACCGGGCGCCTCGATGCACTGGCGCGCTTTCTCTACCACCAAGAGGAGACCGAATGGCAAAAGCTGCCGCCCCCGCCACCGAGCGACCCTCGCTCACCCTCCGCAGGCACTACCCCGTTGCCCCCGAAAAAGTCTGGCGCGCGTGGACCGACCCGCAAGCGCTGAAGGCCTGGTTCGGCCCTGAAGAAATCGTTTCCGTGCCGCTGGCCGAAGTCGACCTGCGCGTGGGCGGCCGCTTTCGGGTGGCCATGCGCGCGGCCGACGGCGAGACGCACGACGTGAGCGGCACCTACCTGGAGCTCGTGCCCAACCGCAAGCTGGTCTTCAGCTGGGCCTGGCGCAGCACGCCGGAGCGCGAGTCGCGCGTCACGGTGCGCATCGAGCCCGACGGCAATGGCTGCGAACTGGTCCTGCTGCACGAGCAGTTCTTCGACGAGGCCGCGCGCGACGGGCACAGCCATGGCTGGACCGGCGCCATGGGCAAGCTCGGGAAGTGGTTGGCAGGGCAGCATCAGGGCGCCTGAGCGGCTTTCACGCATTGCCGGCGCGCGGGCGAAGACCCATACTGGGGCCTCCACGACGAGACGACGAACGGAGCCTCCCATGAGCAACGAACTTCGCAAGAAGCTGCACGACCTGGCGGAACTGGCCGACAACACCTCGGACCCGCAGACCAAGGCCATCGTCGAGGCCATACGGCTGCAGACTGCCGTGCTGAACGAACGGCTCTTTGCCATCGAACTGCAGCTGGGCACGCTCACCAGGCGCGTGGAAAACACGACGGACTGAGTGGCCGCCGCTTTGTAGGGATAATCCCCACCATGAGCGGCAACACCTTCGGAACTCTCTTCGCGGTCACCAATTTCGGCGAGTCGCACGGCCCGGCCATCGGCTGCGTCATCGACGGCTGCCCGCCGGGCATGGAACTGAGCGAGGCCGACATCCAGGGCGACCTCGACCGCCGCCGCCCCGGCACCAGCCGCCACGTCACCCAGCGCAACGAGCCCGACGCGGTGCAGATCCTTTCCGGCGTCTACGAAGGCAAGACCACCGGCACCCCGATTGCGCTGCTGATCCAGAACACCGACCAGCGCAGCAAGGACTACGGCCAGATCGCCCAGCAGTTCCGCCCCGGCCACGCCGACTTCACCTACTGGAAGAAATACGGCATCCGCGATCCGCGCGGCGGCGGGCGCTCTTCGGCGCGGCTCACGGCGCCCATGGTGGCGGCGGGCGCGGTCGCCAAGAAGTGGCTGGCCGAAAAATACGGCATGGTGTTTCGCGGCTGCATGACACAGATCGGCGAGATCGCCATTCCGTTCGAGAGCTGGGACCACGTGCCCGCCAACCCCTTCTTCGCGCCGATGGCTGACGTGAGCGAGCTCGAGGCCTACATGGACCGCCTGCGCAAGGCCGGCGACTCCTGCGGCGCGCGCATCCGCGTCACGGCCAGCAATGTGCCCATCGGCCTCGGCGAGCCACTGTTCGACAAGCTCGACGCCGAGATCGCCTACGCGATGATGGGCATCAACGCCGTGAAGGCGGTGGAGATCGGCGCCGGCTTCGAGAGCATCACGCAGCGCGGCACCACGCACGGCGATTCGATCACGCCCACGGGCTTCGTCACCAACAACGCGGGTGGCATCCTGGGCGGCATCAGCTCGGGGCAAGACCTCGAAGTGAGCATCGCGATCAAGCCCACCAGCTCGATCATCAGCCCGCGCCAGTCCATCGACATCCACAACAACCCCGTCGAGGTGGTCACCAAGGGCCGCCACGATCCGTGCGTCGGCATCCGCGCGACGCCCATCGCCGAGGCCATGCTTGCGCTCGTGGTCATGGAGCACGTGCTGCGCAACCGCGCGCAGTGCGGCGATGTGCAAACGCAAGCCGAGAAGCCGGAATCCGCCTCGCCGCAGGCGTCCTTTCTCTAGTGTCTACCGCGCCGCCTGTGGCCGCCGGGCGCGGCCACCTGCTGGCGTTCGCTGGTCTGTCGGCCAGCTATTTCGCGCACATCGGTTTCTTCAACCCGTACCTGCCGCTGTGGCTCAAGGACCTGGGGCTGCCGATCTTCACGATCAGCCTGCTGGCCTCGGTGCAGTCGATCACGCGCGTGTTCGCGCCCTATGCCTGGGGCGCGCTCAGCGACCACACGGGGCAGCGCGTGAAGCTGCTGCGCTTCAGCGCCGCGGTGGCGCTCGCCAGCTCCTTCGGGCTCTGGTGGCATGGCGGCGCCTGGTGGCTGGCGCTGGTGCTGCTGGTGATGTTCACCCACACCAGCTCGATGATGTCGCTCACCGAAGCCGCCATGGCGCAGCTGGTGGCGGGCGACTGGGGGCGCTACGGGCGCATCCGGCTCTGCGGCTCGGCCGGCTTCCTGGTGACCGTGTTCTTTGCGGGCGAGTGGTTCGAGCGCTTCGGCATGAAGCACTTTCCGGCCTGGGCCGCGGGCACGCTGGCCATCGTGCTGATCGCGACCATGAAGCTGCCCGACATCCGCGAGCCGGTGGCGGCGCACGACGCGGCCAGGGAGCCGATCGGCCCGGTGCTGCGCATTCCTGCGGTGCGGTGGTTCTTCGCATCGCTGTTCTTCCAGGTGATGTCGCACTTCTCGGTCTATGCCTTCTTCTCGCTGTACCTCGACTCGCTCGGCTACGGCAAGAGCGTCATCGGCCTGCTGTGGGCGCTGTCGGTGGTGGCCGAGATCGTCTGGTTCTTCCTGCAGGGACGGCTCATCGGCCTCTTGCCGATGCCGCGCTGGATGCTGGTGTGCGGCATTGCCGCCGTGGCGCGGCTGGGCCTCACGGCCGGGCTGGGCGGCTCGATCGCAGCGCTCGTCGTCGCGCAATGGCTGCATGCGCTGAGCTTTGCGGCGCACCACACGACGTGTATCGCCGTGGTGTCGCGGCGCTTTCCGGGCCGGCTGCGCGGGCGCGGGCAGGCGCTCTTCACCGTGATCGGCTACGGGTTCGGTGGTGTGCTGGGCGTGCTGCTCGGTGGTGCGGTGGCGCAGGAGCTGGGGTACAGGACCATGTTCGCGCTGGCGGCTGTGCTGGCGGCGGTGGGGAGCCTGTGTGCCTGGCGGGTGGTGAGGCTGGAGGGGGCGGCAACGCGCGCCGCCTAGCACTCACGCAAAAAGAAAGCCGCGTTGCACCGCAACTGCGGCACAACGCGGCGTACGCGAATGTGAACGGCGCCGGCCCATGCCGGCGCCGTGCGATCAGGGCACCAGGCCGATCTGGAGGTAGCCGGTGGCCGGGTTGGTGCGCGCACCCACGACGACCGACAGCGTGCCGTCCTGCATCGCGAAATAGCGGTCGGTGCCGCTGCTGTTGATGAGCTTCAGGGCGGGAATCGAGGCGCTCGCCGCAGTGAGGCCATAGCTGACGTTGGAGACGGTGCCATCAGGCTTGGTCAGCGCTGCGGTATATGTCGTCGCGTCGAAGCCGAAGGTGCCCCAGGTGCCGTTGTTGTCTCCACCGCGCGCCGTGGTGTTGAGCCACGTCGACGAATCGACAAGGCCGATGCGGAAGATGGAGTCGTTCGGCGCAACGGAGTTGATGCCCGCCGCGACGTAGACCTTCTTTCCGTCCACCATGATGACCGCCAGAGCACCCTTGTCGCTCGCGTTGGCCACGTTCACGGTGCTCCACGACCCGGCGGACGAACCCGCCGAAATGGCGTAGGTTGCGATCGAGGCAGGTGGGCAGGCGGCAATGGAGGTGATGCCAACCTCATTGCACATGAGCAGCGATGTACCGCCTCCCGTCACTTGAACCTGGCGGATCTGCGAGTCGATCACGCCCGGCCGCATATTGATGCCGAAGCGGATGTAGATCCCGTCGAGCGCACTCTGGGTCGTCACGATGGCGCGGGACCCGATGAACGGCTGGACAGCGTAGCTGCCCGGGACCTGTGCAACCTGGAACGGGAACGAGCCCACCACGGCGTCGGTGATCAGCCGGAAACGGCTGTTGTTCGTCGCCGCGGTATTGCGCGAACTCTTGAAGACATAGGTTCCGGGTTGCGCAGCGTCGGCACTGAACGAGTCCGACACGGCGAGGCCGGTCTCGTCGGTCATCACGTACGACATCGTGTCGAAATTGAGCGCGAGCGTCTGCTGGCTGCCGTTCGTCGCGTACACCTTGTAAGACAGGTTCCGGGCGTCGCCTGCGGCAACATTGAAGACCGTGTCCTTGGTCAGGGCTGCATTGGCCGTCGCCTTCGCGCTGACGGTAAACATGCTGGCCGCATTGGTGTTGTTCGCGATCTGCGCAGACCACTTGGTGCTGGAAATATCCGCATTGCGCAGGCTCACGGAACCGGCAGGGTCGGAACTGCTGTTCCAGTCCGAGCCAAGGTTCGGGGTTACCGTGACCACGTCACCCGGCTTGATGGAGTACTTGCCGTCCCCATTGGCCGTTGCGGAACTGCCATTGACCTGAACCGTCACGCTCAAGGTGGCCGCGGGCAGGATCGGAAACGGCAATCCGCCGCCCCCACCACCGCCACCACCACCTCCTCCACATCCCCCCAACGCCCCGACCAAAGCGGCCGCAGCGGAAAAATAAAACCATTTCATTACATTTATTCCATTTTTTGATTGATGTCGCCACCCATCGGAAGACATGCCCCTCGACTGTCAGATCGTAAATGAATACAGAGAAATGTAAGAATTTATAGGCATTCGGGATATCCCGAACGATGTCTCATCCGCGTCTCCGAGGTGCGCAGGCGGTGTCGACTTTGCCGGCAATTGGATGGGTCTTCGTATTGCCGCTCGCCATAAATCGATACTTAAAATAATTGCACACAAGGAGGCGAGCATGAAGCTCAAATTGAAAACAAAAATCTTATTTCCTGATCTGCGGGCTGTTGAAGCGCGAGGCGCAAGCCGTCGGCGCGCGTTTGCGCAAATTGCAGGATCGCCGCTCAATACAAGAATCCGGGCAAATAAAAAACCATGAGCGCCCAACAAATCATCCTCGACCACGACAAATGGCGCAAAGGCCTCGGCGGCGCGCCCGCGGGGCTGGCCGGCCAAAGCGATGCCAATGCCTATGCGGGGCTCGACCTGGAGACGGCGCAATTCGACTCGTCGTCCTTCGCGGGCAGCAGCTTCACGGACACGGTCTTCCGGCACGCCGGCTGGACCGCCTGCCAGTTCGACGGCTGCAGCTTCACGCGCTGCAATTTCGAGCACATTGCCATGGTGGATTGCGTGTTCACGCGCTGCGCCTTCGACCATGCGCAATTCAGCCAGAGCTCGCTTCGCGGCTGCCGCTTTGTCCAGTGCACATGGAACGGCATGAACTTCGACGGCAGCGACTGGCGGAACGTGCAGGTGCTGGAATGCAAGGGAACGGACGTGCACGCCAGGAACCTGCGCGGCGAGCAGGTCGACTTCACGAACAGCTATTTCGAGCAGCTCGAATTCGAAGGCGCCTTGCTCAACAACAGCCGGTGAAGGGGCCGGAAACGGGGGACGCGGCCGAGCCCCGCAACCCCGGGTTTTCGATAACTAAAACCACTTGATTTAGTCGCTCCCCTCATCGATAGTCTCCCTGCGTCCGGCCGCCGCTCCCTTGCACAGAGGGCACGCGGCCGGTTATCCAGCCCTGCGGGCGCGTGCCGCCCGCCAACGAACGTACGGAGACAAACCATGTTCAGCTCCCGCTCCATCCTGGCCATGGCGGCCATGTCCCTGGCTGCATCGTCCGCCGCCTTCGCCGCCGACCAGCCCGTCATCGGCCTGGTCACCAAGACCGAGACCAACCCCTTCTTCGTCAAGATGAAGGAGGGCGCGCAGGAAGAGGCCAAGAAGCTCGGCGCCAAGCTGCTCTCTGGCTCGGGCAAGGCCGACGGCGACAACGCGGGCCAGATCACCGCCATGGAAAACATGATTGCCGCGGGCGCCAAGACCATCCTGATCACACCGAGCGATGCCAAGGCCATCGTGCCGGCGATCAAGAAGGCGCGCGACAAGGGCGTGATGGTGATCGCGCTCGACAGCCCGGCCGATCCGCCGGATGCGACCGACGCACTCTTTGCCACCAACAACTACACGGCCGGCGTGCTGATCGGCGAATACGCCAAGGCCGCGATGGCCGGCAAGCCCGCCAAGATCGTCGCGCTCGACCTGCTGCCGGGCCACCCGGTGGGCGCGCAGCGGCACAACGGCTTCATGAAGGGCTTCGGCCTGCCGGCCAACGACGCCAAGTCGAACGAGCTGTCGAAGGCGCCCGAGATCGTCTGCATGGCCGACAGCTTCGGCGACCAGGCCAAGGCGCAGACCGCAATGGAAAACTGCCTGCAGAAGGCGCCCGAGGTGAACCTGGTCTACACCATCAACGAGCCCGCCGCGGCCGGTGCCTACAACGCGCTCAAGCGCGCGGGCAAGGAGAAGGGCGTGCTGATCGTCTCGGTGGACGGCGGCTGCCAGGGCATCAAGGACACCAGCGCCGGCATCATTGCCGCCACCTCGCAGCAATACCCGCTCAAGATGGCCGCCATGGGCGTGGCGGCGGGCGTGGAGTTTGCCAAGACGGGCAAGAAGGCCTCGGGCTACGTCGACACGGGCGTGACCCTGATCGCCGGCAAGAGCGTGTCGGGCGTCGACAGCAAGGACACCAAGACCGGTGCCGAGCTGTGCTGGGGCAAGAAGTAAGCATCGGAGCGTTTTGATGGCGAAATCTCCGAAGCACCACATCCCGTGGGGCGCCCTGGGGCCGTGGCTGGCTCTGCTTGGCGCATGCATCTTCTTTGCGACGCAGTCCGACCGTTTCCTGACGGGGGACAACCTCTCGCTGATCCTGCAGCAGGTGATGGTGGTCGGCGTGATCGCCATCGGCCAGACGCTGATCATTCTCACGGCGGGCATCGACCTGTCGTGCGGCATGGTGATGGCGCTGGGCGGCATCATCATGAGCAAGTTCGCGACCGAGCTCGGGCTGCCGGTGCCGGTGGCCATTCTTTGCGGCATCGGCGTGACGACGCTGTTCGGGCTGGTCAACGGCCTCTTGGTCACGCGCATCAAGCTGCCGCCCTTCATCGTGACCTTGGGCACGCTGAACATCGCCTTCGCGATCACGCAGCTGTATTCGTCCTCGCAGACCGTCACCGACCTGCCCGCCGGCCTCACGGGCCTGGGCACCACCTTCGCCGTCGGCGGCGCCGCGGTGGCCTGGGGCGCGGTGCTGATGCTGGTGCTCTATGCGCTCGCATGGTTCGTGCTGCGCGAAACGGCCGCGGGGCGGCATATCTACGCGGTGGGAAACAACGCAGAAGCCACGCGCCTGGTGGGCATTCCCACGCAGCGCGTGCTGCTGGGCGTTTACGTGGCGGCGGGCGCGCTCTACGGCATTGCCTCGCTGCTGTCGGTGGCGCGCACCGGCGTGGGCGACCCGAACGCGGGGCAGACCGAGAACCTCGACGCCATCACGGCGGTGGTGCTCGGCGGCACCAGCCTGTTCGGCGGCCGCGGCGTGGTGCTGGGCTCGCTGATCGGCGTGCTGATCGTGGGCGTGTTCCGCAACGGGCTCACGCTGATGGGCGTGTCCTCGATCTACCAGGTGCTGGTGACGGGCGTGCTCGTGATCTTGGCGGTGGCGGCAGACCAGCTGTCGCGCCGGGGAGCCCGCTGATGAATGCCGTCGCAAACCCCAAGATCGTGATGCAGGCCCGGGGCCTGGTGAAGCGCTATGGCCAGGTCACGGCGCTCGACGGTGTCGACTTCGAGCTGCGCGAAGGAGAAATCCTCGCGGTGATCGGCGACAACGGCGCGGGCAAGTCGTCGCTGATCAAGGCGCTGTCGGGCGCCATCGTGCCCGACGAGGGCGAGATCCTGCTCGACGGCTCGCCGGTGCACTTCCGCAACCCGCTCGATGCGCGGCGCGCGGGCATCGAGACGGTCTACCAGGACCTGGCCGTGGCGCCCGCCATGACCATCTACGAGAACCTCTTTCTCGGCCGCGAGCTGCGCCGCCCGGGCTTCCTGGGCAACATGCTGCGCATGCTCGACAAGAAGAAGATGCTGCACGAAAGCGCGGCCCGCATGGCGGACCTGAAGGTCGGCATCCAGTCGATGACGCAGGCGGTGGAAACGCTCTCGGGCGGCCAGCGCCAGTGCGTGGCGGTGGCGCGCAGCGCGGCCTTCGCGCGGCACGTGGTCATCATGGACGAGCCCACCGCCGCGCTTGGCGTGAAGGAGGGCAACATGGTGCTCGAGCTGATCCGCCGCGTGCGCGACCGCGGCCTGCCGGTGGTGCTCATCAGCCACAACATGCCGCATGTGTTCGAGGTGGCCGACCGCATCCACGTGGCGCGCCTGGGCAGGCGAGCGGCGGTGCTCAATCCCAAGAACATCAGCATGAGCGACACGGTGGCCGTGATGACCGGCGCCATGACCGCCGACCAGCTGCCCGCGGAGGCGCATGCCTGATGCAGAAGCCCCTGCGCGCTCGCCCGACCTGCTGCGGCCCCGCGGGTCCAACCAGGTCGGCATGCGCCAGTTCAACGAGCGCACGGTGCTGCAGGCGCTGCGCGTCCACACCAGCCTGCCCAAGGCCGACCTCGCGCGGCTCACCGGGCTGAGCGCGCAGACCATCGGACTCATCACCGCGCGACTCGAGGAAGACGGGCTCATCGTCAAGCAGGGGCGCGTGCGCGGCCGCATCGGGCAGCCTTCGGTGCCGCTCGCGCTCAACCCCGACGGGGCCTTTGCCATCGGCATCAAGGTGGGCCGGCGCGGCGCCGAATGGCTGCTGATCGACTTCACCGCGAAGGTGCGCGAGCGGCATGCGATCAGCTACGACTTTCCCGATGCGGACGAGCTGCTGCCCGCCATCGCGCAGCACATCCACCGGCTGCGCGAGGGCCTCGGGCCGCTGGCCGTGCGCAACGTGGGCGCGGGGCTGGCCGCGCCGTTCCAGCTGGGCGGCTGGCACCGCACGCTGGGGCTGTCGAAGGCGCAGGCCGACCTCTGGAACCAGATGGACCTGGCGGCCGAGGTGCGCGCGCGCACCGAGGTGCCCGTGAGCTTTGCGCGCGACACCGTGGCGGCCTGCGTGGCCGAGCTGGTGGGCGGGCGCGGCCATGACTTGAAGAGCTTTCTCTACATCTTCGTCGACACCTTCGTGGGCGGCGGGCTGGTCATCAACTCGCACCTGCACACGGGCGCGCACAGCAACGCGGGCGCGTTGGCTTCGTTGCCGATGCAGTCGGTGCGAGCCGATGGCGCGCTGCCGCCGCAGGTGATGGCCGAGGCCTCGCTGTGGGAGCTGGAGCAGCGCCTGCAAGGCGAAGGGCTCGATCCTGCCGCGGCCTACGACGACCGCGCGTTGCAGCCCCCTTTTGCCGCTGCAACGCAGTCATGGCTCGGCTCCGCATCGCTGGCATTGGCGCACGCCATCGTCAGCGGCACCGCAGTGCTCGATCTGGCCGACGTGGTGATGGACGGTTCCATGTCGCGCGCATTGCTCCAGGCCCTTCTGGAACAGACGCGCGCCGCGCTCGCGCAATGCAACTGGGAGGGCCTGTGGCCGCCGCAGTTGCACGGGGGCAGGGTGGGGGCGCAGGCCTGTGCGCTCGGCGGGGCGATGCTGCCGCTGCACGCCAACTTCGCGCCCGACCATGACGTGTTCCTCAAGGCTGGTTGAGAAGCCGTTGCTGCCGTCGCAACGTACCTCATGCACGCCTTTGCGGGCCGCCCCCTTCTTTGGGTGAAAGTTCAGCCTTTTACCGCCCCCGCGGTCATCCCCGTGATGATCTGCCGCGCTGCTACGAAGGTGAAGATCAGAGGCGGGATGGCGATCAGGCTGCCCATTGCCATCACCTTGCCCCAATCCACGCCCATGTCGGTGATGAACAGCGACGCAGCCACTGGGAGCGTGCGTGTCTGCCGGTCGGTCAGCACCAGCGCGAGGATGAATTCGTTCCACGCGATGCGGAAGGTGAAGATGGACGCCGCCGCGAGACCCGGCCCCATCAGCGGCAGCAGCACCTTGGTGAACACCCGCACCGGCCCACAGCCGTCGATCGCCGCGGCCTCCTCCAGTTCGACCGGCACCTGCAGTACGAAGCCATAGAGCAGCCAGATGGTGAACGGTAGATTCACCGCGACGTACAGCAGGATCAGTCCCCACAGGCTGTTCACCAGTTGCCATTGGCTCCAGATCATGAACACCGGAATCGCGAGCACGGCCAGAGGCACCGTACGCAGCAGCAAAGTGGTGTAGCCCACTGCCGAACGGCCCGGAAAGCGAAAGCGCGCCAGCCCATAGGCGGCCATGCAGCCCAGCACCAGGGTAATGGCTGTGGCGATCACGCCGACGAACAGACTGTTGCCCAGATAGCGCCCCAGGTTGTCTTCAGTGAGCACTGCGCGGTAGTTCTCCAGCGTGGGCATGAAGATGAAATTCAGCGGCTCCGCGAAGATACTCACCTGTTGGCGCAGGCTGGTCGTGAAGATCAGCGCAATGGGCGCCACGCACAGCAGGCCCAGCGCAACAAGCATCGCGTAGTGCGCCACCACCAGGAGCAAAGGCCGCTTCATGCCGACTCCTTCAGCGGGTTGGACAACCGTAGTGCGCCCCACGACAGTGCCGCCACCACGACCAGCAGCAGAACCGACACCGCAGCCGCCACGCCGAGCTGCTGTCCCACAAACGCGGTCTTGTAGATGTGCAGCGACAGTATCTCGGTGCTGTCGCCCGGCCCGCCGAAGGTCAACACGTAGATCACCTCCAGCACGCGGAAGGCGTCGATGAGCCGCATCACCAGCGTGATGGCAATGACGTTCATCACCATCGGCAGCTTGACCTTGAAGGTCATCTGCCACCAGCGCGCGCCGTCGATGCGCGAGGCCTCGATGACCGCGCCGTCGACGTTCGCCAGTGCTGCCACCATCATGATGAAGACGAAGGGCGTCCACTGCCAGACGTCGGCAATGACGATGGCAATGAAGGCCAGCGTCGGGTCGGCCAGCCAGCCCATGGGCGCCACGCCGAATATGCCCAGCAACGCGTTGAGCAGGCCGAACTGCGCATCGAAGATGTAGCGCCACGCGAGCCCCACGGCAATGGGCGCGATCATCATCGGCAGGATGAACAGCGTGCGAAACAAGGCTGTCCCGCGCACCGGGTGCTCCAGCGCCAGGGCCAGCGCAATGCCCAGCACCATCTCGGCGCTCACGCACACGGCCGCGAACATCAGCGTGGTCCACAGCGACGACCACACGCGTGGGTTGGAGAAGGCCGAGACGAAGTTGTCCAGGCCGGCCCAGCGCGCGCCAGACCAGGGCGTGCCCAGGCCCCAGTCGAAGAAGCCGAGCTGGATGGCCGAGACGACCGGATAGAGGCAAGCGGCCGCCATGACGAGCACGGCGGGGCCGACGTAGAAGACAGGAAGCCAGGCGGGTCTGCGCATCGGGGATCGTGCCGTGGCGTCAGACCGTGTAGCCGGATTCGCGCATGATCTTCTTCACCGTCGGCACCAGTTCGTTGAGCGCGGCCTCGGCTGTCTTCTTGCCGATCAGTGCTTCGGAAATGCCCACGCCAAGCGCCTGCACGTTGATCTTGTCCCAGGCCGCGATGATCGGGCGCCAGTCGGGATTGGAATACTTCAGCGCTTCGCGAAAGACGATGTACTCGGGGTACTGGCGCACCAGGTCGGCATCGGCCATCGTCGAATTGCGGATCGGCACGCCGCCCGCGCGCGCGACCGCCTTGTCCTGCGCCTTCGAAGTCAGCCACTGCATCAGCAGGAAACCGGCATCGGCGTTCTTCGCGTTCTTCGGAATCGCAAGGCCCAGCCCGCCCGATTGCGAGGAACGCCGCGTCCCCGCAGGATGCAGCGCCCAGCTCACTTTGCCTGCGACGCGGCTCTTGGCGGGGTCGTTGACCAGGCCGGCCAGCAGTGTCGAGTCGAGGTACATCGAGGCCTGTCCCTGCAGGAAGGCCGTGTTGCTCTCGCCCTGCCCATAGCCCGCGATGCCCGCCGGGCCGGTGGCGACCACTTCCTGCAGGAACTTCAGCGCGGCCACGCCTACCGAATCGTTGAAGCGCGGCTCCCATCTGGCGTCGAAGATCGCGCCGCCCATCGGGTTCAGGTGCAGCAGCCAGGCATGCACGCACTGGTGGCCGGCCTGTCCGCGCGAGGCCAGCGCGCCCATGCCTTCCTTGTCCTTGATCAGGCGCAGCAGCTTGCCGAACTGCTCGTAGTTCTCGGGCGGCTGCAGGTTGTGCTTGGCGAAGATGTCGCGGCGGTAGGCCAGCACCGAGGTCTCGGCGCCGTACGGCAGGCCATAGAGCTTGGCGCCTGCGCCGGGCAGATAGCCCTTGGGGCCGCCGACGAGGCCGAGGTTCTCCAGGTAGATCGGAATGATGTCCTTGATGTCGTAGGCCGGATCGGCGAGCGCCGCGTCCGACAGGTAAGGCTCCAGCGGGCGTACCAGGTTCTTGGCTGCGTACTCGCCCTTCCACATGACGACGTAGCTCACCAGGTCGTAGTCGCCCTGGGGCTTGGCCATTTCGAGCAGTTGCTTGTCCTTGAGGCGTGCCATCGCGAGCTTGTCGATCTCGACCTTGATGCCGGTCTCGCGCGTGAACTCCGGCAGTATCTTCGCCATTGCGTCGTAGTGCGGATGCGAAGGCACGTTGAGGGTGACTGTCTGGCCCGCGTACTTGGCGTAGCGGTTCTGCGCGAGCGCGCCACTGAATGGCAGGCCGGCGCCGAACACGGTGATCGCGGTGCGCTTGATGATGTCTCTGCGTTGCATGGAACCTCTCCTTGGGAAAAAAGCGAAAACCGTCAGGGTCGCAGCGATTGGCCGCTGGCCGTGTCGAACAGGTGCATGTCTTCAACGTGGGCGTTCAGCCCCAGCGGACCGTGCAGCAGTCCATGCGCATCGCCCTGCACCGTGGCTGTAATGCGCGCGCCACCCGGCGACGCCAGGTGACCGACGACCTGGCTCTCGGTGCCGAGGTACTCGACGATGTCGACCTTGACGTTCAGAGGTGCGTAGCCGTTGGCCACGTGCAGGGCCTGCGGTCGGATGCCGAGCGTGAGCGCCTGGTCCGCCGAGCTCACTCTTTCACGCAGCCAGGCGGGCGCGGGCAGCTCGAAGCCTTCGCCGCACAACGTGCCGTGGCCCGCTGGCCGGTCGGCGAAGCGCACCGGCAGCAGGTTCATGCCCGGCATGCCGATGAATGCCGCGACGAACAGCGTCGCCGGCCGGTTGAAAACCTCCGCCGGCGTGCCGACCTGCTGGATGCGCCCCTTGTCGAAGATGACGATCCGGTCGGCCAGCGTCATCGCCTCCACCTGGTCGTGCGTGACATACACGGTGGTCTTTGCCAGGCGCTCGTGCAGCAGTGCCAACTCGGCGCGCATGTGGCCGCGCAGCTTGGCATCGAGGTTCGACAGCGGCTCGTCGAACAGGAACACCTTGGGCTCGCGCACGATGGCGCGGCCGATGGCCACGCGCTGGCGCTGCCCGCCCGACAGCTCCTTCGGCCGGCGGTTGAGCAGGTGCTCGATGTTCAATACCTTGGCCGCGACCGCCACCTTGGCGCGGATCTCCGCTGCGGGCCGGCCTGCGAGGCTGAGCGCAAAGCTCATGTTCTGCGCCACGTCCATGTGCGGGTACAGCGCATAGTTCTGGAACACCATCGCGATGTCGCGCGACATCGGAGGCAGTGCGGTCACGTCTCGCCCACCGATACGAATCTGTCCTTCGCTCACGCTCTCCAGGCCCGCCACCATGCGCAGCGTGGTGCTCTTGCCGCAGCCCGACTCGCCCAGCAGCACGACGAACTCGCCTTCATGCACCGCAAGGTCGAGCTGCTGCACGACGGTGACATCGCCGAACCGCTTGGCGACGTTGCTCAATTCCAGACCTGCCATGAACACACTCCCTTTTTTATTTCGATTCAATGAAAGGGCCGACGCACGCCCCAGCCGACCGGTGGTATTCGATTGCCAGGGTGCATGGGGTCGGGGCCCCAGATCGCCTGGTAGGTGTCGATGCAGCGCCCCCGCCGTTGCAGTGCCGAGAATGCAACCCCCAGGGCTACCCACCAGAAGCCCAGTACCAGGAGCATCCAGCGCGGCGCATCGGCCACCACCAGCCCGAGCGCGATGACGCCGACGGCCACGGCCACCGCGAGCCAGCCGACTGTTTTGTGGATGCGCTCGAAGGCCAGCCGCCATGGCGTCATGTCGTAGTGGTCGCCGCGAAGCCGGTGATCGGTCGGGCCGCCCTTGCTGCCGCGCAGAAAACCACCGGCCACCTGCGCCCACCCGGCCAGGCACAGCGCCCAACCCGCCACCGCATGGAGGCGCGCGAGTCCGCTACCCCCAGCCCCCTGGGCACCGCGCCACGCGAGCAGCGCGCCTACCGTCATCGCCAAAACGCCGCTCCACTGCAGCACGCGGTGCGCACGCCACCAGAAGGGGTTGTCGAGCCGGTGCGGCCATCCCTGCGACGGCATGACCTTGCAGAAGCGGGCCACCAGTGCCCCCAGGGGCAGCAACAGGCCCCATCCCAGCACCATGAGACGTGCGTGCCAGGCGGCCCAGGATGCGATCTCGTGGGTTGTCGCACCACTCAACGGTGCCATGAGCCAGTCGAGCGGCGGCACGGCCTACTTGCCCCACACAGCCTTGTACTGCGTCCGATAGCCGTTGTCCGGATCGAACACATTCTTCGGCCCGCCGTCCTTGCCCACGTTGCCCGCCGTCACCAGATGCACCTTGGGCACGTAGCCCGACCACTTCTCCTTGGCGAAGGCGCGGTTGAGCTCGTCGACGATCTGCCAGCCCTGCATGTTGAGCGGTTCGGGCACCGTGCCGGCCTGGTAGCGCTGCGTGCGGATGCGCTGGTAGGCGGCCTCGGAGCCGTCGCCGGCCGACACCGCCTTGGGCGATCCGTCGCCCTTCTTGCCCGCCGCGGTGAGCGAGGGGCCCATGAAGTCGAAGTACAGGTCGTTGATGGCGAGCGAGTGCGTCCACTTGTCGCCAAAGCGCTGCAGCAGCGAGGTGGTGAGCTGCGGCATGCGGGTCGAGCTTTCGGAGATCGGGCTGTCCTCGAAGCTCAGCACGGTGCAGCCGCCGCACTTCTTGATGACCGCCTCCATCGCGCGCGCCTTGTAGAGCGCAATCGCGTACTGCGAATCGGTGAAGATCACCACGCCCGCCTTGCCGCCCGAATCGGCCACCACCCACGAGGCGGCGACGTCGGCCACGTCGTCGGTCACGGTGGTCACGTTGGCGAAGAGGCCCGCCTTGTCGTTCGGACCCGGCTGCTCGCCCGAATGCCAGCCGACCAGCGGAATGCCCGACTTGGCCGCGCCCGAGAATGCCGCCTTCTGCTCGGTGGTGTCGAAGCCGCCGACCACGATGCCCGCGGGCTTCACGGCCAGCGCCTGGTTGAGTGCCGCGGTGCGCCCGCTGACCGTGCCCTGGCCGTCGATGACGCGCACCGTCCAGCCGATGGCGCGCGCCGCTTCCTCCACGCCCTTGCTCACGCCCACGATGCCGCCGTTCTTCATGTCGCCCGCGACGAAGACGATGGTCTTGCCCGCGGCGGCCTTGGGGCCGGTGGTGGGGCCATCCCATTTTTCCTTGGTCATCGTGGCGATCTCGACCTTCTTCTTCGCGGCATCCAGGAAGTCGTCGGCCATCGCCTTGGGCGCCAGCGCGGCGGCGCACAGCGCCAGCACGGCGGCGGCGACGGTGCGCGCGGGAACCACACTCTTCTTCTTCATGCTTGTCTCCAGTCGTTGCGGTGAACCGTCACTTCGACGGCGTTGAGGGAATCGGTTGTTGCGCATGGTCGAGCTGGCGCTCGGCGATGCGCCGCTTGATCGAGCGGTTGCGCCGCTGCTGTGCCCAGCCCGCGATGCCGATGGACACCAGCAGCGTGAGCCCGTTGAAGAGCGGCTCGACATAGAAGGCACCGCCGAACTGCTGGATGCCCGAGATGCCGATCGCCAGGATCGCCACGCCCACCAGCGTGCCCCACACGTTCACCCGGCCGGGCCGGATGGTGGTGGAACCCAGGAAGGCGCCGACCAGCGCCGGCAGCAAGAATTCGAGCCCCACGCTGGCCTGGCCGATCTGCAGGCGCGAGGCGAGCAGCACGCCCGCAAAGCCCGAGAGCAGGCCCGAGGCGACGAAGGCGCCCATCACATGCTTGCGCACCGCGATGCCGTTGAGCTGCGCCGCCTTCGGGTTGGCGCCGATCACGTACAGCGCGCGGCCCAGCGGCGTGAACTCGGTGACGACCCAGAGCGTGACGCTCACCGCGAGCACGTAGAACGCGCCGACGGGCAGGCCCAGCAGGCTGCCGCCCGCGATGCCGACGAAGCCCTCGGGCAGGTCGCCCACCACCTGGCGTCCGCCGCTGTGCCACATCGCGACCGCATAGATCACGGTGCCGGTGCCCAGCGTGGCAATGAAGGAGTCGATCTGCGCGAGCTCGACCAGGAGGCCGTTGAGCACGCCGAAGAGCGCCGCGCACAGCAACACGATGAGCACCGCGGCCGGCCACGGCAAGCCGAACTGCGTCTGCAGGCTGATCGCGAGGATGTGCCACAGCACGATGCCGTAGCCCACCGTGAGGTCGATCTTGCCGGTGATCATCGGGATGGTCGCGGCGAGCGCCAGCAGCGCGATCACCGACTTGTCGGCCAGGATCGCGCGCAGGTTGAACAGCGTTGGAAAGGTGTCGGGCAGCAGCAGCGAGAACAGCAGGGCGAGGCCCGCCATCAGCGCCACGAGGCCATAGACCGGCATTGCGCGGCCGATGCGCTGCGCGAAGGAAACGGCCTCGCCGTCGAGCGACTTGTCGGGCTCCAGGGCGGTGGATTTGATCGAACTGCTCATGCGGAAATTTCCTCGTGCGCCACGGCGGCGCCTGCTGCCAATGCCAAAAGTTTTTCCACCGTGATCGCCTCGCCCGTCAGTTCGGCGGCGATCAGCCCGTCGCGGAAGACGAGCACGCGGGTGCACACGGTCGCGATTTCCTCGAAGTCGGTGGAGACCACCACCAGCGCGGTGCCGGCCTCCGCGCGCTCGCGCAGCACGCCGTAGATCTGCCGCTTGGCGCCGACATCGACGCCGGCCGTGGGCTCCTCGAGCACCACCAGCGGCTTGTCCAGGTGGAACCAGCGCGCCAGCACCACCTTCTGCTGGTTGCCGCCCGAGAGCTGCTGCACCTCGGCCGACGGCGCGGGCGGGTTGATGTCGAAGCGGCGGATCAATGCGAGCGCGCTGTTGTTCTCGCGGCGCGGACGGTCGAAGGCCAGGCCGCGATCACCATGCAGCGCGGCGTTGGGGAACAGGTTCTCCAGCACCGTCATCGAGCCGGCGAGGTTTTCTTCGAGCCGCTCGCCGGCGACATAGGCCACGCCCGCGCGAATGGCATCGGCGGGGCGGGTGAAATCGCATTCGCCGCCGAGCAGCCGCATGCGGCCGGCCGACAAGGGCTCGCGCCCGAAGATCGCGCGGCTGATGGCCTCGTGCCCCGCGCCGCGCAGGCCGACGAGGCCCAGCACTTCGCCGCGGTGCACAGAGAGGCTCAGCGGGCCGGCATTGCCGCTGGCCGCGCCGTCCAGCTGCAGCACCGGTGCGCTTGCTGCCGGAACGTTCGCCTTGGGCACCGAGGCCGAGAGCGCCTTGCCGACGATCAGGCCGACCAGTTCGCCTTCGTTGGTGTGCGCCGTGGTCTTCACCGCCACCAGCTTGCCGTCGCGCATCACGGCTGCGCGGTCGGAGATGGCCATCACTTCGTCGAGCCGGTGCGACACGTAGAGCATCGCCATGCCCTGCCGGCGCAGTTCGCGCAGCACGCCGAACATGCGCTCCACGTCGCTCATCGGCAGGCTGGCCGAGGGCTCGTCGAGCACCAGCAGGCGCGCCTTGACTTCGAGCGCACGGCCGATGGCGAGCAACGATTTCTCGGCCCGCGTGAGCGAGAACACGCGGCGGCCGGGGTCGATGTCGCAGCCCACGCGCGCCATCACGCGGCGTGCGGTGTCGTTCGCGGCGGACCAGTCGATGAGCCCGAAGCGGCGAGGGTAGCCGGTGCCGAGGCACACGTTCTCGGCCACGGTCATCCATTCGACAAGGCCCAGGTCCTGGTGAATGAAGGCGACGGGTTGCTCGCGTCGGTCGGTGCGCCGCCAGGCGGCTTGCGGCTGGCCGTCGAAAAGAATCTCGCCCTGGTCCGCGGGATAGATGCCCGCGAGCAGCTTGATGAGCGTGGATTTGCCCGCGCCGTTCTCGCCGAGCAGCGCGAGGATTTCGCCGGCGCGCACATCGAGCGTCACGTGGTCCACGGCCTGCGTGCCGCCGAAGCGTTTGCAGAGGGACTGGAATTGCAGGAGGGGCGCGCTCATGGGCAGGTCGCTCCGCGCGTGTGGAGGCGGATGCGATAGAGCGAAGTGGAGGCGCACACGTAGAGCGCGTTGCCGTCGCTGCCGCCGCTGCCGCCGAACGTGAGGTTGCCCACCTTTTCCGGCACGGCGATGCGCGCCATGCGCGTGCCGTCGGGGTGGTAGACCTGCACGCTGTCGGCGCTGCTCGTGTAGAGGAACCCGTTCACGTCGACGCGAAAGCCATCGGAGAGCCCCGGGTTCACCACGGCGAACACGCGCGGGTTGGCGAGGTCCTGTCCGCCGATCACGTCGAAGGCGACGATGTGGTGGTGGCCCGAGCCGTCGGTGCGCAATGCGGCCGAGGTGTCGCTCACATAAAGGATGCTTTCGTCGGGCGAGAAGGCCAGGCCGTTCGGCTCTTCGATGAAGTCGCTCACCGCACGCAGCGCACCGGTGGCGGGGTCGAAGCGAAAGACATGGTTGCAGCCCAGTTCGCTCTCGGCCTTGTGGCCTTCATGGTCCGAGACGATGCCGTAGGGCGGATCGGTGAACCAGATGCTGCCGTCGCGCTTCACGACCACGTCGTTCGGAGAGTTGAGGCGCCGGCCCTGGTAGCGGTCGACCACGACCTCGTCGGCCAGCGGCACGAAGCCCGGGCCGAAGCGGGTGCGCACGATGGCACGCCGGCCGTGCGAGCAATGGAGCAGGGCGCCATCGGCCTCGCGCGTGTGGCCGTTGGTGAACTCCACGCCTTCGCGCCACACGCTCATGCCGGTGTCGGCGTGCCAGCGCAGCATGCGGTTGTTGGGAATGTCGCTCCAGAGCACCGCGCCGTCTTCGCGCATCCACACCGGGCCTTCGCTCCATGCCGCCCCGGTGCACAGGCGTTCGAGCGGCGGGGCGCCATGGACCACGGGTGCGAAACGGGCGTCGAAGACTTCGATGGTCATGGCCGAAGTCTGGCATCGAGTGTGATACCGGTAACCTAGGCTTTTCCCGAACAGGAGTGCGGTCTGGCGTCACTCTAGAATTTCCACCATGCCGGACATCGGAAGATCCGATCCGGATGCGAAATTTTCGTTATCGGTATCCATCGAATCCCTCGCATATCCTCAAGCCCATTCCAGAGAGAGCACTTGCCCCCGACCAAAGCCCCCGCCCCCCCGTCCCGCCCGGCAACAATGGCCGACGTGGCCGCGCGCGTCGGCGTCTCGAAGATGACGGTGTCGCGCGCGCTGAACCGCAGCGCGGGCAGCGACCGCGCGACCTCCGAGGCGCTGCGCCAGCGCATCCTGCAGGCCTGCGAGGAGATGGGCTATGTGATCGACCAGACCGCGCGCACCTTCTCCAGCAAGCGCTCGGGCTTCATCGCGGTGCTGATCCCGTCGCTCAACAACTCCAATTTTTCCGAAACCGCGCAGGGCATCACCGCGGCCGTCGAAGCGCGCGGCCTGCAGGTGCTGCTGGGCTATACCGACTACCGCGTGGAGAACGAGGAGCGCCTGCTGCGCGCCATGCTCGCGCGCCGGCCCGAAGGCGTGATCCTCACCGGCGGCTCGCACACCCCCGCCGCGCGCGCCATGCTGCAAGCGGCGGGCGTGCCGGTGGTCGAGACCTGGGACCTGCCCGCCACGCCCATCGAGCACACGGTCGGCTTCTCCAATGCGGAGGCGGCCGGCGCGATGGTGCGGCACCTGCACGGACAGGGCTACCGGCGCATCGCCTTCATCGGCGGCACCTCGAACCGCGACACGCGCGGGGCCGACCGGCAGCGCGGCTATGCGCAGGCGATCCGCGAACTCGGCCTGCCCGACGGCCGCGTGATCAGCTTCGGCCAGCCGCCGATCTCGATGGCGCAGGGCGGCGAAGCGGTGGCGCAATTGATCCGCCAGTGGCCCGACGTGGACGCGGTGCTCTGCGTGTCCGACCTGTCGGCGTTCGGCGCCTTGATGGAATGCCAGCGCCGCGGCTGGGAGGTGCCGGGCCGCATCGCGATCGCGGGCTTCGGCGACTTCGAGGTCGCGCGCGCCTCGCACCCGCGCATCACGACCGTGGCGGTGGATTGCGTGGGCCTGGGCAAGGCGGCCGGCGAGCTGCTGCTGCGCGTGATGGATGGTGCCGTCGACGGCCATCGCCCACCGCCGGAAACGGTGCTGATCCCGTTCCAGATCACCCAGCGCGAGAGTTCCTGAGCCCGCTCCCGCGCGGACTCAGGCGGTTGCGGCTTCCCCGGCGTCCGCAAAATCGATCAGCACCTTCATCGCCTGCTTCCGGTCGCTCGCCAGCTCGAAAGCCTCGCGCGCCTGCAGCATCGGAAAGGTGTGCGACACCACCGGCGACAGGTCGACCCGCCCTTCGTTGATGAGCCGCACCGCCAGCGCGAATTCCGCATGGAAGCGGAACGAGCCGCAGATGCTGAGCTCCTTGGCCACCACCATGTTCTGCGGAATGCTCACGTCGCCGCCCAGGCCCAGCTGCACCACCACGCCGCGCGGGCGCATCACCTCGAGCCCGTCGCGCAGGGCACGCTCGTTGCCCGAGCATTCGAGCATCACGTCGAACGTGCCCTTGTCGGCCGAATAGCGCGACACCCAGGCCTTGTCCTGCGCGACGTTGATGGCGTGGTCGGCGCCGATGGCGCGTGCAATCGCGAGCGGTTCGTCGACCACGTCGGTGGCCACGATCTCGGCCGCGCCATGCACGCGCGCCGCCGCAATGGCCAGCACGCCGATGGGCCCGCAGCCCGACACCAGCACGCGCTTGCCCAGCAGCGGCCCTGCGCGCGAGACGCCATGCAGCCCGACCGAGAACGGCTCGGCCAGCGCCGCCAGCCGCAGCGGCACGTGGTCCGCCACCTTCACGCATTGCGTGGCCTCGCACAGCAGCATGTTGCGGAATGCGCCCTGCACGTGCGGCATGCGCATGGCGCTGCCGTAGAAGCGCATCTCCAGGCACTGGTTGGGCAGGCCTTCGAGACAGAACTTGCAGGCGCCGCAGGGGCGGCTCGGATTGATGGCCACCTTGTCGCCGATGCGCACGCTGTCGACGCCGGGCGCCGTCGCCACCACGGTGCCGGCCACCTCGTGGCCCAGCACCATCGGCTCCTTGATGCGCACCGTGCCGAAGCCGCCGTTGTGGAAGTAGTGCAGGTCGGAGCCGCAGATGCCGCCCATGCCGACCTTCACCAGCACCTGGCCCGGGCCGATCTCGCCCGCGTCCTGTTCCTCCAGCCGCAGGTCGTCGGGGGCATGGATCACGAGGCACATACAACGCATACGCATGGAATTTCTCCTTCAGGCCACGGGGGTAATGAGAGGCAGGCCGCCGAAGTGCGCCTGCAGGTTGCGGCGCACCAGCTCGCCCATGGCGCGGCGCGTCTGCTCGGTGCCGCTGCCATGGTGCGGATGCAGCACCACATTGTCGAGCGCCGCAAAGCGCGGGTCGATGCGCGGCTCGTTCTGGAACACGTCGAGCGCCGCGCCTGCGATGCTGCGCTGCTCGAGCGCCTGCAGCAGCGCGCCTTCGTCCACCGTGGTGCCGCGCGACACGTTCACGAACCAGCCATTGGGCCCCAGCGCCTGCAGCACTTCCGCGTTGACGATGCCCCGCGTGGCCTCGCCGCCGGGCAGGATGACGATCAGCACGTCGCACCATTCGGCCATGGCCGCGAGGCTGCCGAAGTGGCGATGCGGGCTGTCCTCGCGCGCCGTGCGGCTGAAGTAGCCCAGCTCCATCTCGAAGCCCGAAAGCCGCCGCGCGATGGTGCTGCCGATGCGGCCGAAGCCCGCGATGCCGATGCGCTGGCCGAAGACGCGCGTGGTCAGCGGCATGCCGCCGTTGGCCCAGGCGCCGCTGCGCACGAAGGCATCGCCCGCGGGAATGCGCCGCTGCAATGCCAGCGTGAGCCCGACAGCGAGGTCGGCCACGTCGCCGTTGAGCACGTCGGGCGTGTTGGTCACGCGGATGCCGCGGGCGCGGCAGGCCGCAAGGTCGATGCCGTCGGTGCCCACGCCGTAGCAGGCGATCAGTTCGAGAGCGGGCAGGGCGGCGATGAGTTCGGCGTTCGCGCCCAGTTCGCCGCGCGTGGCGACCGCGCGGATGTTCGGCGCATGTTCGGCGATGAAGGCCTGCCGGTCGGGTGCCTCCCACAGGCGGTGCAGCGTGTACTGCGACCGCAGGGGTGCCATGTCCCATTCGGGGTAGGTGCCGGGCATCAGCACGTGCGGGGATGGGGTGGCAGCGGTCAAACGGTTCTCCTGCGGTGAATCGCAAATATGATATCGGTAACTCTAGAGGCCGCAAGGGAGAGATGGAATACAGGTTTCACCCATTGACGACAATTCAAGATACCGGTAACTTGAAAGGACTGTCACACACCCATCCCGCATCCGCTTTCCTCCCCAAGGAGCTTTTCTTGAAATTGTTCGACCTGTCCGGGCGCATCGCCCTCATCACCGGCTCCAGCAAGGGCATCGGCTTCGCGCTGGCGGCGGCGCTCGGTGCGGCCGGCGCTCGCGTCGTGCTCAATGCGCGCGATGCCGCTTCGCTCACCGCGGCCCGCGATGCGCTGCGCACCCAGGGCGTGGCAGCCGAGGCCGTGTCCTTCGACGTCACCGACGCCGCTGCCGTGGAAGCCGGCGTGGCCCGCATCGAAGCGGAGATCGGCCCGATCGAGATCCTCGTCAACAACGCCGGCATGCAGCATCGCGGTCCCTTCGCGGAGTTTCCGATCGATGCCTGGCACAAGATCACCACCACCAACATCGACAGCGTGTTCCTCGTCGGCCGCTTCGTGGCGCAGCGCATGATCGAGCGCAAGCGCGGCAAGATCATCAACGTCTGCTCGGTGCAGAGCGAACTGGGGCGGCCCAACATCGCGCCCTACGCCGCCACCAAGGGCGCGGTGAAGATGCTCACCAAGGGCATGGCGATCGATCTCGGCAAGCACGGCATCCAGGTCAACGGCCTCGGCCCCGGCTACTTCAAGACCGAACTCACCGAGGCGCTGGTGAACGACGAAGCCTTCACCGCATGGCTCTCGGGCCGCACGCCGGCCGGACGATGGGGCGATGTGCAGGAGCTGGGCGGCGCGGCCATCTTCCTGGCCTCGGATGCCTCGAGCTTCGTCAATGGCCACATCCTCTACGTCGACGGCGGCATCACCGCCAGCCTCTGACCATGACATTCAACCGCCAGCGCATCGCCGTGATCGGCGTGGGCATCATGGGCTCGGCGATTGCGCGCCGATTGCTCGAATGCGGGCACACAGTGAGCGTGTTCGATCCCGACAAGGCCAAGGTCCAGGCCCTGCAGGCGCAGGGCGCCCATGCCGCTCCCACCGCGGCCGACGCAGCGGCCGCGAGCGACTTCGTGATCACGAGCCTCAACGCGGCCGCCGTGGTCGAGCGCGCACTGTTCGGCGAAAACGGCGTGGCCGATGCGCCGGCGGACGCGCAGCGGCTGGTGATCGACATGTCCTCCATCGATCCGCCGTCCACGCGCCGCCTCGCGCAGACATTGCGCGAGCGCACGGGCATGGGCTTCGTGGATGCGCCGCTCTCGGGCGGCGCGCCCAAGGCGCTGCTCGGGCAACTGACGGTGATGGCGGGCGGCAGCGTGGAGGACGTGACGCGCGCCCGCGCCGTCATGGACAGCCTGTGCGCCAACTACACCCACATGGGCGAGAGCGGCGCCGGGCAGACCACCAAGCTGGTCAACCAGCTGCTGTGTGCCATCGGCTTCCAGGCCGTGGCCGAGGCGGTGCGAATCGCCGAAGCCGGCGGCGTCGATGCCTCGAAGCTGCCCGCGGCCCTCGCCGGCGGCCGCGCCGACAGCCAGATCCTGCGCGAGTTCGGTCCCAAGATGGCCGCGCGCGACTACACGCCCACCGGCCGCATCGACAACATGCTCAAGGATCTCGAGGCGGTCCAGGGTTTTGCGCAAGGCCAACGGCTGCCGTTGCCGCTTGCGGGCATCGTCTCGGAGCTGCATCGCACCTTCGTGGCGGCCGGCCTCGGGCCCGAGGACACCGCGGCCATGATGCGGCAGTTCGACGGCTATGCCCGCGGCTGAACACGCGCCGATTCCCATCCTGTCGAACTCAATCAAGGAAACGAAAAATCATGTTCATCCGCTGCGCGTTTTTCAAGGGGCGGGTCAAGCCCGGCATGGAGCAGGCTTTCGACCGCCACGTGCACGAGACGCTTGTGCCGCTGTGGACCCGCTTTCCCGGCGCGCTCGAAGTGCGCGTGCTGCGCCAGCTGGAAAGCGATGTGGGCGATCCCGAGCTCGCGATGGTGCTGTCCATCCGCTACGCGACCCGCGAAGACATCGCGCGCGCTCTCGATTCACCCGTTCGCTACGAAAGCCGCGAAGCGTCCAAGGCCCTCTTCGACATGTTCGACGGGACCGTTTTCCATACGGTCTTCACCGCCGAGGAATTCCTGCTCCCCACCGCCTGACTGCGCTCACTGGCTCGCCGACGCGTGCAGGTCGCGCGGCAGCCGCAGCGTGCTCGCGCTGGCTCCCTCGGGGCAGGGGCCGTCGGAATAGATCGCGTTACCCTCGGGCATGAGGCATTTGCTCACCACGGTGATGGCGGGTGCCGCCTTGGCGGGCTCGACGGGAGCTTCGAAGTTCGCATTCGCCGGCGATGCGCGATGGAACACCGGCATGGCCGGCTCCACCGATGAACGTTTCACCGAATTCGGCAGCCCGAGGCGGCCGGCCGATTGGATGGCCTCGACATAGGCCGGCATGACCGCAGGTGGCGTAGCCGGCGTGCGCGCCGCGTTCTCGTGCACCAGGTCTTTCAACGTCACGTAGAAGAGAGACACCGCCACCAGCGCCACCGCCAGGCACGGGGCCCAGTACCGTTCGGAGCCGCCGCGGGACGGCGAGGCCTTGCGCGGCTTGAAGGTGTCGATCCTGTGTTGCAGGCTCATGGCGCAGGCTCCGTACTCGTGTCCAGCCGTTGTAAACGGCAGGGACCGCGCGCATCTGTAGGCCTGCGCCATGCGTCTTGACGGAATCCGTCTCGAAACCGCTACGGAGAAGATCACTGCCCCGCCCATTGGCGTGAGCGCGCCCAGGGGCCGGCCGCTGACGGGATGCGGCATCGGCCGGTGCTGCTTCGTGTGCTCAGGGCTTCCAGCGGCGCAGTCCGAGTTCGTCCGCGAGCGCCTGGTAGGTCTTGATGCGCGCCTGCACGTAGTCGTCGAGCGCGGCGCCGGTGAGCGCAAAAGGATAAAGGCCGTGCCGTTCGCGCAGCGCCGCATAGCCGGGTGCGGCCGTGGCTTCGGCGAAGGCCGCGGTCCAGGCGCGCATGGCGGCATCGGGCACGTTCGCGCTCAGGTACAGGCCGCGCACGGTCGGCCAGACGATGTCCACGCCTTGCTCGCGCGCGGTCGGCACGCCGGCGAGCGCGCCGCCCAGCCGCGCCTGCGAGAGCACGGCCAGCAGGCGCACCGCCGCGCCGCCCGCAATGGCCTGCAGCGCTTCGGCTGCATCGCCCGGGAACACATCGACGTGCCTTCCCTGCAGCGCGCCCAGCGCATCGCCGCCGCCTTCGAAGGACACGAAGCGCATGGCCCGGTGGTCGCGGCCCGCGGCGCGCACCAGCAGTGCGGCCTTCACCCAGTCCTGGCTGCCGACCGTGCCGCCCGCGCCGAAGGCCACGCGCGAGGGCTCCTGCCGCAGGGCGGCGATCAGGTCCGGCAGGCGCTTGTAGGGGGAGTCGCGGTGAACGGCAATCACGCCGTAGTCGGTGCCGAGCGTGGCGATCCAGCGCACCGCCGTAGGCGGGTGCGGCCCGAAGCGGCCTTGCGCAAGATTGAGCAGCGAGCCGCTCGAGAACGCCACCAGCGTGCCCGGCCCGCCGAGCCGGCCGGTGGCAATGCGGTCGAAGGCCACCGCACCGATGCCGCCCGGCAGGTAGCGCTGGCCCAATGGCGGACGCCTCGGGCGCACTGCCTGCAGCGCATCGCGCGCGAGGGCGCAGGTGAGGTCGAAGCCGCCGCCGGCCTTGGCGGGAATGATGCAATCCGCCGCGGCCTCGGACGGATCGTTGGCCGAGGCCGCAGTGGCGCGAAGACTTCCGGGCAGCAGCAATGCCGACAGTGCGCGAAGCGCACGGCGGCGGGTAGCAGAGGGGATCGGCATGGGCTGTGTGCGCCCGGTTAGCTGGCGGCCGGCCGAGGCCACCAGATGATCGCATGCAGGCCCGTGCCTGCCTCGCGTGCCTCGAGCCGCAGCTCTCCCCGGTGCCGCTGCGCGATGGAGAGTGCAATGGCCAGGCCGAGGCCGAAGCCGCCCTTGCCCGCGCGGGCGCCGCGGCGAAAGCGCTGGCCCAGCGCGGCGCGCTCTTCGCCGCTCAGGCCCGGACCGTCGTCTTCGACGTTGAGGCTCCAGCCCGCCGCATCGCCCGCCGCGAAGAGCGTGATCGTGCCTTCGGCCGGCGTGTAGGCGACGGCGTTTGCCACAAGGTTGCTCAACGCCTCGCGCAGCAGCCCGCGGTCCGCCACCGCGAAGAACTCCGGCGCGGGCGCATGGATGCCCAGGTCGATGCGCTTGGCGCGCGCGAGCGGCAGCAGGTCGACGGCCACTTCGCGCAGCAGCGCCGCAAGGTCGAATTCGGCGGGTTCCACCGCCACCGTGTCGCTGCGGCCCAGCGCAAGCAGCTGCTGCGCGCTGCGCGTCGCTCGGCCGATCTCGGTGCCGAGCGCATCGAGCGTGGCCTGCACCTGCGCCGGGTCCTGCTCGCGCTTCGCGTAGTCGGCCTGCATCTGCAGCGTGGTGAGGTGGGTGCGCAGCTGGTGGGATGCATCGTCGAGAAACTGGCGCTGCTGCGCCACCAGTTCCTGCGTGCGCGACATCTGCTGGTTGACCGCTGCGACGAGCGGGCGTACCTCGGCCGGCAGGTCGGCCTCCGCGATGCGCGTCAGGTCGTCCGGCGTGCGGGCCTGCACCTCGCGCGCCAGCCTCGACAGCGGCCGCAGCGCCGCCGCAAGCGCAAGCGCGGTGCCGCACAGCAGCATCGCCAGCACCAGCCCGTCGCGCAGCGCGGCGCTGCGGACAAAACGTGCGGTGAACTCCTGCCGCGAGCGCGTGCTTTCGCCCACCTGGATCAGCACGCTGCGTCCGGTGCTGCCGGCCGGCGCGCGGTCGAGGTCGCGCCGGTAGGCCGCCAGCCGCACGGACTCGCCGAAGTAGGTCGCGTCGTAGAAGGCCGGCACGCCCATGGCCAGCGTGGCGGGCGGCGCGGGCAGGTCGGCGCTGCCGAGTTCGACCAGCCCGTCGGAGGTCGCCACGCGAAAGAACACCTGGCCGCTGGCCGTGAGCTCGAAGAACTCGAACATCGTGTAGGGCAGCTCGACCGAGAGGCCGCCCGAGGCCGTGGAGATGTTGGCGTCGATCGACTTGAGCGCGCCGAGCAGCGAACGGTCGTAGGCCGCATTGGCGGCGGCCAGCGCGTCGTGCCGCGTCATCCACAGCTCGATGCCGGTCACCAGCAGCAGGGCAGGGAACAGCAGCAGCGCGAGCCGCTGCCACAGGCTTGCGCGCCGCAGGCGAGCCGCAATGCTCACTCGGTCTCCAGCACGTAGCCCAGGCCGCGCAGCGTCACGATGCGCACGCCGCTGCCGTCGAGCCGCTTGCGCAGCCGGTAGACCAGCACCTCGACAGCTTCCAGATGCACCTCGTCGTCGTCGGAGAACACGCGGTCGAGGATCTGCTGCTTGGACAGCGGTTCGCCGCTGCGCTGCACCAGCGCGCGCAGCACCGCCTGTTCGCGCGGCGACAGCGCCAGCGCCTCGCCGCCCAGCACGAACTGGCGGCGCGCGCCGTCGTACGCGAGCGGGCCGCAGGCCAGGCGCGGATGCTCCACGCCGCGCGCGCGGCGCACCAGCGCATGCAGCCGCGCCTCGAGCTCGGCCAGCGCAAAGGGCTTGGCGAGGAAGTCGTCGGCGCCCGCGTTGAGCGAGGCCACGCGCTCGTTCAGCGAATCGCGCGCGGTGAGGATCAGCGCGGGCAGCCGCTGGTCGCGCTCGCGCAGCCGCTGCAGCACCGTGTGGCCGTCCATGCCCGGCAGGCCGAGGTCGAGCACCAGCGCGTCGTGGTCGCGCTGCTGCAAGGCGCGGTCTGCCAGCCGGCCGTCGTCCACCCATTCGACCTGGATGCCCGCATGCTCCAGCGCCTTGCAGAGCCAGGTGCCCAGGGTGTGTTCGTCTTCGGCCAGCAGGATGCGCATGGCGCGATGCTAGGGGCTGCGCCGTCAGTCGGGCTTGATGTTTGCCCTTGCAATGACCTTCTTCCAGCGCGCCTGCTCGGCCGCGATGAACTGCGCGAACTGCTCGGGCGTGCCGCCGACGGCTTCGGCGGCATCGGCCGTGAGCCGCTGCATCGAATCGGGCGACTTCACGGCCTTCATCGTCTCGGCCGAGAGCCGGGCCAGGTTCGCGGGCTCCATGTTGGCCGGCGCGAGCATGCCGTACCACTGCGTCATCTCGAAGCCGGGGAAGCCCTGCTCGGCCACCGTGGCCACGTCGGGCAGCTGCGCCAGGCGCTTGGCCGAGCCGGTGGCGATGCAGCGCACCTTGCCGGCCTTGATGAACGGAATGATGGCCGCGGCGCCGATGGCCGAGGCGTCGAGCCGGCCCGAGAGCAGGTCGGTCACCATCGGCCCGGTGCCGCGGTAGGGCACGTGCAGCATGAACACGTCCGCGGTCATCTTCAGGTATTCGAAGGCCAGGTGGCCCGCGCTGCCGTTGCCCGCGGAGCCGTAGCTCAGCTTGCCCGGCTTCGACTTGGCGTAGGCGATGAATTCCTTGAGGTTCTTCGCGGGCACGTCGGGGTGCACCACGTAGAGGCTGGGCACCTTGGCCAGCAGGCTCACGGGCTTGAAGTCCTTGTTGGGGTCGTAGGGCAGCTTGGCGAAGATGAACGGGTTGACCGCCAGCGTGCCGATGTGGCCGAGGATGATCGTGTGCTGGTCGGTGCTGCGCGCCACCTCGCTCATTGCGATGTTGCCGGCCGCGCCCGGCTTGTTGTCGACGAACACGCTCTGGCCCAGCGTGCGCGAGAGCTCGGCGGCGGTGGAGCGCGCCACGATCTCCGAGCTGCCGCCCGGCGCAAAGGGCACGACGAAGCGCACCGACTTGCTCGGCCAGCCGGCCTGGGCCGAGGCCAGCGAAGGCAGCAGGCCGCCCAGGGCCAGGGCGCTGCCGCCTTGCAGCCATTGGCGGCGCGTGGGCTGCGGATCGTTCAGGAAGAAGTCGTCGAACATGGTGCTTGTCTCCATCGCTTGTGTGAAAGAAAGCCCGCATCCTGCCCCACGGATGCTGTCGGAAAGCTGTCGGTCAGATCAGGTTGCGCATGGCCTGCGCGGTTTCACGCAGGACCGGCAGCACGCGCGCCACCGCGTCCTCGGAGCTTTCGTGGCCCATCGGCATGGTGATGTTGAGCGCGCCCACCAGCGTGCCGTGGCGGTCGCGCAGCGGCACCGCGATGCCGCGCGAATTGAGGTCCAGCTGCTGCTCCGACAGCGCCCAGCCCTGTGCCCGGATGCGCGCGAGCTCCAGCTTCATGCGCTCCATGCTCGCGATGGTGTGCGAGGTGAACACCTGCAGTTGCCGCGTGGCGAGCCAGCCGGCCAGCTCGGCGTCGCTGCGCAGCGCGAGCATCAGCATGCCCGCGGCCGTGACCTGCGCCGGCACCCGCGCGCCCAGCACGTAGCCGGTGCTCATGCTGCGGTTGGGTCCGTTGCGCGCGATGTAGACCACCTCGTCGCCGTCCATCACGCTGAGGTAGGCGATCTCGCTGGTGCCGGCGGCCACGCGCTGCAGGAAGGGCTGGACGATGCGCGGCAGCCGGGCCGAGTCGAGGTACGACTGCCCAAGCCGCAGCACGCGCGGCGTGAGCCAGAACAATTTGCCGTCGCTCGCCACGTAGCCCATGTGCTGCAGGGTCAGCAGGTAGCGCCGCGCGGCCGTGCGCGTCATGCCGGTGCGTTCGCCGGCCTGGCTGGCGGTGAGGCGCGGATGGGCGTCGTCGAAGGCTTCGATGATGCTCACGCCGCGTTCCAGCCCGGCGATCCAGTCGCGCTTGTCGAGGCCGGCCGGCGGGGGGGAAAGATCGGTGGCATCGGTGCTCATGGCCCGAAGTGTGCCGTGCGGCGGGCGGCGCGGCGGCTCGGCCGGATCAGGACAAACCCTGTTTATGTACGATCATCGAACGAACAAGGATGATTGTCGATCGATTGGGGCTTGATTCCCGAGCGAAATCCACGGAGAGGTGGCTAAAGTTCGCCTTGGCAATGGTCCTGGAGCGATTGCCGTACAAAAAAGAGGCAAGACATGACCACCTCCATCAGCGGCAGCACCCTGGCTTACCTGATTCCCGGCGACCCCGTGCGCAACGTACGCCTGCCGCGGATGTTCAACGCCGCCTTCGAGCGCTTCGGCATCGACGCGGTGCTGGTGCCCGTGCAGGTGCCGCTGCGCGATTTCGCGGTGTTCTTCAAGTCGGCCTTTCTCGCGCGCAACGTGCGCGGCATGGTGATTGCGCCGCCGCACAAGCCGCTGGCAGTCGACCTGCTCGACGGCTGCGGCCTGTTCGGCCGCGTGGCGGGCTCGGTCAACGTGGTGCGCCGCATCGAGAACAGCGAGCTGGAGGGCGACCTGTTCGACGGCGAAGGCCTCCTGGGCGCGCTCGACCACTTCAACATTCCGTTCCGCGGCAAGCGGGTGCTGATCCTGGGCGCCGGCGTGAGCGCCGCGGCCATCGGCGTGGCGCTGGCCGAAGGCGGCACGGTCGACGGCGCCGAGCACATCGCCTTCTACGACACCTCGGCCGGCAGGGCGGCCGGCGTGGCGGCCAAGCTCGACGCCTTCTTCGACGCCAACGTGGTGGCGGTCGACAGCAATGCGCCCGAAGGCTACGACCTCGTCATCAACGCCACGCCGCTGGGCCTCGACGAAGCCGACGCGCTGCCCGTGGACGTCGCGCGCATGGACGGCCATGCCGCGCTGTTCGACATCCTGCTGCGCAACCAGCCGACGCCGCTGGTGCGCGCGGCACGCGCGCGCGGCCTCAATGCGCAGGCCGGCTTCGAGATGCTGATCCAGCAGATGCCGCACTACTTCGGGTACTTCGGCCACAAGGATGCGGCCGAAGCGCTGCGCAAGGATGCGGATTTCCTGCGCGAGCTGATCTATCCGCCGGCCATGGCCGCAGAGATCAGGCAGCCCCTGCGCTACCAGTCCCCGAGCGTGGCCTGACAGAGGAAACCAATTTACAAGGAGGAGACGCAATGACAAGGATTTTCGACGGCTACTGCAAGCTGCTCGACATGCTGATCGCGCTGGCGCTTGCCATCATGGTGGTGCTGGTGTTCGGCAACGTGGTGCTTCGCTATGCCTTCAACTCGGGCATCACCGTGTCGGAGGAAGTGTCGCGCTGGCTGTTCGTGTGGGTCACGTTCCTGGGAGCGGCGGTCGCGGTCAAGGAGCGCGGGCACCTGGGCACCGACTTCCTGGTGGCCCGCCTGCCGGTGCTGGGCAAGAAGATCTGCCTGGTCGTGGGCCATCTGCTCATGCTGTATGCGACCTGGCTGCTGTTCAGCGGCAGCCTGGCGCAGGCAAAGATCAATTGGGACGTGGAGGCGCCGGTGACCGGCGCATCGGTGGCGATCTTCTACGCCTCGGGCATCGTGTTCGCGGTGTCGGCGGCGGTGTTCCTGCTGAGCGACCTGGTGCGTGCGCTCACCGGCCGGCTGGGCGAAGAGGAGCTCGTGATGGTGCAGGAGTCGGAGGACCTTGCGCAACTCGGGCGCGACGACGGCAACCCCCATGGCAAGCGCTGAGAGCCGGAGCCCCCAATGACCGTATTCATCTTCCTCGGCTCGCTGCTCGCCGCCATGGCGCTGGGCATTCCAATTGCCTATTCGCTGCTGCTTTCGGGCGTGGCACTGATGGTCCACCTCGACCTGTTCGATGCGCAGATCCTCGCGCAGAACGTGGTGAACGGCGCCGACAGCTTTCCGCTGCTTGCCGTGCCGTTCTTCATGCTGGCCGGCGAGATCATGAACGTCGGCGGCCTTTCCAAGCGCATCGTCCACCTGGCGCTGACGCTCGTCGGCCATCGCCGCGGCGGGCTCGGCTTCGTCGCCATCCTGGCGGCCTGCCTGCTGGCCGCGCTGTCGGGTTCGGCGGTGGCGGACACGGCCGCGCTCGCGGCGCTGCTGCTGCCGATGATGGTGCGCGCGGGCCATGACAAGGCGCGCGCCGGGGGCCTCATCGCTTCGGCCGGCATCATCGCGCCGGTCATCCCGCCCTCGATCGGCTTCGTGATCTTCGGCGTGGCCGCCAACGTGTCGATCAGCAAGCTGTTCCTGGCGGGCATCGTGCCCGGCATCATGCTGGGGGCGGGCATCGCCATTGCGTGGTGGTGGGTTGCCAAGCGCGAGAACGTCCAGCCTGCGCCCAAGGCCACCGGCGCCGAGCGCGCGAAGGCCTTCAAGGAGTCGCTCTGGGCGCTGTTCCTGCCGGTGATCGTGCTGGTCGGCCTCAAGATGGGCGTGTTCACGCCCACCGAGGCGGCCGTCGTCGCGGCGGTCTACGCGCTGTTCGTTGCGATGGTGGTCTACCGCGAGATGAACTTCGCGCAGCTCTATCGGGTCTTCGTGAGCGCGGCCAAGACCACGGCCGTGATCATGTTCCTGGTGGCGGCGGCCATGGTTTCGGCCTGGCTCATCACGGTGGCCGACCTGCCGAGCAAGCTCATCAGCCTGCTGGAGCCCTTCATGGGCAACCAGACCCTGTTGCTGATCGCGATCATGGTGCTCGTGATGGCGGTCGGCACGGCCATGGACATGACGCCGACCATCCTGATCCTCACGCCTGTCCTGATGCCGGTGGTCAAGGCCGCGGGCATCGACCCGGTGTACTTCGGCGTGCTGTTCATCATCAACAACGCCATCGGGCTGATCACGCCGCCGGTGGGCACGGTGCTCAACGTGGTGGCGGGCGTCGGCAAGATGAAGATGGACGAGGTGACGCGCGGCGTGCTGCCGTTCATGACGGCGCAGTTCATCGTGATGTTCCTGCTCGTATTTTTCCCCTCGCTGGTGATGGTGCCCATGCGCTGGTTCGCCGGCTGACCCCACGTTTCACGTTTCTTTTTTTGACTCAATCCCCAAGGAGACCATCCATGAAGAAGACCCTCACCCGGGCCCTTTGCCTCGGCATCGCACTGCTGCTGCCCGTGGCCGCCGCCGTGGCGCAGGACATCAAGGAGCGTTCGATCAAGTTCGCGTTCCAGAACCAGGGCGACCATCCGCAGGCCCTGGGCGCGAAGAAGTTCGGCGAACTCGTCGCGCAGAAGTCGGGCAACAAGATGCAGGTCAAGCTGTTCCCGGGCGGCACGCTCGGCGGCGACGTGCAGACCGTGTCGGCCCTCCAGGGCGGCACCATCGAGATGACCGTGCTCAACGCCGGCATCCTCTCCAACCAGGTCAAGGCCTTCGCGGTCTTCGACTTCCCGTTCCTGTTCGCCAATCCGCAGGAAGCCGATGCGGTGACCGACGGGCCTTTCGGCAAGAAGCTGTTCTCGGAACTCGCGGCCAAGAACCTCATCGGCCTGGGCTACTGGGACCTGGGTTTCCGCAACGTGACCAACAGCAAGCGCCCGATCAACAAGGTGGAAGACCTGGCGGGCCTGAAGATCCGCGTGATCCAGTCGCCGATCTACATCGATCTCTTCAATGCGCTGGGCGCCAATGCCACGCCGATGCCCTTTCCTGAGCTCTATCCGGCGCTCGAGCAGAAGGCGGTCGACGGCCAGGAGAACCCGAACACGGTCATCCGCACGTCGAAGTTCGCCGAAGTGCAGAAGCACCTCGCGCTCACGCAGCACGTCTACAACCCGCAGGCGCTGATCGTCGGCAAGAAGCTCTGGGATTCCCTCAGCGATACCGAGAAGAAAATCATGACCGAGGCGGCCGCAGAAGCCACCAGGTTCGAGCGCGAAACGTCGCGCGGGCAGGCGCAAGCCGCGCTGGAGGACCTGAAGAAGGCCGGCATGCAGGTGACCGAATTCAGCCCCGCCGAAATGCAGCGCCTGCGCGACAAGGTCAAGCCGGTGGTGGACAAGCACAGCGCCCTGGTGGGCGAGGCCGTGGTCAAGGAGCTGTACGCCGAGATCGCCAAGGTCCGCAAATAAGGGCGGGCCGATTTCCATGATTTCCGGCAAGACCACCCTCGTCGCGCACCTGGGCTTTCCCACCGAAAGCTTCAAGGCGCCGATGATCTACAACCCCTGGTTCGAGAAGCAGGGCATCGACGCCGTCGTGGTGCCGATGGGCGTGAAGCCCGAGGACTATCCGGCAACCTTCGCCGCGCTGTTCCGGCTCACCAACATCCGCGGTGCGCTGGTGACCATGCCGCACAAGATCACGACCATGGGCCTGGTCGACGAAGTCACGCCAACGGCAAAGATCGCCGGCGCCTGCAACGCGGTGCTCAAGCGCGCCGACGGCACGCTGGTGGGCGACCAGTTCGATGGCGCCGGCTTCGTGCGCGGCGTGCTGCGCAAGGGCTGTGTGCTCGAGGGTGCGCGCGTGCTGGTCTCCGGCAGCGGCGGCGTGGGCTCGGCAATTGCGGCCTCGCTGGCCGCGGCCGGCGTGGCGGAAATCGCGCTCTTCGATGCCTACGCGGCTTCGGCCGAAGCGCTGGCCGGGCGGCTGCGCACGCACTATCCGGCGCTGGCCGTGTCCACCGGCTCGAACGATCCGGCCGGCTTCGACCTCGTCGTCAATGCCACGCCGCTGGGCATGAAGGAGGGCGATCCGCTGCCCTTCGACGTGGACCGCATCGCGGCCTCGACCTTTGTCGGCGAAGTGGTCATGAAGTCCGAATACACGCCGCTGCTGCGTGCCGCCCGCGACAAGGGCTGCGCCGTGCAGGTGGGCACCGACATGCTGTTCGAGATGATTCCCGCGTACCTCGAGTTCTTCGGCTTCGGCACCGCCACGGCCGATGCACTGCGGGCCGAGGCGAAGATCAGCTACTGAGCGAGTGCAACGCCTGCCCGCTGCCGTGCGGCGCGAGGGAAGACGCGGTGTAATGCGGTTGCGCTCGCTCGATTTTTTTGACGCAAGAACACATTCACCATGAGCATTTTCGAAGGCTTCCTTTCCACGTCCGAGACGCTTTCCGCCTTCAGCGACCACAACTTCGTCGGCGCGATGCTGCGCTTCGAGGCCGCATTGACCCGCGCGCAGGCCGCGCTCGGGCTGGTGCCGGAGACGGCCGCGCATTCGATCGTCGGCAGCTGCAAGGTCGAGCTGTTCGACGTGGCCAAGATCGTGCGCGACAGCGGCCGCGCCGGCAGCGTCGCGATTCCGCTGGTCAAGGCCTTGAAGGAGGCCGTGGGCCTGTTCAATCCCGCCGCCGTGCCCTTCGTGCATTTCGGCAGCACCAGCCAGGACGTGATCGACACCGCGATGGCGCTGGTCACGCGCGAAGGCATCGCGCTGATCGAAGCCGATGTCGACCGCGCCATCGAGGCGCTGCTGCAGCACGCCACGCAGCATGCCGCCACGCCGATCCTTGCGCGCACGCTGATGCAGCCTGCGTCGGTCACGAGCTTCGGCCTCAAGTGCGCCGGCTGGGCCGCGCCGCTGGTGCGCAGCCGGGCCCGCCTGCGGGGCGCCGCGCGCCATGCGCTGAGCGTGCAGCTCGGCGGCGCCGTCGGCACGCTCTCGCAGATGAAGGGGCAGGGCGCGGCCGTGGTGCAGCGCGTGGCGGACGAGCTCGGCCTCGGCAATGCCGGCGCCACCTGGCACACGCAGCGCGACGAATGGGTTGCGCTCGGCTGCGAGCTGGGGCTGCTCACGGGCAGCCTCGGCAAGATCGCGCGCGACATCGCGCTCATGGGCCAGTACGAGGTCGGCGAGGTGGCTGAGCCCACCGAGCCGGGCCGCGGTGGCTCCTCCGCAATGCCGCACAAGCGCAACCCGGTGGCGGCGATGGTGGCACTGGCCGCGGCCCAGCGCGCGCCGCAGCGGGTGGCCGCACTGTTGGCCGCGATGCCGCAGGAACACGAGCGCGCACTCGGCGGCTGGCAGGCCGAACTGGCCGAATGGCCGCAGCTGCTGATGTCGGCGCACGGCAGCGCGCGTGCGCTGGCCAGTGCGCTGCCCGGCCTGCAGATCGACGCGGCGCGCATGCGCGCCAACATCGACACCCTGCGCGCGGAGCTGCCGCGCGAGGCGGCGGACGAATGGTTCGACCCCGCGCTGGCCGGCCCGGCCGGCGAAACCGCGCTGCGGCAAGTCGCGGCACTGCGCGCCCAACTGATTGCGAAAGACACCCCCTGATGACCGACGAAGCAAGCATGACCACACCTCCCAGCGACTACGAAGCCGGCCTCGTCAACCGACGCCGCGTGCTCGGCGATGCCTGGGTCGACAAGTCGCTGGCCAACCGCAACGCCTTCAACGCCGAGTTCCAGGAGCTCATCACGCGCCATGCCTGGAACGACATCTGGGGCCGGCCCGCGCTCGGCGACAAGACGCGCCGCTACATGGTGCTGTCGATGATGCTGGGCATCCATGCCTATGAAGAATTCGCGATGCACGTGCGCGCCGCGCTCGACGGCCCGCCCGAATCGCGCCTCACGCCCGAGGACATCAAGGAAGTCATCATGATGGCGGCCATCTACTGCGGCGTGCCGGTGGCGAACCACGCCTTCGGCATTGCGGCCGGCATCCTGCGCGAGAAGGGCTTGCTGGCCGCGGCCGCGCAGTGACCGGGCCGAGCCTGCGCAAGGACCGGTTCGAGATCGGCTTCGGCCTGCTGCTGCCGCTGCTGCTCGCAGCGCAGCCCGTGGCCACCGACAGCTACCTGCCCGCGCTGCCCGCCATCGCCATGGAGCTGGGCTCGGCCAGCACCAGCCTCACGCTCTTTGTGCTGGCCTTCGGCTTTGCACAGTTGCTGTGCGGCCCGCTGGCCGACCGCTTCGGCCGCCGGCCGGTGCTGCTGGCGGGGCTCGGCTGCTACGCGATCGCGGCGCTGGGCGGCGCCTTCGCCGGCAGCGTGGCGGTGCTCGCGGGCTGGCGCACGCTGCAGGGCTTTTCGATGGCGGCCATCCTGGTGTGCGCGCGCGCCGCGGTGCGCGACCTCTATCCCGCGCACGAAGGTCCGCACGTGATGGCGCGCGGGCTCACGGGCCTGGGCGTGGTCGGGCTGCTGGCGCCGCTCCTGGGCGCATGGCTGGTGCAGGGCGCCGGCTGGCGCTGGGTGATGGCGTCGATGGCGCTCTATGCGCTGGTGCTGCTTGCGCTGTGCTGGCGCTCGTTCGCGGAGACGCGGCGGCCGCTGGCCGGGGAGCCTTCGGCGCCGCGCGGCAGCACCCGCGCCGTGTTCGCGAGCCGCAGCTTCCGGGCCTGGGCGTCGGTGGCCGCAACCACCTACGGCGGCCTTTTCTGCTTCCTGCTGCTGTCGCCGATGGTCTACATCGGCTACCTGGGCTGGTCGCCCGCGATGTACGGCTGGATTCCCGCCGGCGGCTCGCTGGTCTACATCTTCAGCACCACGATGTGCCGGCGGCTGCTGCGCCGATACGGGCCGGTGGGCACCGTGCAGCTGGGCGCCACGCTGAGCATCACGGGCGCGGCGATCCAGGCGCTGGGTTGCTGGCTGGCGCCGCACAGCGCGCTGCCGCTGCTCGCGGGCCACGCGGTCTATTGCCTGGGCCACGGCATCCACCAGCCCTGCGGCCAGGCCGGCGCCGTGGGCGACCTGCCGCACCTTGCGGGGCGGGCCGTGTCGTGGTCGGGTTTCGGCATGATGATGGTGGCGTTCAGCGTCGGGCAGGTGGCCGCGCAGTTCGTCGACACCGATTTTTCGAACGGCGCCTGGCCGATGGTCGTTCCGATGCTGCTCGCGGGCTGCGGGTTGCTGACCATCGCGTTCCTCTGGCTGCCGCGTCTTCAACATCCGATGAAAGAAAAGGAATCAACATGACCCGTTTGAACGTCGTCCGCGAAGGCAGCGGTCCTTTTGTCGTGCTGAGCCATGCGCTGGGCTGCGACCTGCACATGTGGGACGGCGTGGCCGAGCAGCTTGCGCGCGCCCACACCGTGATCCGCTACGACCACCGCAACCATGGCGGCTCGCAGGTGGTGCCGGGTGCGCTGCGCGTGGAGACGCTGGCGCAGGACGCGGCCGAGCTCATCCAGCGCGAGGCCGGCGGGGAGCCGGTGCACTTCGTCGGCCTGTCGATGGGCGGCATGACCGCGCAGGCGCTGGCGGTGCGCCATCCCGAGCTGCTGCGCAGCGTGGTGATCGCGAATTCGTCGGCCCACTACCCCGACCAGTCGCCCTGGCGCGCGCGCGCCGAGACGGTCGCCGCCAAGGGCGTGGCCGCCATTGCGCCGGGCGCGGTGGCGCGCTGGCTCACGCACGGCTACGTCACCACGCAGGAGGGCAAGGCCGCGGCCGAGGCGCTGCACGACGTGCTGGTGCGCACCGATGCACAGGGCTACATCGAAAGCTGCAACGCGGTGGCCGCCATCGATTTCCGCGACAGCAACCGCCGCATCGCCGTGCCCACGCTGGTGATCGCGGGCCTGCAGGACGAGGCCACGCCGCTGGCCATGTCCGAAGCCATCGTGGCCGCCATTCCCGGCGCGCGCCTGGCCACCATCGACGCGGCGCACCTGAGCGCGGTGGAGCGGCCGGTCGAGTTCACGCAGCTGCTGATCGATTACTGGCGCAGCCTTTGAGAAATGCGGGCTCCGAGCCCAGGGGACGGCCCTAGGTCTAACCCCTAATCCGTGCGAACAATGCACGCACGCGTCCGATGATCGAACGCTGAGCACATGTGGAGCGTTGTGGGCGGCGGCGGCTATTCCTACAGTCACCCCCCATGCATCGCTCCATTGCCACCGTCTCCCTCAGCGGCACGCTTCGCCAGAAGCTCGAAGCCGTTTCGGCCGCAGGCTTCGACGGCATCGAGCTGTTCGAGGCCGACTTCGTCAACTTCAAGGGCAGCGCCGCCGAGCTGGGCCGCATCGCCTCGGACCTCGGCCTCTCGATCGACCTGTACCAGCCGTTCCGCGATTTCGAGGGCATGCCCGAGGCGCAGTTCCGCCGCAGCCTGGAGCGCGCCGAGCGCAAGTTCGACCTGATGGAGGCCATGGGCGCGCCGCTGATGCTGTGCTGCTCCAACACCTCGCCGCTCTCGGTGAACGACCCGGCGCTGGCCGCCGCGCAGCTGCACGAGCTCGCGGAACGCGCCGCGCGCCGCAATCTGCGCGTGGGCTTCGAGGCGCTGGCCTGGGGCCGCCACACCTCGCTGTACGGCCAGGCCTGGAACATTGTGAAGCAGGCCGGCCACCCGCACCTTGGCCTGATCCTCGACAGCTTCCACACGCTGTCGCTGAAGGACGATGCCACGGGCATTGCCGCCATTCCGGGCGACAAGATCTTCTTCCTGCAGATGGCCGACGCGCCGCTGCTGTCGATGGACGTGCTGCAGTGGGCGCGCCACCACCGCTCGTTCCCGGGGCAGGGCGATCTCGACGTGATCGGCTTCTTCGAGCAGGTGCTGCGCGCGGGCTACACCGGCGCGCTGTCGCTGGAAATCTTCAACGACCTGTTCCGCGAAACGCCCAACCGGCGCACCGCGGTGGACGCCATGCGCTCGCTGCTGTACCTCGAAAGCGAGGCGCGGCAGCGGCTGGCTTCCGCTGCCGATGTGCCGGCGCTGAAACCGCAGGTCGAGCTGTTCAGCCCGCCGCCCGTGCCGGCGCTCTCGGGCCTGTCGTTCATCGAATTCGCGGCCGACGAGGCCTCGGCCGGCACGCTCGGCGCGCTGCTGGAGCAGCTCGGCTTCCGCCGCGTCGGCCGGCACCGCTCCAAGGCCGTGGCGCTGTACCGCCAGGGCGAAATCAACCTGATCGTCAATGCGCAGCCGGATTCGTTCGCGCGCAGCCGCTTCGAGGCGCACGGCACCTCGGTGTGCGCGCTGGGCGTGCGTTGCGCCGATCCGCAGGCCGCCGTCGAGCGCGCCACGGCCATGCGCTCGCAGCGCCACGACAGCCCGGTCGGCCCGAACGAATTGCGCGTGCCGGCCATCGTGGCGCCGGGCGGCAACCTGATCCACTTCGTGCCCGAGGCCCTGGGCACCAACGGCCTGTACGAGGCCGACTTCATCCTCGAGCAAGACGCCGCGGCCGATGTCCGCGGCGCCGGGCTCGCGCAGGTCGACCACGTGGCGCTCGGCCTTGCGCTCGACCAGCTCGACACCTGGGTGCTGTTCACGCGCGCCGTGCTGGGGCTGGAGCCCGGCGAAAGCCTGGAGCTGGCCGACCCCTTCGGCCTGATCCGCAGCCGCGGCGTGGCCAACGCCGATCGCAGCCTGCGGCTGGTGCTCAACGTGTCGCTGAGCCAGCGCACCCGCACCGCGCGCACGCTGAGCCTGACCGGCGGCGGTGCCGTGCACCACATTGCGCTGCGCTGCGACGACATCTTCGAGAGCGTGGCGCGGCTGCGCGCCGCGGGCACGCGCTTCGTGCCCATTTCGGACAACTACTACGACGACCTGGCCACGCGCATCGACCTGGACCCGGTGCTGCTCGCAAAGCTGCGCGCCGCGGGCGTGCTGTTCGACCGTTCGCCCGCGGGCGACTACCTGCACATCTACACCGAGAACATCGAAGGCGGACTCTTCTTCGAACTGGCACAGCGCACCGCGGGCTACGACGCCTACGGCGCGCTCAACGCACCCGCGCGCATGGCATCGCAGGCGCAGCAATAAAGATTCTTTTCGTCAACCCGGAGACAAACCATGGCAACCATCACGGCCCACGAGCCGAAAGGCAAGCACCAGTCGAAGAAAGCCACCGCGAGCGGCTGGATCGGCTCGGCGCTGGAGTACTACGACTTCTTCATCTACGCCACCGCGGCTGCGCTGATCTTTCCGCAGATCTTCTTTCCCAAGGGCGACCCGCAGATCGCGATCATCGCGTCGCTCGCGACCTACGGCGTGGGCTACGTCGCACGGCCGATCGGCGCGCTGCTGCTGGGCCACTGGGGCGACACGCACGGCCGCAAGACGGTGCTCATTTTGTGCATGTTCCTGATGGGCTTTTCCACCGTCGCCGTCGGCCTGCTGCCCACCTACGACCAGGTCGGCCTGTGGGCGCCCGCGCTGCTGGTGCTGCTGCGCCTGATCCAGGGCTTTGCGGTGGCTGGCGAGATCTCGGGCGCGAGCTCGATGATCCTGGAGCACGCGCCGTTCGGACGCCGCGGCTTCTTCGCGAGCTTCACGCTGCAGGGCGTGCAGGCCGGCCAGATCATGGCGGCCGCGGTGTTCCTGCCGCTCGCGCACTACATGGACAAGGACGCCTTCAACGCCTGGGGCTGGCGCATTCCGTTCCTGCTGAGCTTCATCGTCATCGTGGCCGGCTACATCATCCGCAGGGAAGTGGAGGAGACCCCCGCCTTTGCCGAAGTCGAGAAGAGCGCCCAGGTGCCGAAGGCGCCCGTCATCCAGGCCGTGACCGAGAGCTGGGCCGACATGCTGCGCGTGCTGCTGTGCTCGCTGATGAACGTGATCCCGGTGGTCGCGACCATCTTCGGCGCCGCCTACGCGGTGCAGCCGGGCTACGGCATCAACTTCGAGAAGGACATCTACCTCTGGATTCCGGTGATGGGCAACATCCTGGCCGTGATCGTGATCCCGTTCGTCGGCAACCTGTCAGACAAGGTCGGGCGCCGCCTGCCGATCGCCGTGGGCGCCATCGGTTCGGGCCTGCTGTCGTTCGGCTACCTGTATGCCATCAGCATCCACAACGTGCCGCTGGCCATCGTGATGTCGCTGCTGATGTGGGGCGTGGTCTACCAGGGCTACAACGCCGTGTTCCCAAGCTTCTATCCGGAGATGTTCCCCACGCGCACCCGCGTCTCGGGCATGGCGATCTCGCAGAACATCGGCACCGCGATCACCGCGCTGCTGCCCGCGCTGTTCGTGGCGGTCGCGCCTCCCGGCGCCGCCAACATCCCGCTGACCGTCGGCGCCATCACGCTGGCGATCTGCGCCATTGCCGCGGTCTCGGCCCTGAGCGCACGCGAAACCTACCGCGTGCACATGAACGACCTGGGCAAGCCCGATGCGGTGCCGGTCGACAAGCTCGAATACGACCGGCTGCGCGAAGAAACGCTCGCCACCGCACGCATCGCCAAGGCCGCGGCCTGAAGACCTTGCGCGCACCAAGGGCGTCGGGGCGATGAAGAATGGCGGGCATGACCTCCCATCTCAAGATCGATTTCGTTTCCGATGTTTCCTGCCCCTGGTGCGCCGTCGGCCTGGGCTCGCTCGAGGCGGCGCTGCGGCGCGTCGCGCCCGGCATCACGGCGGAGCTGCACTTCCAGCCTTTCGAGCTGAACCCGCAGATGCCGCCCGAAGGCCAGGACACCTTCGAGCACCTGAACCAGAAATACGGCTCCACGCGCGAGCAGCAGGCAGAGGCGCGCGAGATGATCCGCCAGCGCGGGGCCGAGGTGGGCTTCGAGTTCAGCCCCGAGGGCCGGCCGCGCATCTACAACACCTTCGACGCCCACCGCCTGCTGCACTGGGCCGAGCTCGAAAGCCCGGCCACGCAGGCGGCGCTCAAGAAGCTGCTCTTGAAGGCCTACTTCACCGACCGCCAGAACCCCTCCGACCCCGAGGTGCTGGTGCGCCTGGCCGCCGAGGCCGGGCTCGATGCGGCGCGGGCCCGCGAAATCCTTGCGAGCGGCGAGTTCGCGCGCGAAACCCGCGAGCGCGAACGCATGTACACCGACGCCGGCATCCATTCGGTGCCCGCGATCATCATCAACGACCAGCACCTGATCTCGGGCGGCCAGCCGGTCGAGGTGTTCGAGCGCGCCTTGCGCCAGATTGCCGGCGCTGCACCCGCCAGCGTGGCGGTTGCCTGACTTAGCTGGAGCTTAGGCGCTGCCTTGCGCGGCGCCGCGAAGGTAAAGTGCGTCAACGCGGAGCGGGGCACGGCGGTTGAGGAAGCGTCCTTGAACCGCCGTCACTCCCAGGAGCTCCGAAGATGAAGAAGAAAAGCCTCATCGCCGCACTCGTTCTCATGGCCGCGGCCTCGCTGCCCGCGCTGGCCGACGAATACGGCAGGCACCCGTTCTACCTGCACGCCCTGTCCGACCTGCGCATGGCCGCCTGGAAGGTGGAGCACCGCCGTCCCGAAGACGGGAACGTCTCGCGCGACGAGCAGGTGGTGCTCGACGAGATCCACGCCGCCATCGGCGAGCTGCAGCACGCGGCATGGCTCGACGGCAAGCCCGTCGAATGGCGCGAGCCCACCGATGCGTGGCTGCCGCGCCAGGGCCGCCTGCATGCGGCGGTCGACCTGCTGCGCAAGGTGCGCTCCGACGTGGCGCGCGAAGAAGACGACCCGCGCTCGCGGCCATACCAGCAGCGCGGCCTGGCGCACGTCGACGCGGCGCTCGGCACCGCGCAGCACGCCATCGGCGACGTGCGCCGCCACGACCTGCGCACGGAGTGAATGCGGTGGCGGCCGCCGCTTCGCAGTGGTTGTTGTTCTCCCCGCGCCGCGTGCCGATGGCGCTGGCTGCATGCGCGCTGGCGCTGCTCACGGCCTGCGCGGGCGCGCCGGGGAACCATCGGCCGCTGGTGTCGGTGTCCCTGCCTTCTGCACCCATGAACGAAGCCGCGCGGCTGCGCTGGCTCGACCGAGTCGGCTGGGGCGCCAATGCGAGCAGCGAGGCACAGCTGGCGCGGCGCGGCCTGCCGCTGTGGATGCGCGACCAGCTCAATCCGCGGCCCGCGCCGCTGCCGCCGGCCGCGCAGGCGCAGGTCGATGCCATGGCCATTTCGCGCACGCCGCTCGACCAGCTCGTCGCCGGACTCGATGCGCAGCGCAAGGCCGCCGATGCCTTGCCCGACGAAGACCAGAAGAAGGCCGCTCGCCAGGCCTACCAGCGGCAGCTCAACGAACTGGCGCGCGAGGCCCAGCAGCGCTTCGTGCTGCGCGCGCTCTATTCGCCCAACCAACTGCAGGAGCAGATGACGTGGTTCTGGATGAACCACTTCAACGTCAACCTGCGCAAGGACAACATCCGCGCGATGGTGGGCGACTACGAAGAGAACGCGATCCGCCCGCATGCGCTCGGCAGCTTCCGCGACCTGCTCGGCGCCACGCTGCACCACCCCGCGATGCTGCGCTACCTGGACAACGCGCAGAACGCCGCCAACCGCATCAACGAGAACTACGCGCGCGAGCTGATGGAGCTGCACACCATGGGCGTGGGCGGCGGCTATTCGCAAGCCGACGTGCAGGAGCTGGCGCGCGTGCTCACCGGCGTGGGCGTGAGCTACCAGCCGCTCGATGCGCCGCCGCCCAACGTGCGGCCGGCCCTGCGCGCCGACTATGTGCGCCGGGGCCTGTTCGAGTTCAACCCCAACCGGCACGACTACGGGCCGAAGACGCTGCTGGGCCAGCCCATCCAGAGCCACGGCCTGGCCGAGGCCGACGAGGCGCTCGACCGCTTGGCGCGCGCGCCGGCCACCGCGCGCTTCATTTCGCGCAAGCTCGCCGTGTATTTCGTCTCCGACGATCCGCCGCAGGCCTTGGTCGAACGCATGGCGGCGGCCTTCACGCGCAGCGACGGCAACATCGCCGTCACGCTCAAGGCGATGTTCGAATCGCCCGAGTTCGCCGCCTCGCTCGGCCGCAAGTTCCGCGACCCGGTGCACTACGTGATCGCCGGCGTGCGGCTCGCGTATGACGACCGCGTGGTGTCGAACGTGAACCCGATGCTCGGCTGGATCAACCGCATGGGCGAGCCGCTGTACGGCCACGAAACGCCCGACGGCTATCCGCTCAACGAAGCCGCCTGGGCCAGCGCGGGGCAGATGAACACGCGCTTCGAGATCGCGCGCGCCATCGGTGCGAATGGCGCCGTGCTGTTCCGCACGGACGACAAGGCGCCGCTCGAGAAACCCGCATTCCCGCCCCTGGCCGATTCTCACGCGGTGCGCGCCATGCAGGCGGGCCTGGGCGCGGACACGCGCGAGGCGCTGGCGCAGGCGAAAAACCCGCAGGAGTGGAATACCTTCCTGCTGGCGTCGCCGGAACTGATGCGCCGCTGATGATGATGAGAAAGGGACACACCGCCATGCAACGCCGAGAACTGCTCAAGCTCATGGCCGCCGCGCCGTTCGCGGGCGCCGCCGGCCGGCTGATGGCCGCGCCCGCGGCCGAAGGCGCCAAGCTGCTGGTCGTGTTCCTGCGCGGCGCCTACGACTGCGCCAGCCTGCTCGTGCCCACGGACAGCGACTTCTATTACGCCTCGCGCCCCAACATCGCCATCGCCCGGCCCGGCATGCCCGGCGGCGCGCTGCCGCTGGACGGCAGCTGGGGCCTGCACCCCGCACTGGCGCAAAGCGTGATGCCGATGTTCGAGCAGAAGCAGGCCTCCTTCATCGCCTTCGCCGGCACCGACGACCTCACGCGCAGCCACTTCGAGACGCAGGACTCGATCGAGCTGGGCCAGGCGCTCGACAAGCGCCGCGACTATGGCTCGGGCTTTCTCAACCGCCTGGCCTCCGTGCTCGGTGCCGGGCCGCTGGCCGGCGTGTCGCCCATGGCGTTCACCAACCAGCTGCCGATCGCGATGCGCGGCAACGCCAAGGCCGCCAACATGGCGCTCGCGGGCAGCGCGCGTCCCTCGATCGATGCACGCCAGAGCGAGGTGATTTCGGCGATGTACCGCAACACGGCGCTGGCACAGCCGGTGGCCGAGGGCTTTCAGGTGCGTGACGAAGTGGTGCGCGCCATGCAGGCCGAGATGGACGCAGCCAGCCGCAACGCCATGACGGCCAAGGGCTTCGAACTCGTCGCGCGCCGCATGGCGCGGCTCATGCGCGAGCGCTTCGACCTCGGCTTCGTCGACGTCGGCGGCTGGGACACGCACGTGGGGCAGGGCGGCGCCACCGGCTATCTTGCCAACCGTTTCGAGGAACTGGGCCGCGGCGTGGCCGGGTTCGCAGAGGAGATGGGCGACGACGCCTGGCGCCAGACCGTGGTGGTCGTCATCAGCGAGTTCGGCCGCACCTTCCGCGAGAACGGCAACCGCGGCACCGACCACGGGCATGGCAGCGTGTACTGGGTGCTCGGCGGCGGACTCTCGGCGCAGGCCGGCGGGCGCGTCGTGGGCGAGCAGCAGGAAGTGGCGCAGGCCACGCTGTTCCAGAACCGCGACTATCCGGTGCTCAACGAATACCGCGCGGTGTTCGGCGGGCTGTTCAGGCGCATGTACGGCCTTTCGCCGGCACAGCTTGCGCGGGTGTTCGACGGGGTGGCGCCGAAGGATCTGCAGCTGATCTAGCTGTCCGGCGCACCGGGCGTCCAGGAGCCGCCGAGAATCGGTGCATGCCCCACGCCGTCTCCCTCCTTCGCGCCGCGCGCCTGGCGCGCAGCGCCAAACCCTTTCTCGCCCGTGGCGGCTTCAAGCGCGAGCGCTGCGCGGGCTGCCGCCTGGTGCCCAGCCATTGCATGTGCGCCGTGCGTCCTTCGGTGGCAACGCGCGCGGGGGTGTGCCTGCTCATGGCCGACATCGAGCCGCTCAAGCCCACCAACACCGGATGGCTGGTCGCCGACGTGGTGGCCGATACTTTCGCCTTCGGCTGGGCCCGCACCGAAACCGATCCCGCGCTGCTGGCGCTGCTGGACGATCCGCAATGGCAGCCCTACGTGGTGTTCCCGGGGCAATATGCGGCACCCGAGCGCGTGGTCCTGGCCGTTCCGGCGCCTGGAACGGACGGCAGTGGCAGCGCGAAACGCCCGCTCTTCATCCTGTTCGACGCGACATGGGCCGAGGCGCGCAAGATGTTCCGCAGAAGCCCTTATCTCGACCGGCTGCCGGTGCTGAGCCTGCAGCCGGAGCGGATCACGCAATACAGGCTGCGCAACTCCGGCCGCGACGACCACTTCTGCACCAGCGAGGTGGCCGCGATGTGCATGAGCCTGGCGGGCGAGCCTGTTGCCGAAGAGACGCTGGATGCCTACCTCGCGGTGTTCACGCACCACTATCTGCATGCGAAGAACCAGCAGCCCATTGCCTGGGACGATGCGGCGCACCGGCGGCTGCGCGAGGTGGCAGCCCTGCGGCCATCATGACTTTGTTGCAGCTTCGTAGGCTGTTGTCACGGCAGAGTCGTCTTGCGCACCAAGTCCCCGCGCCGCGGTGCCGAGGAAGGCAAGATATGCAGCATGTGCGAGCGCGGCAGGAAATCGCGATTCGCGCGTCGCGTCGAGCACCAGGGACATGTCCTTGACGAAGATATCGACGGCCGACGTAATGTCGTCGAACTTGCCCGCGATCATCCTGGGGCCCCGGTCCGCGAGCATCCAGGACCCGGCCGCTCCGCTGCAGAGAATCTCCAGCGTGAGATCCAGCGGCAGCCCCTGGCGCCTTGCGAGTGCGAGCGCTTCTCCCGCCGCAGCCAGATGGACGCCGCAGAGCAGCTGGTTGAGAATTTTCATCTGCGCACCACAGCCAGCCGCGCCCAGGTAGTGCACGCGGGTGCCGAAGGTCTCGAGCACAGGACGCGCAAGCTCGAAGGCCTCGCGCTTTCCGGAGCCCATGATTGTCAGTTGTCCGCGTTCCGCGCCGACGGCGCCCCCCGTGACCGGTGCATCGACCAGCCAGATCGAGTGCTGCGCCAGCCGCCCTTCAAGCGCACGAACATAGCCTGGATCCATGGTGCTGCAAGTGATGAACACGGTTCCGGCCGCCAGCTTCCCGACCAGGCCGTTGTCGCCAAAGAGCACGGTTTCGGTCTGCTGCGAATTGACGACGAAGCACACCACGACGCTGACCTGGCCGGCCATCTCGGCAAGCGAGTTGGCTGGAACGCCGCCTTGCGCTTGCAGCCACTCGAGTGCTTCGGGACGCACGTCGCAACCCACCACGTCGAAGCCCTTCGCAATCAGGTTCCCGACGGCGCCGCGGCCCATCGCGCCCAGCCCGATGAACCCCACCTTCTTCCTGGCAGTCATGCCTACGCAGCGGGACTGTTCGGCCGCCGGGCTCATACCCAGCCCTTGATCTGCCGGCTCATCATCTGCGCCGAGATGCCATAGCGGTCATGCAGTGTCGGCAGGGCGCCCGCGTCGAGGAACGCATCGGGCAAGCCGATCTGGCGATAGGCCGTCGAGACTCCCGAGCGCATCAGGAGGCCCGCCACCGCCTCGCCAAGGCCGCCGATCACCGAATGGTTCTCCGCCACCACGACCAGCCGGCCCAGCCGCCGGACTTCGGCAAGGATCGTTGCCTCATCCAGCGGCTTGATCGTGGGCACGTGCAGCACGGCAATATCGACGCCGTCATTCCTGAGTTGCTCGGCGACCTCGAGCGAGCGCATCGTCATGAAGCCGCTGGCGATCACCAGTACGCTTTTTCCGTCGCGAATCAGCTTGGCCTTGCCGAGTTCGAACTTGTAGTCGTACTCGTCCAATACGCGCGGCACATTGCCGCGCGGCAACCGCATATAGACGGGGCCCTGATGGTCGGCCATCTGAGGTACGGCCTGCTCGATATCGAGCGCGTCGCAAGGGTCGATGATCGTCAGGCCCGGGATGCCGCGCATCAATGCCAGGTCTTCGGTGGCCTGGTGGCTCGGTCCATAGCCGGTGGTCAGCCCCGGCAGCGCGCAGCACATCTTGACGTTGAGCTTCTCTTCCGCAATCACCTGATGCACGAAGTCGTAGGCCCGGCGGGTGCCGAAGACGGCGTACGTCGTCGCAAAGGGAATGAATCCCTCCTTGGCCATGCCTCCCGCGGCCGCCATCAGCAACTGCTCGGCCATGCCCATCTGGAAGAACCGCTCGGGATACTCCTTCGCGAACAGGTGCAGGTCGGTGTACTTGGCAAGGTCGGCCGTCATCCCGACGATCTCCGGACGGCTGCGGCCCAACTCGACCAGGGCTTTGCCGAACGGCGCCGCTGTCACGCGCTGGCCTTCGCTGGCGATGGAGGCGATCATCGCGGAGGTCGTGAGCCTCGGCTTCTTTTCGGTGGTGGTACTCATCACAGGGCTCCTTCGGATTGCGCGCTGTCGACATGGGCGATGGCTTGCTGCCATTCCGGCGGGTCGACGCGGATGAAATGGTTCTTGTCCCGGGTCTCGAGGAAGGGGACGCCCCGTCCCATCAATGTGTCGAACAAGATGACGCGCGGCTTTTCTTCCTTCAGTGCGCGCGCGGCATCGAAGGCAGCCATGACGGCCGGCAGGTCGTTGCCATCGACGCGCTGCACGTGCCAGCCGAACGCTTCCCATTTGGCGGCGAGCGGCTCGAAGCCCATGATCTTTCCGGACGGGCCATCGGCCTGCTGGTTGTTGATATCGACCAGGCAGATCAGATTGGGCAGGCGGTGGTGCGCGGCGCCCATCGCAGCCTCCCAGGTCGATCCCTCGTCCAGTTCTCCGTCCGACATCGAGTTGTAGACGAAGGCCGGGTTGTTCTTCAGACGCAGCCCCAGCGCCATGCCGACGGCAATCGGGAGGCCTTGCCCGAGCGAGCCGCCGGACATTTCCATGCCCGGCGTGTAGGTGGCCATGCCGGACATCGGCAGCCGGCTGTCGTCGCTGCCGTAGGTTTCGAGCTCTTCCTCGGGAATGATCCCGGCCTCGATCAGTGCGGCGTAGAAGGCAATCGCATAGTGGCCGTGGGACAGCAGGAAGCGGTCGCGGCCTTCCCACTTCGGCTCCTCGGGCCTGTACGCCAGCGCGTGCTTGTAGGCCACCGCAAGGACGTCGGCCCACCCGAGCGCCTGGCCGATATAGCCCTGTCCTTGCACTTCGCCCATGCGCAGTGCGTAGGCGCGAATGCGGCGGGCGCTTTGTTGAAGCGTTGATAAGTCAGACACGGAAATCTCCTGGAAAAAGTGTGTAGAAAAGGTGGGGCGCGACGATCGCGAGAGGCGGCCGCCCGGGCGGTCCGTGTTCCTGCGTGCGCATGTCAGAGGAATCCGATCGAGATCCAGGGAATTGCGGCCACGGCCACCGTTCCGATGAACAAGGCGACCATGTAGCCGACGATCGGCTTCATGCCCTCGTTCGGATGGATCCGGCTGATGGCGCAGGCCGCGTAGTACCCGACGCCGAACGGCGGTGCGAAGAGGCCGATGCCCATCGCGAGGGTCACGACCATCGCGTAGTGCACTTCGTGGATGCCGACCTGGCGCGCAATGGGAAACAGCAGGGGACCCAACAGCACGATGGCCGGGATGCCCTCCAGCACCGATCCGAGAATGATGAAGGCGACAACCGATACCGCCATGAAGGTGATGGCGCCGCCTGGCAGCGCCTTCATCGTGTCCGCCAGGGCGCTCGAGAATCCCGATTGGGTGAGGGCCCAGGCCATGCCGGTGGCAGCACCGATGATGAACAGGATCGAGCCGGAAAGCGACGCGGTGCTGACCAGCATCGGATAGATACGTTTCCGGTCGAACTGGCGGTACACAAGAAGTCCGGCGATCACCGCGTAGACGATGCCGATGGTCGATACTTCCGTCGCCGTTGCGACGCCCTCGACCACCGCTGCGCGGATGACGACGGGCAGCGCGAGGGCAGGGATCGAGATCAGGAACGACCTGGCGATCTCGCGGCCGCTCGCCTTGCGCACGCCCGACAGGTCCTCGCCCCGATAGCGCCACCACACGAGTGCGGCCAAGCTCGCGCCGACCACCACCCCGGGCAGCAGGCCGCCCGTGAAGAGGGCCGCAATCGAGACGCCCGTCGCGGAACCGATCGTGATCAGCACCAGCGAGGGCGGGATCGTTTCGGTTTGCGCGCCGGTTGCGGAGAGCAATGCGACCAGATCGCCGGGCTTCGCGCCCCGCTTGCGCATCTCGGGGAAGAGTGCCGGTGCCACGGCCGCCATGTCGGCAGCCTTGGATCCCGAGATGCCGGAGACTAGATACATCGCGCCGATCAGCACATAAGAGAGCCCGCCGCGCACGTGCCCCAGCAGGCTGCCCAGGAAGCTGACCATGGCGCGGGCGATCCCGGTCATCTCGATGAGCAGGCCGAGCAGCACGAACAGCGGAACCGCGAGCAGGATGAGATGGCTCATGCCTTCGTCCATCCGGCCCACGACCACCACCGTTGGCGTGCTGGTCGTCAGCGCGATGTAGCCAAAGGTCGCCAGTCCGAACGAGAACGCGATCGGCAGGCCCAGCAGCACCATGGCACCCACGCCGAACACGAAGAAGAGGAGGAGATTCCAGTTGCCCAGCGGCACCAGCAGGGGTCCGGCCAGTGCCATTCCTCCAATGACCACGGCGACCAGGCCCAGCGCCAGGCCCGCATCCTTCCATCGGCCGATGCGCAGGATCTGGATGACGCCGACCAGCAACATCAGTCCGAGGCCGACCGGCAGCGCCGATGCCCGCCAGGAGTTGGGGATGCCCATGGCCGGCGTCGTGACAAAGACCTCGTCCTGCGCGAATTCGTAGGCGGGGTGAACGACAAATGCAAGGAAGGCAATGGCCGCAGCGATGGCGATCAGGTCCAGGAAGGCCCGTTTGCTCGAATCGAGCTTGCCCACGATCGCCGTCATGCGCATGTGCTCGCCGCGCTGGAACGCAACGATCGAGCCGAGCATCGCCAGCCAGAGGAAGAGGATCGAAGCCAGTTCGTCAGACCACACCAGCGGCTCGTGAAACACGTAGCGGCTGGTCACGCCGGCAAGAAGCACGACGACCTCGGCCAGCACCAGCAGCGCGGCCGGAATTTCGACCAGCATGGCCAGAGCCTTGTTCAAGGTCTCGAGCCATGCGAGCGGCCCGCGCCGGCATGGCAGAGCCGTGGTCCCGGCAGCGCCGGGCTCGTCACTAGAGATGTTCATGGTTTTCTTTCACGCGGCGGACGGCGGACGGCGGTCGATCAGCCGAGCTTGCCGGAGACTTTCTCCAGGAGATCCCATGGTGCAGCGCCGTACTTCGACTTCCATTCGCCGTAGAAGCCCGTGCTCGCCAGCTTGTTGCGGAAGTCTTCCTGCTGCACGTCGATGAAGCCGACGCCCTTGGCCTTGAGGTCGGACACCAGGCTGCTGCTGAGCCTGGCAACGTCGGCCCGCTGATCGATGGCGGACTTGTCGATCTCTCGCGTGATGACCTGCTGGACGTCCGGTGGCAGCTTCTGGAATGCGCGCTTGTTGCCAAGCACCCAGTAGCCGTCCCAGACATGGCCGGTCAGGCTGCAGGTCTTCTGGACTTCGTAGAGCCGCGCGGTCGAGATGATGGCGAGCGGATTCTCCTGGCCTTCCACCACCTTGGTCTGCAAGGCGGTGTAGACCTCGTTGAAGTTGATCGGCGATGGAGCGGCGTCCAGGGCCTTGAACAGGGAGGTCAGCGGAGGTGCGGGAGGCACCCGCACCTTGAAGCCCTTCAGGTCGGCTGCGGACTTGATCTCGCGCCCGGACGATGTGACGTGGCGGAAGCCGTTGTCCCAGATCCGCGAGACGGTGAAGATGGGTGTCTTCGCGATCTCGGCTCGAATGTGGTTGCCCAGGTCGCCGTCCATCGCCTTCCAGACGTCGTCATAGCCCTTGAAGGCAAAGCCCACGCTCGTGATGCCCGAGACAGGCACGAAGGTCGACAGGATCAGCGACGAGAGATTGAAGAACTCGACCGAGCCGTTTCGTACTTGCGCCAGCAGGTCCGTGTCGCTGCCCAATTGGTTGGCCGGGAAGAGCTTGATGTTGACCCGGCCCGAGGTGGCTTCCCGGATGCGGTCATGCGCTTCCTTGGCGCGCAAGTTGACCGGGTGGGTCGGATCCTGTCCGGTGGCGTACTTGAGTTCGAACTCGGCAGCATCCGCGCGGCGCGTGACGATCGAAAACAGGGGCAGCGCTGCGCCTGCGGCCAGCAGTTGCCGGCGTTTCAGTTTCACAGGGGTGGGCTTGGGCTCGGTCATGGTTTTGTCTCCTGGTTGTAGAAATGAGAAGGGGTCGCCGGCTCAGGGGCTCAATGGATCAACATGCCGCCATTCACGTCGAGCGTGATGCCCGTGCAGTACAGCGACAGGTCGCTGGCAAGGAAGATGCAGGCGCCGGCGATGTCGTTGGCGCGGCCCAGCCGGCCGAGCGGAATGGTCTCGGCGATCTCGGCCTTTTTCTCTTCGGTGAGCTTGCCCTTGATGATGTCGGTGCCGATCAGGCCGGGCGTGATGCTGTTGATGCGGATGCCTTCGGGGCCGAACTCCCGCGCCATGGCGCGCGCCAGGCCAAGCACGCCGGCCTTAGCCGCCGAGTAATGCGGGCCACCCAGGATGCCCCCGCCGCGCTGCGCGGAGACCGACGAGATGCAGACGATCGATCCGCCGCCCTGTTGCTGCATGGAAGGCAGAACCGCCTGCGACATGTACAGCGTGCCCCGCAGGCTGACATCGAGGATGCGGTCATAGTCCGCACCGCTGATCTCGAGCGTCTTGGCCGGCTGCGTGATGCCTGCGTTGTTGACCAGCGTGTCGATGCGGCCGAATGCCTTCAGCACAGCCGCGGCGGCGGCATCGCACGAGGCCTTGTCGGTCACGTCGGCAACGATTCCAAGATGCTCGGGGCCGAGTTGCGCGGCCGCCGCCGCAGGGGTGGCGCGCTCCAGGTCGAGCACCGCGACACGGGCGCCATGGGCCGCCATCAGGCGCGCCGTGGCGAACCCGAGGCCGTTGATGCCGGCGCCGCCGGTAATGACGACGATCTTGTCCTTGAGCAGCATCGATTTGTCTCCAGAGTGGTGTGGTTGGCGATGGTCGTCGGACCAAGGCATGACGACAAGCGATGTGTTTTCAGCCTAAGATGACGATCTGTCATCTAACGACCGGGTTGACCCTATGTCCACACTGCCCGCCGTGACCAACCTGCAGGCCTTCGAAGCGGTGGCACGAAGAAGAAGCTTTGCCCTTGCAGCGTCGGAACTCCACCTCACTGCCTCGGCGATCAGCCATCAGGTGTCGCGCCTTGAAGCGCATCTCGGTGTGCGGTTGTTCGAGCGCAGCGCCCACGGCGTGCGGCTCAGCGCCGCGGGCGACATGTACTTGTCGAAAGTTGGCGGCGCGTTGCTGGCCATCGCATCGGCAACCGACGATCTGCGCCAAGGCGTGAGCAACAGCCTGTATGTGCACTCGGCGCCCAGCATTGCGAGCCTTTGGCTGATGTCGCGGCTGCGTGGCTTTGCGCAGGCTTACCCGGACATTTCGCTGAACCTGTCGGCCGCGCACACAACCAGCGATTTCGCCCTGGGCCAGGCCGACATCGACATCCGCTATGGAATACCGAACTGGCCCGACCTGGTGGTGGAACCCCTGTTCGAGGAGCGCATCGTGCCGCTCGCGAGTCCTGCATTCATCCGGCAGCACGGCTTGAAGCGCATCGAACAGCTCGGCGGCGTGAAGCTGATCCAGAGCAACGTCAGCGTGGTGCAGTGGTCGGACTGGTTCGGACAGTTCAGCGACAAGCGGGCGCCCGACAGGTTTGCCATCCGTTTCGATCGGGCGCAGATGTCGCTCGATGCAGCCACCCAAGGCCTGGGCGTTGCGCTTGAAAGTGCGACGATTGCCGCAAGGCACATTGCCGAGCGCAAGCTCAGGCCCGTGTTCGGCCTTGATCAGGCGATCAAGGTCAAGGCGCACTTTGCGGTGTATCCACCACGGCACGCCAAGCGGTCATCGGTCGCGGCCTTCCTGCAATGGATCCATGCCGAAGCGGCAAGAAATTGAAAGCATTCACTTCGGCATACTCTCGATGCGCCAAGCTTTGGAGGTTCACATGCCGCCACAACCGTATATCGCCAAGACCGCACCGCAAGCCGCTTCGGGCCCCATTGCGCTCGCGCGCTTTCTGCACGGCGTGGTGGCGCTGGCCGCGGCCGGGGGAATCGGCCTCGAGTTGAGCGCGGCGATCAGTGGCGGCCCCGGCATCGCGCCCACGCATCTGGAGCGCTTCGTTCGGCTGTTCAGCTACTTCACCATCGATTCGAACCTGCTCATCGGCGGCGTCTGCGCGCTGCTCGCCTTTCGTCCCGCGCATGACGGGCGGCTGTTCCGGGTGCTGCGGCTCACGGCGGTGCTCTGCATCGCGGTCACGGGCATCGTGTTCCACACGGTGCTCACGGGGCTGCGCGAGCTCACGCCCTCGGGGCAGCTTGCCAACTTCCTGCTGCACACGGTGACGCCGGTGTTCACGGTGCTCGGCTGGGCCCTGGTCGGACCGCGGCCGCGCACCGACCGCGGCACCATCGGGCGGGCCGTGCTGCTGCCGCTCGCATGGATCGTCTACACCTTCGTGCGCGGCGCGTTCGTGAGCTGGTACCCGTATCCGTTCATGGACGTGGGCCAACTCGGGTTTGCACGCGCGGCGCTCACTTCGGCGGCTGTCGCGGCTGTCTTCATCGCGATGGCCATCGGCCTGCGCCTGCTGGAGAAGCGGCTTCCCGCAGCGCCTGCCGGCTGAACGCAGGGCTTTGGGCTTCGCCGCAAAATACGCGCTGGCGCGCATGGCGCATCCAGAAGGAACATTCGACATGACCACTCCCTTGCAGCAACTCCTCGGCACCGATCTGCCGCTGATCCAGGCACCCATGGCGGGCGTGCAGGGCAGCGCCATGGCCATTGCGGTCAGCAACGCCGGCGGCCTCGGCTCGCTGCCCTGCGCCATGCTGAGCGCCGATGCCATGCGCAGCGAGCTCGCCGCGATCCGGGCCGGCACCGGCAAGCCCTTCAACGTCAACTTCTTCTGCCACACGCCGCCGGAGCCGAGCGCCGAGCGCGAGGCGGCATGGCGCAGCGCGCTGGCGCCGTACTACGCCGAGTTCGGCATCGATGCCGCGAGCATCCCCACCGGCCCCGGGCGCAACCCGTTCAGTGCCGACGTGGCCACTGTGCTGGCGGAGTTCCGCCCGGAGGTGGTGAGCTTTCATTTCGGGCTGCCTTCGGAGGCGCTGATGGCGCAGGTGCATGGCTGGGGCGCGAAGGTGCTGGCCTCGGCCACCACGGTCGAGGAGGCGCGGTGGCTCGAAGCGCGTGGCGTGGATGCGGTCATCGCGCAAGGGCTGGAGGCCGGCGGGCATCGCGGCCATTTCCTGTCGCACGACCTGACGCGGCAGCTCGGCACCTTTGCGCTGCTGCCGCAGCTGGTGCATGCCGTGAAGGTGCCGGTGATCGCAGCCGGCGGCATTGCCGATGCAGCGGGCGTGGCCGCGGCCATGGCGCTGGGCGCTGCGGGCGTGCAGGTCGGCACCGCCTATCTGCTGGCGCCGGAGGCGACCACCAGCGCGGTGCACCGCGCGGCGCTCAAGAGCCAGGCCGCGCGCCACACGGCGCTGACCAATCTCTTCACGGGCCGCCCCGCGCGCGGCATCGTGAACCGCGTGATGCGCGAGCTGGGGCCGATCGGTGCGGCGGCGCCCGAGTTTCCGCTGGCCACCTCGGGCATTGCGTCCTTGCGCGCCAAGGCCGAGGCGCAGGGCAGCGGCGATTTTTCTCCGCTGTGGTCGGGGCAGAATGCCACCGGCTGCCGCGAGCTGCCGGCCGCCGAGATCACGCGCGCCTTGGCGCAAGGTTTTCAATCTCTTACGGCCTGACTTCATGACGCAACTCCACCTGCCTTTCAAGTTTCTCGAGCAGGCCGCAGGGCCGAACGTGCGCGAGCCCTGGCTGCTGGTGCTGATGCACGGCGTCGGCAGCAACGAGCAGGACCTGTTCGGCCTGGCACGGCTCATGCCGCCGCAGTTCCACGTGCTGAGCCTGCGCGCGCCGTATGTGCTGTCGCCCGATGCGTACGCGTGGTTCGAGTTCGAGGTGCTGCCTGATGGCGAGCGGCGCATCAACGAGGAGCAGGAGCGCGAAAGCCGCTTCCTGGTGGGCGAGATGGTGGCCTCGGCATCGCAGCAGCTCGGCGTGCCGCCCGAGCGCGTGGTGGTCGGCGGCTTCAGCCAGGGCGGCATCATGGCGCTGTCGCTGCTGCTGACGCAGCCCGCAAAGGTGCGTGCCGCAATGGTGTGGCACGGCCGGCTGCTGCAACAGGCGGCGGCGCACATCGCGGCGCCCGAGGCTTTCGAGGGCAAGGCACTGTGGGTGAGCCACGGCAGCGCCGACAACGTGATTCCGCCAAGCGCCGCAGAGGCCACGCGCGAACTCGCGCGCGGCCTGCCGCTGGCCCTGTCGGGGGCCGATTTTCCGGGCGGCCACGAGATCCGCCCGGCCGAGCTGCAGGGCGCACTGGCGTGGCTGCAGTCGCTCGGCTCGGCGGCGGGCGCCTCCTAGCGGGCGAACTTTCGCGCCGGGAGCGCGTCACAGGGCGTTACGGGATGACGCCGCGGCGGGGTGCCGATCTGGTGCACCATAGCCGCTCGTCTCCCATTGCAATCCTCCAAAAAAGGAAACCGCAGACATGTCCGACCGAGACATCCCCGAAATTCCCGACGTGCGCGATCCGCACGATGCGCCCGCGTACAGGCCGCGGCGCGAGACCTCGACCGGAACCATCGTCGTCATCGTGCTGCTGGCGATCGCCGCCGGATTCCTGGGCTGGCGCTGGTACCAGCAGCAGCAGCAACCGCCGCTGCCGGTCGAACCGCCGGTGGCCGCCGCCCCCAACGACGGGCTTGCGCCCGCACCGCCGCCGCTCTCGCTGCCCGAATCCCCGGAGCCGCAGAACCCGATCGACGCGATCGCGCTGCCCGCTTCGGGGCTGCCCAAGCTCGCCGATTCCGATACGCGCGTGATGAAGGCGCTGGTCGACCTAATGGGCAGCAAGAACGTGGCGGATTTCCTGCAGTTCGAAGGCATCGTGCGCCGCTTCGTGGCCACGGTCGACAACCTCGCGCGCGAGCAGTCGCCCGCGAGCACCTGGCCGGTGCAGCCGACGAAGCAGCGCTTCACCACCCAGGGCAAGGGCGAGGCGCAGACCATCGCACCCGGCAATGCCGCTCGCTACACCCCCATCGTGCAGCTTGCCGAGTCGATCAATCCGGCCAAGGCGGCCAAGACCTACGCCCAGCTCTATCCGCTGTTTCAGAAAGCCTATGAGGACCTCGGCTATCCGGGGCGCTACTTCAATGACCGGCTCATCGCCGTGATCGACCATCTGCTGCAGGCGCCCGAACCCGCCGGCCCGGTGCCGGTTCGCCTTGTCGAGGTGAAAGGCAACGTGTCTTCGCAGCGGCCATGGGTGCGCTACGAATACGCCGATCCGCAGCTCGAGTCGCTCTCGTCAGGCCAGAAGATCATGGTGCGCATGGGGCTGGAGAACGAGCGCAGGATGAAGGCCAGCCTGCGAGGCTTCCGCGAGCAGATTGCCACCGGCGAGATGCTGAAGAAGAAGCAGCAGCGCTGACCCGGTGGCGCGCCGCCGTGTAGGCGCGGGCCGATTGCATGCGGCGCGGATGCCGGGGATGATTCGCGGGATCCCCAGATTTCGAGGACACCCGTATGAACCTGATGAGCGTCGACCTCTACCAGAGTGCCACCGATCCCGAGAAATTCCTGGCGCTTCCCGCGGGCACCGACCCCGCCGAACTCATGGGACCGATGACCTTCGACCGCGATTTCGCGCATGTCAGGTGCTACAAGGAAGGCTTCGAATTCGATCCGTCCCAAAGCTACGCGGGCGTCAACGCCGCGAAGATCGCGGCGGACATCCTCACCGTGAAATGGGCGATGTACCGCCGCGAAGCCTGAGCGGCCTTTTTCAGGCCTCTTCGGCTTCCTTGTAGTCGCCCACGGGCACGCAGCTGCAGAACAGGTTGCGGTCGCCATACACGTTGTCGACGCGGCCGATCGGCGGCCAGTACTTGGCCTGCTTGAGCGCGGCCAGCGGAAACGCCCCCAGTTCGCGCGAATAGGGGTGCGGCCATTCCGCCGCCATCAGGCTGGCCGCGGTGTGCGGCGCATGCTTGAGCGGGTTGTCGTCCTTCGGCCAGACGCCTTCCTCGACGCGGCGGATCTCGCCGCGGATCGCGATCATCGCGTCGATGAAGCGGTCGAGCTCGGCCAGCGGCTCGCTCTCGGTGGGTTCCACCATCAGCGTGCCGGGCACCGGGAAGCTCAGCGTGGGCGCATGGAAGCCGTAGTCGATCAGCCGCTTGGCCACGTCTTCGGCGGTGACACCGCTGCTGTCCTTGAGCGGGCGCAGGTCGAGGATGCACTCATGCGCGACGTGGCCGTTGGGGCTCGCGTACAGCGTGGGGTAGTGGTCCTTGAGGCGCGCGCTGATGTAGTTGGCGCTCAGGATCGCGGTTTCAGTGGCCGCCTGCAGGCCCTTGGCGCCCATCATGCGGCAGTACATCCAGCTGATCGGCAGCACGGCCGCATTGCCGAGCGGCGCGGCCGAGACGGCGCCGACGCCGTTGGACGCCACGCCGGCCGTCGCATGGCCCGGCAGGTAGGGCACGAGGTCTTCGACCACGCACACCGGGCCCACGCCCGGGCCGCCGCCGCCGTGCGGAATGCAGAAAGTCTTGTGCAGGTTCAGGTGGCTGACGTCGCCGCCGAACTCGCCCGGCGCGGCCACGCCGACCAGCGCATTCATGTTGGCGCCGTCCACGTACACGCGGCCGCCGTGCTCATGCACCAGTTCGCAGAGCTCCTTCACGCGGGTTTCGAACACGCCGTGCGTGCTCGGGTAGGTGATCATCACGGCCGCGAGCTTGTCGCTGTGCTTCTCGCAGGCGCGCCTGAGGTCGTCCATGTCGACGTTGCCCTGCGCGTCGCAGGCCGTCACCACCACCTGCAGGCCCACCATCTGTGCGCTCGCGGGGTTGGTGCCGTGCGCCGACGAGGGAATGAGGCAGATGTTGCGGTGCCCCTGGCCGTTGGCCTCGTGGAAGGAGCGGATGGCCAGCAGGCCGGCGTACTCGCCCTGCGAGCCCGCGTTGGGCTGCAGGCTGATGCCCGCGTAGCCGGTGGCTTCGCAGAGCCAGGCGCGCAGCTGCGCGTCGAGCTGGGCATAGCCCACCAGCTGCTCGGCCGGCGCAAAGGGATGGATGTTCGCGAACTCGGGCCAGGTGATCGGGATCATCTCGCTGGTCGCGTTGAGCTTCATGGTGCAGCTGCCGAGCGGGATCATGCTGCGGTCGAGCGCCAGGTCCTTGTCCGACAGGCTGCGGATGTAGCGCAGCATCGCGGTTTCGCTCTTGTGGGTGTTGAACACCGGGTGCGTGAGAAAGGCGCTGGTGCGGCGCAGGTCCTCGGGCAGGCGCGGCACAGCGTTGGCCAGGTCGTCGAAGCGCGGCATCGGCGTGCCGGCGGGCACGAACAGCGCCCAGAGCGTTTCGATGTCGGCGCGCGTGGTGGTCTCGTCCAGCGAGATGCCCAGGTGCTGCTGCAGCCGCTGGCGCAGGTTGACGCCCGCGGCCTGGGCGCGTTCGATGATCTTGGGCGTGTCGTCGCCGGTGCGGATGGTCAGCGAATCGAAGGCGGTGCCGTTGACTGGCTCGCGGCCCATCTGCGCGAGGCCCTGCGCGAGGATGGCCGTGAGCGCAGCCACGCGCTGCGCAATGCGCGTGAGGCCGTCGGGGCCGTGGTACACGGCATACATGCTGGCCACCACGGCCGGCAGCACCTGCGCGGTGCAGATGTTGGAAGTGGCCTTCTCGCGGCGGATGTGCTGCTCGCGCGTCTGCAGCGCAAGGCGGTAGGCGGGCTGGCCGTGGGTGTCGACGCTCACGCCTACCAGGCGGCCCGGCAGCGAGCGCTTGAACTCGTCGCGGCAGGCCAGGTAGGCCGCGTGCGGGCCGCCGTTGCACATCGGCATGCCGAAGCGCTGCGTGGTGCCGCAGACGATGTCGGCGTCCCATTCGCCCGGCGGCGCGAGCAAAGTGAGCGCGAGCAGGTCGGCAGCCACGCAGAAGGCGGCGTCGCACTGGTGCGCATGGCCCGCGAGCGGACGCAGGTCGTGCACGTGGCCGGTGGTGGCGGGGTACTGCGCGAGCACGCCGAAGAATTCGCCGCTCACCATCAGGTGCGGCAGCGTCTCGGACACGGTGCTCACCTTCACCTCGATGCCCAGCGGCGCGGCGCGCGTCCTGATGACCTCGATGGTCTGCGGATGGCAGTCGCCCGACACCAGGAACACGTTGCTCTTGCTTTTCACGCTGCGCTTGGCGAGCGTCATCGCCTCGGCGGCCGCAGTGGCTTCGTCGAGCATCGAGGCATTGGCGATGGCCATGCCCGTGAGGTCGCACACCATGGTCTGGAAGTTGAGCAGGGCTTCCATGCGGCCTTGCGAAATCTCGGCCTGGTAGGGCGTGTAGGCCGTGTACCAGGCGGGGTTCTCGAGCACGTTGCGCAGGATGACGCCCGGCGTGTGCGTGCCGTAGTAGCCCTGGCCGATGAAGCTCCTGAAGACCTTGTTCTTTGCCGCGATCGCCTTGAGCTCGGCCAGTGCATCGGCCTCGGTGGCGGGCGCCGGCAGCCGCATCGGCTTGGCGCGGCGGATGGCCGCGGGCACGATGCCGTCGATGAGCTCGGCGCGCGTTTCCGAACCGATCACCGGCAGCATGCGCGCCTCGTCCGCCGCATCGATGCCAATGTGGCGGGCGAGAAACTCTTCGGCGTTCTCCAGTTGTTGCAAAGAGGGAAGGGCGGGAATCGGCATGGCGGGTGAAGGCTCGGGAATGAGGAAAAAGGCGGCTTGCGAACTCGGCGGATCAGGACTCGGCAGCGAACTTGTCGTAGCTGGCGGCGTCGAGCAGCGCGTCGAGCTGCGCGGGTTCGCTGAGCTTGACCTTGAAGAACCAGCCGGCGGCCAGCGGATCGGTGTTGGCGAGCGAGGGATCGGCGCGCAGGGCTTCGTTCACTTCGGTGATCTCGCCCGACACGGGCATGAACACATCGGCTGCGGCCTTGACCGATTCGACGACACCGGCCACCTCGCCCTGGGCAAAGGTCTTGCCGACTTCGGGCAGGTCGACAAAGACCACGTCGCCGAGCGCGTCCTGCGCATGCACGGTGATGCCGACAGTGGCTGCACTGCCTTCGGCCGAGACCCATTCGTGGTCCTTGGTGTACTTGATGCTCATGGTGGAAAACTCCTCGTGGAAAAAAGATGATCGGGGGCGCAGCGCCTAGCCGCGGTAGTAGCGGGTGGGCACGAAAGGCAGCGTCGAGACTTCCATCGGCACCGGCTTGCCGCGCACGATGGCCTGCACGCGCGTGCCGGGCTCGGAATACGCGGTGGCCACGTAGCCCATGGCGATCGGTCGGTCGGCCGTCGGACCGAGCAGGCCGCTCGTGACAAAGCCGATGTCCTTGCCCTCGAAGGACTGCAGCACCGTGCCGTCGCGCACCGGAATGCGTTCCAGCGCCACGAGGCCGACGCGCTTGCGCTTGAGCGTGTCGTGGTCGGTGTGGCCCGCGGCGCCGGCCGTGGCGGCGGCGAGCTGGGCCAGCACCCGGGCCGCGCCCGGAAAGCCGCCTTCGCGCGCGCCGCCGGTGCGGCGCACCTTCTGGATCGCCCAGTTGAGCGAGGCCTCGACCGGCGTGGTGGTGGTGTCGATGTCGTTGCCGTAGAGGCACAGCCCCGCTTCCAGCCGCAGCGAATTGCGCGCGCCCAGGCCGATGGGCTCGACCTCGGGCTGCGCCAGCAGCAGGCGGGCCAGCGCCTCGGCATTCTGGCCGGCCACCGAGATCTCGAAGCCGTCTTCGCCGGTGTAGCCGCTGCGCGTGGCAAAGGCCGGAATGCCGCCGATCTGCACCGCGCCGCCGGTCATGAACACGAAGCGCTCGATGCCGGGCGACAGCCGCGCCAGCACCGCGGCCGCCTGCGGCCCCTGCAATGCGAGCAGCGCGTGGTCGGGCATGGGCTGCACATCGCAGCGTGCGCCGATCTTCTGCCGGATGTGGGCGATGTCCGCCACCTTGCAGGCGCCGTTGACGATCACGAAGATCGAGCCGTGGCCTTCGTTGAAGAACATCAGGTCGTCGAGGATGCCGCCCTCGTCGTTCAGCAGCAGCCCGTAGCGCTGCTTGCCGGGCGCAAGGTCGATCACGTCGACCGGCATCAGCGTTTCGAAGGCGGCCGCGGCGTCCGGGCCGACCAGGCGCAGCTGGCCCATGTGCGAGATGTCGAACAGGCCGGCGGCGTTGCGCGTGTGCCTGTGCTCGGCCATGAGGCCGGCGGGGTACTGCACCGGCATCGAATAGCCCGCAAAGGGCACCATGCGGGCACCGAGCTCCACGTGCAGGCCGTACAGCGGGGTCTTCAGGAGTTGTTCGGCGGAAGAGGAATCGGAGGAAGCGGCCACGGGGCACTCCAAAGGGGCAGACGAATTCCATGGCGCGAGCCATGGGCCACCCCTGCTGTCCGCTTTACCTGAGAGATTCGCCCCACGATCGGGGTTTGCTCCTTCGGTGGGCCGGCGCATCGCGTCGATGCAAGCAACAGCCTCTCTCCAGCAAGGAAGCGCCGGCATGCGCCAACGCTGTGTCAGTCCTTTTGCCTGAGCGTTCGGGAAACCCCTGCGCCTTCGGCGGCCCCGGCTGGCGGGGCTCTCTCCTGACCATGGGAGTGTAGTGGATCGCGGGCGGCCGGTCTGCGGCTCAGTGCACGGTCTCGGCCGGCGGCAGCAGCCGGTCGATGCGCTCGCGCAGCGATTCGGCCCGCTCGGCGCCGGCGGTTTTCTCGACCTCGGTGAGCATCAGCGCGGCGATGGTCAGCATCGCGCCGCGGTCGCGCGCCTCGCGCAGGGCATCGCGCATCTGCAGCGCGAACTTGGGGTCGCGCCGCACGAACATGCGCTCGCAGATGTCGAACAGGAACATGCGCGTGGTGGCCAGCGAGCGCTTGCCGTCGAAGTTGTCGGCCGAGGCGGCGAGTTGGATCGGGTCGGCCGCGGGTACCGGGGCGGGCGGCTGGGCCACGGCCTGCGCCGCCGCGGCAGCCACCGGCTGCGCGTCCTGCAGATAGCCCTGGCGCATCAGCGCCTGGATCGCCTGCTCGGCTTCGGTGCGGCTGGCGAACAGCGGGCTGAAATCGGTCAGCGAACGCCGGCCGTCGGCCATCAGCAGCAAGGCGCGTTCGCGCTGGCTCAACGTGCGCTGGCGGCCCTGGAGTTCGTCGCGTGCCTTGTCGGTCTTGGTGGGAAACATGGCGCCACAGCTTTTGGGGATCGAGGGCTGAAGCATCGTTGCAAGCGGTGACATCTTCATGAAACGTTTGCCTTACAGCGCCCCGGCAGCGCAAAAAAAAGCAGCCTGCGAACAGGCTGCCGTTTCTTCCTTGTTTTTCGCGCCGTTTCAGCTACTTGGCATACACCAGGTCGCGCAGCGCCAGCGATATCCACGGCACGTAGGTGATCACCAGCAGGCAGGCCAGGATCACGAGCACGAACGGCACCAGGTACTTCACGATCCGGTCCAGCGAGATGCGCGCCACCGTGCAGGCCGCGAACAGGTTCACGCCGAAGGGCGGGGTGATCATGCCCAGGGCGAGGTTCACCACCATGATGAGCCCGAAGTGCACCGGGTCGATGCCGAAGTGCACCGCCACCGGCGCAAGGATGGGCGCGAGCACGATGATGGCCGCGCTGGTCTCGATGAACATGCCGATGATGAACAGCGCCGCGTTCACGCCCAGAAGGAACATCGCGGGCGACTTCAGCACTTCCTGCAGCCAGTGGCCGATGGCGTCGGGCACCCCCGCGCGCGTGATCAGGAACGCGAACAGGCCCGCGTTGGCGATGATGAACATGATCACCGCCGACGACAGCACCGACTTGCGCAGGATCACGTACAGGTCCTTGGGCTTGATCTCGCGGTAGATCACCACGCCCACCACCAGCGCATAGAACACCGCCACGGCCGAGGCTTCGGTCGGCGTGAAGATGCCGCCGTAGATGCCGCCCAGGATGATGACGGGCATCAGCAGCGCCCAGCCGGCCTGCCACAGCGCCTTGCCAAACGGCATGCGGCCGTCGCCGTCGTTCTTGCCCCAGCCCTTCCACTTGCAGAAGGCCCAGACGAACAGCATGAGCGCCAGGCTGATGAGAATGCCGGGGCCGAAGCCCGCGATGAACAGCTCGCCGATCGACACCTCGGCGCTCACGCCGTACAGGATCATCGGGATCGAGGGCGGGATGATCACGCCGAGTTCGGCGCTCGTGGCCTGCAACGCGGCCGCGTAGGCCGTGGGATAGCCGTGCTTGATGAGCGCCGGAATCAGGATCGCGCCAATGGCAAAGGTGGTGGCCACCGACGAGCCCGACACCGCCGCAAAGATCATGCAGGTGAGCACGCAGGTCATCGGCAGGCCGCCCTGCACGCCGCCCACGATGCTCTTGGCAAACTCGACCAGCCGCCGCGAGATGCCGCCCGTTTCCATCAGGTTGCCGGCCAGGATGAAGAACGGAATGGCCGCCAGCGGAAACTTGTTGATCGAATTGAACATCTCCTTGACGGAGATCAGCATGTTGGCATTGGCCACCTGGATGCCCAGGATCGAGGCGAGCCCGATGGAAACCGCAACAGAAACCGACAGTGCAAAACACAGCACCATCGTTGCAACCATGACTGGTGTCATTGCGCAGTCTCCAGCTCAAGCCGCTTGGGATCGAGAAAATTCCCAACGATGCCGAACAGGCAGAAGACGGAACCGACCGGCAGCGCCAGGTACGACCACATCATCGACAGGCTTTCGAGGCCGGCCATCGACTGCACGCGGCCGCGCATCGCGTAGTCCCAGCCCCACCAGAGAATGACCAGCATCAGGATGAGCGCGGCAATGCTCACCACGGCGTCGAGCACGCGCTTGACGCGCGGCGGGCTCCAGCGGTAGAGCACGTCCACGCTCACCATGGCACCCTGGCGAAACGCCATCGGAATGCCCAGGAACACCATCCAGATCAGGCTCACGCGGATCAGGATCTCGCTCCACTCCGCGGGCTGCTCGAGCACGAAGCGCGTCACGATCTGGAACACGCCCAGTGCCGATGCAATGACCAGCATCAGGCAGGCGGCCAGCATCGAGGCGCCGGTGGTCCAGCGCTCGATGCCAAGGAATTTTTCTTTCACTTGTAGTCGCGGATCTTGTCGAGGTTGGCCTTGCCGAAGTCCTTCTCGAACTGCGCATTCACCGGTGCGAGCGCGGCCACGAACTTGGCCTTGTCGACGTTCTCGATCACGGTCATGCCCTTGGCGCGCAGGTCGGCCACGCCCTTGGCGTCGTCCTCGTCCACGCGGGCGCGGTTGGCCTTGGTGCCTTCCTTGGCGGCGTCCAGGAAGGCCTGCTTGTCGGCCGCGCTGAGCTTGTCGAACGCGGCCTTGTTCATCAGGAAGATGCAGGGCGAATAGACGTGGCCCGTGAGCGAAAGATGCTTTTGCACCTGGTCGAACTTGGCGGAGATGATCACCGGCAGCGGGTTCTCCTGGCCGTCGACCGTGCCCTGTTGCAGCGCAGTGAACACTTCGGGGAAGGCCATGGGCGTGGTGATGATGCCGAAGCCCTTGTAGGCGGCGATGTGCACCGGGTTCTCCATGGTGCGCATCTTCAGGCCCTTGAGGTCTTCGGGCGCCTTCACGTCGCGCTTGCTGTTGGTCATGTGGCGGAAGCCGTTCTCGGCCCAGGCCAGCGCCTTGAAGCCCTTGGCGTCGAACTTGGTGAGCAGGTCTTGGCCGATCGGGCCGTCGAGCACGGCGCGCGCATGGGCCTTGTCGCGGAACAGGAAGGGCACGTCGAGGATCTTGGTCTCGGGCACGAAGTTGGGCACCGGGCCGGTCGAGGAGAAGGCGAGCTCCTGCGTGCCCAGCTGCACCGCCTCGATCGATTCGCGCTCGCCGCCGAGCGAGCCGTTGTAGAAGGTCTGGACCTTGTAGCGGCCGCCCGTGCGCTTTTCGACTTCCTTGGCGAAGGTGTCGATGGCCACGCCCTGGTGCGAGTTCTGCGCGGTCGAGATGCTGATCTTCATGGTCGTCTGCGCAAAGGCCGCGCAGGCCATGCCCATGCCCAGAACCAGGCCGGCGGCCAGTCGGGTCAATTTCATTCTTCTGTCTCCTGAGATGGAAAGGGGGTGTCGCAAAGCGTCGGCTCTGCGCGCAACCGATGACTATGCCGCAATAACCAGTTTGACCGCGTCGGGATTTTCACGGACGTAGTCGCGGATCACCGCCTCGAAGCTGGTGTCGGCCGTGAGCCCGAGCTTGCCGGCGCGAACGGTCTCGATGCGCCCGGGCCAGGTCTTCACGATGCGCTGGATGGCCGGATCGGGCGTGCGGTCGAGCAGGGCGGTGGCGGCCTTGCCGGCCACGCGCTCGAGGGCTGCGGCCATGTCGCCCACCGTGGTGGAAAGCGAGGGCAGGTTGAGCGCGGTGCGCGGGCCCCATTCGCCGTCGCTGGCCTCGGCGGCGCGAAGAATGCCTTCGACCGTGCGCGCCGGCGACGCAATCGCCACCGGAGTCTCGTCGGGCACCGGGCAGGCCGCGCGGATGCCCGCGAGCGGCTCGCGGATCATGCCGCTGAAAAAGCCCGAGGCTGCGCCGTTGGGCTTGCCGGGGCGCACGCTCACCGTCATCAGCCGCACGCTGCGCCCGCGGATGAAGCCCTTGCGCGTGTAGTCGGCCACCAGCTGCTCGCCGATGAATTTCTGGATGCCGTAGCTGGTCTGCGGCGTCGGCAGCGTGTGGTCCTCGATCACCGGCGGCAGCGGCTGCTCGGGCGAATCGCCGAACACCGCGAGCGAGCTGGCAAACACCAAGAGCGGCCGGGTGCCCACGGCGCGCGCCTTTTCGAGCAGCGCATGGGTGGCGGCGAAGTTGCTGCGCATGCCCAGGTCGAAATCGGCCTCGCATTCGCCGCTGACCGCGGCGGCCAGGTGAAAGATGGCGTCGGCCCCGGTCCAGAACGAGGCGTCGGGCGAAGCCAGCTGCTCGTTCAGGTCGCCGAGTGCGGTGCCGATGCGCGGGTCGGCCGCCAGGTCGGCCGGCGGCGCGGCGCGGTCGACCAGCGTGATGCGGGAAATGGCGCGTGCCGGCGCACCGGCCAGCGAAAGCTCGCCTTGCTTCAGCAGGGTACGGGCAAGGCGTGCGCCCAGGAAGCCGGCGCCGCCCGTGATGACGATCTGCATGGTGGTGTTGTCTCCTTCGCCAACGAGCATAGCGCAGCGGAATGCGCGGCTCAGGCGACACTCGCGCCATGAACTTGCGATTCGTCGAAGCCTTCCACTGGGCCGTGGCGCTCAAGAGCGTCACCCGTGCGGCCGAGAAGCTGCACCTCACGCAGTCGGCGCTGTCCAGCCGCATCGCCGCGCTCGAACGCGAGCTGGGCGTGCTGCTGCTCGACCGTCGCGACAAGCAGTTCCGCCTCACGGTGGCAGGGCAGCGCTTCCATGCCTTCGCGCAGAAGCTGCTCGAAATGCAGATGCACATCAAGGCCGAGATGGGCTCGGGCGCGGTGCGCGAGGCGGTGCTGCGCGTGGGCGCCATCGAGTCGGTGGTGCACAGCTGGCTCACCGGCTGGCTCAAGCACATGCAGGCCACGCATCCGGACTTCGAACTGGAGCTCACCGTCGAAACCACGCCGGTGCTGGTAGACCAGCTGCAGCGCGGCAAGCAGGACCTGGTGTTTGCCGCGCTGCCGGCCACCGGCGACGGCGTGCGCACCCGCGCCGTGCCGCCGATGCCGATGTGCTTCGTCGGCCACCGCGAGCTGCACCTGAAGCGGCGCTACCGCCTGCCGGACCTGCTCTCGCTCGACCTCCTGACCTTCCAGCGCGGCTCGCAGCCGCACGTGGCGCTGCTCGAGCTGTTCCGCGAGGCCGGCAGCCCGCCGCCGCGGGTGCATGCGATCTCGTCGATCTCGGCGATGGCGCAGCTGGTGGAGGCGGGCTTCGGCGTGGCCGGGCTGCCGCGCGCGGTGGTCGAGCCGCTGGCGCGGCGCCTGCCGCTGCGCGTGCTGCCTTGCGACGTGACGCTGGAGCCGCTGCCCATCTATGCGAGCTACCGCGACGACCCCTCGTCGCCGCTGCCCGAGGCCGCGCTCGGCTCCGCCGTGGTGCACGCTTCGCACCGCATGGGTTCATCGAAAAAATCGATGAGTTGAGCGAGAAAATTTGCGTTGGCGTTCGTGAGCGCGGATTCCCACAATCCGGCGCATCACACCACAGCGATGCCTCGGGCATCGGAAACGCCAAATGTCGAACCGTCCATCCTTCGCAGAACAGCCCGGCGCCGGCAGCAGCGCGCTGGCCGTGCGCCAGGCCTGCCGCAGCAGCGCGCTGAACGCCCACACCAGCGGGCTCGCAAGCGCCCATGTGCAGGGCAACCTCGTGATCCTGCCGCGGGCGCACGCGGCCGACTTCCTGCGCTTCTGCCAGGCCAACCCCAAGCCCTGCCCCTTGCTCGGCGTCTCGGAAGCCGGCGACCCGGCGCTGCCGGCGCTCGGCGAGGACATCGACATCCGCACCGACCTGCCGCGCTACCGCGTGTGGCGTGACGGCGTGCTGGCGGACGAACCCACCGACGTGCGCGCGCTCTGGAGCGACGACCTGGTGAGCTTCGTCATCGGCTGCTCCTTCACCTTCGAGCATGCGCTGATGGCCGAGGGCATTGCGCTGCGCCACGTGGCGCAGGGCCGCAACGTGGCGATGTACCGCACCTCGATGGCCACCGTGCCGGCCGGCGCCTTCCATGGGCCGATGGTGGTGTCGATGCGCCCGCTGCGCGCGGCCGACGCCATCCGCGCGGTGCAGATCACTTCGCGCTTTCCGGCCGTGCACGGCGCGCCGGTGCACATCGGCGATCCGGCGCTGATCGGCATCCGCTCGATCGCCGATCCCGACTACGGCGACGCGGTCGAGGTCATGCCCGGCGAGCTGCCCGTGTTCTGGGCCTGCGGCGTCACGCCCCAGGCCGCGCTGGCCGCCGCCCGGCTGCCGTTCGCCATCACGCACGCGCCGGGCTCGATGCTCGTGACCGACCTGCTGCACCGCCAGCTGGCCGCGTTCTAGACGCGGCGCTTTCGACCCATTCAAAACCCAAGGAGACAAGCACATGAAGACCACCCTCGACGCCACCCAGGCGGGCGACGCCACGCCAGCCGGAGGCAGCTGGCTGCGCACGCTCAACCCGAACGAGAAGCGCACGCTCGCCGCATCCTTCAGCGGCTATGCGGTCGACGCCTTTGACTACTACACGCTGCCGCTGGTCACGCCCATCCTGCTGTCGCTGTGGGGCATGAGCAAGACCGAGGTGGGGCTGATCGGCACCGCCACGCTGGTGGCCTCGGCCATCGGCGGCTGGGTGGCCGGCATCCTGGCCGACATGTACGGGCGGGTGCGCATCCTGCAGCTCACGATCCTGGTCTTTGCCATCTTCACCTTTGCCTGCGGCCTTTCGCGCACGCCGGAAGAGCTGCTGATCGCACGCACGCTGCAGGGCCTGGGCTTCGGCGGCGAATGGGCGGTGGGCTCGGTGCTCATTGCCGAGATGATCCGGCCCGCCTACCGGGGCAAGGCGGTGGGCCTGGTGCAGAGCAGCTGGGCCATCGGATGGGGCGCGGCGGTGCTGGTGTCGATGGCGCTGTTCTCCTTCCTGCCGCCGGAGTATTCATGGCGCGCGATGTTCCTGCTGGGGCTGCTGCCGGCGATCCTGATCGTGTTCATCCGCCGCTCGATCCGCGACCCGGAGATCTACGTGCAGAGCCGCGCCGCCGTGGCGCGCGGCGAGCGCAGCGGCAATTTCCTCGCGATCTTCAAGCCCGGCATGCTGGGCACCACGGTGCTCGCGAGCCTGCTGTTCACCGGCATGCAGGGCGGCTACTACGCGATCGGCGTCTGGCTGCCCACCTTCCTGAAGAACGAACGCCATCTCACGGTGCTGGGCTCGGGCGGCTACCAGTTCATGTTCATCATCGGCGCTTTCATCGGCTACCTGTGCGGTGCCTACCTGTCGGACCGGCTCGGACGGCGCAGCGCCTTCATCCTGTTTGCGGTGGGGGCCGGATCGCTGGTCTATGCCTACACGCTCTTGCCCATCACCGACGGCCTGATGCTGCTGCTGGGCTTTCCGCTCGGCTTCTTCATGTCGGGCATCTTCAGCGGCGCGGGCGCCTTCCTGGCCGAGCTTTTTCCCAATGAGCTGCGCGGCTCCGGGCAGGGCTTTTGCTACAACTTCGGGCGCGGCATCGGCGCCACCTTTCCGGCGCTGGTCGGCGTGCTGAGCGACCGCATGCACCTTTCGCTGGGCACGGCCATCGGCGTGTGCGCCGCGGTGGCCTACGCCATGGTGGTGATCGTGGCGCTCTGCCTGCCCGAGACGCGCGGGCGCGACCTGCGGCAGAACTGATCCGGACCTCTTTCTCCTTTTTCGCGAAGACTTCATGACCACGCATTCCCTTCTCCCGTCCCGCTGGCAGTTCTGGATCGACCGCGGCGGCACCTTCACCGACCTGGTCGGCCGCGATCCCGAGGGCGGCCTGCACACGCTCAAGCTGCTGTCGGAGAACCCCGAGCAGTACAAGGACGCCGCCGTCGAAGGCATCCGCCGCCTGCTGAAGCTCGCGCCCGGCGAGGCCGTGACCCCCGAGCGCGTCGAGTGCGTGAAGATGGGCACCACGGTGGCCACCAACGCGCTGCTGGAGCGCAAGGGCGAGCCGACGGTGCTGGTCGCCACGGCCGGCTTTCGCGATGCGCTGCGCATCGCCACGCAGGCGCGGCCGCGGCTCTTCGACCGCCGCATCGTGCTGCCCGAGCTGCTCTACCAGCGCGTGATCGAGGCCGGCGAGCGCATGGATGCGCAGGGCGGCGTCGTGCAGCCGCTGGATGAGCCCGCGCTGCGCGCCGCGCTGCAGGAAGCCTTCGATGCCGGCCTGCGCGCCTGCGCCATCGTCTTCATGCACGGCTGGCGCTACGCCGCGCACGAACTCGCGGCCGAGCGCATCGCGCGCGCTATCGGTTTCACGCAGGTGTCGGTGTCGCACACGACCAGCCCGCTCATGAAGCTGGTGCCGCGCGGCGACACCACGGTGGTCGACGCCTACCTGAGCCCGATCCTGCGGCGCTACGTGGAGCAGGTGTCGCGCCAGATGCCGGGCGTGCCGCTGTTCTTCATGCAGAGCTCGGGTGGGCTCACGCAGGCCGACCGCTTCCAGGGCAAGGACGCGATTCTCTCGGGGCCGGCCGGCGGCATCGTCGGCATGGTGCGCACCGCGCTCGATGCCGGCCACGCGCGCGTGATCGGCTTCGACATGGGCGGCACTTCCACCGATGTGTCGCACTACGCCGGCGAGTTCGAGCGCTCCTTCGAAACCCAGGTGGCGGGCGTGCGCATGCGCGCACCGATGATGAGCATCCACACCGTGGCTGCGGGCGGCGGCTCGGTCATCGCCTTCGACGGCGCGCGGCTGCGCGTGGGACCGGAGTCGGCAGGCGCCAATCCGGGGCCGGCCAGCTACCGGCGCGGCGGTCCGCTCACCACCACCGATGCGAACGTGCTGCTCGGCAAGATCCAGCCCTCGCATTTTCCGCATGTCTTCGGACCGAACGCCGATGAAGCGCTCGACCTCGCGGCCGCGCGGCGCGGCTTCGAAGCCATGGCGCGCCGCATGGCGGAAGCCACGGGCCGCAGCGTGGGTGCCGAAGAAGTGGCGAGCGGTGCGCTGCGCATCGCCGTGGCCAGCATGGCCAATGCCATCAAGCGCATCTCGGTGGCGCGTGGCTACGACGTCACGCAGTACACGCTGCAGTGCTTCGGCGGCGCGGGCGGCCAGCACGCCTGCCTGGTGGCCGATGCACTGGGCATGCGCAGCGTCTACCTGCATCCGCTCGCGGGCGTGCTCTCGGCCTTCGGCATGGGGCTGGCCGACCAGCTCGCGATGCGCGAGCTCGCGCTGGAGCGTCGGCTCGATGCGCAGGGGCTGGCCGCGGCGCGCGATGCCGCAGGCTCGCTTGCGGCGCAGGCCAAAGGAGAGCTGCGCGAGCAGGGCGTGGCCGATGCGGCCATTGCCACGGTGCACCGCGTGCAGCTGCGCTACGAAGGCACCGACACCGCGCTGGCCTGCGCGCTGCCCATGGCGGGTTCGGCCGAAGAGGCGATCGCCGCGATGCGGGGCGAGTTCGAAGCCGGCTACCGCCGCCGCTTCGCCTTCCTGATGGCCGAGCGGGCGCTCGTGATCGAGGCTGTGACGGTCGAGGCGGTGGGCACTGGCGAGCGCGCAGCGCCCGCAGCCGCACAGGCCGATGCGGCCAGTCATGCACCCGAACCGCTCGCGGCCGTGCGCATGTACTGCGAGGCTGACGAAAAAGCCGCAGGCTGGCGCGATGCCGCGCTGTTCGACGAAGCGGCGCTCAAGCCCGGCGCTTCCATCGACGGCCCCGCCATCCTCGCGGGCCGCAACGCCACTACGGTGATCGAGCCCGGCTGGCAGGCGCGCGCCACCGCGGCCGGCATCGAGCTGCACCGCGTGCGCCCGCGCGTCGCCACGCAGGCCCTGGGCACCAGCGCCGATCCGGTGATGCTCGAGGTGTTCAACAACCTCTTCATGAACATCGCCGAGCAGATGGGCCTGCGGCTGCAGAACACCGCCTACTCGGTCAACATCAAGGAGCGGCTCGACTTCTCCTGCGCGCTGTTCGATGTCGAGGGCAACCTGATCGCCAACGCGCCGCACATGCCGGTGCACCTGGGCTCGATGAGCGAGTCGATCAAGACCGTGATCGACGGCAACCCCGGCATGAAGCCCGGCGACGTCTTCGTGCTGAACGACCCCTACCACGGCGGCACGCACCTGCCCGACATCACGGTGGTCACGCCGGTGTACCTGGAGTCGGGCGACGCGCGGCCGTCGTTCTACGTGGCTTCGCGCGGCCACCATGCCGATGTGGGCGGCATCACGCCGGGCTCGATGCCGCCGTTCTCGGCCACCATCGGCGACGAGGGCGTGCTGATCGACAACTTCAAGCTGGTGGAGGGCGGGCGCCTCTGCGAAGCCGAACTGCGCGCGCTGCTCGGAAGCGGCGCCCACCCGTCGCGCAACATCGAGCAGAACCTGGCCGACCTGCGCGCGCAGATCGCCGCCAACGAAAAGGGTGTGCAGGAGCTGCAGGCCATGGTCGCCCAGTTCGGCCGCGAGACCGTGGCGGCCTACATGGGCCACGTGCAGGACAACGCCGAGGAGTCGGTGCGCCGCGTCATCACGGCGCTCCAGAACGGCGAGTTCACGCTGCCGCTGGACAACGGCGCGCAGATCCGCGTGCGGGTCACGGTGGATGCCGTCGCGCGCTCGGCCACGGTCGACTTCACGGGCACCAGCGCGCAGCTGGCCAACAACTTCAATGCGCCGCGGGCCATCACCATGGCGGCCGTGCTGTATGTGTTCCGCACGCTGGTGGACGACGACATTCCGCTCAACGCGGGCTGCCTCAAGCCCATCGAGGTGATCGTGCCGGGCGGCTGCATGCTCAACCCGCTCCCGCCGGCCGCGGTGGTGGCGGGCAACGTCGAAACCTCGAGCTGCGTGACCAACGCGCTCTATGGCGCACTCGGTGTGATGGCCGCGAGCCAGTGCACGATGAACAACTTCACCTTCGGCGACGGCGAGCACCAGTACTACGAAACCATCTCGGGCGGCTCGGGCGCGGGCCCGGGCTTCGACGGCACGAGCGTGGTGCAGACCCACATGACCAACTCGCGCCTCACGGACCCCGAGGTGCTGGAGTTCCGCTACCCGGTGCGCCTTGAGAGCTACCGCCTGCGCACCGGTTCAGGGGGAGCCGGGCGCTGGCGCGGCGGCGACGGCGGCGTGCGGCGCGTGCGCTTCCTGGCGCCGATGACGGCGTCGATCCTCAGCAATGGCCGGCTCTACGGCGCATTCGGCGGTGCGGGTGGGGAGGCTGGCGCGGTGGGTGTCAACCGTGTCGAGCGGGTCGACGGGACGGTCGAGACGTTGGACCACATCGGACAGGTGCAGATGGCGCCGGGGGACGTGTTCGTGATCGAAACGCCGGGTGGGGGAGGATGGGGCGAAGGGCGCTGAACTTGGCGCTCTTTCCAGGGTGCGCTCCCGCCGACGGGATACCTTGCTCCGCGAATGTCCCCCGGCCTGCGGCCTCCTCCTTAATTTCGCTGCGCAAGGCACCCCATCGACGGGAGCGTGATCAGAGCAGTCGTTGATCAGCGGTACACCAGCAGCGTGCCCAAGTGCACAGGGCATCGGGTGCTCCCCGCAGCGAAATCAAGGAGGAGGGGGCGCAGCCCCCGGGGGACATTCGCGGAGGGGAGTACCCGGTGGCCTGTGCACGCGCCCTGAACAACAGCGCCCCGAACAACAGCGCCAAAAACGAGAGAGAGCTACATCCCCACGTAGTTAGGCCCGCCGCCCCCTTCAGGCGTGACCCACACGATGTTCTGCGTCGGATCCTTGATGTCGCAGGTCTTGCAGTGCACGCAGTTCTGCGCGTTGATCTGCAGGCGCTCCTTGCCGGCGTTGGCTTCGTCGGGCACGAACTCGTACACGCCGGCCGGGCAGTAGCGGCTTTCGGGGCCCGCGAACTTCGACAGGTTGATGTTCACCGGCACCGACGCATCCTTGAGCGTCAGGTGTGCAGGCTGCTGCTCCTCGTGGTTGGTGTTGCTGATGAACACGCTCGAGAGGCGGTCGAAGGTCAGCTTGCCGTCCGGCTTCGGATAGGCGATGGGCTTGCACTCCGCCGCCGGCTTGAGGTACAGGTGGTCCGGCTTGTTGCGGCGCAGGGTCCATGGAATGTGGCCCTTGAGAAGCCACTGCTCGATGCCGTTCATGAAGGTGGCAATGCCCAGCCCCTTCTTGAACCAGGCCTTGAAGTTGCGTGACTTGTTCAGTTCCGCGTGGAGCCAGCTCTTCTCGAACGCCGCCGGGTAGGCCGTGAGCTCGTCGTGCTGGCGGCCGGCCTGCACCGCGACGAAGGCCGCTTCGGCGGCCAGCATGCCGGTCTTGATGGCGGCGTGGCTGCCCTTGATGCGGCTCACGTTCAGGTAGCCGGCCTCGCAGCCGACCAGCGCGCCGCCCGGGAACACCGTCTTGGGCAGCGACGTCAGGCCGCCGGCCGTGATGGCGCGCGCGCCGTAGCCGATGCGCTTGGCCGGCTTGATGCCCTGGGCCTCGTCGCCTTCGAGGTACCAGCGGATGTTGGGGTGCAGCTTCCAGCGCTGCATTTCCTCGAACGGGCTCAGGTAGGGGTTGCTGTAGTCCAGGCCCGTGATGAAGCCCATGGAGATCTTGTTGTCTTCCATGTGATAGAGGAAGGCGCCGCCGTAGGTGTCGCTCTTCATCGGCCAGCCGGCGGTGTGCAGCACGAAGCCGGGCTGGTGGCGCTTGGGGTCGACTTCCCACACTTCCTTCACGCCCAGGCCGTAGGTCTGCGGGTCCTTGCCCTCGTCGAGCTTGAATCTGGCGATCAGCTGGCGGCCCAGGTGGCCGCGGGCGCCTTCGGCAAACACCGTGTACTTGCCCAGGAGCTCCATGCCGAGCTGGAAGTTCTCGGTGGGTTCGCCGTCCTTGCCCACGCCCATGTTGCCGGTGGCCACGCCACGCACCGAGCCGTTCTCGTTGTAGAGCACTTCGGCCGCCGGAAAGCCCGGGAAGATCTCCACGCCCAGGTTCTCGGCCTGCTGCGCCAGCCACTTGGTGAAGGCGCCCAGGCTGATGATGTAGTTGCCGTGGTTCTGGAAGCAGGCCGGAAGGAACAGGTTGGGCGTGCGCAGGCCCGATTTTTCGCCGAGGAACACCATGGCGTCGTCGGTCACGGGCTGGTTCAGCGGGGCGCCCAGCTCCTTCCAGTCGGGCAGCAGCTCGTTGAGCGCGCGCGGGTCCATGATGGCGCCCGAGAGAATGTGCGCGCCGGGCTCGGAGCCCTTCTCGAGCACCACCACCGAGATTTCCTTGTCGTGCTGGGCCGCCAGCTGCTTGAGCCGGATGGCGGTCGAGAGGCCGGCCGGGCCGCCGCCGACGACCACCACGTCATATTCCATGGATTCGCGGGGGCCGAACTGGGCGAGGATTTCGTCGTGGGTCATGTGGGGTCTCGTCGATAATGATTTGAGGCTCGGACGCTTCGAGGGCGCGAAACATTTTATGTGGAGTGCCGGGCGTCGCCTCGGCGACTCGGCAACCGCTCAACAGGACCCCCTTCCCATGGCTTACAGCATCGATCTTTCGGGCCGCGTGGCCTTCATCACCGGCGCTTCCAGCGGGCTGGGCGCGCAGTTTGCCAAGACGCTGGCGCGCGCCGGCGCCGCGGTGGTGCTCGCGAGCCGCCGGCTCGAGAAACTGAAGGAGCTGCGCGCCCGCATCGAGGGCGAGGGCGGCGACGCGCATGCGGTCGAGCTCGACGTCACCGACATCGACAGCATCAAGGCCGCGGTGGCGCGCGCCGAAACCGAGGTCGGCCCCATCGACATCCTGGTCAACAACTCGGGCGTGAGCACCACCCAGCGCCTTTCGGACGTCACGCCGGACGACTACGACTACATCTTCGACACCAACGTGAAGGGCTCCTTCTTCGTCGCACAGGAGGTGGGCAAGCGCATGCTGGCGCGTGCCGACGGTTCGGCGCCGGGCACCTACATCGGCGGGCGCATCATCAACATCGCCTCGGTGGCGGCGCTCAAGGTGCTGCCGCAGATCGGCACCTACTGCATGAGCAAGGCCGCGGTGGTGCAGATGACCAAAGCCATGGCGCTCGAATGGGGCCGCTTCGGCATCAACGTGAACGCGCTGTGCCCGGGCTACATCGCGACCGAGCTCAACGAGGACCACTGGGCCTCCGAAGGCGGCGCCAAGCTCGTGAGCATGCTGCCGCGCAAGCGCGTGGGCAAGCCCGAAGACCTGGACGGCCTGATCGTGCTGCTGGCCAGCGGCCAGAGCCATTTCGTGAACGGCGCGGTCATTGCGGCCGACGACGGGTTCGCGCTCTGATCCCCTCCATCAAAGCCACCGATGAGAATCGAAATCCCCGAGAAGAAAAAGTTCGTGTTCGAGATGTCCATCCCCATCCGCTGGGGCGACATGGACGCCATGGGGCACCTGAACAACGGCACCTATTTCCGCTACCTCGAAACCGCGCGCATCGACTGGATCCGTTCGCTCGGCATCGAGCCCGCGCCGGGCGGCGAGGGCATGGTGATCGTCAACGCCTTCTGCAATTTCTACCGGCAGATCGAATACCCCGGCGACGTGCTGCTCAAGATGTACGTGAGCGACCCGGCGCGCACCACCTTCGAGAGCTGGGCCACCATGGCGCGGGCCGAGGCGCCCGAGGTGATCTGCGCGGCCGGCGGGGCGACCACGATCTGGGTCGATTTTCCGAAGCAGAAGGCGCTGCCCTTGCCCGACTGGCTGCGCGCGGTGGTGAGCGAGTAGGGCGCGCAGCTACGCCGACCGCAGCACGATGCGCGCCTCGAAGCCATGGGCCGCACCCGGCGGCGGCGATGCCAGCTCGAGCCTGGCGCCGTGCTTCTCGACGATGGTGCCCACGATCGACAGCCCCAGGCCGTAGCCTGCCCGATCGGAGCTGTGGCGCACGTGGCGCTGCTGCAGCGTGGCGAGCTGTTCGGCGCTGACGCCCGCGCCGAAGTCGCGCACCGCGAGCGTGCAGGGCGCCATGACCTCGATCACCACGCGGCCGTTGCCGCCGTAGCGCAGCGCGTTTTCCACCAGGTTGCGCAGCGCGATCGCCAGCGCGTCGACGTCGCCCGAGGCAATGGGCGCGGCGTCCTCGGGCACCTTGAGCGCGAGCCGCTCGCTGATCTGCGGGTCGTTCCAGAAGTCCTGCGCCACGGCGCCGGCCAGCTGCACCAGGTCGACCGGCGCGCGCGCGAGCGATGCGGCCGATTCCGCGCGCGAGAGCTGCAGCAGCTTCTCGGCGCGGTGGCTGAGCAGCTGCAGCGCATCGAGCGCCGCCTGCACGTCGTTGCGCCGCAGGTCGTGCTCGAGCGCGGTCTGCAGCCGCAGCCGCGCCGCGGCCAGCGGGGTTCTGAGCTCGTGCGCCGCGTTGGCGGCCAGCGCGCGTTCGACGTCGAGCGAATGCGACAGCCGCTCCAGCAGGCTGTTGACGTGGTCGCCGACCGAGCGCAGCTCGCGCGGCAGGCCGGGCAGCGTGATGGGGCGCAGGTCGGAGCCGCTGCGCTTCTCGATCTCGCCCGCGAGCTGCTGCAGCACGCGCAGCTCGTTGCGCGCCACCTTGCGCAGCACCAGCGCCAGCAGCGGCAGCACGGCACCGAGCGGAATGATCAGCCCGAACAGCGTGCGGTTCAGCGCCGAGCGCCGCTCGTCCAGCGGATCGGCCACCTGGAAGTAAAGGCCCAGCGTGGGATGCCGCACCGTATAGATGCGCCAGGTCTGGTTGTTGGCGAAGCCGGGAGCCAGCGGAACGTCGAAGGCGCCGTCGGGCGCCTCGGCCGAGCGCAGCAGCACGTGCTCGTGGATGTCCACCACCTGGTACATCACGGCGTCCTCGGAGAACAGCTGCTTGGGCGCGATCACCGGCGTGTCCGGCGTGGCGCCTGAATGCTGCATCTTGCCGAATTCCTGCAGCGCCATGTCGAACATGCGGTGCGAGACCTCGACCAGTTCGTTGTCGAAGTTGTGGTTGATCTCGCGGTCCACATACCAGACCACGGCCAGCACGCACAGCATCCACACGCCGCCGACCCAGAGGATCAGGGTGCGCGTCAGGCGGCCGGCCAGCGTGTCGGGGCCGTCCTTCGGAAGCGCCGCGTTCATTCGTCGTCGCCCGACGAGGTCGACAGCCGGTAGCCGAGGCCGCGCAGTGTCTGGATGTGGTTCTTGCCCAGCTTGCGCCGCAGGCGGCTGATGAACACTTCGAGCGTGTTGCTGTCGGCCTCGTCGCCGAAGCCGTAGAGCGCGTCGGCCAGGTTCTCGCGGGTGTGGATGCGCTCGGGCCGCGTGGCCATCACGCGCAGCAGGGCCCATTCCTTCTGCGTGAGGACGACCGGGTTGCCGTCCTTGCGGACCCGGTCGTGCGCCAGGTCGATCTCCAGCGTGCCCAGGTGCAGCACCGGCGAGCTGCCGGCGCTGCGCCGCCGCTCCACGGCGCGCAGCCGCGCCAGCAGCTCGGCCGGGTCGTAGGGCTTGATGAGGTAGTCGTCGGCGCCGGCGTCGAGGCCGCGGATGCGGTCGGTGACCTGGTCGCGCGCCGTCAGCACGATGACGATCGGCGGCTCGCGCAGCGCGCGCACCTGGGGCAGCAGCGACAGGCCGTCGCCGTCGCCCAGGTGCAGGTCGAGCAGCACGGCGGCGTACTGCACCGAAAGCAGGGCGCTGCGCGCATCGGCGAGGCTGGGCGCCACGTCGACCACGAAAGCCTTTGCAACCAGGTAGCTGCAGACGGCGTCTGCCAACGCACTGTCATCTTCGACGAGCAATATGCGCACGCGATGGGGTCTTTCCAGAAAAAAACGCAGTCTAGCGCCGACCGTGCGGCCGGACCGCGGCCGTCAGTTCCCGTTCAGGGCCGCTTCAGGCTCGGTTCAGGCCAGGCACGTAGGCTAAAGGGGTTTCAGGCTTGCCGGCTTCTCTCCCCCTCTGTCCATGACGCGTGTCCCGAATCCTCCGAATCCCTCGAACCTTCGCCTGGGCGTGCTGACCCTCCTTGCATTGGCGCTGCTGCTCGCGTGGGACGCTACAGGCGGCGACCTCGCCCTGGCGCGCCTCGCGGGCACGCCCATGGGCTTTCCGTGGCGCGAGAACGCCTTCCTGGTGCATGTGATGCACGAGGGCGCGAAGGACCTGAGCTGGCTGTTCGTGATCGCGCTGTTCGCCGGCATCCGCTGGCCGCTCGGCATCCTGCGCCGGCTGCCGGTTCGCGCCCGGGCCCAATTGGCATTCACGGTGCTGCTCTCGGTCCTCGCCGTCAGCCTGCTCAAGCATGCGAGCCACACGAGCTGCCCCTGGGACCTGAAGGAGTTCGGCGGTGTGGCCAGCCACGTGTCGCATTGGGCATGGAAGGTCTATGACGGCGGCGCGGGCGGGTGCTTCCCGGCGGGCCATGCCTCGGCGGCCTTTGCCTACGCCGGCGGCTATTTCGTGCTGCGCCGGGTGTCGCCGCGTGCCGCGGTCCTCTGGCTTTGCGCGTCGCTGGCCGCGGGACTGCTGCTCGGCCTGTCGCAGCAGCTGCGGGGCGCGCACTACATGAGCCACACGCTCTGGACCGCCTGGATCTGCTGGGTGGCGGGCTTTGCCATCGACCTGGTCGTCGCACCCCGCGCTTCGCGGCTGGCCGCAACCGAACCTGCCGCCGTGTTGCATGCAGGGCCTTGATGTCGCCCTGTTCGCGCTGATCAACGCCAGTGCCGCGGCGCCGGCGTGGAGCATCCATTTCGCTCGCTTCGCGTCCGACGTGCTGCCGGCGCTGCTGGCCGCCGCGATCATCGGCGCCGCGGTGGTCGACCGCCGCCTGCGCTATGCCTGCTTCACCGCGCTGGTCAGTGTGCTGGCGGTCTGGATCTTCGTGAACGTGTTCCGCTCGGCCATGCCGTTCCAGCGGCCCGCCTTCTATGGGCTGGGAATCCAGTGGGCGCCGCAAGGCGCGCGGCCGGGTTTCCCGAGCCTGCATGCCGCCTGCACCTTCGCGGCGGCGTTCTCGCTGTGGTGCCTGCCGTGGCGCGCGCCCATGCTGGCGGCGCTGGCGTTGGCCGCGGTGGTCGGGTGGAGCCGCGTGTTCCTGGGGCTGCACTTTCCGTTCGACGTGGTCGCGGGGGTGATGCTGGCCGCCCTGGTGTCGATCGTGGTGGAGCGCGGCGTGAGCCGGCCGCTCAACCTGGCGCTCAGGGCCTTCATGCGGCCCCGCTTGAGGGCGAGGCGGGCGCGAACCTGAACGCTGGCTGAACGCGCAATTCAGGCTGGCTTCAGTTGCGCTTTCTACAGTCGGTAGATGTCATTTTCAAGAATCGAACCCACGCCGGGACGGGACGTGGGTGCGCTGGCGGCCGGCGCCTCCTTCCTGGCGCCTGCACGCGCGCTGTGGGCGCGCATCGACCTGTGGCTGGCGCGGCCCCGCTCGGCGCAGCGCGTGGTCGTCTGGCTTGCCCTCTACCTTGCCGTGGCCGCCAACTGGCCGCTCTGGAACGAGCTCGCGCGCATCGGCGGCGCACCCAGCACCTACCTGCCCACGAGCGCCGCCATGGGAGTGCTCATGGTGTGCGCCACGGTGGCGCTGCTGTCCTTCACGGCCTGGTCGCGCTGGATGAAGCCCTTGTGGTTCGCGGTGGTGCTGCTGGCGGCCTTCGTGCAGCACTACATGATCGAGTACCGCGTGGTGATGGACCCGACCATGATCGCCAACGTGCTGCAGACCGACCCGAACGAGGCGCGCGACCTCATGAGCTGGCGCATGGCCTACCACGTGCTGCTGGTGGCGCTGCTGCCTGCGTTGGCGCTCTGGCGCGCGCGCATCATGCCGATGCGCTTTTTCTCCAAGCTCTGGCGCAACGTGGCGCTGCTGCTGCTGGCGGTGGCGCTCGCCCTGGTGGCCGCGGTGTCGATGAACCGGCAGCTCGCGCCGCTGATGCGCAACAACGTCCACCTGCGCTACATGATGAACCCGGTTGCAAGCCTCTATTCGGCCGGCTCGGTGGTCATCAAGCCGATGTTCAAGCGCAGCCGCAAGCTGATTCCCATCACGGCCGGAACGGCGCTGGGCGCGAGCTACGCGGGCCAGGCGCGGCCGCCGATGTTCGTGCTGGTGGTGGGCGAAACGGCGCGGGCCGACCACTTCGGCCTCAACGGCTATGCGCGCAACACCACGCCCGAGCTGGCGGCGCGCGGCGTGCTGAGCTATCGCGATGTGCATTCGTGCGGCACCAACACACTGGCTTCGGTGCCGTGCATGTTCTCGCCGCTGGGCAAGCAGGGCTACGAATCGCGCAGCGACGACTATGAAAACCTGGTCGACGTGCTGCAGGCCGCCGGGCTGGCGGTGCTGTGGCTCGACAACCAGGCCGGATGCAAGGACGTGTGCACGCGCATTCCCAACGCCTCCGCCTTCGACAGCCTCACGCCCGCGCAGAAGAGCGCGCTGTGCGACGGCGAGGAATGCCTGGACGACGTCATGCTCAAGGGGCTGGACGAGCGCATTGCCGCGCTGCCCGCCGAGCGCCGCGCCAAGGGCGTGGTGCTGGTCATGCACCAGATGGGCAGCCACGGGCCGGCCTACTACAAGCGCTCCGCGCCGGAGATCAAGCGCTTCCTGCCCGAGTGCAAGACCAATGCGCTGGCCGAATGCGGCCATGCGGAGCTGCAGAACGTCTACGACAACTCGATTGCGCAGACCGATCATTTCCTGGGCCAGACCATCGACTGGCTCAAGGCGCAGTCCGGCCAGTACGACCCGGCCCTGCTCTACGTGAGCGACCATGGCGAATCGCTCGGCGAATACGGCCTGTTCCTGCACGGCGTGCCCTACAGCTTCGCACCCGAGGCGCAGAAGCACGTGCCCATGGTCACCTGGTTCAGCCCCGGCATGAACGAGCGCCGCAGGCTGTCGCGCTCGTGCATGGAAGCGGGACTCGATGCGCCGCTCACGCACGACAACCTCTACCACACGGTGCTGGGGCTGATGGACGTGAGCAATCCCACCTACAAGCCCGGCCTGGACGCGCTCGCATCCTGCCGAGGCAAGGCCTGAGGCGCTACTTCTTCTCGCGCGGCAGCCGCCCCATCAGGAAGAACTCGGTGTTCGGCTGCATGCCGCTGAAGCTCGCGAGGCGGTTGCTCAGGCCGAAGAAGGCGGTGATGGAGGCGATGTCCCAGATGTCCTCGTCGTCGAAGCCGTGGGCATGCAGCGCGGCGAAATCGGCGTCCTCGACTTCATACGAGCGTTCGCAGACCTTCATCGCAAAGTCGAGCATGGCGCGCTGGCGCGGCGTGATGTCGGCCTTGCGGTAATTCACCGCCACCTGGTCGGCCACCAGCGGCTTCTTCTCGTAGATGCGTAGCAGCGCGCCGTGCGCCACCACGCAGTAGAGGCACCGGTTGGCCGCGCTGGTGGTGGTGACGATCATCTCGCGGTCGCCCTTGGTGAGCGAGCCTTCCTCCTTCAGCATCAGCGCGTCGTGGTAGGCGAAGAAGGCGCGCCACTCGGCCGGGCGGCGCGCCAGCGCGAGGAACACATTGGGCACGAAGCCGGCTTTTTCCTGCACCGCGAGGATCGCGGTGCGGATGTCTTCCGGCAGGTCTTCGAGCTCGGCGAGGGGGTAGCGGTCGGCCATGTTCTGTCTCCTGGTTGGCAATGCCAGGATCATAGGCAACTGCCCGCCGCCCGGGCTCGCGCCTACTTCAATGCCTTGCCTTGGGCTGCGCCGAGAGGCGTGTGCAGCTGCGAAGCCACCCACTGGCCGGTGTTGTCGTCGCGGCCCTGCAGCAGGTAGCGCGTGTCGGGCTTGCCGTAGTTCTGCACCGCCATGGCCGAGAACTTGCCGATGTCGGTCTTGGGGTCGCGCAGCCGGTTCACGATCAGCACCTTCTTCGTGTCGGCAAAGTCGGCCATCATGTTCTGGTCGCCCTCGCTGTCGCCCGCAATGAAGCTCGGGCCGTAGCCGTACTTGCTGACCAGGAAGCGCTGGATGTTCTTCGTCTTGCCGGGGCCCTGCGTCTGGTCGTAGCCGCGCCGGTACTCGGGCTGGATCACGCCGTTGGCGTCGCGCTCCAGCTCCATCGCCAGCACGCGCTCGGGCGGGTTGTTGTAGCCGAAGGCGGGGTTCGAGGAAATCTCCTTGATCACGTCGACGAAGGAGGCCGAGCACACCCACACGTCGAAGCCCGCGTTGCGGAAGGCGGCATACAGCTCCTGCATCTCGGGCTGCAGCCGCAGGCCATTTTTCCAGCTGACCGAGACCACGCCCGCTTGGCCCGGCAGTGCGGCCGGCGAGGTCCATTTCACCTTGGCCACTGGTTCCTTCAGCTGCCAGGCCACCGTGGCGGCCGTGAGCTTGCGCACCTGGGCTTCGGTCATGCCGACGAAGAGGTAGGTCACCCAGGGGTAGGCGGTGTCGTGGTCGAAGGTGTCGCCGATGGCTTCGTACAGGTAGCGTACCTTGGTGGTGAAGGCGACGTAGTGCGGGCTCAGCTTCACCGCGGCCAGCGGCTGGCTGCCCTTGAGGCCGCTGTAGTTCTGGTAGAGCCAGGTGTAGCTGGCCACGATGTCGGGCACCACGCGGTCGATGCTGACCGGCTGGCCGGCCGCATTGTTGAAGGCCGGCAGGAAGTCCTTCTTCGGGATGTTCTTGCGCAGCGCCACTTCGAGCTGCGCGGGCGTGGCGCCGAAGACCAGGTTCTCGAGCTGGTAGATCAGCGAGGCTTCCTCGATGTCCAGGAACACGCTGGTGTTGTCCCAGTCGAAGACCACGTAGGGCGCCCGGGCGGCGCTGTAGCCCGGGCTCGACTTGCCGAGGCTGGCGATCAGGCCTTCGATCTGTGCCCGGTTGAAGGCGTCCCAGCGGCCGGGCGAGAGCGTCGTGGATGCAGAGGGGGCCAGGCTCGCGCAGCCCGTGGCGGCGAGTGCGGCGGCGAGCGGCGTGAGAAGAATCAGGCGGCGTTGCATGGAGTTCCTGTTGTTGTGCGGCGTTGATGGAAGGCCGAGCGTAGAGAACGCTCGTGACACTTCGACAAAGGCCTACGCATCAGCCATGCCAGCCGGGGGCCGGTTCACAGGCCCTGGGCACGGATGCGGTCGTACTGCTGTTCGATGAAGGCCGCCACGCGGCGCACGAGCTCGCGGTTGCCGCCGGACGCTTCGACGCTGGCCGCGGCCTGCACCGAAACGGTTTCTTCGGTCCGGCGGATGATGCGGTCCGCCTCTGCCGCCGACAGGCCGAAGTGGGGCGCCGCGGCACGCGCCAGCGCAAGGCTCGATGCATGCTGCCCCGGCAGGATGGCAAGCTCCTGGTAGCCCGTATGGCCGCCCAGCTGCATGACGAGATCGAAGGCAGGCGCCAGGCGCCAGAGGCCGTCGCCCTGCCGCAGGGCGCCATGGTTCTTGACGTGGTCGTCGCTGTTGCCCACGGCCAGGTTGAACACCAGGCGGCGAAACAGCTCGGTCAGGTCTTCTTGCGGCCGCGCCGAGATGCGCCGCAGCAGCTGCGCGAGTTCGACATAGCTGCCGCGGCTGGATTCATAAGGCACGTCGAGCAGTGCCGAGGCCGACAGGTAGTGATGGCGCTGCTCGTCGTTCACGGGGCCGGTGCGATCGAAGCGCTCCACCAGCAACGCGTGGCCGAACGCCAGGGGCTGCAGCAGGAAGGCAGGCACGCGGATGCCGCAGGCGCTGGCCAGCCACAGGGTGGCGGCCTCGATCACCTCCACGTCGTGGTCGTCGCCGCGCGAGGAAAACTTGGCGATGTAGCGCCGTCCTTCATGCGCAAAGGCCGCCTTGGGGCGCGCGCCGCCCAAGCTGCCGCCGCGCAGCAGCAGGTGCATGTCGGGCCCGATCTCCATGCCTTCCTCGACACGGCGCGAGGCTTCGGCAAGCTCCTCCAGCGACCAGAGCATGGAGGGCGGTTCTTCGCTCTGGATGGGCAATGCCTCGGCGAACACCATCGCGCCGATGCGGTCCTCGTTGGTCAGCAGCAGCGCGTCGATGTCCGACAGGGGCTTGCCGTGGCGGATCTCGAGCACCTTGCGCCCCCAGCTGTCGGGCAGGGCGTCGCGCAGCGTGAGCGGCATGGCGCCACCCTCGCGGATGCGCCGCTCCGGCAATGTGAATGCGGCATCGCGCAGCGGCAGTTGCTCGGGGTTGAGCGGCAGGGCCGCGGGGTCCTGGAGGTAGCGCCGGCCATAGGCGAATTCGCCCGATTCCACGACGCCGCGGCGAACGAGCTTCATCAGGCCGGCCGGCTGCACCTCGTCGCCCGTATGGCGCGCGAGCCCGACGTAGATGCGCCGTTCGTCCCCGGCCTCGTCAGAAGTCACGCTCGTCCTCCGCGATCACCCCGGCGGGCCCGCGCGCTGCGGACCTGCGGACGCGGCGCCTGGCGGCCAGGCCCGCGGGTGCGGGAGCCAACACGTCGAGCGAATCGATCTCGCCGAACAGCCACAGCGCGTGGGCCAGCAAGCCGATGCTGGTGGCGGGCTTGCCCGATTCGAGCGAGCGCAGGGTGGTGGGCGAGCACAGCAGGCGCTCGGCCATTTCCGCGATCGTCCAGCCGCGATGCACCCGGTGCGCACGAAGGCGCAGACCGAGATTCCTCAGGGGCTCAGCGGTCTGCTGGGGCAGGGCGGAAAGGCTGTTGCTGCTTCTTGGCATCAATAAAATGGCTATTAAGCGAATTAATAACCATTGTATTGACTATTTTTTGTCACCGCAAAGCTGCGGTCAGCCAGGCAGGGTCGTTGCCGGACGGCCCGGCTCGAGCACCGCAGGATCGCTCTCGTCCTTGAGCCCGACGCCGGTCAGCCCCCGGCGAAGGGCCTCGCGCATCAGCCAGGCGAGCTTGAACGCCGCGGCTTCGCAGGGCAGGCCTTCGGGGCGCACGTTCGAGATGCAGTTGCGCTCGGCGTCGTGGCGGCCGCGCTTCGGCGAATGGGTCAGGTAAATGCCGAGGCTGTCCGGCGAGCTGAGCCCCGGGCGTTCGCCGATCAGCATCACCGAAAGCGCGGCGCCGAACAGCTCGCCGACCTCGTCGGCCAGCGCCACGCGCGTCTGGGTGGCGATGACCACGGGAGAAAAGCGCGTCTCGGGCGGCAATTGAGCGCGCAGCGCGGCCAGCAGCGGGGCGGCGTGGCGCGCCACCGCGAGCGAGGAGAGGCCATCGCCGATGACGAGGCAGACATCGCAATCGCCTTTTGCGGCGGCCCGCAGGCGCTGCGCATCCGCGGGGTCGAGCTGCCGGCCGAGGTCGGGGCGGCGCAGGTAGGTGGTGCGGTCTTCGGCGCGGCTGCGCGCCCGCATCACTTGCCAATGCTGTTGTTGCAGCGTGGCTTCGAGTGCATCGACGTCGAGCGCCGCATGGATCGCATCGCGCGCCATGGCATGGGCCCAGCCGAAGCGCAGTGTCTCGTCGGTCGGCATGCCGGCGCCGGCGCGGCCCAGCGCCAGGCGCGCGGGCGTGGCCGAACGCCACTGCGTCCAGGGGTTCGGCGTGACGGCGTCCTTGCTCATGGCGCGAGGGCGGCCAGGCCGTTCATGTCCGCCAGCAGGCGGTTGGCCGAAGGCGGCGCGAGCCGGCCCGCCGCATCGGTGATCTGCATGCGCTGCAGCCAGGCCTCGAATTCGGGTGCGCGCTTCAGGCCCAGCGTCTGGCGCAGGAACAGCGCGTCGTGGAACGAGGTGCTCTGGTAGTTGAGCATCACGTCGTCGGCGCCCGGAATGCCCATGATGAAGTTGATGCCCGCGGTGCCCAGCAGCACGAGCAGGTTGTCCATGTCGTCCTGGTCGGCCTCGGCATGGTTGGTGTAGCAGATGTCGCAGCCGATGGGCAGGCCCAGCAGCTTGCCGCAGCAATGGTCTTCGAGCCCGGCGCGGATGATCTGCTTGCCGTCGAAAAGATATTCGGGCCCGATGAAGCCGACCACCGTGTTGATGAGCAGCGGCTTGTAGCGCCGCGCCAATGCATAGGCGCGCACCTCGCAGGTCTGCTGGTCGACGCCGAAATTGGCATTGGCCGAAAGCGCGCTGCCCTGGCCGGTCTCGAAGTACATCACGTTGTTGCCGACCGTGCCGCGGTTCAGCGCCAGCGCCGCAGCATGGGCCTCGGCCAGCAGATCGGGCGTGACGCCGAACGAGAGGTTCGCCTTCTCGGTGCCCGCGATCGACTGGAACACCAGGTCCACCGGCGCGCCGGCTTCGGCGAGCCTGAGCGTGTTGGTCACGTGCGTGAGCACGCAGCTTTGCGTGGGAATCTCGAAGCGCTGGATCACCTCGTCGAGCATGTGCAGCAGGCGGCCGAGCACCTGCATGCTGTCGGACACCGGGTTGAGGCCGATCACCGCATCGCCCGCGCCGTAGAGCAGGCCGTCGAGCGTGGAGGCCGCCACGCCGCGCAGGTCGTCGGTCGGATGGTTGGGCTGCAGCCGCACGGCCAGGTGGCCGGGCAGGCCGATGGTGTCGCGAAAGCGCGTGACCACGCTGCACTTCCTGGCGACCGACACCAGGTCCTGGTTGCGCATGAGCTTGGACACGGCGGCCACCATCTCGGGCGTGAGGCCCGGCGCCAGCGCCGTGAGCGCCTCAGTGGTGGCCTGCTCCGAAAGCAGCCAGTTGCGGAAGTCGCCGACCGTGAGGTGCGACACCGGCGCAAAGGCCTCTGCGTCATGGGTGTCGATGATGAGGCGCGTGATGTTGTCGCTCTCGTAGGGAATCAGCGCCTCGGTCAGGAACTGCTTGAGCGGCGTCTCGGCCAGCACGTGGCGCGCCGCCATGCGCTGCTGCGCGGTGGCCGCGCCGATCTCCGCGAGGTAGTCGCCCGAGCGCGCCGGGCTGGCCACGGCCATGACCTGCTTGAGGTCGTCGAAGGCGAAGACCTGGCCGGCAATGGTGGTGCGATAGCGCATCTTTCTCTCTTCTTGTTCACGCGATGGTGCGGGAGGACAGCATCTCGTCGGGCGCCGCCGCCTTGCGCTGCGCCGAGGTCAGCAGGAAGTAGCCGTAGGCCGCCGCCATCAGCACCAGGAACAGCACGGTCAGCATGAAGTTGAACCAGACCATGGCGCCCAGGCAGACCACGCCAAGCCCGAGCGCAATGGCCGGAAACACCGGATAGAAGGGCGCGCGGTAGGTGCGCAGCAGGCCGGGCTCGGTCCTGCGCAGCCTGAACAGCGCGGCCATCGAGATCAGGTACATCACGATGGCGCCGAGCACGGCCATGGTCACGATGTTGGCGGTGAGCGTCTGGCCGCCGAACTGCACCCACTCGTCGCTGAAGATGGCCACCACGCCGATCACACCGCCGGCCAGCAGCGCGCGGTGCGGCGTGTCGAAGCGCGGGCTCAGGCCCGCGAAGTAGCGCGGCAGGTAGCCGGCGCGCGCCAGCGCGAAGATCTGGCGCGAGTAGCCCATGATGATCCCGTGGAACGAGGCAATCAGCCCGAAGAGGCCGATCCACACCAGCATATGCAGCCAGCCGCTGTTGTCGCCCACCACCGCCTTCATGGCCTGCGGCAGCGGGTCGTTGATGTTGGCGAGCTTGCGCCAGTCGCCCACGCCGCCCGCGAAGATCATCACGCCGAAGGCCAGCACCACCAGCGTGACGATGCCCGTGGTGTAGGCGATGGGAATGGTGCGGTGCGGATCGCGCGCTTCCTCCGCGGCCATGGCCGCGCCCTCGATGGCCAGGAAGAACCAGATCGCGAACGGTATCGACGCGAAGATGCCCGAGATGGCCGCGCCGTTGAGCACGCTGCCGCCGGCCCAGCCGTTGGCGACGAAGTTGGCCATGGTCCAGCCCGGCGTGACCACGCCCATGAACACCAGCAGCTCGACAATGGCCAGCAGCGTCACGAAGAGCTCGAAGGCCGCCGCAATGCCCACGCCGATCCAGTTGAGCGCGATGAAGATCACGTACGCACCCAGCGCGAACCACTTCGGGTTGATGCCCGGGAACTGCACGTTGAGGTAGGCGCCGATGGCCAGCGCGATGGCCGGGGGCGCAAAGACGAATTCGATCAGCGTGGCAAAGCCCGCCACGAAGCCGCCGGTCGGCCCGAAGGCGCGCCGCGCATAGGCAAACGGCCCGCCCGCATGCGGAATGGCGGTGGAGAGCTCGGTGAAGCTGAAGATGAAGGTGGTGTACATCGTGGCCACCAGCACCGTGGCCACCAGGAAGCCGAGCGTGCCGGCAGTGTTCCAGCCGTAGCTCCAACCAAAGTACTCGCCCGAGATGACCAGGCCCACGGCAATGCCCCAGAGCTGGACGGGGCCGAGGACCTTCTTCAGGTGGCCGGTGCCTGTGGGAACAGTGGCTGCGACCGGCGTGACTGCGGTGGGCTGCATGGGGCTTCCTCTTTTTGCGGATGTTGACAGTGCGTATCCGGCAAAGCAAGGCCCGTTCCATCGCTGGCCATAATCGTGCTTTTCAATCTCCCGAGGTGTTCAGTGAAGTCTTCCTCTTCTTCCTTGTCTCTGTTCTGTGCCGCCCTGGTCTCGCTGTGCGCGGTATCTTCCGCCTGGGCGCAATCGGCGCCCGTCACCATGCCAAGCGGCCTGGTCTACCAGTCGCTGAAGGAAGGCACCGGTGCATCGCCCGCCGCCACCGACGTGGTCAAGGTGCACTACCGCGGCACCTTCCCCGACAGCGGCAAGGAATTCGACAGCTCCTACAGCCGCGGCGAGCCGACCGAGTTTCCGCTCAACGGCGTGATCCCCTGCTGGACCGAGGGCGTGCAGAAGATGAAGCCGGGCGGCAAGGCCAAGCTGACCTGCCCGCCATCGATTGCCTACGGTTCGCGCGGCGCGGGCGGCGTGATTCCGCCGAATGCCACGCTCAACTTCGAAGTCGACCTGGTCTCCGTCAAGAAGCGTTGACGCGCCCCGTCCAGGAACACCGCGGAACCGGCTTCGCCGGGCCGCCGGTGTTGCCCCCTTGAGGGGGGAGTCGAGCTACACGAAGTGAGCGAGGGACGGGGGTGGGTTCATTTCACCCTGGCTGGAACTGGAACAGCCAGGTTTCCGTGAGCGTCTTGTCCCCGGTCTTCAGATAGAGCCGCATGTCGATCGGCTCGTTGCCTTCGGGCGTGAAGTCGAACTGGGCGCGCCAGTGGCCCGGCACGCCGTTGGGAACGGCCTCGGCAAAGACGTAGGAGAACTTGCCGCGCGGCGCCGTCAGCACCAGCTCGGGCTTGACGCCGAAGGGCACGGTGGTGAGCGGCTGCCCGACGAACTCCACCATGAACTTGCGCACGCCCGGCGGGCGCGGCTGGCCCGGCTGCCCGCCGCGCCCGATGCGCGTGGCCACGCAGCGCGCGAGCGGCGAGGGAAAGGGCTCCTGGTCGGTCCAGTGCAGCCGGTACTGCAGGCTGTAGCTCGCGCCCGCCTTGGCGTCGGCCTTGGGCACCCAGAAGGCGACGATGTTGTCGTGGATCTCGTCGTCGGTCGGGATCTCGATCAGCTGCACCGAGCCTTCGCCCCAGTCGCCCAGCGGCTCGATCCAGAGGCTCGGGCGCTTCTCGTAGTTGACGCCGTCCTGGTAGTTGTCGAAGGCGCGGTCGCGCTGCAGCAGGCCGAAGCCGCGCGGCCGCGTGTCGGCAAAGGCCGAGGCGCGCGTCTGCGTCGGGTTGTTGAGCGGGCGCCAGATGCGCTCGCCCGCGCCGTTCCAGATGGCCAGGCCGTCGGAGTCGTGCACCTCGGGTCGCCAGTCGATGGCGGTGGGCTTGATGGTTTCCGAATACCAGTACATCGAGGTGAGCGGCACCAGGCCCAGTCGCGACACGTCGCGGCGCAGGAAAACGCGTGCGTCGATGTCCATGATCACGGCCTTGCCGCGCTGCATCACGAACTTGAACACGCCCGTGACGCTCGGCCCTTCGAGCAGCGCGTAGACGGTCATCGAAGTGGTGTTGTTCGCGGCCGGCGTCTCGAAATAGAAGCGCGTGAAGGTCGGGAACTCTTCGGGCTTGTCGGGCACCGCCACGTCGAGCGCCAGGCCGCGCGCCGACAGGCCGTACTGGTAGAGCTCGCCGATCGCGCGGAAGTAGGAGGCACCCAGGAAGGCCACCCAGTCGTTCTTCTGCCAGTCGAGCTTGCTCTGGTCGCCCAGGCGGCTTTCCTGCAGCCGAAAGCCCGCAAAGCCCGCGCCGGCCGGCAGCGCGCGCGCCGGGCTGTCGGGCGGCATCGAGAAGTACGAAGGGCTGTAGAGCACCTCGCGCGCGAAGGCGTCGCCATCGGAGTTCTCGAGCACGTGCATGCGCACCGGCGTCTGGAAGAAACGGCCGAGGTGGAAGAAGGTGACGGGAAAGGCGCCCGGTCCGTCGCGGAAGAGGGCGTTGGCCGGGTCGAACTTGATCTTGCCGTGCGCGTCGTAGTCGATCTTCTCGAGCACCTCGGGTGCGAGCGGCGTGGCCGCGGCATAGGGCTGCCCGGCCAGGCGCTTGGCCTGCGCCACCAGTCGGTCGAACGAGAAGGGCGAAGGCTGGCTCAGCTTCAGGCCGTTGGCGGCCAGTGCCTCTTCGGGCAGTCCAAGGGCGGCGAGTGCGGCGGCGGCACCACCTGCGGCAAGGAAGGATCGGCGATCAAGCATGTGTTTCTTGAGGGTTGCGGTCTTGGGAGTACGTCGTGTGGAGTACGAAAAAAAAGGATGCACGGAAGGCGATGCGGCCGGAGAAACCATCCTAATGCAGCCGGCGCCGGGGATTTTCCACGCACAAGAGCAGGGAGCATGCCGCGGCCGCGGGGTTTGGCGCGTCAGCCAAGCTGCGCAGCGCGAGCCGGACAAGGCCGGGACCTGAGAAATTTGTGCGTTTATGTATCGGCGCCGTCATCGGCGGTGTCGGCCACGCCCAGCGCGTAGACCGCATAGAGCGGCACGCCGAGCAGCATCAGCACCAGCGGCGCGAACAGGGTGTAGGCCAGGCCGATGCCTTCGAACACGCGGTAGGTGGCGTCGAGGCGCAGGCGCGGATGGGGCTGCGTCAGTTCGGCGGCCCGGCGCAGCCCCCAATGAAACTGCGCCCCGGTGGCGCGCAGCGAGGGATGCTGCGCGGCGCGGCCCACGGCGAGCCAGCAGACGGCATCGAAGGCCAGCACGGAGCCCGCGGGCGCGCGCTCGCCGAAGGTTGCGAGCACGGCCTGCGCCTGCTGCGGCTGCAGGTACATCAGGACGCCTTCGGTGAAGAGGAAGACCGGCTGTGCCTGGCGTGTGCGCGGCAGCTCGAGTTCGTCCCACCAGCGCGGCGACGTGAGGTCGAGGTCGCGCGCATCGTGGCGGGGGTGGGTCTCGGGAATCAGCTCGCGGCGCAGCGCCATCACCTCGGGCAGGTCGGCATCCGTCATGCGCGACCTTCCGTCGTCCAGCCACTGGAAGTAGTGGCTCAGGCCGCAGCCCATGTTCACCACGCGGCCGCCCGGGTGCTGCTTGAGGAACTCCTGCGCGAGGCTGCGAAAGCGCCGCGTGCGGCTCAGGATGCTGTAGATGGTGGCCCGGTCCTCGGGCAGCGGATGGCCTTCGTCGCGGATCTTCTCGAGGATCGACGCGGCATAGGCGTCGCGCACGGCCATCTGCGGAAACATCGCGTCGCCGGAAGCGCGCGCGGCAAGCGGGATCCGCAAGGTCGACGGCACGGCCGAAAGTTTTCGTGCGGCTCTCTTGCTTGCTGTCATGGGCGCAGGCACCGGGTCATGCGCAAGTCTGGCTGCGCCCGCGCCGCGGAGCAAGTCAGCTTTTCGTTAGCCGGGGCAGGCCGGCATGCCCCCGTGCCGGCCGTCACACCTTTTACTTGGCGGTGGGCATCACGAACTCGGCGCCCTTGCCGATGCTCTCGGGCCAGCGCTGCATGATCGACTTCTGTTTGGTGTAGAAGCGCACGCCTTCCTCGCCGTAGGCATGCATGTCGCCGAACAGGCTGCGCTTCCAGCCGCCGAAGCCGTGCCATGCCATCGGCACCGGGATCGGCACGTTGATGCCGACCATGCCCACCTGGATGCGGCGGCTGAACTCGCGCGCCACATTGCCATCGCGCGTGAAGCAGCTCACGCCATTGCCGAATTCATGGTCGTTGACCAGGTCGACCGCGTCCTTGAAGTTGGCCACGCGCACGCAGGAGAGCACCGGGCCGAAGATCTCTTCCTTGTAGATGCGCATCTCGGGCGTGACGTGGTCGAACAGCGTGCCGCCCATCCAGAAGCCGTCGCCGCAGCCTTCGCCGGCCTGGCCGCCGTCGAACTGGCGGCCGTCGACCAGCAGCTTCGCGCCTTCCTTCTCGCCCTGGGCGATGTAGCCGGTGATGCGCTCGTGTGCCGCGCGCGTGACGATCGGGCCCATCTCGGCCGCGAGGTTCTCGCCGTCGAGCACCTTGAGCGTCTTCGTGCGCTCGATGAGCTTGGGAATGATCTTGTCGGCCACGTCGCCCACCAGCACCGCCACGCTGATCGCCATGCAGCGCTCGCCGGCCGAGCCGTAGCCCGCGCCGATCAGTGCGTCCACCGTCTGGTCGATGTCGGCGTCGGGCATCACCACCATGTGGTTCTTCGCGCCGCCAAGGGCCTGCACGCGCTTGCCGTTGCGAGCGCCGGTTTCATAGATGTAGTTGGCAATGGGCGTGGAGCCCACGAAGCTCACGGCCTTGACGTCGGGGTGCTCAAGCAGCGCATCGACCGCCACCTTGTCGCCCTGCACCACGTTGAACACGCCGTCGGGCAGGCCCGCTTCCTTCAGCAGCTCGGCCATGCGCAGCGACGGGGTCGGGTCGGTCGGGCTGGGCTTGAGAATGAAGGTGTTGCCCGCGGCAATGGCCACCGGGAACATCCACATCGGCACCATCACCGGGAAGTTGAAGGGCGTGATGCCGGCCACCACGCCCAGCGGCTGGCGCAGCGTCCAGTTGTCGATGCCGGTGGAGACCTGGTCGGTAAAGTCGCCCTTGAGCAATTGCGGGATGCCGCAGGCGAATTCGACGATGTCGATGCCGCGCGAGACCTCGCCCTGCGCGTCGGTGAACACCTTGCCGTGCTCGGCGGTGATCATGTGCGCGAGCTCGTCCTTGTGCAGGTTGAGGAGTTCCAGGAACTTGAACATCACGCGGGCGCGGCGGATCGGCGGCGTGTCGGCCCACTTGGGAAAGGCGGCCTGCGCGGCGGCCACCGCAGCATCGACGTCGGCCTGGACGGCCAGCGCCACCTTGCCCGTGACCTTGCCGGTCGCGGGGTTGGTGACGTCCTGCGTGCGGGTGGAGCTGCCGGCGGCGTGCTGGCCGCCGATGAAATGCGCGATCTGTGTGGTCATCGAGAGTCCCAGGTCAAGTGATTGCGCCAGTCTAGGAAAGGGAAGGGTCCCTGCCTAGGCGCCAGGGTTGAACTGTTTGTTCGCTATAGTGAACAATCCCACCATGGATCTGCAAAAAGCTGAATCGCTCTGGATGCACCTGCACTGGCTGATCGTGCTCGGCCAGCAGGGCAGCTACACCGCCGCCGCCGCGCGCCTGGGCGTGAGCAAGGCCGCCATGAGCCAGCGCATTGCCGAGCTGGAGCGCGCCGTGGGCGTCACGCTGGTGCGCCGCACCACCCGCAGCATGCGGCTGACCGAGGCCGGGCAGCAGCTGGTCGACCAGATGCGCGAGCCCTTCGAACAGATCGCCCACAGCTTCCTGCAGGCGCGGGACCATGCGGGCGAACCGCGCGGCCTGGTGCGCGTCACCGCGCCGGTGGCGCTGGGGCGGCAGCAATTGCTGCCCAGGCTCGCCGACTTTCTGCTGGCGCATCCGTCGATCCGCGTCGAAATGGAGCTTTCCGACCGGCTGAGTTCGCTGGCGACGGAGGGCTTCGACCTCGCGGTGCGGCACGCGGCTTCGCCGCCCGACACGCACGTGGCCTGGCGGCTGTGCGACACGCGCTCGGTGCTGGTCGCAAGCCGCGCCTACCTGCGCCGCAAGGGAACGCCGCTGGCGCCGTCCATGCTGACCGAGCACGACTGCCTGCACTATCCCCGCGGGCAGGAAACCAACGTGTGGTCCTTCGAGCGGCGCGGCGGCCGCGCGCGCCATGCCGAGCGCGTGACCGTGCCCATCGCCGGCCCGCTGGCGGCAAACAACAGCGAGGCGCTGCGCGACGCGGCCCAGGCGGGCCTCGGCATTGCGCTCTTGCCCGATTTCAGCGCGCAGTCGGGCCTGCAGGCGGGCAAGCTGGTCGAGGTGCTGCCCGACTGGCAGCCCACGGGCGCCTTCGCCGACCAGATCTACGCCATACGGCCGTATTCGCTGCACATTCCGCGTGCGGTCAACCTGTTCGTGAGCCATCTGCGCGAGACGCTGAAGGCGGGGTTCCCGCTGCCCGAGGCCTGATGGCCGGCGGGCTTCCGGCCTCGCTTTCAGATTTCAGGTCGACGACGCCATCAGCTGCCCCACCAGCAGCTGCGCCGCCGGCGACAAGGTCTCGCCGGTCTTGGTGGCCATCAGCAGGCGGCGCACGGCCCAGGCATCCCTGAGCCGCACCACCTTGAGGCCGAGCGCGCTCACCTGCGCCTTGCAGGCTGCGAGCGGCACCACGCCGATGCCGAGGTTGGCCGCGATCATGTGGCACATCGCATCGAAGCTGCGCACCTGCACGCGCAGGCGCATCGGAATGCCGGCCTGCTCGGCCGCGCGCGAGGTGAGCTCTAGCAGCGAGCTGCTGCGGTTCAGCCCCACGAACTCGTGCGCGAGGCAGGTCTTGAAATCGGTCCGGCGCGTGCGTGCGAGCGGATGCTGCCGGGCGCACAGCACCACCAGCTCGTCGGTCTGGAACGGCGCCACGTCGAGCCCGTAGGCCGGCGTGTTCTCGGCGAACACGCCCACGTCGGCCAGGCCGTCGACCAGCGCGCGCACGATGTCGCCGCTCAGCTGCTCCTCCACTTCGACGCGGATGTCCGGATGCCGGCCGAGGAAGGCGGCCAGCGTGGCCGGCAGGAACTCGGTCAGCGCCGACATGTTGGCCCACAGCCGCACATGGCCGCGCACTCCGCTCGAATAGTCGCCGAGCTCGTTGCTGAACTGCTCGAAGCCCTGGAAGAGCCGCATCGCATGCTGCATGGCCACGTGGCCGGCCGGGGTCAGCGCGATGCCTTGCGAGCTGCGCTCCAGCAGCTTCGATCCGGTGGCGGCCTCGAAGTCCGACAGCCGCCGGCTGGCCGCCGAGAGCGCCAGGTGGCAGGCCTCGGCACCCTTGGTGATGCTGCCCGACTGGGCCACGGCGCAGAACAGGCGCAGCGTGACGAAGTCGACGCGGGCGGGGTTGATGGGGGCGGCCATGCCTGCATTCTAGAAAGCCTTCGCATTTTGCGAAGGGCTGCTGCCGTCAAAGCAATTCCGTTCGCTGCGATCCTTTTCTAGAGTTGGGGCAACCAATCAGGAGACAAGATGAACGCGCTCGAAGGCCTCAAGGTGCTGGAGCTCGGCCAGCTCATCGCCGGCCCGTTCGCCGGCAAGACGCTCGCCGAGTTCGGCGCCGACGTGATCAAGGTCGAGCCCGCCGGCGTCGGCGATCCGCTGCGCAAGTGGCGGCTGCTGCGCGAAGGCACTTCGGTGTGGTGGGAGGTGCAGTCGCGCAACAAGCGCTCGGTGTGCCTGGACCTGCGCAGCGCCGAGGGCCAGCAGGCGGTGCGCGCACTGGCGCTCGAGGCCGACGTGCTGATCGAGAACTTCAAGCCCGGCACGCTCGAAGGCTGGGGCCTGGGCTGGGAGCAGCTGCATGCGCTCAACCCACGGCTCATCATGCTGCGCATCTCGGGCTACGGGCAGACCGGGCCCTACCGCGACAAGCCGGGCTTCGGCGTGCTCGGCGAATCGATGGGCGGGCTGCGCTACCTGAGCGGCGAGCCGGGCCGGGTGCCTGTGCGCGTGGGCGTTTCGCTGGGCGACACGCTGGCGGCGCTGCACGGCGTGATCGGCGTGCTCACGGCGCTGCACCACCGCACGGCCCATGGCGGAGAAGGGCAGTTCATCGACGTGGCGCTCTACGAGTCGGTCTTCAACGTGATGGAAAGCCTGCTGCCCGAATACGACGCGTTCGGCGCGGTGCGCGAGCGCGCCGGCAGCGCCTTGCCGGGCATTGCGCCGACCAATGCCTACAAGTGCAGCGACGGCCACTACGTGCTGGTGGCGGGCAACGGCGACAGCATCTTCCGCCGGCTGATGCGCGCCATCGGCCGCGCGGACCTGGAGAACGATCCGCAGCTCGTGCACAACGACGGCCGCGTGCAGCGCGTGGAAGAGATCGACGCCGCCATCGAGGCCTGGACGCTGCAGCGCAGCCGCGACGAGGTGCTGGCGGTGCTCGATGCGGCCGGCGTGCCGGTCGGGCGCATCTACACCGTGGCCGACATCGCCACCGATCCGCAATACCTGGCGCGCCAGATGATCGTCGAGGCGACCACCGCCGACGGCGAGATGCTCAAGGTGCCCGGCGTGGTGCCCAAGCTCAGCGCCACGCCGGGCCGCATTGCGCACCCCGCGCCGCGGCTCGGCGAACACACAGGCGACCTGCAGGGGTTGGGCTGGCCGGCGCGCCGCGCCGAAGAAAGCGAGGCCGTATGAAAGAGGGCAAGGGCAAGCGGCTCTTCATCAACGAAGTGGCCACGCGCGACGGCTTCCAGATGGAGAGCCGCTTCATTCCCACCGACGACAAGATCGCGCTCATCGATCGCCTCGGCACGCTGGGCTACGCCAAGATCGAGGTGACCTCGTTCACCTCCGCCAAAGCGATCCCGGCGCTGCGCGACGGCGAGGAAGTGATGCAGCGCATCGCGCGCCGGCCGGGCGTGGCCTACACCGCGCTGGTGCCGAACCTGCGCGGAGCCGAGCGCGCGCTGGAAAGCCGCATCGGCGAATTCAACATCGTCATGTCGGTGAGCGAGACCCACAACCTCAGCAACCTGCGCATGACGCGCGAGCAGTCGTTCGCGCAGCTGGCCGAGGTCATCGCGCTGGCCAGGCAGGCGGGCGTGCCCGTGAACGTGTCGCTCTCCTGCGTCTTCGGCTGCCCGATGGAAGGCGAGGTGCCCCTGGCCGTAGTCCAGGAATGGATCGACCGCTTCGCGGCGCTGCAGGTCCAGGGCGTGACGCTGTGCGACACCACGGGCATGGCTTTTCCCACGCAGGTGCAGGCCGTCTGCGAAGCCGTGATGGCAAGGCACCCCGGCCTGCAATGGACGGCGCACTTCCACAACACACGCGGCATGGGGCTCGCCAACACGGTGGCGGCGGTCGAGGCGGGCATCGAGCGGCTCGACATGTCACTGGGTGGCATCGGCGGCTGCCCGTACGCGCCCGGCGCCACCGGCAACGTCGCCACCGAGGACGTGGTGCACATGCTGCAATGCATGGGCTACGACACCGGCATGGATCTGAACGGCCTGATCGACGCCGCCTCGGAACTCGAAGCGCTGGTGCAGCACGACTTGCCGAGCCAGGTGCCGCGCGCCGGCCACCGGCTCACGCGGCATGCGCCGCCGGCGGATTTCAACGACATCGCGGCGCGTGCGCATGCGCGCCGCGCCAAGGAGCTGAACCCGTGATCGACCATCTGGACCACCTGGTGCTCACCACCGCCGATGAAGCGGCCTGCGCCCGCTTCTACGTCGAGGTGATGGGCATGGCGCTGGAGACTTTCGGCGCCGGTCGCAAGGCCTTTCGCTTCGGCAACCAGAAGATCAACGTGCACGTGAAGGGGCACGAATTCGAGCCCAAGGCGCAGCTGCCGACGCCGGGTTCGCTGGACCTGTGCTTCATCGCGAGCGTGCCGCTGGAGGACGTGATCGCGCGGCTCAAAGACAAGGGCGTGCCGATCCTCGAAGGCCCGGTGATGCGGACCGGCGCCACTTCGCGCATCCGCTCGGTCTACGTGCGCGACCCCGACCTGAATCTCATCGAGATATCCGAGCTGGCGCCCTGAGGGGCCGGCTTCGAATGCAACCTTAAAAACACCGGAGACAAAACCCATGAAACTGAACCATCGCCTTCTGATGGCCGCAGGCCTCGCGCTGGCGGCCGCCTCGGCCAGCGCCGACACCTGGCCCTCGAAACCGATCACCTTCATCGTGCCCACCGCGCCTGCCGGGTCCACCGACATCATGGCGCGCATGGTGGCCGACCCGCTGCAGCGCGTGCTGGGCCAGCCCATCGTGGTCGACAACAGGCCCGGCGCCAGCGGCAACATCGGCACCGAGGCGGTGGCGCGCGCCGCGCCCGACGGCTACACGCTGCTGATGCAGTACTCGGGCTACCACGTCGGCAACCCCGCGCTCTTTCCGCAGATCAAATGGAGCCCGACCAAGGACTTCGTGCCGGTGGCGCTGGTGATGCGCGCGCCGCACGTGGTCGCGGTGAGCGGCAAGCTGCCCGTGAACTCGATGAAGGAGCTGATCGAGTACGGCAAGAAGAAGAAAGAGGGCGGGCTGTTCTATGCCTCGTCGGGCAACGGCTCGATCCAGCACATTGCGGGCGAGCTGCTGTCGCGGCAGGCGAAACAGCCGATGACGCACGTGCCCTACAAGGGCTCGGGCCCGGCCATCAACGACCTGATCGCGGGCAACGTCGACATGTTCATCACCACGCCGCCCTCGGTCATCGGCCATTTCGCGGGCGGGCGCGTCAAGGCGCTCGCCTACACGGGCAGCAAGCGCCATCCGTCGATGCCCGACGTGCCGACCTCGGCCGAGGCGGGGCTGCCGGGCTACGAGGTGGAATCGTGGTTTGCGGTGTTCGCACCGGCCAGGACGCCGCCCGAGGTCGTCAACAAGCTCAGCGCCGAGATCAAGAAGATCGTCGAAAGCGAGTCGTTCCGCAAGAAGGTGGACGAGCAGGGCGCCTTCGCCACCTACATGGACCCAGCGGCCCTGGGCAAGTTCGTCGACCAGGAACTCGCGGCCTGGGCGAAGGTGATCAAGGCGGCGGACATCAAGCCGGACTGAGCCCAGCCGATGCTTCCCGCGCGGCTCAGGGCTTGACGCCGAGCACCGACAGGATGATGGCCGCGAGGGTCAGCGTCACCGGCAGCCGGTGCGTGGCAATGGCGTGGACCTGCGCCACCGACAGCCTGGTTTGCTGAAGGAGGTTCTTTTCGGAATGAAGGGCTGTGGACATGGCATCTGCTCCTGAATGAACGCGAACGATCTGTTCGCATGGCCTCGAAGATAGACCTCTGCAGGGGCAGCGGCACGGGGCTTCCGAAGACACCGCGTTTCCGTTTTTGCAACGATCAGCCCGCGATGAGCTTCTGCACCAGCTCCGCCGTGGTCGCCGCCGCGTACTTGCGCATCAGGCGCGCCCGGTGCAGTTCCACCGTGCGGTGGCTGATGCCCAGCGCCTTGCCGATCTCCTTGGACGTGAGCCCGCGCATCACCTGCGCGGCCACCTCGCGCTCGCGCGGCGTGAGCTCGGCCTTCACGGCGCGGCGCGATCCCAGGTCTTCGAAGGTCCAGATACCGGCCTCGTGCGGCGCGGCGCGGTTCATGGCGTGGCCGGTGACATGGCACCAGAAAGTCTCGCCGGCAATGGCGCCGTGCAGGCCGCCCAGGCGCTTCATCATGCGGTTGTCGGCATAGCGGCCACTGGCGTTCAGGAAGGGCTCCATGCGCTTGCCGATGCGCTCGAACTCGGCCACGCTCGGGTACAGGATGCTGAACGAATGCCCGACCAGATCGGAGGGCGTTGCACCGAAAATCTCGCACACCCGCACGTTGCAGGCCACGATGGTGCGGTTGCTCGACACCACCATGCCGACGGGTGCCTGTTCAAAAGCCAGCCGGTAATCGATCTCGGGCATCGGGGGTCACCATTACGAAATACTACGTATGCGACTACGTAGTATCGTTCAAGGCTCTTCAAAGCTTTCGCCAACTCTCCACCATCCATCAAGGAGCCCGAGTGAACAAGATTTATCCCTCCGCAGACGCGGCACTCAAGGGGGTCGTGGCCGACGGGCAGACGCTCGCGGTCGGCGGCTTCGGCCTGTGCGGCATTCCCGAGGCGCTGATCGACGCGCTGCGGGACTCCGGCGCCAAGGATCTCACCTGCATCTCCAACAACGCGGGCGTCGACGGTTTCGGCCTCGGCAAGCTGCTCGAGACGCGCCAGATCAAGAAGATGATCGCGTCCTACGTGGGCGAGAACAAGGAGTTCGAGCGCCAGTACCTCGCGGGCGAACTGCAGCTCGAATTCACGCCGCAGGGCACGCTGGCCGAGAAGCTGCGCGCGGGCGGCGCGGGCATTCCGGCCTTCTTCACCAAGACCGGCGTCGGCACGCAAGTGGCCGAGGGCAAGGAACTGCGCGAGTTCGACGGCGAAACCTACGTGATGGAGCGCTCGCTGGTGCCCGACGTGGCGCTGGTCAAGGCCGACGTGGCCGACAAGTCGGGCAACCTGCGCTTCCGCCTCACGGCGCGCAACTTCAACCCGGCCGCCGCCATGGCCGGCAAGATCTGCATCGTCGAGGTCGAGAAGATCGTCGAAGTGGGCGAGCTGGCCCCCGACGACATCCACCTGCCGGGCATCTACGTGCACCGCATCGTGCTCAATGCCAAGCCCGAGAAGCGCATCGAGAAGCGTACCGTGAGCGCAGCCGCGCCGGCCGATGCGGCCGCCGCCAAGGTCGAAGCGCAGGCCGCCATCGCGCAGGCCGCCGCCGGCAGCGAAGTGCCCGCCCCCGTCAAGAACAACAAAGGAGCCTGAGATGCCCTGGACCCAAGACCAAATGGCCGCGCGCGCGGCGCAAGAACTCGAAGACGGCTTCTACGTGAACCTGGGCATCGGCATTCCCACGCTGGTGGCCAACTTCGTCGGCGACAAGGAAGTGTGGCTGCAAAGCGAGAACGGCATGCTCGGCATCGGCCCGTTCCCGACTGAAGACCAGGTCGACGCCGACCTGATCAACGCCGGCAAGCAGACCGTGACCACCATCCCCGGCTCGGCCATCTTCGGCAGCCATGACAGCTTCGCAATGATCCGCGGCGGCAAGATCAACCTGTCGATCCTCGGCGCGATGCAGGTCAGCGTGAAGGGCGACCTCGCCAACTGGATGATCCCCGGCAAGATGGTCAAGGGCATGGGCGGCGCCATGGACCTGGTGGCCGGCGTGAAGCGCGTGATCGTGCTGATGGAGCACGTCGCGAAGAAGAAGGACGGCACCGAGGACCTGAAGATCCTCGAGAAGTGCACGCTGCCGCTGACCGGCGTGGGCGTGGTCGACCGCATCATCACCGACCTGGCCGTGATGGACGTGGTGCCCGAGGGCCTCAAGGTGGTCGAGCTCGCGCCGGGCGTGAGCTTCGACGCGCTGCAGGCCAAGACCGGCGCCAAGCTGATCCAGTAAGGCGCCGACGCAACGACGACGAAGGGCAGGGCCGCGGGAGCGGGCCCTGCCTTTTTGCTTTGGACGTTCTGGAGAGATGAAATGAATGCGAGCGAAATCCTGAGCGGCATCTGGCAGCAGGCGGGCCTGCCGCCCGAGGCCCTGCAGCATGTGCGGCTCACGGGCGAAGACCCGGTGCTGCCGTCGTCCTTCGCGGTGGGCGCGGCTGCGCAGAGCACCATCGCGGCGGCGGCGCTCGCGGCCTGCGAGCTCGGGCATCTGCGCGGCGCCGCGCGCCAGCAGGTGGCCGTCGACATGCGTCATGCGGCACTCGACTGCACCGGTTGGTTCAGCCTCGACGGGCGCGTGCCCGATCCGTGGGACAGCTTCTCGGGGCTGTACCGCTGCATCGACGGCTGGGTGCGCATCCACGCGAATTTCGCGCATCACAGGGAGGGCGCGCTGCGGCTGATGAAGCTGGACCCGGCCGTTGCCACGCGCGCCGAGGCCGAGGCAGTGATGGCGACCTGGCGTGCCCGCGACTTTGAAGATGCCGCCGCCGCGCAAGGCCTGGTGGCGACCGCGCTGCGCCGCTTCGACGAATGGGACGCCACGCCGCAAGGCCAGGCCATCGCAGCGCAGCCGCTCTTCACCATCGAACGCATTGGCGACGCGCCGCCGCGCGCACTGCCGCCGCTGCGCGAAGACCAGCGGCCGCTCACCGGCGTGCGCGTGCTCGACCTGACGCGCATCCTCGCGGGCCCCGTGGGAGGCCGCGCGCTGGCGGCCTATGGCGCCGACGTGATGCTCGTCAATTCACCGCACCTGCCGAACATCGAATCCATCGCCGAAACCAGCCGCGGCAAGCTGTCGGCGCATGTGGACCTGCGCACCGAGGCGGGTCGCGCCACGCTGCGGCAGCTCGGCGCCGAGGCCCATGTCTTCGTGCAGGGCTACCGGCCCGGCGGCATCGCGGCGCTGGGCTTCGGGCCGGCGGAACTCGCGCGGCTCGCGCCCGGCATCGTGTGCGTGTCGCTCACGGCCTATGGCACGCAGGGCCCGTGGGCGCAGCGCCGCGGCTTCGATTCGCTGGTGCAGACCGCCATGGGCTTCAACCATGCCGAAGGCGAAGCAGCCGGCGACGGCAAGCCCAGGCCGCTGCCGATGCAGATCCTCGACGAGGCCACGGGCTACCTGATCGCCTTCGGCGCCGCCGCGGCGCTCTGGCGGCAGCAGCAGGAGGGCGGCAGCTGGCATGTGCAGGTGTCGCTGGCGCAGACCGGGCAATGGCTGCGTGGTCTCGGGCGCGTGCCCGGCGGGCTGTCGATCGCCAGGCCCGACTTGAAGCCCTACGTGGAGACCTCGGCCTCGGGCTTCGGCGAGCTGGCCGCGTTGCGCCACAGCGCGCAGCTGTCGCGCACGCCGGCCGCATGGCCGCGCCCGTCGATGCCGCCGGGCAGCCATGCGCCGGCCTGGCCCGGCGGCCCCGGGCAGTGAGAAACTTGGCGCATGCAGACGACGAACAGATACGAAGGAAGGCCGTTGCTGCGGCTGGTGGATTGCCTGGTGCTGGACGCCATCGACCAGCTCGACGACGCCAAGCGCGCCAAGCTCGAGGCGCTGGAGCCCACGCTCGCCCAAACTTTCAGTGCGAGCGGCACCTGGCAGGAGATGGTCGGCACCCAGATGGGCTTTGCCGACGACGTACAGGACCAGATCCGGCAGTTCTGGCGCAGCTACCTCGACCGTGCAGAAGAGCAGCAGCTGCGCGCGGACCCGCAGGAGTTCGTGATCGAGTTCGTGGCGCTGAACTTTCCGGACCTGGCTCCGCCGCGGCGCTGAGCCTTCGGCGTCACGCGGGCGCGGGCAGCAGCAGTTGCCGCTGTGCCTGCACCGTCTCGCGCAGGAACTCCCACACCGCCTGCATGCGCACCAGGTGCTTGGTTTCCGCGGGCATCGACATCCAGAACGTGCGCGTGAAATTCGCCTGCCCCGGCAGCACGGGCTTGAGCGCGCCGTCGTTCTCCGCGATGAAGGCCGGCAGCACCGCGATGCCCGCGCCCGCCAGCACCGCGCGGTGCTGCGCGAGCACGCTGGTGCTGCGCAGCGCAAAGGCATCGGGGCGGTGCAGTTCGTCGAGGTACTGCAGCTCCTTGCTGAAGAGCAGGTCGTCCACGTAGCTGATGAAGGTGTGGCCGCGCAGGTCTTCGCGCGTCTTGATCGGCTTGTGCGCGGCCAGGTACTTCTTCGATGCATAGAGCCTGAGCGTGTAGTCGGTGAGCTTGCTCACGACCACCGGCCCGCGCGCCGGGCGTTCGAGCGAGATCACGATGTCGGCCTCGCGCCGCGACAGGTGCACCAGCCGCGGCATCGCGAGCAGGTCGATGGTGAGCTTGGGATGCTGCTGCGCGAAAAGCGCCAACTGCGGCGCCAGCACGACGGTGCCGAAGCCCTCGGTGGCGCCGATGCGGATCAACCCCGACAAGCCCTCCTGCGAGGCCGGCGCAGTGCTTTCCACCGCCTGGAACGCGCTTTCCATGGCCTCGACCTGCGGCTGCAGCTTGCGGCCCGCCTCGGTGAGCCGGTGGCCGCCCGATTCGCGCGAGAAAAGCGGCGCGCCCACTTCCTTTTCAAGGGCCTGGATGCGCCGCGCCACCGTGGTGTGGTCCACCTCGAGCCGGCGCGCGGCGCTCATCAGCGTGCCCGAGCGGGCCAGCTCCAGAAAGTAGCGAAGGTTGTCCCAGTCCATGTGCTCGCGTTCCCTTGGGTTGGCTCTGCATTTTTGCAAAGCGATAGCGCATATTTGTCTATTGTCATGGCAAATCTGCAAAGCTAGGATGCGTGTTGAACCTGCCATGCAGGCCCCGTATTCACAGGAGACAAAACCCCATGGACGCCACCACCACCCCCAAGACCCAGGTCGCCACCGTCAAGCTCTTGATCGGCGGCAAGTTCGTCGAATCCAAGACCACCGAATGGCGCGACATCGTCAACCCGGCCACGCAAGAGGTGCTGGCCCGCGTGCCGTTTGCCACGCAGGCCGAACTCGACGCCGCCGTGGCCTCCGCCAAGGACGCCTTCAAGACCTGGCGCAAGACGCCCCTCGGCGCGCGCGCCCGCATCTTCCTGAAGTACCAGCAGCTCATCCGCGAGAACATGGGCGAGCTGGCCGCCATCCTCACGGCCGAGCAGGGCAAGACGCTGCCTGATGCCGAGGGCGATGTGTTCCGCGGCCTCGAAGTGGTCGAGCACGCCTCGAACATCGGCAACCTGCAGCTCGGCGAGCTGGCCAACAATGTGGCCAACGGCGTCGACACCTACACGCTGCTGCAGCCGCTGGGCGTGTGCGCCGGCATCACGCCGTTCAACTTCCCGGCCATGATCCCGCTGTGGATGTTCCCGATGGCCATCGTCACCGGCAACACCTTCGTGCTCAAGCCCTCGGAGCAAGACCCGATGGTCACGATGCGCCTGTGTGAGCTCGCGCTCGAAGCCGGCATTCCGCCCGGCGTGCTCAACGTGGTGCATGGCGGCGAAGCGGTGGTCAACGGCATCTGCGACCACAAGGACATCAAGGCGATCAGCTTCGTCGGCTCGACCAAGGTCGGCACGCACGTTTACAACCGCGCCACGCTGGCCGGCAAGCGCGTGCAATGCATGATGGGCGCGAAGAACCACGCCATCGTGATGCCCGACGCCAACAAGGAGCAGACGCTCAACGCGCTGGCGGGCGCCAGCTTCGGCGCGGCCGGCCAGCGCTGTATGGCGGTGTCAGTCGCGGTGCTGGTGGGCGAGGCGCGCAACTGGGTGCCCGAACTGATCGCCAAGGCCAGGACGCTGAAGATCGGCGCCGGCACCGAGAAGGGCGTGGACGTGGGGCCGCTGGTCTCTTGCGCCGCCTATGAGCGCGTCAACGGCCTGATCGAGCGCGGCGTGGCCGACGGCGCCAAGCTCGAGCTCGACGGCCGCAAGCCCACGGTGCCGGGCTACGAGAAGGGCAACTTCGTGGGCCCGACGATCTTCTCGGGCGTGAAGCCCGGCATGACGATCTATGACCAGGAAGTGTTCGGCCCGGTGCTGTGCGTGGCCGATGCCGAGAACATCGACGAGGCCATCGAGCTGATCAACAGCAACCCGAACGGCAACGGCACGGCGATCTTCACGCAGTCGGGCGCCGCGGCGCGCCGCTTCCAGGAAGACATCGACGTGGGCCAGGTCGGCATCAACGTGCCGATCCCGGTGCCGGTGCCGATGTTCTCGTTCACCGGTTCGCGCGCATCCAAGCTCGGCGACCTGGGGCCGTACGGCAAGCAGGTCATCATGTTCTACACGCAGACCAAGACCGTGACGGCACGCTGGTTCGACGACAGCACCGTCTCGCACGGCGTCAACACCACGATCAGCCTCAAGTGAGCCGCGCGTTTCGCGCTGTCGCGGCATCGGCCGTGCTTCTCCTGCTCGCCGCGGGCGCGCATGCGGCCGATGATGCCAACCCGCTGGACTGCAGGCCCGACGGCAACCAGCAGCAGATGAACGCCTGCGCGGTGCGCGACTTTCGCGCCGCCGACGCCGCGCTCAACATCCGCTACGGCGAGGTGATGAAGACGCTCTCGCCGCAGATGCGCGTCGCGCTGCGCACCGAGCAGCGCACCTGGCTCAAGGGCCGCGACCCCTCTTGCAAGCGGGCCTCGAAAGCGAACGAAGGCGGCTCCATCTGGCCGCTGGTGTTCAATTCATGTCTGGAGAAATCGACCCGGCAACGGACTGCCGAACTGGATCGCTGGAAGGGTCGCGAACAATGAACTTTGAATTGTCCGAAGAGCAGAACGCCTTTGCGCAGACCGCGCGCGATTTTGCACAGGCGGAATTCGCACCGCATGCGGCGCGGTGGGACGCGGAGGCCATCTTTCCGAAGGAGGCCATCGCCAAGGCCGGCGAGCTGGGCTTCTGCGGCCTGTACGCGCCCGAGCGCATCGGCGGCCTCGGCCTGCCGCGGCTCGACTCGGCGCTGGTGTTCGAGGAGATGGCCGCGGTCGACCCCTCGACCACGGCCTTCATCACGATCCACAACATGGCAACCTGGATGCTCGGCACCTGGGCGACCGACGCGGTGGCCGCGCAATGGGGCGAAGACCTCACGAGCGGGCGCAAGCTGGCTTCCTACTGCCTCACCGAGCCGGGCGCCGGGTCGGATGCGGGCTCGCTCAAGACGCGCGCCGAACTGCAGGGCGCCGAGTACGTCATCAACGGCGGCAAGGCCTTCATTTCGGGCGCCGGCTCGACCGACGTGCTGGTGCTGATGGCGCGCACGGGCGGCGGCGGCGCGGGCGGCATCTCGGCCTTTGCGGTGCCGGCCGATGCACCCGGCGTGAGCTATGGCAAGAAGGAGCACAAGATGGGCTGGAACAGCCAGCCCACGCGCACCATCAGCTTCGACAACGTGCGCGTGCCGGCCGAAAACCTGCTGGGCAAGGAAGGCGAGGGCTTCCGCATCGCCATGAAGGGGCTCGATGGCGGGCGCATCAACATCGCGACCTGCTCGGTGGGCGCGGCGCAGGGCGCGCTCGATGCGGCGCGCCGCTACCTGCACGAGCGCCAGCAGTTCGGCAAGCCGATCGCGAGCTTCCAGGCGCTGCAGTTCAAGCTGGCCGACATGGCGACCGAACTGGTTGCGGCGCGGCAGATGGTGCGGCTCGCGGCAAGCAAGCTCGATGCGGGCCATGCCGATGCCAGCACCTACTGCGCCATGGCCAAGCGCTTTGCGACCGATGCGGGCTTCAACGTCTGCAATGACGCACTGCAGCTGCACGGCGGCTACGGCTACCTGAGCGAATTCCCGCTTGAGCGGCTGGTGCGCGATACCCGCGTTCACCAGATCCTCGAAGGCACCAACGAGATCATGCGCGTGATCGTTGCGCGAAAATTGCTGGAAGGGGACAGCGATATCCGCTGAAGCCCCGCACCCAGAACCTCTCAAGACAATGACCGACTCCGTAGTTCTCTTCGACGAAATCAAGACCGCCGGCGGCAAGCGCTTTGCCACCGCCACGCTCAACGCGCCCGCTTCGCTCAACGCGCTGTCGGTGGACATGGTGCGCCTGCTCACGCCCAAGCTGCGCGAATGGGCGAAGGACGACGGCATCGTCGGCGTGCTGCTGCAAGCGGCCGGCGAGAAGGCCTTCTGCGCCGGCGGCGACCTGCGCCAGCTGTACCAGACGCTGCTCGAATGCGGCCCCGCGCGCAACACCTACGCCGAAGACTTCTTCCGCGAGGAGTACGAGCTCGACTACCTGATCCACACCTTTCCCAAGCCATTCCTCTGCTGGGGCCACGGCATCGTGATGGGCGGCGGCGTGGGGCTCATGTCGGGCTGCTCGCACCGCGTGGTCACCGCGCACAGCCGCATTGCCATGCCCGAGATCAGCATCGGCCTGTACCCCGACGTGGGCGGCAGTTGGTTCCTGCGCCGCACGCCGGGCCGCACGGGCCTGTTCCTGGCGCTCACGGCCGCCAACCTCAATGCGGCCGACGCCATCTTCTGCGGCCTGGCCGATGTGCTGGTGCCGCACGAGCGCAAGGGCCAGGTGCTCGAAGCGATTGCCGCCGCGCCATGGCGCGGCGAGCCAAAGGCCGACCGCGCCGAGCTCTCGCGCATCCTTGCGCGCGCGGGCGAGGGCGCCGAGATGCCGCCCTCGAAGGTGCGCGAACACTACGACACCATCAACGCGCTGATGGCCGGCGACGACCTGCTCGACATCGCCAGGCGCCTGCGCAGCCTGCAGAGCGACGATGCCTGGCTGCAGTCCGCCGCCAAGACCTTCGCCAAGGGCGCACCCAGCTCGGCCGCGCTGAGCTTCGAGCTCTGGCAGCGCGTGCACCGCATGTCGCTGGCCGAGGTGTTCCGGCTCGAATACTGGGCCTCGCTCGGCTTCTGTGCGCACAAGGACTTTGCCGAGGGCATCCGCGCGGTACTGATCGACAAGGACCGCAATCCGCGCTGGAACCCCGCCACCATCGAAGAGATCACGCCCGCCTTCATCGAGGACCACCTGCGCCCGCGCGGCCAGATGCCCGCGGAGCTGGCTGCGCTGGCCTGAGCCTCTTCCACACATACAACGGAGACAACATCAAATGAAAATCGCATTCATCGGCCTCGGCCACATGGGCGGACCCATGGCCCTGAACCTGCGCAAGGCGGGCTTTGCGGTCAAGGCCTTCGACCTGTCGGACGAGGCCTGCAAGAAGTACGCGGCCGAAGGCCTGGCCATTGCCGCATCGGCCGCTGAATCGGTGACCGACGCCGACGTGGTCATCAGCATGCTGCCGGCCAGCGCGCACGTGGAGGGCCTGTTCCTCGGCAGCGGCGGCGGCAAGCCGGGCCTGCTAGACAGCATCCGTGCCGGCACGCTCGTGATCGACAGCAGCACCATCGCGGCCGCCACTTCGCGCAAGGTGGCCGATGCGGCCGCCGCCAAGGGCATCGCGATGATCGATGCGCCGGTTTCCGGCGGCACGGGCGGCGCGATTGCAGGCACGCTGACCTTCATGGTCGGCGGCGAGGCCGACGACCTCGAACGCGCACGCCCCGTGCTCGAGAAGATGGGCGCCAACATCTTCCACGCGGGCGGCGTGGGGGCGGGCCAGACCGCCAAGATCTGCAACAACATGCTGCTCGGCATCCTGATGATCGGCACCTCGGAGGCGCTGGCGCTGGGCGTGGCCAACGGGCTCGATCCCAAGGTGCTGTCCGAGATCATGCGGCGCAGCTCGGGCGGCAACTGGGCGCTCGAAAAGTACAACCCGATGCCCGGCGTGATGGAAACAGCGCCCGCATCGAAGAACTACGCAGGCGGCTTCGGCACCGACCTGATGCTCAAGGACCTGGGCCTGGCGCAGGAAAACGCCACCGCCGTGCGCGCCGCCACGCCGCTGGGCGGGCTCGCGCGCAGCCTCTATGCCGCGCACAGCCTCGCGGGCCATGGCGCGCTCGATTTCTCGAGCGTGCTGAAGCTGCTGCAGAAGGCTTCGTCCTAGCTTTTCGGCCTCTAGCCGAACAGGGCGTCGCTGGCCCACAGGAGCGCCAGCACGCCCAGGAACAGCAGCAGGAACACGGCCCATGCGCGCGTGAACGCCTGCGTCTCCGTGACTTCGACGGGAGCCGTTTCGGGCGGCTTAGGAGCGCTGGGCGTGTGTGGGTTCATTCCCGACTGTACCCCGCGGGCCCGGTTTTGCCGCCGCACGCGTCCTCGACATGGCCAGCAGCACGCCGGCCGCGAGCAGATTGGCGCCGATGCTGGCGAGGATCGGCAGCAGGTAGCTGCGGCTGATGTCGAACGCAAAGCCCGCCGCGCTAGGGCCGACCAGGGTGCCGAAAGCCACGCTGGTGTACAGCACGCCCAGGATCGCGCCGATGCTGCGGCCGCCGAAGTAGTCCATGACCAGCGCGGGCAGCAGCGCGACGAAGCCGCCATAGAACACGCCGTAGGCAAAAGCGAATGCGGCCAGCCCCCAGAACCCGCTGGACACCGCCCACACCACCAGCGAAAGCGCCATGCCGGCCGACATCAGCGGCAGCGCCAGTTGCCGGCCCAGCCGGTCGGCCAGCCCGCCAAGAAAAAATCGCCCCGCGGTGCTGCCGATGCCGATGGCGCCGAGCAGCAGCACGGCCGAGCCGGCCGGCAGGCCGTGGTCGAGCGCGTAGGGCACCAGGTGGACGAAGGGAACGAACAGCCCGAACGAACTGATCAGGCAGGCCGCATAGAGGCCGGCGAAGCGGCGCGAGCTGATCGCGTCCCGCAACGTGGAGCCTGCGGGCACGGCCGACGGCGCCTGCGGCTGCGGCGGATCGCCGTCGGGCCCGAGCCCGCGATGGCGCGGATCGTCCTCGATCAGCAGCGCCATGCCGGCGCCCACCACCACGGCCAGCACGCCCAGCGCCAGGTAGGCGTGGCGCCACCCCAGCGCTTCGATGAGGAGCGACGCCAGCGGCGGCATCGCCAGCGTGCCCACGCCGATGCCGCTCACCGCCAGCCCCGAGGCGAATCCGCGCCGCCTGACGAACCAGCGCTGCACCGCGCCCAGCACCGGCACATAGGAGGCGCCGACGCCGAGCCCGACGCCCAGGCCATAGGCCAGGCAAGCCTCGGCCAGGCTGCGCGCCTGTCCCGCGGCGGCCAGGCCCAGGCCGACCAGCACCATGCCCGCGACCGCGAGCCGCCGCGCACCCCACCGGTCCGCGAGCGGGCCGCTGACCACGCCCAGCCCGAAGTAGAGAAAGCCCGCAAGCGAGAACACCAGCGACGCCGAGCCGCGCGAGGCGCCGAAGTCGCGCTGCAGCGATTCGAGGAAGGCGCTGAAGGTGTAGGCACTGCCGAAGCCGACGAGCGTGACGGCGAAGGCGCCGGCCACCACGAACCAGCCGCGGAAGAGGCGTGCGCGGGGCGGCGGATGGGAGGAGAAGGAGGTCAAGGGCGGGTCTCCGGGTTTGCTCAGAATATCTATTGGCTGGAGAATGGACTCCGGCGCAGAAGAGTGGATGCTCCTCCTTACCATGCGGCCTCGCAAACCAGATTTTCTGAGGCGATCGAATCAGATTGCCTAAACCATGGAACATCAGCTTCCACCGCTCAACGCACTCCGCGCCTTCGAGGCGACCGCCCGCCATCTCTCGGTGAAGAACGCGGCCGACGAGCTCTGCGTGACCGCCGGCGCCGTGAGCCAGCTGATCAAGTCGCTGGAGCTGCACCTGGGCATTGCGCTGTTCCGGCGCGCGAACCGCGGCATCTTCCTGACCGATGCGGGCCAGGCCTACCTGCCGCCGGTGCGCAATGCCTTCCGGCAGATCAGCGACGCCACGCGCCGCATCGCCATGCCCGCGGAGACCGGCATCCTCACGGTGAGCACCACGCCGTTCTTCGCCTCAGCCTGGCTGGTGCCGCGCCTGAAGAGCTTTCACGATGCGCATCCGGACATCGACCTGCAGGTGGTGAGCAGCACCGCGCTCGCCGATTTTTCGCGCGACGGCGTGGACGTGGCGATCCGCCATGGGCTCGGCCGTTATCCCGGCCTGATCAGCCAGCGCGTGCTCACGGTGGAGATTGTTCCGGTTGCAACGCCGGCCCTGGTCAGGCAGCTCAGCATGCCTGGATCGCCGGCCGATCTCACGCGCTGGCCGCGCGTGAACGATGCCGAGCGCAAGGGCTGGGCCATGTGGTTCGAGGCGCAGGGCATCGAAGATGCAAGGCCGGCACGCGGCCCGTCCTTCGATGATTCGGGCCTGTTGCTGAAGGCGGTGCTTGCGGGGCAGGGCGCGGGCTTGCTGCCGGCGGCGCTGGTGGCGGACGAGGTGGCCGAAGGCCGGCTGGTCCAGCTGTCGGAAGCCGCGTGGCTCGAAGACTTTGCCTACTACCTCGTGTACCCCGAAGACAGCCGCCACAGGCCGAAGGTGGCGGCCTTCCGCGATTGGATCGCTGCCGAGTCCAGCAGAAAAGCTGCCAGGCCGCCCAGGAAGACGCCTGTCAAAGCAGCTCGATCCCGGGCAGGCTCTTGAAGCAGCTCTCGCGCGTGACGCGCACGAAGTCCGCCAGCCACGGCTGCCCGGACGTGCCCTGCGTGCAGGCCATGTACAGCCGCCCCGTGAGGCCCCGGGCGCCCACGCGCCGCGCCGTGACATAGCCGCGGTCCAGGTAGTTCTGCACCGCCCACAGCGGCAGCGTGGCCACGCCGCGCCCGCTGGCCACCAGCTGCAGCATCGCCACCGTGAGCTCGGTCGTGCGGCGGTGCACGGGTGCCACGCCGGCCGGCGCCAGCACCTGGCGCACGATGTCCAGCATCTCGTCGGGCACGGGGTAGGTGATCAGCGTCTGGTCGGCAAAGTGGCGCGCTGTGAGATGCGGCTTGGCCACGAGCGCATGGTCGTTGGCGAGCAGCGCGACGATCTCGAAGCGGAACAGCGCGTGGTAGTCGACGGTTTCGTCGGGGTCCTGCTCGGAGACGATCGCCACCTCGGCGCGGTTCTGCATCACCAGCGCGATCGGGTCGGGATGAAAGCCCGAGACGATATCCAGCTCGATCTCGGGCCAGCGCTGGCGGAAGGCATCCATGGCCGGCATCAGCCAGTCGAAGCAGGTGTGGCACTCGACCACGATGCGCAGCTGCCCGCTGCGGCCCAGCGCCAGCCGCGCCACGTCGCGCTCGGCTTCCTCCACCAGCGGCAGCGCCGCATCGGCCAGCTGCAACAGCCGCAGCCCGGTGGTGCTGAACTGCGGCGGCACCGACTTGCGCTCGAAGAGCTGCGCGCCGTAGCGGTCTTCGAGCAGCTTGATCTGGTGCGACAGCGCCGACTGCGTGAGGTTCAGCAACTGCGCCGCGCGCACCAGGCTGCCGGTGTCGCGCAGCGCAACCAGCGTGCGCAGGTGGCGTATCTCGAGGATCGACTGCAACATGAATGAGTTTCAAGTGAATGGGCAAAAGGTTTCGTTTGAATCATAGAGCCCAAAGCCCGACCATTGCCGATTTCCAAGATACAGCGACCGGAATACCTGCAATGACCACCCGTACCCACATCCTCGGCTTTCCGCGCATGGGCGCCCACCGGGAACTCAAGTTCGCGCTCGAAAAGCACTGGCGCGGCGAGATCGACCGCGCCGCGCTGGAAGAAGTTGGCGGCCAGCTGCGCGCGCGCCACTGGCAGGCCCAGCGCGACGCGGGGCTCGACTACGTGACGGTGGGCGACTTCGCCTGCTACGACCACGTGGCCAACCACGTCCAGCTCTTCGGCTGCGAGCCGGCGCGCTTCGGCTTCAAGGGCGACGAGCCCGAGCTGTCGCGCTATTTCAAGATGGCGCGCGGCGTGGAAGACGAGGCCGGCCATGTGCACGATGCCGGCTGCAAGCACGGCGCAGAGGGCACCTTCGCGCTGGAGATGACCAAGTGGTTCGACACCAACTACCACTACCTCGTGCCCGAGTTCACCGCGGCCACGCAGTTCAGGCTGGCCTCGACGCGGCTCTTCGACGAGGTGGCCGAGGCGCAGCAGGCCGGCCATGCGGTCAAGGCCGTGCTGCTCGGGCCGCTGAGCTTCCTGTACCTGGGCAAGGAGAAGGAGGCGGGCTTCGACCGCCTCTCGCTGCTCGATGCATTGCTGCCCGTGTACGAACAGGTGTTGAACCGGCTCAAGCAGCAGGGCGTGGAATGGGTGCAGATCGACGAACCCATCCTCGGGCTCGACCTGCCCGATGCCTGGCGCACCGCCTTCGAGCGCGCCTACTGGCAGCTGGCGCGCAGCGCGCCCAAGCTGCTGCTGGCCACCTACTTCTCGCCGCTGTCCGACAACCTGCGCCTGGCCTGCCAGCTGCCGGTGGCCGGCCTGCACGTGGACGCCGTGCGCGCGCCGCAGGAGCTGACCGGGGTGGCCGACTGGCTCGCCACGCACAAGGTGCTGTCGATCGGCATCGTCGACGGCCGCAACATCTGGCGCACCGACCTGGACACCGCGCTTGCCACGCTGCGCCCGGTGGTCGACAAGCGGCGCGGCGAACTCTGGATCGCACCATCGTGCTCGCTGCTGCACGTGCCGTTCAGCCTGGCGGCGGAAGACAAGCTCGATGCGGAACTCAGGTCTTGGCTCGCCTTTGCCGTCGAAAAGCTCGGCGAACTGCGCGTGCTGCGCGCCGTGCTCGACGGCAGCGAAGACTCGGTTGCGCAAGAGCTCGAAGCCGCGCGCGCCGCGGTGGCCGCAAGGCGCAGCAGCCCGCGCGTGCATCGCGCGGACGTGGCGCTGCGGCTCGCGCGCAGCGTGGCCGGCGACGACCAGCGCGCATCCCCCTTCGGCCAGCGGCAGCAGGTGCAGCGCGCGCGCTTCGCATTGCCCGCGCTGCCCACCACCACGATCGGCTCGTTCCCGCAGACCCAGGAGATCCGCGCCGCGCGCGCCGCCTTCAAGCGCGGCGAGCTCGATGCCGCGGGCTACCGCGAGAAGATGCGCGCCGAGATCGCGCTGGCCGTGCGCAAGCAGGAAGAACTGGGCATCGACGTGCTGGTGCATGGCGAGGCCGAGCGCAACGACATGGTCGAGTACTTCGGCGAGCAGCTCGACGGCTTTGCCTTCACCGCCAATGGCTGGGTGCAGTCGTACGGCTCGCGCTGCGTGAAGCCGCCGGTCATCTTCGGCGACGTGGCGCGCCCCGCGCCGATGACGGTCGAGTGGACCGCCTATGCGCAGAGCCTCACCCAACTGCCGATGAAGGGCATGCTGACGGGCCCCGTCACGATCCTGCAATGGTCCTTCGTGCGCGACGACCAGCCGCGCAGCACCACCTGCGAGCAGATCGCCTGGGCGATCCGCGACGAGGTGGTGGACCTCGAGGCGGCCGGCATCGGCATCATCCAGATCGACGAGCCCGCCATCCGCGAAGGCCTGCCGCTGCGCCGCGCCGGCTGGCCGGCCTACCTGAAGTCGGCCACGCGCGCCTTCCGCATCAGCGCCTCGGGCGTGCGCGACCAGACGCAGATCCACACCCACATGTGCTATTCGGAGTTCAACGACATCCTGCCCGAGATCGCGGCCATGGACGCCGACGTGATCACCATCGAGACCAGCCGCTCCGACATGGAATTGCTGCGCGCGTTCGGCGGATTGGGTGGCGAGAACAGCGCGGGCGGCTTCCGCTACCCGAACGAGATCGGCCCCGGCGTGTACGACATCCACTCGCCGCGCGTGCCCTCGGTGGACGAGATCGTGCGCCTGATGCGCAAGGCCGCCGGCGTGGTGCCGCCCGGGAACCTGTGGATCAACCCCGACTGCGGCCTGAAGACCCGGGGCTGGCCGGAGACCGAGGCCGCGCTGTCGAACATGGTGGCGGCGGCGAAGCTGCTGCGCGCGGAGCTGGCAGCGGCCTGAAGCAGAGAGGCAATCATGGCGGCGCCAATAATGGCGCCATGCTTGCCTTTCCAGTTGCTTCGCGGCGCTTCTTTCGCGCGCCTTTTCTTCTGCTGCTGTCGCTGCTGATCGCACCGGCCATCGCCTCTGCGCAAGACCGTGCCCAGGCCCTGCTGCAGTTCGAGGGCGTGCAGGCGCGCTACCAGGCAGCCTACGCGCCGGGGGCGGTGTCGCGCGATGCGCGCCAGCTGCTCGAGCCTCCTGACCAGGCCATTGCCGGCAAGGCGCTCCAGGCGCTTGACGCGGCCGCCGCGCGGTCCTTCGACGTGGCCGCATCCGTGGCCGCCATCCAGCAGGAAGTGGCGGCTGCGGGCAAGGGCGGTGCGGCGCCGGGTGCGCAGGTGCAGGCCGCGGTGGCCCGGTTCTCGAAGCTGCGCGCCGACTACGCCGCCATGGACGACGCAGGCAAGCAGGAATTCTTCAACCGCGAACGCGCGAAGCCAGCCGATCCCGCGCGCACCGAACTGCTCGAGCGCATGGCCGTGGCCGACCTGCGCGAAGTCGACTTTTCGAGCCAGCTGCTGCTGAGCTCGGTCGCCAAGCAGCTGGCGCGCGGCAACGCCGGCCAGTTCACCTCGCTGCCGGACCGCACGCTCGACATGGCCGTCGACACGCTGTGGTCGCGCGGCATCACCTCGCCGCGGCCGCGCAACCTGCTGACGGTGGCGCGCGAGTTCGAGAGGCAGGTCACGCAGGCGCTGCTCGCGGCGCTGCCCGATGCGGACGTGGCCGCCTTGCTGGCCTGGCGCAACGACCCGCAGGCCGCGGCCGAACGCGAAGCGCTGGTGGGCAGCTACCGCGCCGAGGTCAAGGGGAGCGGCGCGGTGGCGATCCGGACGCTGGTGCGCGGCTGGCCGCGTTCCTGAGCCCGCAGTGGCTGGCATGCAACATGCGTGGGCCATCTTGCGCGATACTCGCCGCCCGACGGAGCCAGAGAAAAAAGCACACCGATTGGGACGAATTTCTTAAGCCAAGTGTGCACTTTGGCGCTCACGCCAAAAAGTTCCCCGTCATTGTTTCAGTTTCATGAACACTGCGATTCAGTTTGACTAGGGTTTTCCCTTGTCATCCTGGTGCAAACTTCAGGGCATCCAAAGCCCGATCAAGAAGGAAATTGAAATGAAGACCTCGAACATCCTCGCCGCCGCCGCTCTGTCCCTGCTCGCCGCTGCCGGCGCCCATGCAGAAACCTACGAAGGCGTGCAGCCCCTGACCGCTGGCTACAGCCGCGCCGACGTGGCTCCCCAAGCCGCCGCCGCTGCCCGCGAAGGCAATGTCTACAGCGACGCCGCTTCGGCCACCGTGGCTCCCGTGCTGGCTGCTTCGACCGACCGCGCCGCAGTCCGCAGCGAAGCTGTTGCCGCCGCTCACGCGCCCGGCCAGAACCTGCGCCGCGAAGCTTTCGCCGGCAGCGTGGTTCCCGAGCAAGCACGCAGCTTCACGCGCCAAGCCGGCCTGTAAGAAGGCGGGCAGAAGAGAAGAGACCGCGGCATCAGGCCGCGCGTCTTTCCTCTGTAGGAAAAAAGCCGGACGGCGCCCCAGGTGCCGTCCGGCTTTTTGCGTTTTCAGCGCTGCCGCGGCGCGGCGTGGTGGCAGAAGCAGTCGGGCGCATGGTCGTCCACGATGCCGGTGGCCTGCATCCATGCATAGACGATCACCGGCCCCACGAACTTGAAGCCGCGCTTCTTCAGGGCCGCCGACATCTGTTCCGAAAGCGGCGTCTTCGTCGGCACCGCGCCGGTCCTGTTGACGATGGGCTTGCCGCCGGCCATGCCCCAGACGAATTCCGAAAAATCCTCGCCCGCGGCCTGCATCGCCAAGTAGGCGCGGGCGTTGCCGATGGTGGCCTCGATCTTGGCGCGCGAGCGCACGATGCCTGCGTCCAGCATCAGCCGGTCGACGTCGGCCGCGGTGAAGCGCGCCACTTTTTCGGGCACGAAGCCCTCGAATGAAGCACGGAAGGCATCGCGCTTGCGCAAAATCGTGAGCCACGACAGGCCCGCCTGGAAGCCATCGAGCATGAGCTTTTCCCACAGCGCGCGGCTGTCGCGCTCGGGCACGCCCCATTCGGCGTCGTGGTAGGCGGCCAGCAGCGGATCGCTCTGGGCCCAGGTGCAGCGGGGCTTGGTTTCGAGAGGCATCGGGTGGTGGGTTGGGTTCATCTTCTACGCGGCGTGGTTCGGACTTTAACCACCGATACTCGAGCCCTCATGATCTCAGTCCATCTCCACGGCCAGCGCTTCCAGGTGCGGGCCGCCGCGGTCATTCTTCATGCGGGCCATGCGCTGCTTCACCGGGCGCCGGGCGACGGCTACTGGGCCTTGCCGGGCGGCAGGGTCGAAGTCGGCGAAGAGGCCTCGGCCACCATCGTGCGGGAGATGAGGGAGGAGCTTGGCGAAGAAGTCGAATGCGGCCGGCTGCTTCATGTGGCCGAGAATTTCTTTGACCTTGCGGGCCGGCGCAACCACGAGATCGGGTTCTATTTTCTTGTCTCGCTGCCCGAGGATTCGCCGCATCTCGACAAGGCGCGAAGCTACCGGGGCATCGAGAGCCACCTGGATCTGGAATTCCGCTGGTTTCCCATCGCGGAGCTGGCGGCCGTCAACCTGCGCCCGACCTTTCTTCCGGCTTCGCTCGCGGCCGATCCGCTGGTTTTTTCGCACGCGGTCCAGCGTGAATACCCATGAGCGGCGAGCGCTACCTGTTCAATGTGTTCGGCGAGGTCATGGCCATCGAAAGAGCCGAGGACCGGTGGCACGGCTATTTGATGGGGCCCGATGGCAAGCGCCGCAGGATCCAGCTGGCAATTCCATCCGACGTCTCTCGCGCCGAGCTGTCGCAGTATCTCTACGACATCTATCACGAGCAGGCGACGCCGACCAACGGCGACGTGTTCGAGATCTTCCAATGACAAACAACCATCGATTGCACAAGTCCCGCCGCGAGGCGCTGCCCTCGGGCGCGTGCGTGGCCGGCCTCTATCGCGGCGCCTTCCTGGCCGACGCGTTTGCCATCGACCTGCCGCCGGGCGCCACCCGCGACGTGATGGCGCTTGCGCGCTTCGCGTTCGAGCGTCCCGCTCCCTGGGTCGACAGGTTGATGGCACTGCGCGACCGGCTGGTCGGCGGCTTCGGCCTCAAGACGGCCAGCGCGCTGCGTGCGGACAGGCCGGGCGGTGCGCCGCGCGTGGGCATCTTTCGCATCTACGAAACGCATGCCAACGAGGTGGTGCTGGGCGAGGACGACCGGCACCTGGATTTCCGCGTCTCGGTGATGCGCTCCGTGGCGGGGGATTCGCTCACCGCCGTCACGGTGGTGCACTGCCATAACCTCTTCGGCCGCAACTACATCCGGCTGATCGCACCGTTCCACCGGCTGGTGGTGCGTTCTGCGCTCGAACGCGCGGCACGCTCGGGCTGGCCCGCGGAAGCGGCGGGCTGAACTCGGCGGAACGCCTGGTTACCGATTGGAACGTTTGCTTGAACTTTCCCTTCCGGCAGCGGCCGTGGAGAGGGAGGGCCAAGGAGAGCCGCCGGTGTAGACTGCCAGGTTTTTCGTTCTGGCGGGTATGGCGCAAGTTTCACAGCGCACAGTTTTCAACGGCTCGGCGCTTGTTCGCTTGCTCTCTCGGCTGACCGATGCCGACGTTCGCGAACCCCGGCAAGCCACCGCGGATCGATTGAGCCAATGGTTCGGCTGGACCGACGCCATTTCGCTGTCGGCCGCGCTCGACGGCGCCGTGGCGACGGCCGCAGCGCCTTCGCGCGCGCGGGCTTCCGCGAGCGCCGAGGAGCGCGAATGCGTCCGTGCGCGAACTGCGTTGGCCAAGGCCGTGGCCGAGGACGGCGCTGTCGCGGCAGCCGTCGACTTCACGCCGTTTCGCCGCCGCCATCTCGCGCTGCAACAGGCCATGGAAGCGGGCATCGGCCCGCTGCGCGGCCGTTTGCGGGCGCTGCTGGCGGCCAGGTCGCCGGCCATGGCCCGGCTTGCGGCGGTGGATGTGGTGATGGAGCAGGTGCTGGCGGCGCGCGAGCACAGCCTGCTCGCTTCCGTGCCCGCGCTGCTCGAAAAGCATTTCACGCGCCTGCGCCAGGCCAGCCCGGAGACGACGGGCGAACCCGGCAGCGACGCAGAGGCCGGCGAGTGGCTGCATGTGTTCCGCAAGGACATGAAGAACGTGCTGCTCGCCGAACTCGATTTCCGATTCCAACCGATCGAAGGGCTGCTCGAAGCCCTTCGCATGAGGCAACCAGAGTGCCATGAATAGATTTCTTCACTACGCTGTTTTTGCTGCGGGCCTGGCCGTCGTCTGCTGGGTCGGCGCCGGATACGTCGGCTCGCACACGCTGGCGCTCGCCGTCACGATGCTGGTCGGCGCGTTCTACCTGATGGGGGCGCTGGAACTGCACCGCTTCCAGCAGGCCACCGCCACCTTGTCGCGTGCCGTGGCGGATCTTTCCGGCCCGCCCGCGAGCCTGGGTGCGTGGCTCGACCGGCTGCATCCCACGCTGCGCAACGCGGTGCGCCTTCGCATCGAGGGCGAGCGCGTCGGCCTGCCGGGTCCGGCGCTCACGCCCTACCTGGCCGGACTGCTGGTGCTGCTGGGCATGCTGGGCACCTTCCTCGGCATGGTGGTCACGCTGAACGGCACCGGCATGGCGCTGGAAAGCGCGACGGACCTGCCGGCCATCCGCGCCTCGCTGTCGGCGCCCGTGAAGGGCCTGGGGCTGGCGTTCGGCACTTCGGTGGCCGGCGTGGCCGCTTCGGCGATGCTGGGGCTGGCCTCGGCACTGTGCCGGCGCGAGCGGCTGCAGGCCGGGCAGATGCTCGACAGCAAGATCGCGACCACGCTGCGCGCCTATTCGCTGGCCCACCAGCGCGAGGCCTCGTTCCAGCTGCTCGAGCAGCAGGCGCACCAGATGCCGCGGCTGGTCGACCAGCTGCAGGCCATGATGGCCGCGATGGAGCGGCAGAGCCAGGCCCTGAACGAGCGCCTTGCCGCCGGCCAGGCGCAGTTCCACACCAAGGCCGAGGCCGTGTATGCCGGGCTGGCGTCCTCGGTCGACCAGTCGCTCAAGCAGAGCCTGAGCGAAAGCGCGCGCATCGCCGGCGCGACGATCCAGCCGGTGGTCGAGGCCACCATGGCGGGCATCGCGCGCGAGACGGCCTCGCTGCACGACACCGTCGCGCGCACCGTGCAGCAGCAGCTCGACGGCCTTTCGAGCCGCTTCGAGGCCACCACCGCCAGCGTGGCGGGCACCTGGCAGGCTGCGCTGGCCGATCACCAGCGCACCTCCGAGGCGCTGTCGAGCGACCTGCGCGCTTCGCATGACCGCTTTGCCGAAACCTTCGAGCAGCGCTCGGCCTCGCTGGTGGAGGGCGTCTCGGCCCGACTGGAGAGCACGGCGGCCGGCGTGTCGGACACCTGGGGCAGCGCACTCGCGCAGCATCAGCGCGTCAGCGAAAAGCTGTCGCTGGAGGCGCAGCAGTCGCTCGCGGCGGCCACGGCCGGCTTCGAGCAGCACTCGGCATCGCTGCTGCGCACCGTGGAGCAGGCGCACGCCACGCTGCAGGCCGACATCGCAGCGCGCGACGAGCAGCGCCTGTCGGCCTGGACAGAGGCGCTGGCCACGGTGTCCGCATCGCTGCAGCAGGAGTGGCAGCAGGCGGGCGCGCACACGGCAAGCCAGCAGCAGCAGCTCTTCGATGCGCTGGCGCAGACCGCGCGCGACATGTCGACCCAGGCCGAGGCGCATGCGAAGAACACGGTCGGCGAGATCGCCCAGCTGCTGCAGGCCGCGTCGGAAGCGCCGCGGGTGGCGGCCGAAGTGGTGGCCGAGTTGCGCCAGAAACTGTCCGACAGCATGGCGCGCGACAACGCGATGCTGGAAGAACGCAGCCGCATCATGGAAACGCTGGAAACCCTGCTCGATGCGGTGAACCATGCCTCCACCGAGCAGCGCTCGGCGGTCGATGCGCTGGTCGGTGCATCGGCGGATGTGCTGGACCGCGTGGGCAGCCGCTTCACCGAGAAGGTCGACGAGGAAACCGGAAAGATGGCCGCGGTCGCCGCGCAGATCACCGGCAGTGCCGTCGAAGTGGCCAGCCTTGGCGAGGCCTTCGGCTTTGCCGTGCAGCTGTTCAGCGAATCGAACGACAAGCTGGTGGCCCACCTGCAGCGCGTCGAGGGCGCGCTGGGCAAGTCCATTGCGCGCAGCGACGAGCAGCTGGCCTACTACGTGGCGCAGGCGAGGGAAGTCATCGACCTGAGCATCATGTCGCAGAAGCAGATCGTCGAAGACTTGCAGCAGATCGCGAGCCGGCAGGCCGCCGTGGGCAGCGAAGCGTGATGCGCGACGATCTCGACGCCGGCCTGGAGCCGAGCGTGCCGGTGTGGGCGGTCTTCGGCGACCTGATGTCGGGGCTGGTCGGGGCCTTCGTGCTGATCCTCGTGGGCGCACTCGGCATGCAGCTGGACCTGGCGACCAGGCTGCAGGCCGAGGTGCAGCAGCGCCAGGCCGAGACGCAGCGCCGCGAGGCGCTCGAGCAGGCGCTGGCCGGGCCGCTCGCGGCGGGCCGCGTCACGCTGAACAACGGGCGCATCGGCATCAGCGGCAGCGTGCTGTTCGCCTTCAACTCGGCCGACCTGCAGCCCGAAGGCCGGCAAGTGCTCAAGAGCCTGGCCGCGCCCGTGGCCAGCTACCTGCGCGCGCGCGACGAGGTGCTGATGGTGAGCGGCTTCACCGACGACCGGCAGATGCGCCAGTCGAAGGACGGCAACCGGCCCTTCGCCGACAACTGGGAGCTCTCGGCCCAGCGCGCCTTGACGGTGACGCGGGCCCTGATCGAGGAGGGCGTTCCGTCGTCGTCGGTGTTTGCCGCGGCCTTCGGTTCCGAGCAGGCGGTGGCGTCCAATGCCGATGCCGAAGGGCGCGCGAAGAACCGGCGCGTCGAGATGGCGCCCACGCCGCGGCAGGCCGGCGCCGGCACCAAGTCCCGTGAATAGCGGCAGTCGCATGGACCCGGCGGCGGTGCTCGACGCCTGGCGCGCACAGGGCGGCCATCGCCGGGATCCCGTGCGCTTTCGCTTCATCGAGGCGCTTGCGAGGCGCGCGGCCGCCCATGAAGGCGATGCGCGGCGCATTCTCGACGAGCGGCTGGCCGCGCTGCTGGCGGCGTATCGCGAGAAGGTCGAAGAGGCCCGGTGCGTTGACGGTGCTTCGGCCAATTCAGATGCCAACGCGAAACAGGCGGCCCAGCTTCCCCGCGGTCCGCTCGCGGAACTCGTCGAGCACATGGCACGGCAGGCGCCGCTGCAAGGCGATGACGGCGCGGCGGCCGACGAAGCCGCGCCCGCCACCCCCGAGCTCAAGACGCTGCGCTACTTCAGGAGCACCTGGTCGCGGCTCAGTGCCGACCGGCGGCTGACGCAGTCGCTGGCCAAGGTGCCGGAGAACGCGGGCCCGCTCAACTCGCACCACCTGGTGCACCGGTCGCTCATGCTGATGCATGAGCTGTCGCCCGAATACCTCAACCGGTTCATGTCTTACGTCGACACCTTGCTGTGGGTCGATCAGCTGAACGCCGGCACCGGGCCGGCGGCGGCCGCGAATGCACCGCGCGCCGAAGGCCAGAAGAAGACAACGCGCGGCAAGCCGGGCTGATCTGCGGCGCTTGCCTGGCCGCGGCTAGCGAAGCCCGTGCGCCCGGATCACGGCCTTGAGCCGCCGTACCTCGTGCTGCAGATCGAGGATCAGCGCAGCGGCATCGAGGCCCACGCCAAAGTCGCGCTCCAGGCGGCGCGCCTCGAGCGCGCATTGCAGGTCGGTGCTCGAGAACCGCCAGTGCTCGGGCGGCGCCTCGGCCGTGGATATCTGCACGATGCCCACCTCGACGAGCTGCACCACCCATTCGGTGTCGGCGCCGCAGGCATGGGCCAGCTCGCTGGCGGCGAGCGGCTGCGACGCGCTGATGGCTGTGGTTGTCACGGAAACGGTCGCCATGCTCACACTCCCAGATGCTGGCGTGGGTTGAACGAAGCGGATGCCTGCGCCAGCTGCTCGTAAGCCTTGCGCGCGGCCTCGCTGTCGGCCGGGGGCAGGGCGATGTCGAGCAGCAGGTACAGGTCGCCAGGCTGCTTGCCGGCCAGCCCGCGGCCCTTGAGCCGCAGCTTGAGGCCGCTGCGCGCGTTGCGCGGCACGGTCACCTCGACCACGCCGCCGGTAGGCACGGGCACCTGGACCTGCGCACCGAGCGCGGCTTCGGTCGGCGTGACGGGCAGCGTCATGTAGAGGTCGCGTTCCTCGATGCGGTAGAGCCGGTGCGGCGCGATGCGCACCTCCAGGTACAGGTCGCCCGCGGGTTCGCCGCCATGGCCCGGCATGCCTTGGCCGGCGAGCCGGATGAACTGCCCCGGATGCACGCCGGGCGGGATCTTGACGCTGAGCGTGCGCGTCTTGAAGACGGGCCGGCCCTCTGCATCGAGCTCCTGTGCGCGCAGCGTGATCTCGCGCTCGGCGCCGTTGAGCGCATCCTCGAGCGCGATCTCGATCGCCGCGTGGTGGTCTTCGCCGCGCGCGCGGTAGTTGCGCCTTGCCGCGCCGCGGCGCTCGGCCTCGCCGAACAGCGACGAAAAGAACTCGCTGAAGTCGGCATGGTCGGCCGGGCCCTGGTTCGGCCCGCGGTGGAACTCGAAGCCCGTGTCCCAGTCCGGCGGCGGCTGGAAGTCGCCCTGCGCGTGGCCGCCGCGCGCCACGCGGTCGGCCAGCGCGTCGTAGGCGGCACGCTTTTCCTTGTCGCGCAGCACGTCGTTGGCTTCGTTGATGTCGCGCATGCGCTTCTCGGCGTCGGGCTCCTTGCTGACGTCGGGGTGGTACTTGCGCGCGAGCTTGCGGTAGGCCTTGCGCACGTCGTCCTCGGACGCGGTGCGGTCGATGCCCAGGGCGCTGTAGTAGTCCTTGAATTCCATGCTTTTCGGTGGTGTGGATGCCGAACGGTACGCCTGCCGGCCGCCTCAGGCCAGGCTCGAGCCGCCGTCGGCATGCCGCAGCAGCGGCGTCACGGTCCATGTGGGGCCGCTGCGCGAAAAACGCAATGGCTGCGCATTGCCGAGCAGGGCCAGGTCGATCGGCAGGCCGATCAGCGCCGCCAGCGCGTAGAGCGTGCCCCCGTGCGCCACCACCAGCACCGGCGCGGGCTGCGCGAGTGCGGCCTCCAGCGCGAGCCGCTTGCGGGCCACGAACTGGGCCAGGGTTTCGCCGCCCTCGGGCTCGCAGGCCCAGTCGATCTCGGCCGACGAGGTGCCGATGAGCGCGCCGAAGTTGCGCTCGCGCAGGCCCGCCTGCGGCGTGGGCTCGAGGCGCAGCACGGTGGCCACGGCATGCGCCGTGTCGTGCGCGCGGCGGGCGTCGCTGCAGACGATGGTGCGGATCGGCTCGCCAGCCAGCAGCTGGGCGGCGCGTGCAGCCTGCTGCAGGCCGAGCTCGCTCAGCGGCTCGTCCACGGCCTGGAAGATGCGCTGCGCATTGCGGCCGGTCTGGCCGTGGCGCAGGAAGTAGAAATGGTCGCAGGCCGGTGACAGCGGCTGCCCGGCGGCAATGCGCACCAGCTGGTCGAGGCCGGTGGCCGCGCCGTGGGGGAAGGGTGCCTTCGACATGGGATGGGATGTGAATGAGCGGACGGTCAAAACTTGGGAATGCGCAGCGTCTTGCTGATCATCAGCGTGCCCGAGAGCGCGAAGAGCAGCGCGAGCGGATGCAGCTGCCAGGGGCCGAGCATCCAGGCGCCGCCCCACACCCCGTCGCCGATGCGCCCCTGCCAGGCGGCCCAGGCCAGCACGCCCACCAGCACCACGCTGGTCGGGATGGGCGTGCCTTCGAAGTACTTGACCTTGTCGGCGCCCGCGGACAGCGCCTCGGCCGTGACGTTGTAGCGCGCGAGCCGGCTCACGCCGCAGCACACGAAATAGATCAGCAGCACGCAATCCCAGCCGCCGTCCAGGCCCGCGGCAAAGCCGAGCGCGGCCGGCGCCACGCCAAAGGAGATCACGTCGGCCAGCGAATCGAGTTCGCGCCCCAGCGCCGAATGCGTTTGCCGCCAGCGCGCGATGCGCCCGTCGAACACGTCGAACACGAAGGCCGCGGGCGCGAGGGCGGCGGCCCAGAGGAATTGCGCGAGCGACTGGCTCGCCATGAAGGCCATCGAAAGGAACACCGCGCCCACCCCGCATGCCGCGTTGCCGAGCGTGAATGCATCGGCCAGGTGAAAGCCGCGGATCATCGAGAAATGCTTGCGGACCGGTACGGGGGAGGGGGTGGTGGCCATGGGGTGCTTCGGAGTCGGCGGATGCTCCGCACCTTAACGCAAGCGCGCTCGCTTGCCTGTAGTCGCCATCCGACTCCGGAAGGGCCGCTCAGGCCGGAAGGCGTTCGTCGTAGGCCTTCTCGAGCGCCGCGTGCTGGGTCCAGAACCCCCGCGGCTTGCGGCCGTGCAGCACGTCGTCGAGCACGTCGAGGTGGGCATGCCAGCCGCTGGCGACGCTGAGCGTGTCCTTGCGATCGGGCAGGCGGCGGTGCGTGAGCACGAGGCGGGTGGTGTCGCCCTCTTGCGTGAATTCGAAGCTGACCTCGGAGGCGGTGGCGCTTTCGCTGCCCCAGCTGATGGTCAGGCGCTTCAGCGGTTCGAATTCGACGATCCGCGATTTCTGGAGGATGGGGCTGCGGCAGGCGGCGAAGCGCTCGGGGGCCACTTCGCCGGAAAGCCGGGTGTGGTCGAAGCGCAGCTCGAACACGCTGCCGGGCTCCTCGGCCATGGTGCCGCCGGCCAGCCAGGCGGCGCGCTTGCCGGGGTCGACGAAATAGGCCCACACGCGCTCGACGGGGGCGGGCAGGGTGCGCTCCATGCGCAGGGTACCGGGTTCGATCAGGGTTCCGAGGTGGCTCTTGGCCATGGCTTGCTCCTTGAAAAAGAATGGGGACTTCACTTGCCGCGGGATGCTTCGCACCGCAGTTCCTTCTCCAGCGCGTCCAGGTGGTTGCTCCAGAAGCCTTCGTAGTAGCGCAGCCATGCGTTGGCCGATGCGAGCGCCGCCGGCTCCAGCCGGCAGACGTGCGCGCGGCCCTGCACGGTGCGGGAAACCAGCCCGGCGCGCTCCAGCGCCTTGACGTGCTTGGATGCGCCCGCAAACGACATGCGAAACGGCGCGCCCAGCTCGCCCACGCTGCATTCGCCCTGGGCCAGCAGCTGCAGCATGGTGCGGCGCGTGCTGTCGGCCAGGGCATGGAACACGGCATCGAGCCGCTCGTCGTCTAGTTCAACCATGAGGTTGAATATAGTCGTGCTCCGGAAACCATTCAACCGATAAGTTGAATGATTCCTGCAGTTACACCCGATACAGCCGAGACGCGGCTGCGCCTCCCAACGCTGGAGCCTGCGCGATGGCGCTCCTACGATGGCCGCCGTTCCATCCACTCGCAGAAAAAACCAATGACATCCTTCGCCAATCGCCGCACTTTCCTGCTCGCCGCCTCCGCCTTGCCCTTGGCCAGCGCCTGTACCGCCTGGTCCGCCAAGGCGCCGCAAGCCGCCACGTTTTCGAAGGCCGAAGCGCAGCTCGCGGCCCTCGAACGCTCCGTGGGCGGGCGGCTTGGCCTCGCGGCCTTCGACACCGCCACCGGCGCGCGCGTGCAGCACCGCGCCACCGAGCGCTTCCCGATGTGCAGCACCTTCAAGATGATGGTGTCCGCCGCCATCCTCGCGCGCAGCAGCCGCGAGCCCGGCCTGCTGGAGCGGCGCGTGAGCTACGCGAGGAGCGACATCCTTCCCAACTCGCCCATCACCGAGAAGAACCTGGGGCAGGGCATGGCGGTTTCCGCGCTGTGCGCCGCCACCATCCAGTACAGCGACAACGCCGCGGCCAACCTGCTGATGAAGATCCTCGGCGGCCCCTCCGCGGTGACCGAATTCGCGCGCTCCATCGGCGATGCGGTCTTCAGGCTCGACCGCTGGGAGACCGAACTCAACAGCGCCATTCCGGGCGATCCGCGCGACACCACCTCGCCCGAGGCCATGGCCGCGAGCCTGCAGCGGCTGGTGCTGGGCGACGGGCTCGCTGCGGCGCAGCGCCGCCAGCTCGAGGCCTGGCTGCTGGGCAACACCACCGGCGCCACGCGCATCCGCGCGGGCGTGCCGGCCGACTGGAAGGTGGGCGACAAGACCGGCGCCGGCTCCTACGGCACGGTGAACGACATCGGCGTGCTGTGGCCGCCGGCCGGCGCGCCGCTGGTGATGGCGGTCTACCTGACCTTTCCCACGCCGGATGCGCCGGGCCGCAACGACGTCATCGCGTCGGCGGCGCGCATCGCGGCGGATGCGCTGTGGGGCTGAACCGCCCCTGCGCTCATTCCTCGCTCGTCCACTCCACCTGCGCGCCCAGGCTGCGCAGGTTCTCGGCGAAGCGCGGGTGGGCCCGGCGGATCGGCGCGGCGTTGCGGATTTCGGAGCGGCCTTCGATGCTTGCCGCCACCATGAAGAGCGCAATCGCCACGCGGATGATGTAGGGGCTCTCGACCACGGCCGGCGTCAGCGGGCTGCCGCCGAAGCTGATGAGCCGGTGCGGGTCCGAGGAGAACACGTGCGCGCCGAACTTCGACAACTCGCCGGTCCATCCCAGCGCGCCGTCGTACACCTTGTTCCAGAACATCGCATTGCCCTGGGCGCGCACGCCCAGCGCAATGAAGATCGGAAGCAGGTCGACCGGGAAGTACGGCCACGGCGCCGCTTCCACCTTGGTGAGCACGTTGCTGGTGAAAGGCGTCTGCACCTTGAGCGGGCCGTTGCTGCTGGCGCGCGACCAGCCGTCTGCGTGCGTGACCGTCACGCCGAACTTGTCGAAGGTGCGGTCGATCAGCGGAAAGTTCTCGGGCGCGCTGTTGCGCACGACCACGTCGCCGCCCGTGATGGCGCCCAGCGCAAGGAAGGTGGTGATCTCGTGGAAGTCCTCGTCAAAGCGGAATTCCCCGCCGCCCAGCACGCCGCCGCCGTGCACCGTGAGCCGCGAGGTGCCGATGCCCTCGATGCGCACGCCCAGCATCGCCATGAAGCGGCAGAACTCCTGCACATGCGGCTCGGAGGCGGCATTGGTGAGCGTGGAGCTGCCCTTGGCTGCGGCTGCGCACAGCACGAAGTTCTCGGTGGTGGTGACGGAGGCGTAGTCGAGCCAATGCTGCGCTGGCACGAGCGGCCCGGCGCAGCGCACCAGCAGCGAGCCGCTGGCGCGTTCGACCACGCTGCCGAAGCGCCGGAACACATCGACGTGCGGATCGATCTCGCGCACGCCCAGCGTGCAGCCCTTGACGTTGTCTTCGAGCCGCGCAATGCCGAAGCGCGCGAGCAGCGGCGGCACCAGCATGATCGACGAGCGCATTTCCTCGGGCAGGCGGTCGCGCGCGGCATCGAAGGCCGTGTCGCGGTGGTGCAGCTCCAGCGTGCCGGTGGCGTGGTCCATGCGCACCTGGCTGCCCAGGCTGCGGAAGATCTCGAGGATCTTGCGCACGTCGGTGATGTCGGGCACGCCGTGCAGGCGCAGCGGCTCGCGCGTGAGCAGCGTGGCGCACAGCACCGGCAGCACGGCGTTCTTGTTGGCGGAAGGCGTGATGCGCCCACGAAGCGGCGTGCCGCCGTGCACGATGAGGCTGGACATGAAGGAAGAGCGCGGCCGGCTTATCCGTTCAGCTGCTCGGCCACTTCGCGCCGGCCGAGGCCCCGCACGGCGGCCAGGCCTTCGAGCTGGGCCTTGCGCGGCCTGGCCTTGCCTTGTTCCCACTTGTAGATGGTCTGGCCCGTCACGCCCACCAGCTTGCCGTAGGCGGCGGCCGAGAGGCCGAGCTTGACGCGGTGCGCAGCCAGCCGGCTTGCGCTGAATCGCCGGTGCGGGCCCGATTCGGCGGCCTCGTCGGCATCGCCTGCGGGCGCGGCGCGCGCCACGGTTTTGGTGGCGCGGCGCAGCTCCTTTTCGAGCTTTTCAACCTGCCGGCGCAATGCGGCGATCGAGGCGCGGTGCAGCGTGGATGCTTTTCTGAGCGTTTCGATCTCCGCGCGAACTTCCTTGCGGGCGACACGGGAAATCTCGGATTTCAGGATGGAGGCGATATTTGGCATGGAGCGCATTTTGCACATCTCACGAAGCGAAAACCTGACGGGAGGTGGTAACAGGCGCTTACACCGGGAGGCTGCACGGCCGCGGCCGCGCATCACAGCACGAACCAGCCCACCGACACGAAGTGGCTTGCCGTCCCCGCCAGCACGAACAGGTGCCAGGCGCCGTGCGCATGCCGGAAGCCCCGCCGGTTGCGATAGAACACCGTGCCCACGGTGTAGAGCACGCCGCCGGCCAGCAGCCACGCAAGGCCGCCGCTGTCGAGCCGCGCGGCCAGCGGCACCGCGGCCAGCACGCCGAGCCAGCCCATCGCGATGTAGAGCGCCAGCGGCGGCTTCGAGTCCGCGCCGCCTGCCTGCAGCAGCTCGCGTCCGATGCCGAAAAGCGCAGCGCCCCACACGGCCGCCATCAGCAGCCAGCCCCAGAGCCCGTGCAGCGTGACCAGCGCGAACGGCGTGTAGGTGCCCGCGATCAAGAGGTAGATGGCGCAGTGGTCCACGCGCTCCCAGAAGCGCTTGCGCGGTCCCCGGGTGCTGTGGAACAGGGTGGAGGCCGCATACAACAGCACGGCCGAGAGCGAGAAAACCAGCGCGCCGGCAATCCGCGCGGCGTCGCCGGTGGGCAGGGTCTTGGCCAGCAGCAGCGCGGTGGCCGCGAGTGCGAGCACCAGGCCCAGCAGATGGCTGTATCCGTTGAGCCGTTCGCCGGGGTACATCGCGTGGGGTGGGGTGCAGTCTGGGTGGATGGCGGCAAGGGCCTGCGGATGCTAGGCGGGCCGCGTGACTGCGCAGTGACCGCGCAATGGAAGCGCCGGCTCGGCTATTTCTGCGTGCCGAACGAGTTGACGTGCACCTCGACGATGTCCACGAATTCCGGCAGCTCGAGCAGGAACTCGGGGTCGCGCGCCAGCGGCGCCACGCGCAGCGGATCGCCGCGCTGCGCGTGCATCGCATGCATGTGCTCGATCGATTGCCAGTAGGAGACGGTCCTGAATTCGGCGGCGTCGCCGTTCAGCTTGCGAAAGTACTGCACGCCCAGGCATTCGGGCTTCTTCGCGATCTCCTGGATGCCGTGCTCGAAGCTGTAGCGCAGGTATTCGTCGGCCCGCGCAATCGGCGTGCGGCCTTGCCACACGCGTCCGATCAAGGGGGTGGCGAGCAGTTTGCATTCGACGGCCATGGATGCTCCTTTTTTTCGATGAAGACAAAAAGACGAACGGCACCCCGCGTGCCGTCGATGTCCTCGAAAAAAAGGGTGGGGCGCGCGGCCGCCCCGGCGCGTAGGAATCGGTCGCCTCCGCCTGCAAGCGAAGGCAGGAGCGGCGCTCAGGGTTCGAAGGCGCCCTGCAGCGTGCGCGCGAGATCGGCCGCGAGCGCGTCGCGCTGCGGCGCGGGGCGCCAGAAGCCGCGCGTGGCCAGGCCCGCCGATTCCCATTCGGGATGGCTGCGCGCGGGCCGCACTGCGCGCACGGCCGCCGCCGTGGCGCGCGTCGGCGCGTCCTGCGTCGCGCTCGTTTCGGCCGCGATGCGCCCGGTGGCCGCATGCCCGCGCTGCTCCAGTGCGCGCGTGAGCTTCAGCTGCCAGGCCACCAGCGCAAACAGCACGCCGTCTTCCACCGTGAGCTCGTGCACGTTGCGCAGCCGGTTCGCCAGCTTGCGGCCGAACGGGCCCCAGCCCTGCGACACGGCGCCGCCGATGGCGCCGCCCACCGCCGCGCCAGTGCCCAGCGAAATGCCGGCCACCGCCAGGTCCGCCACCACGCCCACGGCCGCGCCGATGGCGGCGCCCTTGCCGAGCCGCAGGCCCGCGTCCTTCATGGCTTCGGGGCTGAAGAAGTCGAGCGTCCAGCGGCCTTCGATGAGCGGCAGCGGCGCCTCGCCCGCATCGTCCTGGCGAAAGCCGTAGAGCGCGAGCAGGTCGTCGGTGCAGCGCTGCGCCTTGTCGAACACCTCCTTCTGCAAGGCCGCGACGAAAGCCTTGCGGCGCGCCGTGTCGGCGAACTCTTCGGCCGGCACGGTGCGGCGCAGCGCCGCCGCATCGACCAGCAGTTCGGCGATGCGCGCGCAGGCCGCGCGGCGGCGCTCGGCGGCTTCGGCGGCGAGCCAATCCGCCACCGCGCGCAATTGCTCGCGCCGGTCGCGCAGCAGTGTCGACAGGTCGCTGTAGAGCTCGCGCTCGGCCCCCACGAAGGGCGCCGCGGCATCGAAGCGCACCTGCACGTGCAGGCCGTAGGCCGAGAGCAGTTCCTTCCAGTCGGGCTCGCGGCTGGCCGCATCGCGCACGAAGTTGAGCACCGGCAGCACCGGCCGCGCGCAGGAGTTGAGCAGCTCGATCTCGTCGCGGAACTTGGGCAGCACCGGCTCGCGCACGTCGATCACGAGAAAAGCCGCATCGATGTCCTGCATGGTGCGCAGCACCTTGGCTTCCTGCTCGAACACGCCATGCGCCTCGGGCCCCTGCAGGAACAGGCGGATGCGCTCCGGCGGTGTGGCCTGCGCACCATCGAGGCCGGCCAGGTGCTCGCGCAGCGCCACCGCATCTTCCAGGCCCGGCGTGTCGAAGAAGCGCACCGCGGCCTGGCCGTTCACCTCCAGGTCGACCGATTCGACATGGCGCGTGGTGCCGGGCCGCTGCGACACCTCGCCGAAGTTGGCGCGCCGCGTCAGCGTGCGCAGCAGCGAGGTCTTGCCCGCGTTGGTGTGGCCGACCACGGCGATGCGGATGGCTTGCGTCATGAGACGACCCCCAGGCCTTGCAATGCGTCTTCGAGCCGCGGCGTGGCCGCGACGCGCGCAAGGCCGGTGCCCTGCAGCCAGTCGATCCAGCGCTGCGATGCGTCCGCGCCGGCCGCGTCCCTGGCGGCCGGTGCCAGCCAGAGCCGGCATTCGCCGCACTGGGCCAGCACTTCGCGCAGGAAGCGTTCGGTGCCGCGGTCGGGGCTCGATGCGGCGTGGCACACCAGCAGCACGGCGCGCGGACGGGCCTCTGCCAGCCGGTCGAGCAGCGCGCGGCGCGCGGGCGCGCTGCCGTCGATGCGCTGCAACTGGGCCGGGGTGATGGCGGCGGGCAGTCCCTCGGGCGGCCACGGCGTATCCGCGGGCAGTTCGAAGCCGATGACGAACAGTTCGTTCCGCAACTGCGAAGGCGCAAGGCCCGCCGGCGCCGCGCCCGGCGCGCGCCCCGGATCGGCATCGACGATGGCCGGCGGTGCGAGCGCGGCAAAGCGCGCCGCGAGCTTGCAGTAGTAGGGCTCGCTCCAGTCGGGCTGCAGCGCGGCGCGGCGCCGTTGCCACACCGCCGCGCTCAGCAGCACCAGCGCCAGGCGCGGCAGCAGCCCGTACACCACGATGCAGCCGGTCAGCCACAGCGCCCAGTCGCGCTGGCCCGCGGCGCCGGGTGAAGGAGAAAGAACGGTCGCGGCATCGGGAACCGGAAAGCCGATCTGCGACGGCGCCCAACCCAGCACCTGCACGGCGTGCACGAAGAACGCCGGGTCAAGGATGGTCGTCTCCCAGCTCAGCGTGTAGCTGCGGAACGCCAACGCGAACAGCAGCGCGGCCAGCACCACCGCGAACGAGAGCGACCAGATGCCGTGGCTCACCAGCCCCAGCGCCCAAGGCAGCAGCCTGGCGCGCGCGAGCAGCCCGGTGGCCGCCCGCAGCAGCACCGGCGCCTGGCCGCGCTTGCCGCCGGCCACGCGCGCGGTGAGCGCGAGCCAGATCCAGCCGAGCGAGCTCGTGTTGAATGCGCCCAGCGGCAGCCACAGGCCGGCCAGCCACAGCAGCAGCGTGAGCGCATGCAGGCCGAGCAGGCTCGCGAGCGCGACGATCACATTGATGTGCCGTTCGCCGCCGCCGACCACGTTGCCCGCGAGGCCCAGGCCGGCCATGACGATGAGCGCCACCAGCCCGAGCAGCACCCATGGCGCCCATTGGCGGGCGCGTGCCAGTTCGGATTGCAGCCCGATGCGTTCGCCGAGCAGCAGCGCGCGTGCCGTGATGCGTGCCGGCGCGCCAGAAGTGCGGGAGAGGGCGGTGCGCAGGACCTCGGCATCGTCGAGCGGACCTTTCTCCTCGGTCCATCGGATCGCTTCGGTGACGACCGCGTCCGTAAAGGCAGGTTCGCGCAACGCGGTGTTGGTCAACAGGGGCCCTTCGCAGCAAGTTTCCCCGCATGTGCCGGGGCGCGCGAATTATGCCCGGCGCATTCCGGCGGACCCATGAGAAACGGGGCCGCGCGGACGGCCCCGTTCTTGTTCAGCAGGCGAGTCGAAAACGCGTGCCCGGTTTCAGCGCAGGCCGAAGAACGAAAGCACGGCCACGACCACGACGACCAGACCGACGATGTAAATGATGGAATTCACGCGAGGACTCCTCGTTGTTGACGACAGCTTCAGCATCGCGCCCGGGGTGGCGAGCTGCTGTCGGCGAGTGGCGGCGCGTGCTGTAGGACTCGCCAAGGCCCGCCCGGGCGCCGGCGGCGCACGGCCGTAACGCTTGCTGACAAATCGCCGGCTGGGGCTCGGCGCTCAGGCGCGCAGGGCTTCTTCTTCCTCGTCGAGATCGTCGCCCAGGAAGCCGCCGCTCTGGTGCGCCCACAGCCGCGCATAGAGCCCGCCCTGCGCCATCAGCGTGCGGTGGTCGCCTTCTTCCACCACGCGGCCCTCGTCGAGCACAATGAGCCGGTCCATCGCCGCGATGGTCGACAGCCGGTGCGCGATCGCGATCACGGTCTTGCCTTCCATCAGCCGGTAGAGGCTCTGCTGGATGGCAGCCTCCACCTCGGAATCGAGCGCGCTGGTGGCCTCGTCGAGCAGCAGGATCGGCGCGTCCTTGAGCATCACGCGTGCAATGGCCACGCGCTGGCGCTGGCCGCCCGAGAGCTTCACGCCGCGCTCGCCCACATGCGCCTCGTAGCCGCGCCGGCCGCTGGCGTCGCCCAGCGTCTGGATGAAGTCGTGCGCCTCGGCGCGCCGTGCGGCGGCCTCGATCTGGGCCGGGGTTGCATCGGGCCGGCCGTAGGCAATGTTGTCGGCCACCGAGCGGTGCATCAGCGAGGTGTCCTGCGTGACCATGCCGATGTGGCTGCGCAGCGAATCCTGCGTCACATGGGCAATGTCCTGCCCGTCGATCAGGATGCGGCCGCTTTCCAGGTCATGGAAGCGCAGCAGCAGGTTGACCAGCGTCGACTTGCCCGCGCCCGAGCGCCCGACCAGGCCGATCTTCTCGCCCGGGCGCACCACCAGGTTCAGGTCGTCGATGACGCGGCGGCCCGCATCTGCATAGCGGAAGCTCGCGTGCTCGAAGCGCACCTCGCCGCGCGGCACCTCGAGCAGGCCGGCATCGGGCGCATCGAGCACGGTGCGCGGGCGCGACAGCGTCTTCATGCCGTCCTGCACGGTGCCGATGTTCTCGAACAGGCTGGTCATCTCCCACATGATCCAGTGCGACATGCCCTGCAGGCGCAGCGCCATCGCGGTGGCCGCCGCCACCGCGCCCACGCCCACCGTGCCGTTCGACCAGAGCCACAGCGCGGTGCCGGCCATGCCCGCGGTCAGGCCCATGCTGAGCGTGTGGTTGACGATCTCGAAGGCGCTCACCAGCCGCATCTGGCCGTAGCCCGTGTACATGAATTCGCGCATCGCCTCGCGCGCGAAGCCGGCCTCGCGCTGGGTGTGCGAGAACAGCTTGACGGTGGCGATGTTGGTGTAGGCGTCGGTCACGCGCCCGGTCATCAGCGCGCGCGCATCGGCCTGCGCCTTGCCGACCTTGCCCAGGCGCGGCACGAAGTACATCAGCGCGCCCGCATAGAGCACCAGCCAGACGATGAAGGGCAGCACCAGCTGCACGTCGAGCACGGTCACCAGCACGATGATGGTCACCACGTACACGCCCATCGCCACCACCACGTCGGCCAGCACGAACAGGGTGTCGCGCACCGCCAGCGCGGTCTGCATCACCTTGGCCGTGATGCGGCCCGCGAACTCGTCCTGGTAGAAGGCCATGCTCTGGCCCAGCATCACCCGGTGGAAGTTCCAGCGCAGGCGCATCGGCAGGTTCACCGCCAGCGTCTGGTGCTTGACGATGGTCTGCAGCGCGACCACGCCGATGCTGATCACCAGCAGCGCGGCCAGCCACGCCAGCGTGTCGCCGCGCTCGGCCCACAGCCGCGACGGCACCTGGCCACCGAGCCAGTCGACGATGCGCCCGAGGATCGCGAACAGCAGCGCCTCGAAGCCCGAGATGGCCGCCGTGAGCGCCGCCATGACGGCCATCTTGAGGCGCAGGCCCTGGGTGCAGGCCCACAGGAACGCGAAGAAGCCCGTCGGCGGAGGCGCCGGTTCGGCCGCGGGATAGGGATGGAGCAGTTTTTCGAAGAAACGGAACAAGGCGTGCGGTCTCCAGGGGAAGCCGCGACTTTAGCCCGGGGTGGCATGTCCTTGCCCCGAAAGGGTGCGTTCCGGCGCCGTCGGAAGCGATGAAGGGGGCCTGCGGCCGCTCAATCCGCCAGGCGCGTCTGGTGCCGCGTCGGGGGTGTCGAGTGGTGCAGCAGGCGCAGCAGGTCTCCCTGCCTGGAGGTGCCGGTCTTGGAGTAGATCCTTTGCAGGTGGGTGCGGATGGTCGGTTCGCCCACGCCCAGCACGCCGGCAGCCTCCATGCCGCCCAGGCCTTGCGACAGCGCCATCAGCACGCGCAGTTCGCCGCCGGTGAGGCCATGCAGCCGTCCGAATGCCTCCCCGGGCATCAGCGGCGCCTGGACAGGGTCCTGGATGAACACCGCAACGCTCGCCGCGAACGGTGCGAGGACCCCGGCGCGCCGGCCATCGGCAATCGGCAGCAAGGTGGCGACGTAGCCCCCGCCGGTTCCACCGGGGATTCCGATCGCATGGTCCTTGGTGCGCATGTCGGCACCCTCGCGGCCTGAATCCTGGATCGCCTGCGTCAGCGCGGCACGAGCGGCCGGGTGGACCGGGGACAACCGGTTGTCGATCAGGCGCATCGCCGTGCCCGAGCGGACCTGCCGCTCGGCCGCAGTGTTCATGTAGACGACGCGGCCGTCGCGCGCCGCGAGGAACACGCCGGCCGCCAGCCCGTCGAGGGTCCTCTTCAGCACCTCTGAACTCAGCACCTGGATGTCGAGCGCATCGGAAATCGCCAGAGCGCGGCAGACATGCGGCGCAAGGAGCTCGAACAAGGCAAGGTCGCTCTGCTGGTAGTGCAGCGACTCGCCGCTGCGCGACGCGTGCAGGGACGCCATGCGCCCGCCGGTGCGCAGCGCCGGAAACCAGATGATGTCGAGCACGCCGTGTGGCTGCAGCACCTCGCGATAGAAAGCGCTGTCATGCAGATGGAAACGCTCCATCGACAGCGCGCTCACGTCCCCGGCGTTCGAGAGGACGTCCGCCGCGGCCATCGGGCTCTCGGCGTACCGGGCGCCGAATTTCTGCAGGAACTCCGACTCATAGCCGAAGACGTACAACTGGTCGTTCTGGATCTGCTTCAGGTCGTGCACACAGATGCCGCCCCCGGCGCTGTCACAGCGCTGCGCGATCTTTCTGCATGTTGCAGCCCACCGCTGCGGGTCGAGGGAGCAGTCGTAGATCGCACCGATCAGCTCCGACAGCTCGGCGGCGGGAATCTGTTGCGGGGCCGTCATTGCACACGATCCCGAAACGATGCCCGAACCGCTGGCACAAGGTCCGTCGAATGCCATACGATGCGGGGCTGATCCATCGACGGATCGTAGGCAGGCGGGCTGCGTTGCGTAATAACCTAAACAGGTGATCCATTGAATGCAGGAGTTGCGCCCCCCGCCCAGCCTTCAATGCACGATGGCACCGAGCCAATCTACGCGCTGTGGGACAAGCTCGCGAACTACCCCGTCTGCGATGGCGATGAAGCACTCGAGCACCTGCTCTGCAGCCTCTGCTCGATCTTCGGCGCGCACAACGCACTCTGGTCGGTGGTCGTGCGGCTGCCGAGCCCCGCGCTGGGCGACGCCCTGAACGGCTGGCGTCCTCTCTTCGTCCGGCTCCTGCGGCCTTTGCCGCCGATGGCCGCTTCGGTCCAGGAGCAGTTCGACTCCTTGTGGTCGCCGTCCGTCGACCTCTCGCAGATCCTTGCCGTGGCCGGCGAGGAACCGTTCCGCACCCAGCTCCTGTTCGAAGCGCTGCCTCCCGAGTGGTTCGGCGGTCCGCACTACCAGCGCCACTACCTGGCCATCGGACATGCGGACAGCATGTCGATGCGCTGCGCGATCAACCACGATGTGCGGGTGCACCTTTTCATTTTCCGAAGCACGGAAGCTCCCCGGTTCTCATCGGCGGACAAGAATCCTTTCGGCCTGGCGCTTCGCGGGCTGCGCTGGTTCTATCGCCAGCAATTGCTCAGCCACGGGCTCCTCATCGCGAACGCGCCGCTCACCGCCACGGAGCGCAGGGTCCTGCTGGGATTGCTCGAGGGCAAGGCGGAGAAAGCGATTGCCGCCATCCTGGGCCAAAGCCCGAATACGACGCACATCCACGTGAAGTCGATCTATGCCAAGTTCGGCGTCCATAACCGGGCGGCGCTGACCTCGCTCTGGCTCGGGCGCCTGCCCGAGGCCCGCTGACCGAACATCGATCGATGGCGCGGCCATCCCGCGCGTCATTGTTTCCGATGACTCCTTGAGCGCGCGGTCTCCCTAGGCTCGGGGCCTCACCGTTCCGCCTGGGAAGACCTCACTCGCGGTTCCAACTTGAGGAGTTCACCGTGAACATGAGCCCGATCCTCCCGCTCCCGCTGCCGGCCGACGCAGCCAAGGTGCCCAGCCCGTCCATGCACGGCACTTTCAAGCGTGCCATCTCCGCTCTTGTGCGGCGCGGCGCTGCCGAAACGGCCGACCCGCGGGAACGCTACCTCGCGCAATCGGCCAATCCTGAAGATCTCGAGAACCGCATGCGTGAATGGGAGGCGTACGAAGCCCGCCTGCGACGCCTTCCCCCCGCACTGTGAGGGGCTCCCGTCCTTCGATTCCCTGATGGGAATGCCTGCGGCTACAGTCGATGCAACGCCTTCAAGGAGCATCGGCTTGACCCACGACAACACCCTCTCGCGCCTGCCCACGTATTTCATCTCGCACGGCGGCGGCCCCTGGCCCTGGATGAAGAAGGAAATGGGCCCCACCTACGACCAGCTGGCCGCCGCGCTGGCCGACATGCCGCGCCAGATCGGCCGCACGCCGGACGCCATCCTCATGGTGTCGGCCCATTGGGAGGCGCCGGTCTTCACGGTGCAGGGCAACCCGCGGCCGCCGATGATCTACGACTACGGCGGCTTTCCCGCCCACACCTATGAAGTGCGCTACGACGCACCGGGTTCGCCCGAACTGGCCCAGCGCGTGCAGTCGCTGCTCGAGGCGGCCGGGCTGCCCGCGGCCATCGACCCGGAGCGCGGCTTCGACCACGGCATGTTCTCGCCCATGAAGGCGATGTACCCCGATGCCGGCGTGCCGGTGGTGCAGCTGTCGCTCAAGCGCGGGCTCGATCCGGCGGAGCACCTGGCGCTCGGCCGCGCGCTTGCGCCGCTGCGCGATGAGAACGTGCTCATCGTGGGCAGCGGCCTGAGCTATCACAACCTGCGCAACTTCGGCCCGCAGGCGCACGGCGTGTCCCAGGCCTTCGGCGACTGGCTCGACCACACGGCCGTGCAGTCGCCGCCGCAGGAGCGCGTGCAGCGCCTCGCGGACTGGGCGGCGGCCCCTTCGGCGCGCATGGCCCACCCGCGCGAGGAGCACCTGATCCCGCTGATGGTGGCGGTCGGCGCGGCCGAGCAGGAGCCGGGCGAGCGCGTCTATCACGAGGACGCGTTCATGGGCGGGCTGGTGGTGTCGAGCTACCGCTTCGGCGCTGGCGCCAGCTGAAAAGGCGGCGCGTTGGCAGAATCGGGTGATGCCTTCCATTCCCGATCCAGATCTCAATACAGAAGCCCGCCTCTTGATCGAACGCATCGCCGCGCGCGGCACGCGCCATGACGTGGTGCACGGCGGCGTTCGCGTCTGCTGGCGCCGCTTCGGCGCTGAAGAAAGCGCCCACGCACCGCTGGTGCTGCTGCACGGCGGCCACGGCAGCTGGATGCACTGGCTGCGCAACGTCGAGGCGCTCTCGGCCGGGCGCACGCTGTGGCTGCCCGACATGCCCGGCTTCAACGATTCCGACGCGCCGCCGCGCGCCGCGCCCGGCGAAGATCCGCTCGGCCCGCTGCTCGATGCGCTGGGTGGATCGCTTGACCAGCTGATCGGCGCGGGCACGCCCATCGACCTGGGCGGCTTCTCCTTCGGCGGGCTCACCGCCGCGCGTTTCGCGGTGCGGCGCGGTGCCGTCCGGCGCCTCGCGCTCGTGGGCAGCGGCGGCCACGGCACGATGCGGCGCATGGCGGTGGAGATGATCAACTGGCGTGCCGCGCCCAGCCGCGAGCAGGAACGCGCCGCGCTGCTGCACAACCTGGCCGCGCTGATGCTGCACGACAAGGCCGCGATCGACCCGGTGGCCTTCGAGATCCACGACATCTCCTGCCACGGCACGCGCTTTCGCAGCAAGGACGTGTCGCAGGCGGGCGGCCTGCAGGCCGCGCTCGACACGCTGGGCGGACCGCAGCTGCTGCTCTGGGGCGAGTACGACGTCACCGCCGATCCGCGGCCGCTGGTGGCGCAGCTCACGGCCGGCCATCCGCAGCGTGAAGGCGTGGTGATCGACGGGGCAGGGCATTGGGCGCAGTACGAGCGCGCCGATGATTTCAACCGGCTGCTGCTGCGCTTCCTGGGCTGAACCGCGCGGCCTAGCTATTGCTTCGCCAGCCCCAGCTTGCGGATCATGTCGCCCCACTGCTCGTAGGTCGCGCGCGTGAGCTCGGCCAGCTGTGCGGGGCTCGACGACTCCGCTTCATAAGCGCCCTGGCGGAAGAAGTCGCGCGTGGCGGGCATCGCGAGCACCTGCGCGAGCGCGGCGTTGAGCTTGGCGACCACCGGCGCGGGCATGCGCGCGGGCCCATAGAAGCCGAGCCAGCTCGGCATGTCGACCCCGCTCACGCCCTGCTCGGTCATGGTGGGCACGTCGGGCAGCATCGCGCTGCGCCTGGGCGCCGCCACTGCGAGCATGCGGACCTTGCCGGTGGCGGTGTTCTGGATCGCGTTGGGCGCCGCGTCGAAGTAGTACTGCACGCGGCCCGCGAGAAAGTCCTTCGCGGCATCGGCGCCGCCCTTGTAGGGCACGTGCACCACGTCCAGCCCCGCCTGCTTCGCGAAGGCCTCGCCGTAGATGTGCGAGGAGGTGCCGGTGCCGAAGGAGGCATAGCTCATCTTGCCGGGGTTGGCCTTGATGTAGGCCACCAGCTCCTGCACCGTGCGCGCGGGCACGCTCGCATGAACCGTGAGCACCAGCGGCCCGCGCGCGCCGAGCGAGATGGGCGTCAGGTCCTTGAACGGGTCGTAGCGCACCTGCGCCAGCGTCTGCGGGTTCTGCGCCACCACGGAAGAGGGCGCGTACATCATCGTGTAGCCGTCGGGGGCGGCGCGAATCACTTCCTCGGTGGCCAGGATGAAGCTCGCGCCCGGCCGGTTCTCCACGATGACCGGCGTCTGCAGCACTTCGCCGAGCTTGTTGGCGACGAAGCGCGCCTGTGCATCCGAGGCACCGCCCGCCGCGAGGCCGAGCACGATGCGGATGCTGCGGCCCTTCTCGGGGAAGGCCGCGGGCCCGGCCGCGAGCGCACCGCACGGCAGCGCGGCCGCGCCGAGCGCGAACACCAGCCACGCGGCCACGCGCCGGCGACCGATGAAGGAGTGCGGCCGGGCGTTCATTGCTTCGCCAGCCCGACCTGCTGCACCATCGCGCCCCAGCGCTCGTAGGTCGAGCGCGTGACGCCCGCGAATTCCTCGGGCGTGCTGGCCCCGGCCTCGTAGCCGCCGCTGCGGTAGAACTCGCGCACCTGCGGCATCGCCAGCACCTGCGCGAGCGCGGCGTTGAGCTTCGCGACCACCGGCGCTGGCATGTGGGCCGGCCCGTAGAAGCCGAGCCAGCTCGGCAGGTCGAGGCCCGCGAGGCCCTGCTCGGCGAAGGTCGGCACCTCGGGCAGCGCGGCAATGCGCTCGTTCGCGGCAATCGCCAGGATCTTCACCTTGCCGGTGCCCGAGGTGATGATGGCCGAGGAGGCCGAATCGAACATGTACTGCACGCGGCCGCCGATCAGGTCCTTGGCCGCGTCCGAGCCGCCCTTGTAGGGAATGTGCACCGCGTCGATGCCGGCCTTCTTCACGAAGGCCTCGCCGTAGATGTGCGACGAGGTGCCCGCGCCGAAGGAGGCATAGCTCACCTTGCCGGGGTTGGCCTTCACGTAGGCGATGAGCTCCTTCACGTTGCGGGCCGGCACGGTGGTGCTCAGCGACAGCACCAGCGGCCCGCGGCCGCCCATCGAGATGGCGGTGAAGTCCTTGAACGGATCGTAGGGCACCTGCGAGAAGGTGTGCGGGTTCTGCGCCATGGTCGAGGAGGGCGCATAGAGCAGGGTGTAGCCGTCCGGCAGCGCGCGCGCCACCTCGCTCGCGGCCAGCATGGTGCTGGCGCCGGGCTTGTTGTCGACGATCACGCCGGTGCCCAGTACCTCGCCGAGCTTCTGCGCCACGATGCGCGCCTGCGCGTCGGTGCCGCCGCCGGCCGTGAAGCCCACCACGATGCGGATCGGCTTGCCGCCGCGCACCGGAAAGTCTTGCGCCAGCGCCAGGGGCGCCACGCCCAGCAGGGCCGCCGCCCCGAGCGCCGCGCCGAATGCGCGGCGGGTGCCGCAGGGTTTCTTCATCGATGTCTCCGTTGGGAATGTTCTTCTTATATTGGTTTAGAAAACCATAAAAATCCATATCGACTAGGGAATACCCCAAAGAAATGCCATTCTCAGACTTTTGTGTTTGACAAAATGAACATTGAAATCAAAATACGATGCAACAGCCCATCCAAGACACTCATCCATGAAAACTGTCGTCCGCACCGACGAGCGCATCCTCAGCTCCGACATCTTCGACCGCGACAGCCGCGTCAAGCGGCCTGACCACGGCACCTGGGCCGAGCCCGGCAAGGACATTCCGGTCTACCACCGCTGCGGCGTGCTGGTGGTGGGCGGCGGGCCGTCGGGCACCGCGGCCGCCGCGGCCGCCGCGCGCGCCGGCGCCGACGTGGCGCTGCTCGAGCGCTACAACCACCTGGGCGGGCTTTCCACCGGGGGCCTCGTGATCTGGATCGACCGCATGACCGACTGGGAAGGCCAGCTCGTGATCCGCGGCTTTGCCGAAGAGCTGTTCGACCGCCTGCCGGCCGATGCCATTGCCGGCCCCGCGCGCGAGGACTGGGGCTCGCAGGACGCGGCCAAGGCGGCCCACTGGTCGCAGCGCACCGCCGCCTACCACGGCGTGGTCACCTGGTCGCCCACCATCGACCCGGAGCGCCTCAAGCTGCTCTCGCAGGAAATCGTGCTGGAGCGCAAGGTCAAGCTCATCTATCACTCGTGGGCCGCGATTCCCATCGTGCAGGACGGCACAGTGAAGGGCGTGGTGTTCGAGAGCAAGGAAGGCCGCATGGCGATCATGGCCGACGTGGTGGTCGACGCCACCGGCGACGGCGACCTGTTCGCGCGCGCCGGCGCGGCTTTCGTGAACGACATCGAGGAGGCCGACGTGCACCACTGCATGAACACCTCGTGGCTGTTCGGCGGCGTGGACATGAACCGCTGGATCGAGTTCAAGGCCGGCCAGCCCGAGGCGTTCAGCGCCTTCATGGCGCGCGGGCGCGAAGTGTGCGGCCTGTTCGAGCGGCCCTTCGTCTCGTGGCGCAACGACGTGGCGCTGTTCATGGGGCCGCGGCAGTCGGGCTATTCGGCGCTCGACGTGGACGACCTCACGGCCGTCGAAGTGCGCTCGCACCGCGCCATGGCCGCGCACCTGGACTACTTCAAGGCGCATGCGCCGGGCTTCGAGGAGGCCTACCTGATGCTGAGCGCGCCGCAGATCGGCGTGCGCCATGCGCGGCGCCTCTCCGGCGTGGGCGCGGTGCTGCGCAGCCAGTGGCCCGATGGCGTGGCGCTGCCTGACGAGGTGGGCGTGACGCCCGCGGTGTCGCCCAAGTTTCCGAACATCTCCATTCCCTACGGTGCGCTGGTGCCGCAGCAGCTCGACGGCCTGCTGGCCTGCGGGCGCCACATCTCGTGCGACCGCAACTCGCATGGCTTCATGCGCGAGATTCCGCAGTGCTGGATCACCGGCCAGGCCGCGGGCGTGGCGGCGGCGCTGGCGTCGCGGGGCGGCATCGAACCGCGCTTCGTCGACGTGGGTGCGCTGCAGTCGGCGCTGCTCGCGCAGGGCGTGTACCTGCGCGCCGGTGCCGGGCAGGGCGCGCAGGCGCGGGCCGCGGCCGAAGCCGGGATCTGAATCGCATGAACCCGGCCGACGCGCTTTCGCCAGCCTCTACATTGCAGAGTCTTGCAAAGGGTTCCTCCATGTCCACTGACAAAAACGACGCCTCCTTTTCCGCCGCCGATGCCGCCGATGCGCGCGGCGACCGCGCCGACACCGTGAGCGCATTGGAGCGCGGCATCTCGGTGCTGCGCTGCTTCAGCGAGGCGCGCCCCGTGCTGGGCCATGCCGACATCGCGCGCATGACCGGCATCCCGCGGCCGACCGTCAACCGGCTCGTCGCCACGCTGCTCTCGCTGGGCATGCTCAAGGCCGCGCAGGTGGCCGACCGCTTCATGCTCGGGCCGGGCGTGGTGTCGCTGTCGCGCGTGTTCCTCGGCAGCCTCGACGTGCGCGCCGCCGCGCGGCCCAGCATGCAGGCGATGGCCGAGGAGGTGGGCGCCTCGGTCTACCTCGCGATCCGCGACGGCATGGAGATGGTGCTGATCGAGGCCTGCCGGCCGCGTTCGTCGATGCTGTCGGCGCGGCTCGACGTGGGCTCGCGCGCGCCGCTGGCCAACTCGGCGCTGGGCCGCGCCTATCTTTCGGCGCTGCCCGAGGCGCAGCGCAACCAGCTGGTCGATTCGATGCGTCTCTTGCGCGGTCCCGAGTGGGACAGCATCGCGCCCGGCATGACGCGCGCGATCGGCGAAGCCCGGCGGCTGGGCTACTGCCTTTCGCTCGGCGAGTTCCACCGCGAGATCAACTCGGTGTCGGTGCCGCTCATCGGGCCCGATGGCGAAGTGATGGCGCTCAACGGCGGCGGCGCGGCCTTCGTGTTCACCGAGGAGCGCCTGCGCAGCGAACTGGCACCGCGCCTGCACGACATCGCGCTCACCATCGCGCGCGACATCGGCGGGCATGTGCCCACGCCCCTGCCGGGCTAGCCCCGGCCACCCCACGACACATCAAAACGGAGACACAGGGCCATGCACCTGAGCGATGAAGAAAAAGCCATGATGGACGGCCGCGACGGACCGGCCGTGCAGAAAGCGATGGACCTCCTGATGCGCTACGGCGAAGCGCTGGGCGCCGAGCGGCTGGTGGAAACGCGCAACGTCTGCGCCACCATCACCTCGACCACGCCGTTCCAGCGCGACTTCGCGCTGGCCAAGGGCGGCGGCATGGACGCGGTGTTCTCCGAGTTCAGCCTCGACAGCCAGGAGACCGTCGAGATCCCGAAGTTCAAGGTCTTCACGAGCCACCTGCAGCTGGGCTTCGACCCCGGCCAGCCCGAGCGCATGGGCGTGAGCGAGGAGATCGTGCAGTTCTACAACAAGAGCGAGCGCCATGCGGCAGGCCTGGGCGCGCAGATCATGAACACCTGCACGCCCTACCAGGTCGGCAACATCCCGACGCGCGGCGAGCACTGCGCGTGGATGGAATCGTCGGCCGTGGTGTATTGCAATTCGGTGCTCGGTGCGCGCACCAACACCGAAGGCCGCGAGAGCACCGGCGCCGCCATGCTCACCGGGCGCATTCCGTACTGGGGCTACCACCTCGACGAGAACCGGCATGCGACGCACGTGGTCGAGCTCGACGTCGAAGTCGAATCGGTGCAGGACTGGGGCCTCCTGGGCTACTACATCGGCGAGCATGTGCAGGAGCGCGTGCCGGTGGTGCACAGCCGGCGCGGCATCGGCCGCGTGCCCAACCTGCCGCGGCTCAAGCACTTCGGCGCGGCGGCCTCGTCGTCGGGCGGCGTGGAGATGTACCACATCGCCGGTGTCACGCCCGAGGCGCTGACGCTCGAGCAGGCGCTCGGCGGCCGCGCGCCGGTGGAGGTGCTGCGCTTTGGCGAAGCCGAACGCCGCGCCACCTACGAGAAGATCAACGCCACCGGCAAGGACGCCGAGGTGCAGTACGTGATGCTCGGCTGCCCGCACTACACCATCGAGCAGATCTGGGAAGCCGCGCAGCTCATCGAAGGCCGCAAGGTGCACCCGGATTGCGAGCTGTGGATCTTCACGCCGCGCGCCATCAAGTCGCTGGCCGACCGCAACGGCTACACCAAGATCATCGAGGACGCGGGCGGCATCCTCATGACCGACAGCTGCTCGGCCATGAGCCGCGCCGTGCCCAAGGGCACGAAGACCGTGGCGCTCGATTCGGCCAAGCAGGCCCACTACCTGCCCGCGATCCTCGGCGTGCAGGCGTGGTTCGGCAGCACGGCGGAGTGCATCGATGCGGCGTGCACGGGGCGGTGGAATGGAGGAATGCAATGAGCTTCAGGCTTGCGATGTCTTTGTCTTTCTCCCTCCCCTCCCGGGGGAGGGCCGGGGTGGGGGCCAGCGGCGCATCCATCGAGCGCTCTGCCAGCCCCCATCCCAACCTCGGTGCAGGCAGCCAGAGGCTGCCGCTCTTCGGGCTGTCCAGTTCCGCGCAGGCGGAACTGGAGCCGCAGCCCTCAGCCCCGGCAGGGGAAGGAGCAAAACCATGAATGCACGCGACAACACATCCACCCTGGTTATCCGCGGCCGCAAGGTGGTCGGCGGTATTGCCGAAGGCGAGGCGCTCGTCACGCGCGACCGCATCTCGGGCTGGGGCGGCATCGATCCGCGCACCGGCACCGTCATCGAGACGCGGCACGAGCTGCGCGGCCAGAGCTTCGCGGGCAAGGTGCTGGTGTTTCCGGGGGCCAAGGGCTCGTCGGGCTGGTCCGCGATGTTCCACATGACGCGGCTCATGAACTCGGCGCCCGCGGCGTTCCTGTTCAACGAGATGACCACCAAGATGGCGCTCGGCGCCGTGGTCACGCATGCGCCCTCGATGACCGATTTCGAGCGCGACCCGCTCGACTGCATCGCAACCGGCGACTGGGTGCGCGTGGACGCCGACCGCGGCGTGATCGAGATCACCAGGAAGAACAAACCCGGAGACCGCCCATGACCACCCGACCCCTGCGCAGCAACTTCCCGCGCGGCTCGTACCTCTGGTCGGTGCGCAACGCCCACTGGCGCGCGCTCGGCATTCCGGAAGAGGATTGCGAGAAGCCGAAGATCGCCATCGTCAACAGCTCGTCGGAGCTGGCGGCCTGCTTCAGCCACCTCGACAAGGTGGCGGCGGAAATCAAGACCGCGATCCGCGCCGCGGGTGGCGTGCCCTTCGAGATCCGCACCGCCGCGCCCAGCGACTTCATCACCGGCGCCGGTGCGCGCGGTGCCTACATGCTCGGCGCGCGCGACCTCGTGACCAACGACATCGAGGTGGCCGTCGAAGGCGCGCAGCTCGATGGCATGGTGTGCCTCACCTCGTGCGACAAGACCGTGCCGGGCCAGCTCATGGCGGCCGCGCGGCTCAACATTCCGACACTGCTCGTGCCCTGCGGCTACCAGCCCAGCGGCGAGTACCGCGGCAAGCACATGGACATCGAGGAAGTGTTCATCGGCGCGATGCATGCGGTCACGGGCCACCTGCCGGTGGAAGAACTCGTGGGCATGAGCCGCGAGGCGATCCGCGGGCCGGGCGTGTGCTCGGGCCTGGGCACGGCCAACTCGATGCACATCGTCTGCGAGGCGCTCGGCATGGCCTTGCCGGGCAGCGCGCCGGTGGCGGCGCTGAGCCCAAAGATGATGGCCGACGTGCGCGCCGCCGGCACGCGCATCGTGCAGATGGTGTGGGACGACCTCAAGCCGCGCGACATCCTCACGCCCGGCGCCTTTGCGAATGCGGTGCGCGCGGTGCTGGCCATCGGCGCCTCGCTCAACACGGCCAAGCACCTGCAGGCCGTATCGACCGAAGGCGAATGCGGCGTCGACGTGTATGGCCTGTTCGAAAGCCTCGGCCCGGCGACGCCGGTGCTGGCCGGCGTGCGGCCGATCGGCGAGCACAGCATCGAGGCCTTCGAGGCGGCGGGCGGTTGCCGCGCGCTGATGAAGCAGCTCGCGCCCTTGCTCGACACCAGTGCGCTGACCGTCACGGGCGGCACCGTGGCGGACAACCTGCGCGATGCCGAAGTCGCCAGCGCCGAGGTGATCCGCCCGATCGATCGCCCGGTCGCGCCGCATCCCGCCATCGTGCTGCTGCGCGGCAACCTCGCGCCCGAGTCGGGCCTGATCAAGACCGGCATCGTGGAACGCAAGGTGCGCAGCTTCACGGGCCCGGCCGTGTGCTTCTGGACATCCGATGCGGCCATTGCGGCGCTCAAGAAGGGCGAGATCCTGCCGGGCCAGGTGGTGGTGATGCGCGGCGCCGGCGCCTGCGGCGGCCCGGCCATGGGCGGCGGCGCCTCGCGCGTGGTCTTCGCGATCGATGGCGCCGGCCTGGGCGACCAGGTCGCGATCCTCACCGACGGGCATCTCTCGGGCCTGGTCTGCAAGGGGCTGGTGGTGGCCGAAGTGTCGCCCGAGGCCGCGCTCGGCGGGCCGCTCGGCCTCGTGCGCGATGGCGACGTGATCACCATCGACCTCGATGCACGCCGCCTCGACATCGCATTGACCGATGCCGAACTCGCCGCCCGCCGCGCCGACTGGCAGGCGCCGCCGCCGGCCTTCGACACCGGCTGGCTGCAGCAGTACCGGCGCAACGTGAGCCCGCTCTCGAAGGGCGCCGTGCTCGTGCGCACCGAACGCCCCGAACCCTAGGCCTTTTTCACCCGGCCTTCGCCAACCGGCGCGCAGCCACGCGCGCACCCGGTGGCGCAGCCCTGCGCGCGTACCCGAGTTTTTCAACCAAGAGAAGAAGCAGGAGACAAGAAAACATGAAGAGATTCTTGATGGGGTCGGCGCTGGCGCTGGCCGGCAGCGGCGCGGCGCATGCGCAGTCCAGCGTCACCGTGTTCGGCGTGGTGGACCTTGGCGTGCAATACACGAAAGGCGAGGGCGGCGGCTCGGTCAAGGCGCTGTCGAACGGCGGCCTGTCGACCAGCCGGCTCGGATTCCGCGGCACCGAAGACCTGGGCGGCGGCCTGCGCGCGGGTTTCTGGCTCGAAGGCAGCCTGAACCCCGACAACGGCACGGGCCGGCCGAGCAACAGCAACAACCAGGCGAGCGGTGCGGGCACGGCGGGCCCGATCACCTTCGACCGCATGTCCTTCGTGAGCCTGTCGCACCAGAAGTTCGGCGAGCTGCGCCTGGGCCGCGACTTCATTCCCACGCACTACAACAGCATCTACTTCGATCCCTTCAACGCCAACGGCGTGGCGCGCGCGGGCAACCTCACGTTCGCGGGCGCGGGCACCGGGCCGCTGCCCACCGGCATCACGGGCAGCAACACCGTGAGCTACTGGCTGCCGGCCGGGCTCGGCGGCTTCTACGGCATGGCGATGATCGGCACCGGCGAGAACGACTCCACCGCGCCCAACCGCGACGACGGCAACTTTGCCGGTGCGCGCTTCGGCTTTGCCGCGGGCGCGTTCGACATTGCGGCGGCCGTCACGCGCACGCACTTCGACGCCACCGCCGCCATCGGCAACTACACGCATGCCAACATCGGCGGCACCTGGGACGCGGGCTTTGCGAAGTTCTTCGCGCTCTACAACAAGGTGACGGTGAAGCTCGCCGCCGGCACGGTGCGCAAGAACACGGCCGAGATCGGCGCGCACATTCCGGCCTTCGAGGTCGGCCGCATCCGCCTGAGCTACGCCTACCTGGACGACCGCAGCGACGAGAGCCTGCGCAATGCCAACGGCATGCCGCGCAACCGCGACGACGCGCGCCAGTTCGGCATCGGCTACGTGCACAACCTCTCCAAGCGCACCGCGCTCTACGGCACCTATGCGCGGCTCATGAACAGCGGCCAGGCGCGCTACGTGGTGAGCGGCGGCGTGGCGCCGGCGGGCGGGCGGCGCTCATCGGGCTGGGAGTTCGGTGTGCGGCATCTTTTTTGAAAGGAGCCTTTCATGCGACGCAGAGACCTGGCCCTTGCGGCCCTTGCAACGACGATGCTGCCCGGCGCGGCAACCTGGAGCGCCGAAGGCAGCTATCCGGACAAGCCGCTGCGCCTGATCGTCGGCTTTGCAGCCGGCGGCGGCGCCGACGCGCTCACGCGCATCATCGCGGAGGGGCTCTCCAAGCAGCTCGGCCAGCAGGTGATCGTGGAGAACCGCCCGGGCGCCGACGGCGTGCTGGCGGCGCAGGCCACCTCGTCCGCCAAGCCCGACGGCTACACCTTGCTGATGGGCACCAACACCGCGATGGTAGCCGCCCCCACGCTGCGGCCCACGCCGCCCTACGACCCGTTCAAGGCCTTCACGCCGATCAGCTCGGCCGGCCAGTTCTCGATGTTCCTGGTGGTGCCGGCCAGCCTGCCGGTGAAGAGCGTGAACGAGCTGCTCGCGATGGTGGCGGCCAAGCCGGGCGCCTACAACTCGGCCTCGAGCAACAGCGCGTCGGAGCTGGCCATGCTGCAGCTCTTGGGCGAGCGCAAGGTGGTCAACGCGCGCTACAAGGGCGACATGCAGGCCATGACCGACCTGCTGGGCGGGCAGATCCACATGATGTTCACCACCGGCACGCTGGCGCCGGGCTTCGTGAAGGAAGGGCGCATCCGCGCGCTGGTCACGCTGCTGCCGCAGCGCAGCGCCTTGCTGCCCGACGTGCCCACGGGCGGCGAGCTCGGGCTGGGCAAGCTCACCATCACGCCCTGGGCCGGCTTCTTCGGGCCGCCGGGGCTGCCGCAGGCCATCACCGACAAGCTGTCGCAGGAGCTGCAGAACACGCTCAAGCGGCCCGATGTGCACGCGCAGCTGGTGCAGCAGGGCTTCGAGGGCTACGGCATGAGCCCCGCGAAGTTCGCCGAATTCTTCCGCGCGCAGTACGAGGCCTTCGGCGCCACCGTGCGGCAGCACAACGTGAAGTTCGAATAGCCGCGGTGGCGGCTCAGCGCTCGACCGAAGCTGCATTGCGGCGCCAGAACGCCGCATCCGGAAACGCGCCCGCGCCGGCCGCGGCGTTGTCGGCCATGTGCTCGGCGCGGCTGGTGCCGGGAATGGTGCAGGTCACGGCCGGGTGGCTCAGCACGAACTTCAGCAGCACCTGCGCCCAGCTCGCGCAGCCGATCTCGCCGGCCCAGGCGGGCAGCGGCTTGCCGCGCAGCCGGCGCAAGAGGCCGCCGCCGCCGAAGGGCATGTTGACGATCACCGCCACGCCGCGCTCGGCCGCGAGCGGCAGCAGGCGCTCCTCGGCCTCGCGCGCGTCGAGCGAATAGTTGATCTGCAGGAAGTCGAGCTTCTCGGCGCGCAGCACGGCCTCGACTTCGCGGTAGGCCGAGGCCGCGTAGTGCGTGATGCCGAGGTAGCGCACGCGGCCTTGCTCTTTCCAGCCGCGCAGCGTGGCGAGGTGGGTCTTCCAGTCCATCAGGTTGTGCACCTGCATCAGGTCCATGCGCTGGGTGCGCAGCCGCGCGAACGACTGCTCCATCTGCGCGATGCCGGCCTCGCGGCCCGAGGTCCAGACCTTGGTGGCGAGAAAGGGCTTGGTCCCGCGCGGCTTCGCTGCGGCGGCCAGCAGTTCGCCGGTGGTTTCCTCGGAGCGGCCGTACATCGGCGAGCTGTCGATCACCGTGCCGCCGGCCGCGAACAGCGCGTCCAGCACGCCGGGCAGGCGCTGGTATTCGTCGCTGCCGGGGCGCTGGTCGAAGCCGATCCAGGTGCCGCAGCCGACCACCGGCAGGGCTTCTTGCGTGGAGGGAATGGGGCGGGTGTTCATCGTGATGGCTGGCAGGTGTTGTGCCACCGCGGTCATCGCGGAGGTCATCGGCAGCACTGCGACAAGCTGCAGGAAGCGTGCGCGGTTCAAGCGCGCGTCGAAAAACGGAACTGGCGAGAAAGCGGGCGGGCCGAAGTTCTTCATGGAAGGGCGGTGTCGCCATGCGTCGGGCGAGCAGCCGCGATAACGATAGCACCGAGGCTTCGACCGCGTGCGCCGATGCAACACCGCGCTTTCCATTGCTTGCCCGCGGATGTTTCGCAATGTTACGCTGCTTCGCGCAGGCGGAGGGCCTGCCTCTTCCAACAAGAACACCATCGGCCGGTGCGCAAGCTGCACCGCCGGCCATCGCCAATCTATGAATCCGACCTCCCGTTCCATCTCCCGCCTGCTGCACGGGCTCGTGCTGCTGCTGGCTGCACTGCTGCTGGCTGCATGCAGTGCTGCGCCGATCGCACCCGAGCAGACCCTCACGGGGCAGGAGGGGGCGGTGGTCATGAAACTGATTACCAACAGCCCTGGCGAGACCGACCCGGCGGAGACGCTGTCGGCCGTGCGCCTCGAGCGCGTGCTCGAGTCCGGCGAAAAGCAGACCGGGCGGGACATCGTGGTGCTGACGCGCACGCGCAAGGCCACCTACACCACCGCTGTGTTCAGCGGCATGGTCGCGCCCGGGCGCTACATCATCAAGAGCATCACCGGTGCGAGTGGCAACATGAGCTACTTCTATCCCATCGATGCGAAGTTCGGCAGCTTCGACGTGGTGCGCGGCGAAGTCACGCTGCTTGGAACGCTGTTGATCCAGCCGCGCCTGGGCACGCGCTTTGTCGTTGCCTATGTGCCACCGGAGGCTGAGCTGCAGAAGACCTTCGAGACCTTGTATCCCGCATTGGCGGCGCAGACCCGCGGCCGTCCGCAGCATGGCTTCGTTCCCACGCTCGATCTCGACCGCCGCGCTGCGCTGGCGCCGCAGGTCAAGCGCCTGGCGTCCATCTGGCATGGCCTGACGCAGACGGCCGACGGCGAATTCATGGCCGGCAGCAAGCTCGGGAAGGTGCTGTGGCGCAAGAGCGGAGAGAGCCGGTGGAAGGAACTCGACGTGGGTTCCTGGCGCGAGGTGCTCTCGGTCCGCCCCTACCGCGGCGGGCTGCTGGCAGCGGGCGAGGAAGGCCTTCTGCGCCACTCTTCCGACGAGGGGTTGACTTGGAAGAGCCTGGTACCGCCCGATGACGGGCTTATCCAACTGGCGCAGCCGATGCGCGACGGGGGCGTGGTTGCGATCTCGCGCCGCGACAGCCTCTGGACCGTCTACGCCTCGAAGGATCTTGATGCCGGCGTGTGGCAAAAGCTCGGGGAGTTTTCCGATTCCCGCTCGATCAACGTGCCATGGCAGCGCAGCATGAGCTTCGGCCAGCCGGAGCGCGCGGGCGTGATGATGCCCAACGGCGACCTCCATGCCACCGATGGCCGCACGCTGTTTCGCTCCAGCAATGGTCGCTCCACCCTCGACGTGAATGCCTTGCCCGACGGCACCCTGGTGTCCCAGACGGTGGTGATGACAAAAACCACCTTGCTTTCGCCCGATTGGGGGCAAACCTGGGCCGATCTCGACACCAGCCGTTTCGTCGTGACGATCGCCTTCAAGGACCGGCAGACGGCATATGCGGTGGGCCCTGTCGCCCCCAGCCTGATGCCCGGAAAGCTGGGATTGATGACCACGCGGGACGGCGGCAGGAGCTGGTCACAGACCGGCAGCTCGCCGGGAATGACGAATCCCTACGCCGTGCGCCAGATGATGGTGGACCGGGCCGATGGCTCTCTGATCGCCTTTCTGCCCGAAAACCTGATCGTGCGGTCCACGGACGAAGGAAAGAGCTGGAAGATCGTCAAGGACAACTGAGCCAGGCGCCGGGCGAAGGCGCGCCGCACGGGGCATAGGCCACCGTTCGAAGGGCGGGATTTCCATTGCCTTGCGAGGATCGGAATACTGTATAAAAATACAGTTAACGATTCAATCATGGGCCTCCCTTTCCTCGACTCCTTTTCCGCTGCCGCGGGCCGTGGCGTCTGGCATGCCGACGAGCTCGGCCTGGCCGATGCGCAGGTGGTTGCCACCGGCCATGCCGCGCTCGACGCGCAGCTGCCGGGCGGCGGCTGGCCGGTCGGCGCCATGACGGAACTGCTGCAGGCTGCGCCCGAGGCGCATGTCTGGCGCCTGCTGCTGCCCGCGCTGGCGCAGGCGGTGCAGGCGCACGGCGGGCCGGTGGTGCTGGTCGGCGCGCCCTACGAGCCCTGCGCGGCGGCGCTTGCGGCGCAGGGGCTGCCGGTGGAGGCGCTGATGTGGGTGCGCAGCGATGCGCCGGCCGCGCGGCTGTGGGCCTGCGAGCAGGCGCTGCGCTGCGCCGACGTGTCCGCCGTGCTGGCCTGGCTGCCGCAGGCCCGGGTGGGCGAGCTGCGCCGGCTGCAGCTGGCGGCCGCCCAGCACGACGTGCTGCTCTTCGTGTGCCGGCCCGCATCGGCCGCGCAGGGCGCATCGCCGGCGCGGCTGCGCCTCCAGGTGGAAAGCTGCGAGGCCGATGCATCGCAGATCGAACTGCGCATCCTCAAGCGGCGCGGACCGCCGCTGGCCGCGCCCGTGATGCTGCCCGCGCGCAACGAGCGCATGGCCGCGTTGCTGGCCGCCGCCCGGCTGCGCCGCAAGCTGCGGCTGCAGCAGCAGGGCACGGCGCCGGCCGCCGAGGCCGCCGGGTCGGCCACCGTGGTGCGCATCGATGCGTGGAAAGGAAACGGGAATGCACTGGATCGCATTGCGGTGGTCGCTTGATGCCGACGCGCCCGATGCCCCGGTGCTTCCCACGCCCGAGGCGCTGGGCTGGTGGGCGCTGCGCTACACGCCGCACGTCGCCTGGCAGGACGAGGCGCTGATGCTCGAAGTCTCGGCCTGCGAGCGCCTGTGGGGCGGGCGCTCGTCGCTGATGCGCCAGCTGGCCCACGAGAACCCCGCGCCCGGTGCCGTGATGCGCGGCGCGCAGGGCGCCACCAGCCTCATCGCGCTGGCGCGGCTGCGCCTGTTCGAACGCAACGAGAACCGGCCCAAGGACATTCCCGCCGGCCTGCCGCTGGACACGCTGACGGCCGCGCACCCCCACCTCGACCTGCTCGCGCGGCTGGGCTGCCGCACCTGGGGCGAGGTGGCGGCCCTGCCGCGCGGCGGCCTCACGCGGCGCTTCGGCGCGGAACTGCGCAAGGCGCTCGACACCGCCTGGGGCCTCTCCCCCGAAAGCCACGACTGGCTCACGCTGCCCGATGTGTTCGAGCAGAAGCTGGAGCTGCCCGCGCTGGCCGAGACCGCGCCCGAATTGATGTGGTCGGCCAACCGCCTGCTCGCGGCGCTGCAGATCTGGCTGCGTGCGCGCCAGCGCGGCGCGCGTGCGCTCGAACTGCAGTGGACGCTCGACCTCAAGCGCTTCAACGGCGTGAACCTGCCGCCGCACCAGCAGGTCACCGTGCGCACGGCCGAGCCCACGCAGGACATGGCGCACCTGCGCCGCCTGCTGTCCGAAAAGCTCGCCCTCACCACGCTCGCGGCGCCCGCGAGCTGGCTCCGGCTGCGCACGCTCGAAACCGATCCGTGGGCCGGCGCCAGCACCAGCTTCCTGCCCGAGGACAACCGCAAGGGCGACAGGCTGCACGAGATGGTCGAGCGGCTCAGCGCGCGGCTCGGAGCGCACCAGGTGGTGGTGCCCGCGGCGCAGGCCGACCACCGGCCCGAGCGCAAGCAGGCCTGGCGCCCCGCGCTGCAGCTGGACAAGGCGCCGGCGGACAAGGCCGGCAGGCAAGCGAAGGCCGCGGCCTTGCAGCCCGATGCCATCTACCCGCCCTGGCTGCTGCCCGAGCCGCTGCTGCTCGAGATGGACGGCGAGAGCCCGTGCTACCGCGGCCCGCTGCGCAAGCTGGTCGGGCCGCAGCGCATCGAGGCGGGCTGGTGGGGCGGCAAGGAAGACGGCGGCCAGCCCGCGATGCGCGACTACTACGTGGCGGAAAGCCCCGAGGCCGGCCTGGTGTGGATCTTTCGCGAGCGGCCCTCGGCGCGTTTTTCTCCGGGCGAAGTGCGCTGGTACCTGCAGGGGTTCTATGCCTGACCTCAGCGAAAAGCAGCTGCGCGGGCGCAACTCGGCCAAGGTGCATGCGCTGCCCTTGCCTTTGCGCAAGAAGCCTGCGCCCACGCTGCCCGACTACGCCGAGCTGCACTGCCTGAGCAACTTCAGCTTCCAGCGCGGCGCCTCCACGCCCGAGGAACTGGTCGAGCGCGCCTACCAGCTCGGCTACACCGCGCTGGCCATCACCGACGAATGCTCGGTGGCGGGCATCGTGCGCGCGCACGTCTGCCTGCGCGACCTGCCGGCCAAGCTCGAGGAATACGAGCGCGAGCATCCCGGCGAACCACCGCTGCCGCGCAACCCCGGCTTCCGGCTGCTGTTCGGCAGCGAGTTCCGCTTCGAGCGCTTCAGGCTGGTGGTGATTGCGAACGATACCGAAGGCTGGGGCAACCTCTGCGAGTTCATCACCGCCGCGCGCAACACCGAGCTGCCCAAGGGCGAGTACCGCGTGAGCTGGGAGCACAGCGACGTGGCCTCGCTGCAGGACTGCCAGGTCCTCTTCGTGCCGCACCGCGAGCCGGGCGCCGCCGTGGACGCGGCCACGCTGCATGAAGACCTGCTGGCCGCCAAGGCGCTCTACGCAGGCAACCTGTGGCTGGCGGTGGAAATGCTCAACGAGCTCGACGACGACCTCTGGTTCGCCGCGCTGATGCAGGCGGGCGAGCAGACGGACGTGCCGCTGGTGGCGGCCGGCGACGTGCACATGCATGCGCGCTCCGCCAAGCCGCTGCACGACGTGCTGACGGCCGTGCGCGAAGGAAAGACAGTGGCCGAGTGCGGCTTTGCGCTGCAGTCCAATGCCGAGCGGCACCTGCGGCAGCGCGTGCGGCTGGCCGAGCTCTATCTGCCCCGGATGCTCGCGAACACGCTGGTGGTGGCCGGACGCTGCCGCTTCGACCCCGAGGTGATCCGCGAGAACTACAAGTACCCGCTCGAAACCGTGGGCAGCAGCGAAACGCCGGCCCAGACGCTGGTGCGCAAGACGTGGGAAGGGGCGCAGGTGCGTTTTCCGGAGGGCATCCCGGACAAGGTGCGGGCGCAGCTCGAGAAGGAACTCGCGCTGATCGTCGAGATGAAGTACGAGATGTTCTTTCTCACGGTGGAAGACATCGTGCGCTTCGCCAGGTCGCAGGACATCCTCTGCCAGGGCCGCGGTTCCTCGGCCAATTCGGCGGTCTGCTATTGCCTGGGCATCACCGCGATCAATCCCGAAAAAGGCCACCTGCTGTTCGAGCGCTTCCTGAGCCGCCACCGCCACGAGCCGCCCGACATCGACGTCGACTTCGAGCACCAGCGGCGCGAGGAAGTCATCCAGTACATCTACAAGAAGTACGGCCGCGAGCGCGCGGCCATCGCGGCCGTCGTCATCTGCTACCGCGCCCGCAGCGCCTTGCGCGACGTGGGCAAGGCCATGGGCATCGACGAGCGGCTGATCGACGAATTCGCCAAGGACCACTACTGGTTCGACGACACCGTGCTGGGCGAGCAGCTGTTCAAGGCGGCCGCGCGCGTGGGCGTGGAGGAAGACGAGCTCAAGCTGGTGCAGTGGATCGAGATGACGCGGCGGCTCAAGGGCTTTCCGCGCCACCTGAGCCAGCACGTGGGCGGCTTCGTGCTCACGCACACCCGGCTCACGCGGCTGGTGCCGGTCGAGAAGGCGTCCATGAAGGACCGCTCCGTCATCCAGTGGGAGAAGGACGACCTCGAAGCCATGGGCATGCTCAAGGTCGACGTGCTCGCGCTCGGCATGCTCAGTGCGATACGGCGCGGGCTCGACCACATGAACCGTTGGCGCGGCTCGATGGTGCAGATGCACCACATCCCCAACGACGACCAGAAGGTGTTCGACATGATCTGCGACGCCGACACCATCGGCGTGTTCCAGATCGAGAGCCGGGCGCAGATGTCGATGCTGCCGCGGCTGAAGCCGCGCTGCTATGAAGACCTGGTGATCGAGGTCGCGATCGTGCGGCCCGGGCCCATCCAGGGCGGCATGGTGCATCCCTACCTCAAGCAGCGCGAGCGGGTGGCCAAGGGCCTGGAGATCCATTACGAGAAGGAAGAACTCAAGCCCGCCCTGGAGCGCACGCTGGGCATTCCGATCTTCCAGGAGCAGGTGATGCAGATCGCGATGATCGCGGCCAGGTTCACCGCCGACGAGGCCGACCAGCTGCGCCGCGCGATGGCGGCCTGGAAGCGCAAGGGCGGCCTCGAGAAGTTCCACCACAAGCTCGTGAAGGGCATGACCGACCACGGCTACAAGGCCGAGTTTGCCGAGGCCATCTTCAAGCAGATCCTCGGCTTCGGCGACTACGGCTTTCCCGAAAGCCACGCCGCGAGCTTTGCGCTGCTGGTCACCGTGAGCAGCTGGCTCAAGAACTACGAGCCGGCCTGCTTCCTTGCGGCGCTGCTCGACTCGCAGCCGATGGGCTTCTACAGCCCCTCGCAGCTGGTGCAGGATGCGCGGCGGCACGGCGTCGAGGTGCGGCCGGCCGACGTGACCTGCAGCGACATCGACACCACGCTCGAAGCCCGCGCCCCTGATGCGCCGCGCATGCCGCCGGGCACCGATGCGCGCTATGCCGATCGCCTCGGCCGCGAGAACCAGCCTGCGGTGCGGCTCGGCCTGAACCGCATTTCGAGCCTCAGCAAGGAAGGCGCCGAACGCCTGCTGAAAGCGCGCGCCCAGGCGCCCTTCACCAGCACCGAAGACCTCGCGCTGCGCGCCGAGCTCGACGGCAAGGACATGGCGGCGCTGGCCGCGGCCGATGCGCTGATGTCGCTGTCGGGCCACCGCCGCCAGCAGGTGTGGGACGCCACCGCGCAGCGGCGCTCGCCGGCCCTGCTCAAGGGCGTGCCGATCAACGAGCCGGTGCTGCAGCTGCCCGCCGCGCCCGAGGGCGAGGAGATCGTCGGCGACTACGCCGCGCTCGGCCTCACGCTGCGCCGCCATCCGCTCGCGCTGCTGCGACCGCGCCTCGCGCGCATGAAGCTCATGAGCGCGGAGCAGCTGCGCGCGCAGCCCAGCGGCCAGACCGTGCGCGCCTGCGGCATCGTCAAGGGCCGCCAGCGCCCGGGCACCGCCAACGGCACCATCTTCGTCACGCTCGAGGACGAGACCGGCAACGTCAACGTGATCGTCTGGAGCCATGTCATCGAGGCCTGGCGCGAGCCGCTGCTGAAGTCGCACCTGCTCGCGGTGCAGGGCACCTGGCAGCGCGACGACGACAGCGGCGGCAAGGTGCAGCACCTGATCGCCACCGGCTTCAAGGACCTGACGCCGCTCATGGGCCGGCTGGCGCAGAGCAACACCAGCCGCGACTTCCATTGATTGAGGGCCGGGCAATCGAATGCAACCGATCGTTCCATGTCTCGCGCGCCCCACGACTTTTAGCTAACCTGTTTCTCCCATGCCCGCACTCGCCCTCGATCCCGTCGTCGACACGCCGATCGGCCCGCCGCCGCCCGCGCCCGACGTGCCCATTCCCGTGCCGCCGCCACCGCCGCCCGGGCCCCCGCCCGAGGGCGATCCGCCGCCCGTGGAGCCGCCGTTCACCGACCCCGGTTTTCCGCGGCCCGTGATCGATCCTCCGCCGCCCATGCAGAAGGCCGGCGAAGTGCCGTTCGGCAAGCTGCATGCGCGGCGGTTGCGCGAGGTCTACCGTTCGGCGGGCTGGCCCTGCTGCGACGCCATCGAGGTCGAGCTGCTCGCGGGCGGGTTCCTCGAGCGCGTGCGCACGCCGCATGGCCATGAAACCCTGCGCGTGACCGATGCCGGCATTGCGCGCATTGCCACCACGCTCACCCTCAACCGTGCGGCGCTCTCGCCGCACGAGTCGCTGGTCGAGCGCGTGGCGCGCGAAATGACGCGCGGCGGCCGCATCGCCTGGCGCGGCCTCGGCCTGCGGGCACGCCTGCCGCCGCTCGAAGAGGGCGGCAAGCCGCGCTGGTGCATCGCCAGGCCCGACGTGTTCTCGATCCGCAATACCAGCGTCGAGGCCTATGCGCACCCCATCGTGCACGAGGTGAAGGTGAGCCGCGCCGACCTGCTGGGCGACCTGCGCAAGCCCGACAAGCGCGCGGCCTACCTCGACCTGGGTGGCGAGTGCTGGTACGTGCTGGGCAACGATGCGCGCGGCCGCTGCATTGCCTCGCCCGACGAGATTCCGCCGGAGTGCGGCGTGCTCGTGCTCGAAGGCGAAAGGCTGGTGGTGGCGCGCGCCGCCGTGCACCGCGCCTTCGATCGCATTCCGTTCGGCGTGTGGCTCGCGCTGGCCAAGGCCCAGCCGATCGCGGGCTTCGACGACGACGCGCAGGACCTGCTGGGCGAACCCGGCGCAGAAGGCGGCGCCTAGGCAATTTCCATTCAGCCGGCCGGCGGCCACCAGTGCTCGGCCGTGGTGCGCAGCACGCGCGCCGCATGCATGCGCACCTCGTTGCCATCGCCAGGCAGGCCGCCGCCGTCGCGGTCTTTTTCGGTGGCCACGCGAAAGGGCCAGGTCGAGATCCGGCCCACGGGCTGGCGCGGCTGCGAACGCCGAAGCGGCGAGAAAAACAGGATTCGCGCTGAGGACGCCGGCGGGCTGGCGGTGGTCATGGTGTCGCCTTGAATGTTTGCTCTTGGAGACGAGTAATTCTAGAGGAAACACTGTACAAAAGAACAGTATTTTTGCGGTGCTCCGAGGCAGCTCAGGTATCGAAGAGCGGCTGCGCGGCCCTCGGCATGTCGGGCCCGCTGCGCAGGTTGCGCTCGATGAACTCGCGCGCAATGGCGTCCACGTTGGCCGGTGCCGGCGTGTCGAAGGACATGCGGTACTTCAGCAGCCGGCCGTTGCGGGCCGTGAGAAAGGTGAACGACTCGTAGGCCTTTCGCGTGACGGCATGCACGATGCGCAGGCTCACGCGGCGAAAGTCCTGCCCCTCGATCCGCACGTCGGTGATGGGGCCGACCTCCACTTCGGCATAGAGGCCGCGCGCCACCGCGAGCCGGACCTCGTTCACGGAAGACTCGAACTGCGCTGCGAAGCGCGGGTCGTCGACACCGGCCTGCCAGTGGCCCTGCTTCAGGTCGTACAGGTAGACGTCGACCCAGCCGATGCTGCTCTCGTAGCGGTGGCTCACGCCCATGCCCGGCAGCCGCGCTTCGTGCCAGGTCGAGCGCACGTACTGCCACGCCACCGCGCCGGCGGCGGGCGCCGCCGCAACGGCCGTGGCCGGCGGCGTGGTGCCGGGCGCCGCGCAGCCCGAGAGCAGGGCGGCGGCCAGCAGCGCAGGCCAGAGCTTGGTCACGGCGGATGCTGCGTGATGGCCGTGCGGTGCTACGGTGCGGGCGCCAGCTGCGGCGCGGCCACCGGCATGGCAGCCACCACGGGCACCGAGGCCGCGGCGGCCACGGCGGCATCCGGCAGCGGCAATGCATCGCCGCCACGCGCCTTGAGCGAAGGGCAGCGGCCGTAGGTGTCGTCGAAGCGCACGATGTCGTCCTCGCCCAGGTAGCCGCCGGTCTGTACCTCGATCACTTCGAGCATCGTCTTGCCCGGGTTCTCCAGCCGGTGGATGGCGCCCAGCGGCAGGTAGATGGATTCGTTCTCGCGCACCAGCGTGACCTGCCCGTCGCAGGTGGCCTTGGCCGTGCCCTGCACCACGATCCAGTGCTCGGCGCGGTGGTGATGCATCTGCAGCGACAGCTTGGCGCCGGGCTTGACGGTGAGCCGCTTCACCTGGAAGCGCTCGCCGAAGTCGAGCTTGTCGTAGGCGCCCCAGGGGCGCACCACGCGCCGGTGTTCGGTGGCCTCGGCCTGGCCTTCGGCCGCGAGCATCCGCACCACCTCGCCGACCTGCTCGGCGCAGTCCGCGCCCGCCACCAGCACGGCGTCGGGCGTGTCCACGATGATCAGGCCGCGCGTGCCCAGCGCCACCACGCGGCGGTGCGGCGCGTGGATGAAGGTGTCGCTCGAACGCAGCGCGCTGGCGTTGCCGCTCAGGCGGTTGCCGCTGCCGTCCTGCGGGTGCAGCGTGGCCACCGCGTTCCAGCTGCCGACGTCGCTCCAGTTGCCGTTGAACTTGACGACCGAGATGGCCTCGTGCTTTTCCAGCACCGCATAGTCGATGCTGTCGCTGCGGCAGGCCTCGAAGGCCTCGCGGTCCAGCCGGTCGAAGCTGCCGTCGGCCGTGATGGCGGCGGTGGCGCGTTCGCAGGCCTCGAGGATGTCGGGCGCATGCGTGCGCAGCGCCGCAACGAGGATGCCGGCGCGCGCCAGGAAGATGCCGGCGTTCCAGCAGTAGCCGCCGTGCAGGATCAGCGACTCGGCCACGGCGGCCGTGGGCTTTTCCACGAAGCGCACTACGGCGTGGCTGTGGCCGTCGGCCGCGGGCGCGCCGGCCTCGATGTAGCCATAGGCCGTGCTCGCGAAGCTGGGCGCCACGCCGAAGGTCACGATGCGCCCAGCCAGCGCCGCGTCGATGCCGCTTCGCACCGTCTGCGCGAAAAGCGCGGTGTCGGGAATGTGGTGGTCGGCCGGCGCGAACAGCAGCAGGTCGTCAGGCCCTGCGCGCAGCGCCGCCGCGGCCATGGCGGCCGCCGTGTTGCGTGCCACCGGCTCCAGGATCTGGCGGCCGGTGGCGCCGGCCTTGTCGACCGCCTCGCGCACCAGGAAGCGGTGGTCTTCCGATGCCACGCAGGTGATGTCGCGGTTGAGGCTGCACAGGCGCTCCAGCGTCAGCTGCAGCAGGCTCTTGTTGCCGATCAGCGGTGCGAACTGCTTGGGCAGGGTCTTGCGCGAAAGAGGCCACAGGCGCGTGCCGCTGCCGCCGCACAGCACGACGGGGTGGATGGTGGGGGTGGTCATGGCGTCATCCTCGTGAAGTGTGGTGGGCGCTTCCCCGGTCAGAGCTGGCCGGTGTGGGTGGCCAGGCTCACGGCCTGCGCGCGCGAATGCACATGCAGCTTCTTGTAGATGTTCTTGATGTGGGCGTTGACGGTCTGCCCCGAGATGCCGAGCCGCACGCTGATCTCCTTGGAGACGCAGCCGCGCGCCACGAAGCGCAGCACCTCGCGTTCGCGCGCCGTCAGCGTGGCTTCGCGCAGCGGCGTTTCCGTTGGCGGCCGCTCGCCGCTGCCCTGCAGGTTCATGCGCGTGAGCAGCCGGCGCGTCAACTTGGGCGTGATGGCCGCGCCGCCGTTGACCACCTGCAGCACGGCCTCGGCAAAGCTCTGCAGCCAGGCATGCTTGAGCAGGTAGCCGGTGGCGCCGAGCTCGAAGGCGTGCATCACGTGGGCATCGTCCTCCAGCGCGGAGATCACGATGATCTCGCAGTAGCGGTGCAGCTTGCGCGCCTCGCGGATCAGGTCGAAGCCCGAGCCGTCGCCCAGCCGCAGGTCGACCATCAGCACGTCGAACTCGTGGGTGGCCAGCAGGCGGCGGCCGTCGCGCACGCTGCTGCCTTGCCCTTCGAGCTGGATGCGCATGTCCGACAGCAGTTCCTGGGCGATCACGCGCCGCATGAATTCGTCGTCGTCGATGAGCAGCACGCGCACCGGCGCGTCTTCCTGCCCGGTGAGGAAGTGCGGCCACAGCGGTTCGGGCGGTGGACACAGGCCAGGCGGGCTGGCTTTCCGGCGCTCCGGCAGGTGGTCGGCATCCGGCGCGTCGGAAGGAGGAGTGGTGTCGGACATGTGGATCCCCAGGTTGGAGTTGGAGGAAGTGGATGTCGTGGGTGGTGGGTGTGTGGTGGTGTCAGTCGGCAAGGCAGCGCAGCAGCTCGCGCTCCAGGCGCTGCAGGATGGCGTTCTGGTCCAGCTCGGTTTCGGCGAAGGAGCGCGCGGCCGCCCCCATGGCTTCGCGCTGCGGGCGCGAGGTGGCGAGCTGCGCGATGGCCTCGGCCAGCGCATCGGCGTCGCCGGGCGCAACCACCAGGCCGCGGCCGGAGACCACGTTGCTCAGCTCGGTGCCCGCATGGGCCGTGACGATCACGGCCTTGCCGCTCGCGAGCATGCCGCCCAGCTTGGAGGGCATCACCAGGTCGGCCGCGTCGGCGCGCTGCGGCAGCACGTGGATGTCGGCCATGCCCAGCAGCTCGTTGAGCCGCTCGGCCGGCTGCAGGTCGAGGAAGTGCACGTGGTCCAGGCCTGCGCAGGCGGCCTTCAGCGGCTCGCGGCTCGGCCCGTTGCCGCAGAGCACGAAGTGGATGTGCCGGGCGGCCGCCAGCCGGCCTGCCGCCTCGGCCAGCACCTCGATGCCCTGCTTGTTGCCCAGGCTGCCCGCATAGAGCACCACGACCGCGTCGTCCGGAATGCCGAGCATGGCCCGATAGCCGTTCGTGCCCGGTGCGGTGCCGGGGTGCGGGAAGATCGAGCGCACGTCCACCCAGTTGGGAAGAAGCACCAGCCGCGCCGCGTCGATGCCCTTGTTCCTGGCCTTGTCGAGCATGGCGGCGGAGATGGTCGACACCCGGCTGAAGCGGCTCAGCAGCCACCGCTCGGCCGAGAGCGCGAAGCGCCGCACCCGCGCGCCGCGCACCAGTCCCAGGTCGAAGGCGGCGTCCACCTCGTAGTCCTGGATGTGCAGCCACGACTTGATGCCCAGCATCCGCGAGAAGAACAGCACCGCCGGCGCGCAGAAAAGAGGCGGCTCCACGACGAAGACCAGGTCCGGCTTCCAGCGCAGCTGCCCGAAGAGCAGCGGCATGCTCGACAGCATGAAGGAGAACAGGTGCAGCATGCGCGCCAGGGCGCGCGGCCTGGCCGGCACCCAGGTGGGGGCGCGCCAGACCGTGATGCCGTTCCAGTCGGTCTTGCGGTAGGCCCAGGCCGAGTGCCCTTCGAACGGCGCCCAGTGCGGAAAGAACGGCGGCGAGGCGATCACCCGCACTTCATGGCCCTTGGCATGCAGCCACTGGGCCATCTCGCCCGAGTACTTGCCGATGCCGACGAGCTCGGGCGTGAAGTTCATCGAATAGAGCAGGATTTTCATGAGGGTCTCTGGAAGGAACCGCGAACCAGCCGTGCGAGCGGAAAGAAGCCGAGCAGCGCGCGCATCCGCACCTCGTAGAGGAGCAGGTCGGACACGGCGGCAATGAAGAACACGTAGTGCGGCTTGCCGGGAAACATCGACACCACCACGCCGTAGGCCATGAGCCGCAGCAGCACCTCGGTCAGCGCCCACCGGCCCAGCGAGCCCATCGACGCCCTGAGCGCGAGCAGCATCTCGTGGTGGACCGTGTAGGTGCGCAGCAGGAAGTAGGGCGCCATGCACAGGAAGATCTCGAGCGCCTCGCGCCCCACCTTCAGCAGCGGCGCGGCGGCCGTGATCACGACGCCGAGCCCGGCGAAGAGCGCGCAGCCCAGCAGGAAGGAGTGCCTGGCGAGCCGCAGGTCGGTGCCGTCCGCGTTGGCGGGATCGGTGCCCAGCATGGGGCGCGTCTTGGTGTAGAGGAAGGCCTGCACGAACTGCGAGGGCGCCTCCGCCAGCAGGAAGGCGATCTTGAAGGCGCCCACGTAGCCGAGCGGCATGAAGAAGGCCACCACCAGCAGGTCCGATTTGCGAAGCAGGAAGATCAGCAGCGAATAGACGGTGGCGCTGCCCTGCGACGCCAGCTCGAGCGCGGCGGGCCCGGCCGGCGGGCCCGCGACCCAGCGCGTCTGCATGCAGGCCGCGCCCACCAGCACGAAGGCCAGCAGGTTGATCAGCAGCAGCTGCGTCGCGCGCAGCTCGGCGCCCCAGGCCGCAAAGGCCGCCACGCCGATCACCAGGATGGTCGAGCGGATGCCGCCCTCCAGGTTGAGCAGGCCGGCGCGGCCCAGTCCCCGGCTGAACGACAGGCGCAGGCTCATGAGCGAGAACACCGCGAGCGTCGCCATCAGCAGCGCGAAGGGCGTGCCCACCACCGGCAGGTGCTGGATGCGCAGCACGGCGGCGCTCAGCAGCGCGGCCAGCGGAAGCCCGATGGCCAGCGTGCGGACCACGTCGCCGCGGCGCACGCCCGGCGGCACGGTGGCGGCATGGCGCGCGAACAGCAGCGGGCTGCCCAGCGTGGCCACCACCAGCGCCACTTCCATCACCGACTGGTAGATCGAGTATTCGCCGAAATCCGATGGCGAGACATGCGCGGCCATCAGGAACAGCGCCGCGAAGCCCGCAAGGTACACGTAGAGCCGCGAAGCCAGCGCGCCCAGGCCGTGGAGCTGCACCGCGCGCATGCCGGTGAGCTGGGCGGTGCGGTGGAGCATGTTCATGGCCGTGCCTGGGTGCGTGCGCGCGGTGGTGTCATTTCGGCCCGGCGGCGCCTGCGAAGCGCGTGCCGCCCGCGGGGCGCTGCGCCAGCCGGCGCATGCCGAAGGCCCAGTTCTTGGCCCGGCGCGCGAGCCGCAGTGCGGCCGTGAGCAGCGCGACCGTGTGCACCCGCCCGTGCAGCACGTGCGCCATTGCGATCTTGGCGCTGCCCTGGAAGTGCAGCGCCAGCACGTTCACCAGTTCGCCCGCCGGCGTGACCACGCAGGGCTGGCCGCCGACGAACACGAGGCGCTTGGCGCCGCCCCGGCCCTGGAATTCGTTCACGAGCAGGTTGTGCCCGCCGTTGATGTTGTGGTCGATCACGCGTCCGCCGAACACCCGGTTGATGGGCGCCGCATTGCCGCTCGCATGGGCCCAGAGGTGCAGCAGGGTCATGTCCGACACTCCGCCGCGCACGCCCCGCGCGGCAAACCGCGCCGCGATCGCGCGCAGCTTCCTGCGGCCGCTGGGCGATGCATAGGTGTTGAGCAGGAAGGCGATGAACTGCTGCAGGCCCGCCGCGGTCCAGTAGCTGACGTGCGGCGATATCTGGCAGGGGTCCCAGCCATCGTTCGTGCGCATGTAGGAGCCAGAGAAATCCGCCTTGCCGGCCACGCGCCGGATGTGCGCGCCGATGCCGCGGAACAGCAGCACGTCGCTGTCGATCAGCACGAACTCGCGGTGCTCGGGGTGGGCGCGCAGGTATTCCGACAGCAGGAAGTAGCGCCGGAAGCAGATCTTCTCGAACTCCGGCGGATTGCTCGACAGGTGCACGTAGGTGCGGCACAGGCGCTCGTAGCCGGGCCCGGCGTCGGTGCCCGACAGCACGATCAGCGGCTCCTCGGCACGCGCCGCGGATTCGCGGCACAGCAGCAGGGGCTTGTTCTGGCGGTCTTCCACCACGATGAAGGCAAGTGAATGGGTCATGGTCATGGGGTCAGGGCCGGGGCGCCGTCGCATTGCGGACCAGCGCGACGTGCGCGGGAAGAAACTGGAAGTCGTCGTCCAGCGGCAGGTCGAGCGTGAAGAGCCCGCCGCGGGCGTTCGCCTGCGCGATCCAGCCGCGCACCTGGGCGGCCGTGAAGCGCGGCGGCGTCGGCTGGCCCCAGGAGGCGCCGAGCGGCGTCAGCAGATGGAACTTCAGCTCCGAGCGCGGTGCGTTCAGCTGCGCGGGAGGCTGCATGAATTCGCCGGCCATCAGGTTCTGGCAGGGCGCGGCCTTGGCGCTGAAGCGCGCCGGGCCCTCGCCGGCATTGAAGGCCAGCCAGCGGTCGGGCGCGCCGCTGCGCGCCGCGGCGCACAGCGCATCCCAGCCGGACGGCGAGATGCCCCGCGTGTTGTAGACGCCGTCGAACCACCAGCCCCTGGCCAGTGCGCCATAGTGCTGCGACCAGTCGCGGATCACCGCGGTCCATGCAGCGATGAAATCGGCCGGCGGCGGCTTCTGCTCGGAGATGTCGCCCAGGCAATTCATCAGCTCGGGGTCTGCCTGCGGCGCGCGAAACGGCAGGTAGAGCACCAGGGCGATGCCGCGGCTGCGCAGCGCGCGGCCGATCTCCAGCGGCAGGTCGCGCGGCGGCCGGTCCGCGACGCTGTGCGGGCACAGCGCCTCGAGCGCCGCATTCGGCGCGATGTACTGGCCGTTGTTCTGCCCGAGCGTCAGGATGAGATGGGAGGCGCGCATCTGCGCGAGCGATGCCGCAAACGCTTCGACGTCGAAGCGGGCGGCATCGGCGATCGACTGCCTGTCGGGCAGGTAGTGCACCATCACGCCAAAGCCGCTGTCCGCCGCTGCCGCAGTTGCCGCGCAGGCGGCAGCGAGCAGCCCCGCCGCGAGCAGCTGCCGAAGAGCGCCTGCAGTGCGTGTCATTGCATGGCTCCGGCCAGCGAGACGGCCTCGCGCTTGAGCATGAGATAGCGCCTGGCCACCGCGCCGGGCGCGCAGGCTTCGGCATGCAGCCAGGGCGGCTGCGTGTCCCGGTGCTCGTCCAGGTACCGCGCCAGCCGGCCCATGTCGCATGGCTCGCTGCCGATCAGGAAGGCGTAGCCGCCGAACAGCTCGCGGTGCACCGGAATGTCCGAGAGCAGCAGCGGCACGCCCAGGGTGGCGGCTTCGGCGGCCGAGAGGTTGAAGCCCTCGAAGGCCGACAGCGAGATGAAGGCCGTGGCGCCGCAATAAAGCCGCGTCAGGTCCTGGCGCGAGACCAGCCCGCGGTGCCGCACGCAGTTGCCGAGCTCGGGTGCCATGCTGGCGACCATCCGTTTCACCTCGGCCGCGCCGTTGCCCGTGATGTCGAGCCAGTCGACCAGCCCCTCGCGCTTCATGCGCTCGAAGAGCTTCAGCGCGGCGCCGAAATTCTTGTGCGGGTAGTAGTGGTAGGACGCGATCAGGTAGCGCTCGCCCACGGGCGGCTCGCGGGACGCACTGGCCGAGCCGGCCGCGCGCGTGGCCTCCACCGGGTTGAAGATGACGCTCGCGTGCTCGCAGCATCCGAAGTACCGCTCGAAATCCTGCTGGCTGCTCCTGCTGATGAACACCACGTCGGCTGCGCTGCGGGCCACGCGCCTGAGGTTCCAGTCGAGCCACAGGCGCTTGGTGCGGCTGAAGTACGCGGGGTAGTAGCGGTACTGCAGGTCGTGGACGATCACGATCGAATCCCGGTGGCGCCCGAACAGCGTGAACGGCAGGAAGTAGTTGGGAAACAGCGAGAACACCCGCTCGCCCGATACCAGCGCCTGCAGCCGGTGGTAGTTGTAGAGCAGTATCTCGACCAGGAACCGGCTGATGCGCAGGCGCCGTGCCACCGCGAAGAGGCGCGGATGCCGTTCGCTGGCCGGCTGGATGTGGTCGCCCTTGCACAGGCGCATCCTGCGCAGCAGCAGGTCCGACACGTTCAGCACGCCGCCCGCGCCGCGGTTCAGGCGGATCGTGTCGTAGAACAGGTACTTGTACATGCTGGACCTCAGGCTGCGCGCGCGGCGTAGCGCGCCGCGCGGCGCACCGGGCGGAAGCGCGAACTCAGCAGGCCGGCGAGCAGCGCCGCAATCAGCCCCGATGCCGCGAACGGCCCCCAGCCGAGGATCGGCCCGCGCAGGAACGGCACGTAGGCGGCCAGCAGCACCAGCGCGCACAGATAGCTGCCGGACAGCGCGGCGCGCGGATCCACCATCCTGTCCAGCACCCGGAAGCCGGCCGAGATCGCAAGGCCGAACATCACGGGCCCGGCCAGCCCGAAGTCGAAGTACGCCGTGGTGAAGGGCGGCAGCGACAGGTTGGACTGCGAGAAGTTGCCCAGGATGGCGGGCCACCCCAGCGGATCGAAGTCCGGAAACAGCTTCAGGTCGCGCGGCAGGATGAACGAGAACGCCGACAGCAGGTAGCGCCCCCATCCGAGCTCGGGCTCGGATGCGCGCTCCAGGATGCCGGCCACGACGTACATCGCGTCGAAGTCCGGGCTGAAGGGAAAGGTGGCGAGCGTCTCGCCCCAGAAGCTGCCGCGCGACACCAGGTTGAGCACCGGGCCCAGCCCGGCGATGGCGCCGAAGATCAGCAGGGCCAGCATCCAGCGCCGGCCCCGGCCGAAGAGATGGATGAAAAGAGGCAGCAGGCCGATCAGCAGGACCTGCCGCGCCGTGTTGACCGGGTTCGCGGCGAAGGCAGCCATTGCCAGCGAAAGGCCCGCGGCGCACCACGCCCAGAGCGTGCCGCGGCGCATGGCATGGATCGCCAGCGCCACGAAGCAGACCAGCACGATCAGCTTGGGCAGCGTCGAATAGACGATGTAGTCGACCGGCAGGTTTTCCTCGGTCCCCGGCATGCCGCGCGCGATGAAGTTCAGGTCGGGGCGGATGAACAGCGAGCCGAAGGCCGAGACCGCGCCGCTCAGCAGCAGCAGCGCCGGGTGGGCCACGCCGGCCACCGGCAGCTCGGGCGCCGCCGCGCGCGCGCGCGCCGGCGCCGGTGCCGTTGCGTCAGGCAGGCCCAGCCGGGCTGCTTCGACACCCGCCATGTACAGCAGCAGCAGCGTGAGCGCCTGCATGTGCGCCACCGGGCCGATCACCCCCGTGTCCCAGAACGAGACGTCGGCGGCGATCTGCATCGCCGGTGCCACGGAGAAGTAGGTCAGGATCGTGGCGTAGTGGATCAGCAGGAAGACGCTGGCCCCCGGCGTGCGGAGCATCGACAGCTGGACCAGCGACAGCGCGCACACCGCCGCATAGCCCCAGGCCGGCTCGAGCAAGCCGCACAGGAAGGCGATGGCGATGCCTGACCAGAAGGAGAGCGCTCTCATGGGAGGCCTTGTGCTTGTTTGTTGTTGCGTGCGGGAGCCGGCGCGGGCTCAGGCGTGCGCCAGTTCCTGCGCGGCGGGCTGCAGCGACTTCTGGTAGTCCGCATAGGTGCGCTGCAAGCCCTCGGCCAGCGACACCGTGGGGTGCCATCCGATGGCGGCGGCGCACGACACGTCGAGCAGCTTTCTGGGCGCGCCGTCCGGCCGCGAGGGATCGAAGCGGATGCGGCCCCGGTAGCCCACGACCTCGCCGACCAGCCGCGCCAGCTCGGCGATCGTCTGGTCCTCGCCCATGCCCAGGTTGATGTGGGCGCACATCGGCGTGGTGTGCTGCTCGTAGCCCGCGCGGCTCAGGCCCATCACGGTGGTGCAGCCTTCGGCCATGTCGTCCACGTAGAGGAACTCGCGCCTGGCCTGGCCCGTGCCCCAGATCAGCACCTCGGGCGCATTGGTGGTCTTGGCAAGGTGGAAGCGCCGGATCAGCGCCGGCACCACGTGGCTGTTCTCGGCGTGGTAGTTGTCGCCGGGGCCGTACAGGTTGCACGGCATCACGCTGCGGTAGTCGATGCCGTGCGAGGCGCCGTACTGGCGGTTGTAGCTCTCGCACAGCTTGATGCCGGCGATCTTGGCGATGGCATAGGGCTCGTTGGTGGGCTCGAGCTGGCCGCCCAGCAGCGCGTCCTCGCGGATCGGCTGCTCGGTGATCCGTGGATAGATGCAGCTGGAGCCGAGGAACAGCAGGCGCTTGACGTTCGCAAGGAAGGCCTGGTGCGTGACATTGGCGGCGATCAGCAGGTTCTGGTAGATGAACTCCGCCGGATAGGTCATGTTGGCGTGGATGCCGCCGACCTTCGCTGCCGCCAGGTACACCTGGTCGACGCGCTCGGTGGCGAAGAAACGGCGAACGGCCTCCTGGTCGAGCAGATCGAGTTCCTCGTGGCTGCGCGTGACGACCTCGTGCCCGAGGCTGCCCAGGCGCTTCACGAGCGACTGCCCCACCATGCCGCGATGACCAGCAACGTAGATACGCATATGTTCTTTCGGTTAAAGGTTGAGGGTTGAGGGTTGAGGATGTGGCGCCTAGCGCGAGCCGCGTGCCCCGGCCACCACGAGAAAGGTCTTCAGGAGAATTGCGATGTCCTGGCGGATCGAGAGGGTGGCGACGTAGTCCGCATCCATCGCCGCGCGGCGCCGGTAGCTGATCTCGTTGCGCCCGCTCACCTGCCACAGCCCGGTGATGCCGGGCCGCACGGCGCAGTAGCTGCTCCAATAGACGCCGTACAGCTCCTTCTGGGCGAACATGCAGGGCCTCGGGCCGACCACGCTCATGTCGCCCTTGAGCACGTTCCAGAACTGGGGCAGCTCGTCCAGGCTGTACTTGCGCAGCACCGCGCCGAAGCGCGTGATGCGCGGATCACGGTCCAGCTTCTGGTACATCTCCCATTGCCGCCGGGCCGCCTCGTTGCCGCGCAGGTAGCGTTCCAGCACGGCGTCGGCATCGGGCACCATGGTGCGGAACTTGTAGAAGCTGAAGACGCGCCCGTCCCGGCCGTAGCGCGGCTGCTTGTAGATGCCGGGCTTGCCGGAAGTCAGCAGCACGCCGATCCAGACCAGCGCGAACGCCCACCCCAGCAGAAGGAAGAAGCCGCCTGCCAGCAGCACGTCCACGGCCCGCTTGGTGCCCATCAGCAGCCGTGAATTGCCAGGCGAATGGACGGCGGCATCCGATCGCAGTGTGTTCATGATGCGGCGCTCGCACGGGCAGGTTGGGGAAGCTCGGCCACCGCGCTCGGGTACTCGTGCACCCGCGGCTGGTAGCCGCCGTAGCGGTAGGCCAGCTTGCCGTAGTAGCGGCGGCTGGTGTCCATCGCGTTCAGCACCACGCCCTGGAACTGCGAGCCGGAATGCCGCAGCTGGTTCGCGCTTTCCGACAGGTCGCCCAGTTCGTTGTCCCCGGCGCGCGCCACCATCAGCAGCGTGCCCATCCAGGGCGCCAGCTCGGCGGTCTCGGAAGCCAGCAGCATCGGCGGCGTGTCCACGATCACCACGTCGTAGTGTTCCGAGGCTTTTTCGAGAACCTCGGCAAAGGCGTCGCTCGTCAGGAGCGCGCTCGGGTCCGAGGGCAGCGCCCCGGTGGTCATCACGTCCAGGTGCCCGAGCACGCCCGTGTGGACGGCGTTCTGGAATTCGATCGAGCCGCGGATCAGTTCCGACAGGCCGCCGCGGCGCTTCAGCCCGAACATGCTTGCCAGGCTGCTGCGCCGCAGGTCGGCGTCGATCAGCAGCACGCGGCGGCCGGTCGAGGCGAGCACGGCCGCCAGGTTGCCCGCCACGAAGGTCTTGCCCGCACCCGGCGTGGCGCTGGAGATCATGACGCGGTTGTTCGACGCCTTGGGCATGGCGAACTTCAGCGCGGTGCGCAGCCGCCGCAGCCCCTCCAGCGCCGGGTCGTTCGGATGCTGCGCCGCCAGCAGGTGCACGCCGGGCTTGGCGTGGCGAATGGCGCGGTCGAGCAGGGGCTGGTTCGTGCTGAGCGTCACGGTGCTGTAGACGTCCAGGCCCGTGTGGGTCTCGATCTCGGCCGGGCTGGCGATGGTCTTGCGCCACGACCTGCGCAGGAACGCCGAGCCCGCCCCGAACGAAAGGCCCGCGATCAGCGCGATGCCCATGACGATCGAGGGCTTGGGCCGGATCGGCTTTTCCGGGAGCAGCGCCTGGTCGAGCACGCGCACGTTGCCGATGCGGCCTTCCTTGGCCAGGCGCATCTGCAGCGAGCTGTTGAGCAGCGACACGTACAGGTCGGTGTTGACCTTGATGTCCCGCTGCATGCGCAGCGAGTTCTGCTGCAGCATGGGCATGCGGCGGATGCGCTGCTCCACGGTGCCCATCGCCTTCTTGAGCGAGGCGATCTGCGCGTCGACGGTCATCACGCTCGGGTCCCTGGACGTGAAGCGCTCGGAGAGCTCGATGCGCTTTTGCGTGGCATCGAACAGCTTCGTCTGCAGTTCCAGGTTCTGCGACAGCGCGTTGCGCGCCTCGTCGTCCAGGCTGATGGTTCCGTTCTGGTTGCGGTACTGGTTGTAGATTTCCTCGGACTGCTCCAGCTGCAGCTTGAGCTTGGGCAGCTCGGTGCCCAGGAAGTTGAGGGCGCGCTGCGCCTGGGCCGTCTTCTGGTCGATGTTCACGCGCACGTAGAGCTGCGCGACCTCATTGAGCAGGTTGGCCAGCTGCGTCCGGTTGCCGTCGCGCCAGCTCACTTCCACGACCGACGACTGCTTGCCCTTCTCGATCACGCGCAGCTCGCGCTGCAGGTCGAGCAGCACCAGCTGCTTGGACTGGCGCACCAGCTCGAAGGCCGCGCCGGGCAGGCCCGAGATCGAGCCGACCAGCAGGTGGATCGGGCCGAGCGGGGTCTGCGCGTCGAGCGGCACGCCGACGGTGCCGGCGATCGGCTTGTCCAGCTTGGGGTGGGTCAGCGTGTAGCTGCCGTTCGCGCCCGCGGTCAGCAGGAAGCGCTTGCCTTCGAGATCCACCGGCACGTCCATCTGCGCGACCACGATCTGCTCCTTGCCGCTCACGTAGCCCGACAGGCCCGCGAAGCCCGGCTCGGAGAGCGCCTTGGCGTGGCGCGCCAGCCAGGCGCCGACGATCGGCACGTACAGCGGCTGCGCCTCGATGTAGAGCTTGGTGTTCTCGATCGCCTGCTCGAGCACCAGGCGCGACTTGAGGATCTCGGCCTCGCCCGCGGTCGGCGTCTTGGCGTTGAGCGCGTTGCTCGCGGAGTCGCCGACCAGCGTGCCGCCCGAGCGGTCCGGGTCCTCGACCTGGATCAGCACGTTGGCCTCGTACACGCGCGGCCCGAACATGGCGTAGGCCGCGCCCAGCAGCAGCGCGACAGCGGTGATGCCCGCGATCCTCCACCGGTTGTCCAGCAGCAGGTCGACATGCTCCCTGAGCCTGGAAGGAGGGTTGTCGGATGCCGCGGCATCGGGGACCGAGGGAGCGGGGAGTGCAGGTTGCCAGTGCGCATTCATGGGGATCACCTTTGTGTGTTGCCTGGACGGGTTGGGGGCGCGGCTTCAGCGGCGGCTGGTGGTGCCGCCGAGGTTCACGACCTGCGCGGCGGGAAGGATCAGGCTGATCACGCGGTTCCAGCGCGCCAGCGGCACGGGGTCGATGTAGACCACGTCGCGCGGCTGCAGCTCGAAGCGGTCGGCCAGCGCCAGCGCCACCGGGTTCTTCGCATCGAGGTGGAACACCTCGGGCACGTCGCCGCTCGAATTGCGCACCACGTAGATCTGGTCGGTCGACGCGGTCTGCAGCGCCGGGCCGCCCGCATCGCCCAGCGCCTCGTTCAGGCTCAGGCGGCCGTCGCGCATCGTCAGGGCCGTCGGGCGCTGGATCTCGCCCATCACGTAGATGCGGCTGTCGTCGCGGCTGCCCACGTTCACGATGTCGCCGTTCTGCAGCGGGATGCGGGTCGGGTCGAGCCCCAGGCGCCGAAGCAGCGGCAGGTCGATCACCATCGTGCGCTCCCCGCGCGTCAGGGTCACGCGCGAACGGTCGCCCGCCTGCGTGATGCTGCCGGCGCGGTTGATGGCCTCGGCCAGCGTCATCGGCACGTCGGTGAAGATCTGCAGGCCCGGCGTGCGGACCTCGCCCTCCACATAGACGCGCCGGCTGCGGAACGACTGGATCCTGACGCTCACGAGCGGATCCTTGACGAAGGGCGAGATCTTGCTGGAGATCATCTCGGCGGCGGACCTCTCCGTCATGCCCTCGATCCTGGTGCGGCCGATGTAGGGAAAGCTGATCTCGCCCTCGGCATCGACGATGAAGCCGGGCGCCACGCTCACCCCGGTCGGGTCCGTCTGCTGCGAGATGACCGCGCCCGCGGTGGGCATCAGCTCGGGATGGCGGTAGACCACGATGCCGACCACGTCGCCCGGGGCGATCGTGTACGCCGGCGCCTTGCCGAACAGCTGCCGCACATCGGCCGGCAGCGCGGCGGGGTTGCGCGTTGCCATCGTGCGGATCAGCTCGGGCGTGATGGAGACGATCTTCGGCTCGCCCTTCGCGTCGCCGCTCGAGCGGTAGGCGCCCCAGTTGCCGCTGTCGGGCGGACCGAATCCCGGAACCCCGCATCCGGCCAGGCACAGCGGCAGCAGCAGCAGTGCCGCCGATCGGATGCGGGGGCGGGTGCGGGCGGGAACGGCGCGGGCGATGCGCAAGGAACTGGCCGGAGCGGGGTGTGCCATGGGGTGTGTCCTTTCTTCCTGGGGAATCGGTTCACTGCGGGACGTAGGCGCCGTGCTCGGGGCGCTCCACGACGGGTGCGAGCGGGCTCGGGCTGGTGCTGGGGCTGCGGCGTTCCGGGCCGGCGCCGATGGCGCAGGCGGCCACCCAGCCGCCGACGGAGCGCAGGAACAGCTGCTGTCCCCGCGCCGTGCACAGCGTGTGGTCGGCTTCGCGCATGAATTCGTACTGCACGGCCTGCGCGAACGGCTCGCTGCGGAACGGGCCGAGCTGGTCGCGGTCGTGGTCGCAGACATGCAGCGAGCCCGAATAGAGCAGCTGCACCGCCACCTTGCGCTCGACCAGGCGCCGCATGGTGGCGCCGAACCACACGGCGTTGACCTCGGGCGGCTTGCGTTCGGCGAAGAAGCCGGGCAGCGGCTTGGTCGAATGGCTGGGCAGCAGGTGGCGCTGCAGCCAGCGCTTGGCCTTGCCCGCGAACGACGGATGCGCAGGCGCCGCCAGCGCGCGCCGCAGCGTGCGTTCCCAGCGCGAGCGCCGGTCCGGAAAGGCGAAGCCGTCGAACAGCGAGAGCGCCACCACGCGCGTGTCCGTCGCGGCCGCGGTCATGGCGTGCTCCACGCCCGAGCACATGCCCACGATCGCGAACTTGCGGATGCCCAGCATGTTCTCGAGAAGGTCCATGCCGGCGCGCAGGTCGCGCACCGCGCGGGCCTGCAGGTCGGACGAGGCGTCGGACGCGTCGCTGTCCCCCACGCCGCCAAGGTCGAAGCGCAGGCTGCTCACGCCGCGCGCGGCCAGCACGTGCGCCAGCTTCACGTTGATGCGGCGCGGCCCGACCCGGTGGTTGGCGCCCATGTTGAGCATCAGGCAGGCGACGTCGGCCGGCGCCCGGTACATGGGAATGGTGATCATGCCCATCAGTGCGTCTCCTGGTCCGAAGCGGACGGGGCATTGCGTCATGTCATTCATGGAGGGCCCCCTGCAGGCGGTTGAGCGCGTCGGCCGGAACCATGGCGCTGTTGGGATAGGGATCGGCGGTCCAGTCGAGCCGGTGCTGGAAGTAGGCGAGCCGCACCGGCATGTGGCGCGACTGCTGCTCGGCCGCCCACTGCGCCGTGTGCTGGTCGTCGGGCGAGGTCAGCACCAGCGTGTCGTGCAGGGCCGTGAGCGGCAGCGATTCGGGCGCCAGCGCGCCGAGCTGCGTGCGCAGCGCGGGCGACAGCACGGTGCCCAGCGCTTCCTCGGGCAGCGCGTCGGGGTCCTGCGCAAGGTTGCGGCGCCAGACCAGGTCCGGAATGCAGAAGGTCGTGTCGATGGCCGCCACATGCTGCTCGCGCAGGTGGCGCGCATAGCGCCGGCCGTCGATCACCGGCTCCCACAGCACGAGCCGCGCCGGGTCGCAGCGCCCGTTGCGCGCCGCCAGCACGGCCAGGGTGGCGCCGAGCCGCGCGCCGACCCAGACGATGCGGCTCCCCGGGGCCCTGCGGCGCAGCTCCTCGTGGGCCGAGCACAGGTCGCGGCGCCAGCCGTCGAGCTCTCCTTCGCTCTCATCGCCAGGCGAGTCGCCCGCGCCGTGGAAGTCGAAGCGCAAGGTGGCGATGCCCGAGCGCGCGAGGCGCTCGGCCAGCACCTTGAAGAAGCGGTGGGTCCGCAGGCCCTCCTGGCCGAAGGGCGGGCACACGAGCACCGCGGTACTGCCGTGCCGTCCGTCGCCGGCGGCATGAAACACACCGAAGATCTGGCGCGACGCCGGTCCGAACATGAAGGGGTGTGCGTTCATTGCGGCACCCTTTGCGCTGCGCGCCTTTCCGCCGAGCGGGAGCGGGTGCAGGTCTGCGCCGCGAAGCTCGGCATGACGGCGCGCACGTGGGTCTGCCGCCATTCCGCAATCGCTCCCACGCTGTCCACGCGCAGCGGCGCGGGCTGCAGCACGAGCCACAGGATGCGGCCGGCCACGGGCACTTCCACGCTCCGGCAGTCCGGCTCCAGCCCCACCTCGAAGCGCTCGGTCGGCACGATCAGCCCAAGGCCGATGGCCTTGAGGCAGGCTTCCTTGCGCGTCCAGCAGGTCAGGAAGCCATGCTCGCGCTCGGCGGCGGGCAGGGCCAGCAGCGCCTCGCTCTCGCTGTCCGTGAAATGCTGCGCGGCCAGCGCGAGCGCGTCGGGAATCGGCCGCAGCAGCTCGACGTCGGCCCCCAGCGGACCGCGCTCGCCGATGGCGAGCAGTCCCAGCCCCAGGCTGTGGCTCAGCGAGAACCGCAGCCGCGGCCAGCCCGACAGCGAAGGCTTGCCGAATGCGCTGCGGGTGAAGCGCAGCGCCTCGGGGCGTTCGCCCGTCTGCGCGGCCAGCGCGCAGCGCAGCGCGGCATGCGCGGCCACGAAGCGCTGCCGGTCGGCCGCGAACCGGAACTGCGCGGCGCGCTCCAGTTCCTCGTCGGAGAGGAGCCGCTCGGCCTCGGGGCCGGGTTCGCCGTCCAGTTCGAGATACCGGCAGACCGGTGCATCGACGGAAGTCAGGGAGAAAGCTGCGGAGACCATGATGAATCACTCCTTGCGCAGCCAGCTGCCGAAGGCGCGGCTCAGCAGGCCGTCGCTGCGCGCCGTGCCCTTCAGGTTGCCGAGCGGCAGTTTTCCGAGATCCGAGAGCTCCGCGTCCTCCGCGGCCTGCTGCGCGGACGAGGCGATCTGCCCGAGGTTCTCGAACAGGTAGCGGCGCGGCTGCACGCGGTAGCCCAGCGTCTTCTCGGCCTGCTGGATCGCGCGCAGCACCAGCAGCGAATCTCCGCCGAGGTCGAAGAAGTTGTCGCTCGAGCGGATGTCGTTGACGTCGATCCCGATCACCGAGGCCCAGATCTGCGCGAGCCGCGCGTGTTCGGGGATCAGGATGCTGCCTTCCTCCGCGGCCGCGGCACCGGCCGGCGCATCCACCGGCGCCGCGGCCCTGAGCGGATCGACGGCCGCGAGCCTGCGCAGGTAGGCGGCGCTCGCGGAGCCTTCTTCGCTCGCGAGCTCGGCCAGCGAGGCCTCGGGACGTTCGGCCACTTTCTGCAGCAGCTCGAGATAGCGGTCGCGCAGTTGCGCCCCGGTCTCGCGCAGATAGATGTCGGCGTTGTAGATCAGCGCGCCTTCCAGCCCGTGCGGCTTGTCCATCAGCCACACGCCGATGTCGTCGGTGGCGCCGCGCTGCATCAGGTGCAGCTGCCGCGTCTGCAGGCTGCCGAGCCGGCGCGCACGGTCGCGCGCATCCTGGAACGAGAACATCGCCTGGTAGGGCCCCACGGCGCGGATGCGCGCGGCCAGCGCGGGCTCCGCCATGAGGCGCTCGAACGGCACCTGCTGGTAGTTCATGAGCGAGAGCAGCTCGCGCTTCACGTAGCGCATGAACTCCGCGAGCGGCTGCTGCAGGCCGACCTGCAGCGACACCGGCAGCACGTTGTTGAAGAAGCCGATCACGTCCTCGGTTTCGGGCTGCTGGCGGCCGCGCACCGGGTTGGCGATGACGATGGTCTCGGAGCCGATGATGCTGCTCATCGCAAAGGCATACACGCCGAAGGTCAGCATGCTGAGCGTCACGTCCATGTCGCGCGCCACCTTGCGCAGCTGCTGCGTGGTGGCCAGGTCGACGCGGATCCAGTGGGCGCCGCCCTGGCCGCTCTTGCCGGCGCGCCGCGGCATGTCGGTGTTGGGCTGGCGCGGCATCGGCGCGCTCGCAAAGCGCTTGAGCCAGAAGTCGAGCTGGTCCTGGAACGAGGGCTCCTTCATCCAGTGGGCCAGCCACTCGGCATAGTCGCCCTGCGTGGTGGCGATGGGCGCCAGCCCGTGCGGCCGGCCGCGCTCGGCCGCGTCGTAGATGGCGGAGAGTTCGCGCTGCAGCAGGTCGAAGGACCAGCCGTCCCAGATCAGGTGGTGCGGCACGAAGACGAACACATGCTCGTGCACGTCGAGCTGGAACACCGCCGCATGCAGCATCGGCGCGCGGTGGATGTCGATCGGCCGGTCGGCGAGCTCCTGCATGCGTTCGGCCAGCTCGGCCTCGCGCTGGTCGGCCGGCAGGTCGCGCAGGTCGACGAAGGGCAGCGAGAAATCCACCGCTTCCGCGATCAGCTGGACCGGCTGGCCGGTGTGCGGATCGGTCCCCATGCGGGTGCGCATGGCGGGCTGGCGGCGGATGATTTCCTTGAACGCGGCCTCGAAGCGCTCGGCATCGAAGACGCCGGTCAGGCGCTGCGCCGCGGGCGCGTTGTAGACCGAGCGGTCCGGGTGCAGGTCTTCCATGAAGCGGATGCGCTCCTGCGCGGGCGTGAGCGGCGCCGTCTTGCGGTCGATGCGGCAGGGCAGCGGCGCCTGCGCGCCGGCGCCCACGCGCTGCAGGCCCTCGACCACGGCGGCCAGCTTCTCGGCCGTGGGCGCCTCGAACAGCGAGCGCAGCGGCAGCGTGATCTGGAACTCGCGGCTCAGCAGCGTGGTCAGGCGCGAGGCCAGGAGCGAATGCCCGCCCATCGTGAAGAAGTCGTCGCGCATGTCCAGGCCCGGCAGGCTCAGCACCTTTTCCATGGTGGCGAGCACCTTGCGTTCGCTTTCGGTGCGCGGGCCGGCGCCGCGCCGCGCCTCGTCGCGCGACACCGCCTGCGGCGCGGGCAGCGAGACCCGGTCGACCTTGCCGTTGGGCAGCGTGGGCAGCGCGTCCAGCGCCACCACGTGCTGCGGCAGCATGAAGGCCGGCAGGCTCTCGCGCAGGTGCGCCATCAGCACGTCCAGCTCGAAGTCGACGCCCGGCGTCAGCGCCAGGTAGGCCACCAGCCGGACATCGCCCGGGCTGTCTTCGCGCGCCACCACCACGCAGCGCGAGACGCCGGCCACCTCGCAGCAGCGCGCCTCGATCTCGCCGGGCTCGATGCGGTAGCCCCGCACCTTGAGCTGGAAGTCGAGCCGGCCCAGGTGCTCGATGAGCCCGTCGTTGCGCCAGCGGCCGCGGTCGCCGGTGCGGTACACCGTCTTGGCGCTGCCGAAGATGCGCGCGGCAACGAAGCGCTCGGCCGTGAGTTCGGGGCGGTCGATGTAGCCCAGCGCCAGGCCGTCGCCCGCGATGCAGATCTCGCCCGGCACGCCGATCGGGCAGGGCTGCAGGTCGCCGTCGAGGATCCAGATCTCGGTGTTGTCGACGGGGTGGCCGATCGACACGCCGCGCGAGGCGACGACGTCCGGCCGCACCAGCCAGGCCGTGGAATACACGGTGGTCTCGGTCGGCCCGTAGCCATTCCAGAACTCGTCCATGCGCTCGCACAGCGCGAACGCCATGCTGGGCCGCAGCGGCTCGCCGCCGGTCCAGCCGCGGAAGCCGGGCGCGCCGGGCCACTGGGCATCGAGCAGCAGCTGCCACATGCCGGGCGTGGCCTGCAGGAAGGTGATGCGCTCTTCCTTGAGCAGCCGGCACAGGCGGTTGCCGTCCATGGCCACCTCGCGCTGCACCATGACGATCTCGGAGCCGCCCGACAGCGGCAGCAGCAGCTCCGGCACCGCCATGTCGAAGGACAGGGTGGTCACCGCGGCGATCCGGTCGTTCGGGCTCAGGGCCGATTTGCGCTGCATCCACTGCAGCAGCACCACCACCGAGTGGTGCCGCGCGCACACGCCCTTGGGCAGGCCGGTGGAGCCCGAGGTGTAGATCACGTAGGCGCCGTCGTCGGGGCCGGCATCGTCGCCGCTCGGCGGCAGCGGCTCGCCGCTTTCCTGCTGCCAGGCGCTGTGGCGGTCGATCTCGAACACCCGCTCGGCCGCGTCGGCGCGCCAGTTGCGCGGCGCCACCGCGATGTCCGACGAAGTCAGCAGCAGGCAGAGCCCGGCGTCCTTGGCGTAGTGCTCGAGCCGTGCCTGCGGAAACCCGGGATCGAGCGGCACGTAGGCCGCGCCCGCCTTGAGCACCGCCACCAGCGCGGTGACCATCTCGATGCTGCGTTCCAGGCACAGCCCCACGCGCTCGCCGCGGCGAACGCCGCGTGCGCGCAGCGCCCGCGCCAGGCGGTTGGACTCGGCATCGAGCTCGGCATAGCTGCAGACCCGCGCACCGTCGCGCACCGCGGGGCGCTCGGGCTGCAGCGGCACGCGCGCCAGGAAGCGGGCCAGCGCATGCGGCGCGCTCTCCAGCGGCGTGCGCGGCGGCTGCAGCGCGATCAATTCGTGCGCGGCCTCGGCCGACAGCACCTCGAGCCGGCCGACCGTCTCGCCGGGGTTGCGCACGGCAGAGCGCAGCACGCATTCGAAGATGTCGAGCCAGCGCTGCACCGTGGCCTCGTCGAACAGGTCGGTGTTGTACTGCGTCTCGATCTGCAGCCCGCCGTCGAGCGGACGCAGGTTCAGGAAGAGTTCGAAGTTCTCGTACTGGCGCGCGATCGTGTCCTGCGCGACTTCGAGGCCCGGGAAGGTCTGCGCGCTGCTTGCCACGTCGGGGTCGACGTTGAACGCCACGCTCACCAGCGGCAGCCGGCTCGGGTCGCGCTGCAGCGACAGCTTGCCCAGCAGGGCGCCATAGGTGAGCGCCTGGTGCTCGAAGGCGTCGAGCACCGTGGTGCTGCATTCGCTCAGCAGGGCATCGAAGCGAAGCTGGGCATGGACCGCCACGCGCAGCGGCAGCAGGTTCACGCAGTGGCCCACCAGGCCGGGCATGTCGCGAGCGACCTGGCCCGACGCCGGAATGCCCACCACGATGTCGTCCTGCCCCGTGAGCCGGTGCAGCGTGGCGACGAAGCCGCTGAACAGGCCCGCGAACAGGCTGGCGCCGGTCTTCGCGCTCATGGAGCGCAGGCTGCTCACGAGGCGGCGGTCGAGCAGGCGCTCGGTGCGCCGCGAATGGAAGGTGCGCACGGCGGGCCGCGGATGGTCCACCGGCAGGTCGAGCACCGGCAGGGTGCCGCCCGCGAAGCGCTCCAGCCAGTAGTCCACGTGCGGCTGCATGTCGGGATGTGCGGCCTCGGCGGCTTCCTCGGCGGCGAATTCCGCATAGCTGGGCGCGGGCTTCAGCGGCTGCCCGCTGCCGGCCTGCTCGGCGTAGAGATGGCCGAGCTGCTCGCTGATGACCATCCAGGACCAGCCGTCGCACACCACGTGGTGGGCCGACATCACGAGCTCATGCTCGGCATCGCCGAGCCGCAAGAGCACCGCGCGGAACAGCGGGCCGTGCTCCAGCGCGAAGGGCGTGCAGACCGCGTCGTCATGCGCGGCCTTCAGCGCCAGCGCCCGGGCCTCGGGCAGGAGGCCGCTCAGGTCCTGCTGCTCCAGCATGCCTTCGCCGGGCCGGCTGACCAGCATGCAGCTGCCGTCCGGCGAGATGGTGGCGCGCAGCGCCTGGTGCCGTTCGACCAGCTGCGCCACGGCACGCGCCATGGCGCCGGTGTCCAGCGGCCCGCGCAGGCGCAGCAGCACCGATTCGTTGTAGGCCAGCGAGGCGTCGGTGCTCATCGACGCGCCGAGCCAGATCTCGCGCTGCGACTCGGTTGTCGGTATGACGCATTCGATGAGGCCGCCGGTGGCGGCGGGGCGGAGAACGGCGTTCATGCTGCGGCCTTTCCATTGATGAGGGAGGTGGGGCTCGCGGCGTCGGGCACGTACCAGAAGGGCTGGCCGTCGACGTCGCGGGCGAGGACGGAGCCGTCTTCTTCGCAGCGCTTGCGGTAGTCGAAACCCGTGATCACCGTCGCGCGGCGCGGCAGGAAGCCCGATTCCTGCATCTCGGCCACCGACTCCTTGAAGACGCGCTGGATGGTGGCGATGTCCTCGGCGCTGTGCGCGCTGGTGAGGAAGCAGGGGAAGTTGTCCAGGATGTGCACGCCGCGGCTGCGCATCATGGCGAACAGCAGGTCCTGCAGTGGATGCTCCTCGAGCCAGCTCACGCGCCAGAGCGAGGCGAACTGGCGGATCGCGATCGGCGCGCCCACCTCGGCGCACCAGGCCGTGAGTTCGTCGGCCATGGCGGCGGTGCTGCCCGTGAGGCCCGCCTGCAGCGAGGGGCCGGCTTCCTTCAAGTGCGTGAGCGAGGCCTTGGCCGCGGCCAGCGCGAGCGGGTGCCGCACGAAGGTGCCGGCAAAGTAGGTCACGCCCACGCCCGGGATCGAGTCGTCGCCGTACTGCCAGGCGCCGCCGTCGAGCGCGTCCATGAAGGCCCGCTTGCCGGCGATCACGCCCACCGGAAAGCCGCCGCCGATCACCTTGCCGTAGGTGGCAAGGTCGGCGCGCACGCCGAACAGTTCCTGCGCGCCGCCCAGGCCGACGCGAAAGCCCGTGATGACCTCGTCGAAGATGAAGCAGGTGCCGCTCTTCTCGGTGATGGCGCGCACCTCCTGCAGGAACTCGCGCGGCTGGAAGTCGGGCCGGCGGCTTTGCACCGGCTCGGCCAGCACCGCGGCCAGGTCGTCGGCGTTCTCGCGGATGAAGGCCAGCGCCTCCGCCGTGCCGTAGTCCAGCACGCGGATGTCGCCGAACATGCCGCTCATCACGCCCGGAGCCGCAGACAAGCCCTTGCCGCCCTTGCCCGCGCGCACCAGCACCTCGTCGAAGGTGCCGTGGTAGGAGCCGGTGAACACCACCACGGTGCTGCGTCCGGTGACCGTGCGCGCAATGCGCAGCGCGGCCATCACGGCTTCGGAGCCGGTGTTGCACAGGGCGGCGCGGTCGCAGCCCGTGAGCTCGCAGATGAGGGCGGTGACCTCGGCCGCCAGCGGATGCTGCGGGCCGATCTCGTAGCCTGCGTCGAGCTGCTTGCGCACCGCTTCCTGCACGAAGTCGGGCTGCCAGCCGAACATGTTCATGCCGAAGCCGTTGAGCGCATCGACGTATTCGTTGCCGTCCAGGTCCCAGAGCCTGGAGCCCTTGGAGCGCTCGATCACGATCTGGTAGGTGATCTCCTTGGTCAGCGGCCGGAAGCCGTTGACCACGCGCGGATCGGCCATGTGCGGGCGGTTGGCCTGCGTGAACTGCTTGCTCTTTTGCGTGCGCTCCACATAGCGCCGCATGAAGGCCGCAAGCCGCGCCTTCTGCCGGCCGCTCGGCTCGGCGGTGCGCTGGGTGTGGATGCGCGCGATGGCGCCGAAGGCCTTGGTGACGTCGTAGCGCTGCGGCTCCCTGGCCGGGGCGGGTTCGTCGGCGGCGGGCTGCGCCGCCACGGCCGCGGTGCTTGCGGCGGCAGCCGGCATGGCGGACGCAACGGGCAGCGTCTCGATGGCCGCGCCCGACAGCAGCGCGAGCTGGCGCCGCATCAGTTCCATCTGCTGCGCGACCAGCTGGACGATCGGCCCGCTGCCGATGTCGCCGCCCGCGGCCGGCACGGTCACCCCGGGGAGGAACGCGGCCGGCGGCTGCGCGGCCGCTGCCTGCACCTGCGCGGCCACCGCCAGCGGCACCGCGGCAGCGGAGGCCGGCGCGGCCGCAACCACGGGCTCGGGCGGCAGGCTCTCGCGCAGGAAGGCGGACAGGCTGTCGAAGCTGCGGTAGTTCTCCATCAGCTGGCGAAAGCTCAGGTTCACCTTGAAGCGCTTCTTGATCTGCGTGGCGACCTGTGTCAGCGTGAGCGAATCCAGGCCCAGCTCGCCGAAGGCGGCGTGTCCCTCGGCCTGCATCATGTCGATGCCGGAGATGTCCTCGAACAGGGACCGCAGCCGCGTGTCCATGGATTCGGTGGGCGCAGCAAGGGCGGGGGACGCGGGAGAAGAGGGAAGTGGCGGGGGCACTGCAGCTGTCACGGTCGGCTCCAAGAAGGTGGGTGGAACGGAGAGCGCGGGCGTGGATGGGGCAACGGGCAGCAGGGCCGGCGGCGAAACCGGCGAAGGGATGGCCGGGCTCGCCGCGGCCGCTGCGATGTCGACCCAGAAACGCTTGCGTTCGAAGGGGTAGGTGGGCAGGCGCACGCGCTGTGCGCCGGTGCGAACGGAAAGGCGCGACAGCTCCACGTCCGCGCCGCAGGTCCAGAGGCGGGCCAGCGCCAGGCGCAGCGTGCGGGCCTCGTCGGCGGGCTCGCCGTGCAGCAGCGGCATCACTTCGGCCGCGCCGTGCTGGCGCACCAGCGTGGCCAGTGTGTTGCGGGGCCCCACCTCGATGAAGAGCGGGCGCGCCGCCTGCGCCATGGCGCTGCGCACGGCGGGCGAGAACTGCACGGTGCTGCGCAGGTGGCGGGCCCAGTAGGCGGGGCTGGTGGCCTCGGCCTCTTCGAGCAGGCGGCCCGTGAGCGTCGAGAAGATCGGCACCGTGGGCGCATGCAGCGCCACCTCGCCGACCAGTGCCTGGAAGGGCGCGACGGCGCCATCCATCATCGAGGAATGGAAGGCGTGCGAGGTCTGCAGCTGGCGGCTCGCGATGTCTTCTTCCTGCAGCGAGGCGCGCAGCGTTTCGATCGCGTCGAACGGGCCGGCCACCACGCAGGCCGTGGGTCCGTTGTCCGCGGCCAGCGAGAGTAGCGGGCCGAGCCGGGCCGAGAGTTCGGCCGCGCCCAGGCGCACCGACAGCATCGCGCCCGCGGGCTGCGCCTGCATGAGCGCGCCGCGGCGGGCCACCAGCCGGGCCGCGTCTTCCAGCCGCATCACGCCGGCGATCACCGCGGCCACGAATTCGCCCACGCTGTGGCCGATCAGCGCATGCGGCCGCACGCCCAGCGAGAGCAGCCGGCGCGCCAGCGCGTACTCGATGGCGAAGATCGCGGGCTGCGTGACGGCGGTGGGCAGCAGCGCCTGCGGATCGTCGCCGAACATGCGCTCGCGCAGGTCGAAGTCCACCGCGCTGCCGAAGGCCTTCAGGCAGGTGTCGAAGGCGGCTGCGAACACCGGATCGTTGGCGTGCAGGATCTTGCCCATGCCGGTGTACTGCGCGCCCTGGCCCGGGAACATCAGCACCGGCTGCGGCGCGCGCGCATCGACGCGGCCGCTGGCGCGCCACGGGTTGTCGCCCGCGCGCAGCGCGGCCACGGCCTGCGCCGCATCGCCGGCCACCACCGCGCGGCGGAAGGCATGCGCCTTGCGGCCGACGCTCAGCGTGTACGCCACATCGGCCAGCGGCACGCCGGGCGTCGCGTCGAGGTGTGCGGCCAGCTGTTCCGTGGCCACCGCCAGCGCGGCCTCCGAGCGGGCCGAGATCGGCAGCACCTGCGGCCCCGCGGCGCTGGCCGTGGCAGGCCGCGCGGGCGCTTCCTCCAGGATGATGTGCGCGTTGGTGCCGCCCACGCCGAAGGCGCTGACGCCGGCGCGCCGCGGCTGGCCGGTGCGCGGCCAGGCCTGCAGGCTGCCGCTCACGTAGAAGGGCGTGCGCGCGAAGTCGATCGCCGGGTTGGGTGCGCTGAAGTGCGCGGTCGGCGGAATCGCCTCGTGGTGCAGCGAGAGCGCGGCCTTGATGAGGCCGGCGGCCCCGGCGGCCGTCACCATGTGGCCGACATTGCTCTTGAGCGAGCCGAGCGTGCAGTAGCCCAGCGCGCCGGTGTGCTCGGCATAGGCGCAGGTCAGTGCCTCGACCTCGACCGGGTCGCCCATCGGCGTGGCGGTGCCGTGCGCCTCCACGTAGGAGATGCTGCGCGCGTCCACGTTGGCTGCCGCCAGCGCCGCGCGGATCACCGCGGCCTGGCCGTCCACGCTGGGCGCAGTGAAGCTGGCCTTGGTGCCGCCGTCGTTGTTGACGCAGGCGCTGCGCAGCACTGCGTAGATGGTGTCGCCGTCGGCCTGCGCGTCGGCCAGGCGCTTGAGCAGCACCACCGCGGCGCCGTCGCTGAAGACCGTGCCCTGGGCCTGCGCGTCGAAGCTGCGCGTGTGCCCGTCGGGCGAGAGCATCGAGCCTTCCTGGTACAGGTAGCCGCTGCGCGGCGGGCAGGTGACGGACGCGCCGCCGGCCAGCGCCATGTAGCACTGGCCGGTGCGCAGTGCGTGGAAGGCATGGGCCACGGCCACCAGCGAGGTCGAGCAGGCGGTATGGATGCTCACCGCCGGCCCCGTCAGGTTGAGCCGGTTGGCCACGCGCGTGGTGATGTAGTCCTTCTCGTTGGCCAGCATCACCTGGAACTCGCCCACCGCTTCGATGAGGTCGGGCCGCGTGGCGACGTGGCGCTGGAAGTAGCTGGCGTTGTACATGCCGGCATACACGCCCACCGGGCCCGGCGCCGCATCGGGCACGTAGCCCGCGCGTTCCAGGCATTCCCAGCAGATCTCCAGGAACACGCGCTGCTGCGGGTCCATCAGCGCGGCGTCCTTCGGGCCGATGCCGAAGAAGGCGGCGTCGAAGTTCTCGATGCCCTCGATCACGCCGCGGGCCCGCACGTAGGCCGGGTCCTTGCGCAGCGCGTCGCTCACGCCGGCATCGAGCGTGTCGTCGTCGAAGAAGCTGATGGTGTCGCGGCCGGCAACGAGGTTCTCCCAGAACTGCTCGACATCGGCCGCACCCGGAAAGCGCCCGGCGGTGGCGATCAGCGCAATCGCATCCGACATGTGGGCGTCGGGCTCGGCGGGCTGCTGTTGCTGTTGCTCGTGCACTGTGCGCGGCGCGGCGGAGGATGCGGGCGCCGCATCGCCGGCGGCGGCCGTCTCCAGCTCGGCCGCGATGGCGCTCGGCGTCGGATGGCGGAAGAAGAGATTGGTCGACAGCGGCTGCGCGCTGTCCTGCTGCAGTTCGGCCAGCACCTGCAGCACGCGCAGCGAATCGCCGCCCAGGTCGAAGAAGTTGTCGTTGCGCCCGACCTTCTCGATGTGCAGCGCGCGGGCGAAGGCTTCGCACACGCGCTGCTCGGCGGCGCTGCGCGCTTCCTCGAAGGGCTGCGCCAGATCGGGCCGCTCGGCCGCCGGTTCGGGCAGCGCGCGGCGGTCGAGCTTGCCGTTGGGCGTGACCGGCAGCTGCGCGAGCCAGACCTGCGCGGAGGGCAGCAGCGCCGCGGGCAGGCGCGCGGCCAGGTGCGCGCGCAGCGCATCCCACGAGAGCTTGTGCGAGCGTGCGACGAGGTAGGCCACCAGGCGCAGCTGCCCATCGGCGTCGGGCCGCGCATCGACGGCGCAGGCCTGGATCGCGGGATGCGAGAGGATGGCCGTCTCGACCTCGCCGGTCTCGATGCGGTGGCCGTGGATCTTGACCTGGCCGTCGCGCCGGCCGATGAATTCGATGGTGCCGTCGGGCAGCCAGCGCGCGAGGTCGCCGGTGCGGTAGAGGCGATCGCCGGGCGCGCCGAACGGATCGGGCACGAAGCGCTCTTCGGTCAATTGCGGCTGCCGCAGGTAGCCGCGCGCGAGCCCATGGCCACCGATGCACAGCTCGCCCACCAGGCCGCTAGGCAGCAGCTCCATCGAAGGGCTCAGCACGCGCAGCACGGTGTCCTTGATCGGCCGGCCGAGCGGCACCGAGCGCAGGTCGGCGGGCAGCGCCGCCGGAATGCGGTGGGTGGCCGCGAAGGTGGTGCATTCGGTCGGCCCGTAGCCGTTGCTGAGCGCCAGCGCGGGCAGCGCGGCCAGCGCGCGCCGCACGTGCGGCACCGAGAGCGCTTCGCCGCCGGTGATGAGATGCCGCAGGCCCGAAAGATGCGCCGGGTCGTCATCGATCACCGCGTTGAACAGCGCCGCCGTGAGCCAGGCGGTGTGCACCTGGTGGCGCGCGATGGTGCCGGCCAGGCCCGCGCCCGTGGGCACGCGCTCGCCATGCACCACGCAGCAGCCGCCGTTGAGCAGCGGGCCCCAGATCTCGAAGGTGGCGGCATCGAAGCCCAGCGGCGCGGCGTGCAGCACGCTGCGGCCCGGCGCCAGCTGCGCATAGTCGATGCCGACGACCAGCCGCAGGATCGCGCGGTGGCAGATCTCGATGCCCTTGGGCGTGCCCGTGGAGCCCGAGGTGTACATCACGTAGGCCACCGATTCGCCGTCGATGGCGGGAGCGCTCCAGGGCGCGGGTTCGGTGTCCTCGGCCTCGTCGAGCAGCAGCAGCGCACGGGAGGCGGGCACCAGGTGGCGCAGCGCCGAGGTGCTGACCACCTGCTGCGCGTTCGCCTGCTCGAGCATGAAGGCGATGCGCTCGGGCGGGAAATCCGTCGGCACCGGCACATAGGCCGCGCCGGCCTTGAGCACGCCCAGTTGCGCCACCACGGCCTCGATCGACCTGTCGAGCACCAGCCCCACGTTGTCGCCCGCACGCACGCCCAGGTGCTGCAGGCGCTGCGCGAGCTGGCCGGACTGGCGCTCCAGTTCGCCGTAGCTCATCTGCGCATCCCCCTGCGCGAGCGCCATGGCATCGGGCGCGGCCGCGGCCTGGCGCGCGAACAGGCCCACCACGGTGAGGCTCGGGTCAAGGGGAGCGGGGGGCGTGTTCCAGTCGGCGAGCTGGCGCGCGCGGTCGGCGGCGGGCAGGGTGCGGATCTCGCGGAGCGGGCATTCGGGCCGCTCGAGCAGATCGGCGGCGGTGTCGGCAATGGCTGCCAGCAGCTGCTGCACCGATGCCGCGTCCAGCAGGCTTGCCGCGGCACTGGCGTGAAGGCGCGGCGTATCCGATGCGGTGGTGCTCAGCCAGAGGAGGAGGGGGGCCTGGACGCCGTCGACGCCGGGTTCGCTGCGCAGCCAGAGAACTTTCGGCGATGGCTCCAGCGAGCCTGCCGAGCCCGCGGTAGCCGCCTGGCGCCGTTCCTGGTCGAGCGAGGCCAGCCAGGTGCGGGCCGATTCGGACGGATCCGGCTGCTGTTCGCCGAGCCAGCGCGCCTGGAGCAGGAGCCACGCCGCCGCAAAGGGGGTGTCGGGCAGCTGGCCGGTGGCGCCGAGCCATTGCGTCCAGCGCCGCGTGCCCTGCTCCCCGAGCGCCACCGAGTCCTGGACCCGTTCGTCCGGCCTGTCCGAATTGAGGCGCGAAACGAACAGATCATCCAACGAAAGTCGGGGGGGCGCGGATGGCGCCGGATCGGCTATTTGAATTTTCATAGAAAAAACGAAAAAAAGAATGCATGCAATAGATGGGATTCATGAATTGGCAATTGGCCAATAAAAATTCATTAGTACGTTAGTTTCTATTTCGAGGCAATCCTAGAGGCTTTGTCTGGCGCGGTGTTGATCAAAGTTTGTCAGGTTACATTCCCGAATCATTCGTTACATACTCGTACTACCTCATATCGCTCGAACAGGGTAACCAGCGCCCATTTCGGGCGCCTTTCCCCGATTCCGCCCGAACTGAGGAGCAGGCGTTTTCACGGAAGGCATTGGCCCAGGGAACTCACTGTAGGAATTGCGCCGCTGCCGCGCATGAGCAATGCGCCCCCTCCAGAGGGAGACAAGCGCCCCCGGCCGCACTGCTTGCGACCATGACAAAGCGCCTGTCGAAAACATGGCAAACCGCTGCTGCGCAAGCCGAATACATCTGCAAAATGGGGAGGCGGGGTAGAGGCGAGACAGGGGAGTGCCGGCAGCCCGGCATCACCTGCGCCAGATGCCCCAGCCGGTCTGCCGGGAGCAGATTGGGTGGGGCCGCGAAGCGCAATGGATGTAATCGCTACCCGCGCGGGGCAAGGTAGCCATTAATTGACTTGGCTTCGGGTGAATATGAAGATATTCCCCGAGGGGGCGCCGCAGTTGTGTAACTCCAGGGTGGTCGGCTGCCTCGCCGATTGACAGGATTCAGGTCGATTTTTTTGTAAATTTAATAAATCAATCGGGTTTGTGGCGTTTTGATAGCAATTCAAGGCCTGGAGGTCCGCAGCAAATCCGAAAAGCGCCGGCACTTGCCGGGAGTTCGTCCGTGCGGCACCCGAATCGCCAGGGGTGCATTTCAGCCAATGAGGAAACCAGCCCATGCTTCCCAACCTGCTGCCCTTGCGTCACCGCGCCGAAGCCTACAGGCGCAAGTTCCTGGTCAACGAGACCGAGAACCTCTTCATGGGCTCCTTCGAGAGCTTTGCCGCCGCCGAGGCCGGCGCGCCGGAGTCGAAGGCCGTCGGCTACAGCAACGCCAAGGCGGCCGGCGAGCTCTACACCCACCAGATCTACTTCTACGACTACCCCGGCCTTTTCTGGCTCGGGAGATCGTTCGACGAGGGCATGCGGCGCGTGTTCGACCTGGGCGGCCACGTGGGCATCAAGTACTACGCATTCCGCCGCGTCCTGCCTTACCCCGACAGCCTGCGCTGGACGGTCTGCGACGTGCCCGGGGTGGTGCAGTCAGGCAAGGAGCTGGCCGTGCAGCGCGACGCCACCGCGCAGCTGGACTTCACCACCGACTACCAGGGCGCCAGCGGCTGCGACGTGCTCTATGCCTCGGGCAGCCTGCAGTATTTGCCGCAGCGCATCGCCGAGATCCTGTCGGGGCTTGCCGTGAAGCCCAGGCGCATCGTGCTGAACACGACGGCCGTGCACCCCGAGCGCACCATCTACACGATCAACAGCATCGGCATCGCGTTCTGCCCCTACCGCATCCAGCACGTCGAGGAGTTGTGGGCCGAACTCAGGGATGCCGGCTACAAGCGCCGCGATGCCTGGCGCAACGAAGGCAAGCCGATCGAGGTGCCCTTCGTCGAGGGCGGCGACACGCCCTATTACGCGGGCTGCTGCTTCGATCTGGCGGGATAGTGGGTACCTAGGTACCATCTCCATCTGTTACTCGGCCCCCTGGTTGCGCCAGCCTCGGCGGCCCGAGCCCCCGGCCTTCCGATCCGCTTCGGAGGGCCTCCTTGCTTTAGTGCTTAAGTTGGCGTCTTCGCTACAACGCGGCTGGCTTGCGTCCGACAAGCCAACGCGGCAGGGAAAGACTTTTTTCGAAATTCACGCGAAGGAACATTTCGGCAACAACACCAATCGAGGGATCCGCATGCCTTTGACTTTCCTGATGAGCCTCCAGCACGTACCGCTGCCCAAGAAAGTAGTGACTCCCGAAGACGTTCGACACGTGTCCGTCCTCAAGGCAACGGGCCTGATCGAAGCTGAAATAGCGCCGGCGCTGGACGGCTCGGGCAAATACAAGAACGCACGCAACGCCATCGTGAAGCGCATCACCAAGGAGGGGATGGCCGAGATCAACAGGATGCGGACCGAGGAGAGCCGGTCGAAGCTTGCGCGGCGGCTGTGAGCGGCGTGCAGGCCGCGCAGGAGTGCGGGGCTGGTGGAGCGGGTGAAGGGAATCGAACCCTCGTATGAAGCTTGGGAAGCTGCCGTTCTACCATTGAACTACACCCGCAGCAGGCGCGGATTCTACCGTCAGTCCCGAGGGCGGGCCTCATTGCTTCGGATGACGCGGCGGCGGCTTGGATTGCCTACGCTGGCGCATCCCGTTGCCGCAAGGAAGCCCGCCATGTACGACCGCGTCATTCAGCTCGCCGGCTCCTTTGCTGCGGGGGCGCTGGCCTCCGGCGCCTTGCTGGCGTTCGCGGCTGGCAGTCCGCCTGCGAACGTCGTGGCCCCGCGCAGCATGGCCGCGCGGCCGGCCGCGGTGCCGCTGCCGGCCGTTGCAGGAGCGTCCCGGCTCGGTCTGCTGCGCAACGAAGCGGCCGGCGGGGACGAGCTTTCGAACTGGCAACTCTCCAATGCCTTGTTCGACAGGTACGACGCGAGCGGCGAGGCCGACGACCTCTACGAGGCCCTGATCTGGATGGAGAGGCGCCGGGATGCGTCCGGCAATGCGCAACTGATCGCGCGCGTCGTCGACCGCTACTGCGGGCAGCGCGTGGTGCGCTGGCACTGGTTCTGCGTCGAGGGCGAGTGATTCCCCAGGCAATGCCGACATCACCAGGAGCAGACATGGACTTCCTCAGGATCTTTCACGCAGCAGCACTCTTGGGGCTCGGCGCGGCCGGCGCCGGGTGCGGGCAGGGCCAGCCATCGGCCGGGCCTGCGGGTGCCGAGGCCGGCCACGTGGTGGCGGCAGTGGACGCGAAGGTGGCCGCGGAGCGCGTGGACAACTACATCGGCGCGGTCTTCTCGCAGCAGCAGCAGGCACTTTCCCTCAAGGCGCCGGAGCCGGACGCCCCGGGCTTTTGAGAGGAGGCTAGCCATGAAGCCCGATTGCTCCCGCATGATGCTTTTTGCGGCCGTGCCGCTGGCCCTGGCCGCCTCGATGGCAGCCGCGCAGCCCGGCATGGACAAACCCGCCTCGATGCCGCTTGCCGAACTCAAGCAGGCCTACCTGGCCTGCGACCGCACGGCCACCCGCCAGATGCTGGACATGGAGTCGGCGGCGCGCTGCTCGTTCATCGGCGAAGCACTGCAGGATCGCGCCTTCGACGGCAGCTTCGACCGGCTGCTGGCCTGGTGGCGCACCGAAAAGCAGCTGGCCGCCTCGGTGCAAACAGCGGAACAGCCGCTCGCGCGCGAAGGGCAGTGAAGGGAAGGCGCCCCGGGGCAGGTTGCCCCGCCGCGGCGCCATCGGATCAGCGCCGAAAAACCGAAGGCTCGTTCTGCCCCCGTGCCGCCGCAAGGCACTTGCTCGCCGCCTCCGCAGCCTCCTGCATCAGTTGCTGATCGAGCGCGTCGGGCGCGGGCCCGAGGTCGCGGAAATAGGCGATCTGCTTCCTGTGCAGGTCGTTCGCCGCGTCGCGGGAGCGCTGCTCCAGTTCCTTCCACAGCCGCAGGTACGCGACGGTGGCGGGCACGAGCTCCGGTGCGGCCGGCGCAACCGGCGCGCCCGGGACGAGGCCGGCGCCGATATCGATCTCGTCCGCATGCGCGAACTGTTCCTCGGTCCAGGCCGGCTTGGGCGGCATGTCCCCGGCCTGGGCCTCTTCGCCGATGCCCGCGGCAAACCAGCGGTAGGTGTTCTTGCGTTTGCCGACGCGGCCCGTGGTTCGCACGAACAGGTAGCCCGCTGTCGCGTTTCCCGTTCCATCGACCGGTATGCCGGCTGCCCGAAGCGCCTCGACCCTCTCGTCGACGCTCAAGTAGAAGGACAACTGCAACGTGACTGTTGCGTTGTGAATGACCTGATGGACCATTGCTCCGCTCACATTGGTTGGCAAAGGGCGAAGCATCCCTTTCCCGGCCCCGCAAGTGAAGATATTTAAGAGGTCAAAAGTGTGATTTTTTTCACGAGTTGCAAAAAAGTTTGCAATCATGAACCCGTCAGCGCAGGAAGACGTGCTCCATGAACTGCCGGATCGGGTACTGCACCACGGCCTGCACGCCGGCCGGCAGTTCCAGCGGCCGCATCAGCATCTTGAGCGTGGCGCCCGGGCTCAGGTGGGTGCGCACGGTGCTGTTCATGCGCGCGCTCAGCTGCTGGATGTAGGCCGTGTCGGCGGCCCGCCCGGGGGTGCGGGCGCGCACCACGTGGCGGATGGCGCAGTCGGCGTCCTCGCTCTTGAGTTCCAGCGTGCGCCGGCCGATGGTGCCCAGCACGCGGAAGCGGCCCAGCCCTTCCTCTTGCCGGTAGCGCCGGAAAAACCGGTAGAAGTGCTTGTAGTGGCTGACCTCGTCGGCCGCGATGCGGCTTGCCAGGTCACGCAGCACCGGTTCGGTGGTGCTGCGCGCCAGTGCCCGGTAGTAGCTGGCGGTGCCGGTCTCGATCACGCAGCGCGCGGCCAGCTCGAGCCCGCGCGTCGGCGCGAGCAGCTCCACCTTGCAATAGGTGGCGTATTCCTCCAGGAAGCCGCGGTAGGCGCCTTCCCAGTCGAATTCGGGCCAGACGTGGGAAACGTAGGCGCGCAAGGCCCGGCCATGCTGCAGTTCCTCGGCTTCCCATTGGTGGGTGAGCCAGGCGGTGACTTCGTCGTCGCCGCGGAAGAAGTCGACCAGGTTCTGGGTGTACAGGTCCGAGCCGCTTTCGACGAACGAGGCGCAGGCCACGAGATAGAAGAGATTCTCGTCCCGACGGACCTCCGGCCGCGCGATGCGGGAGAAATCCAGGTCCTCGATCTTCCAGTGTGCTGCCTCATGGCCTGCCATGCGTGCTCCTTGATTCACGTTGAAATGAATGGGACGAAGCCGGGCGCATTTGGTTCTGCGCGCTAATTCCCATATTAGCTTTGGCACCCGGGCGGCGCCGGCGCCTCCTGGCGAAGGCGCGGCCCGCAAGCGAAACCTATAATCGATTGTTCAAGCAAATCAAGCAGTCAGGTCGGTTCGCCGCAGTGGTTTCGACGAGAGGGTCGCCATCGCCAGGCCGCCCTCGACAGAAGACGAAATCCAAAGATGAGCCAGCCCACAATCACGGTCGCGGACATCCGCAAGACCTTTCTCGATTTCTTCGCTTCCAAGGGCCACACGGTGGTGGCCTCCAGCTCGCTGGTGCCGGGCAACGATCCCACGCTCATGTTCACCAACTCGGGCATGGTGCAGTTCAAGGACGTGTTCCTCGGCGAAGACAAGCGCCCCTACGTGCGCGCCGCCTCGGTCCAGGCGTGCCTTCGCGCCGGCGGCAAGCACAACGACCTGGAGAACGTGGGCTACACCGCGCGCCACCACACCTTCTTCGAGATGTTGGGCAACTGGAGCTTCGGCGACTACTTCAAGCGCGAATCGCTCACCTGGGCCTTCGAGCTGCTCACCAAGGTCTACAAGCTGCCGGCCGAGAAGCTCTGGGCCACGGTCTACATCGAGGACGACGAGGCCTACGACATCTGGACCAAGGACATCGGCCTGCCGCCCGAGCGCGTGGTGCGCATCGGCGACAACAAGGGCGGGCGCTACATGTCCGACAACTTCTGGATGATGGCCGACACGGGTCCCTGCGGGCCGTGCTCCGAGATCTTCTACGACCACGGTCCCGAGATCCCCGGCGGTCCGCCCGGTTCGCCCGATGAAGACGGCGACCGCTACATCGAGATCTGGAACAACGTGTTCATGCAGTTCGACATGCAGCCCGACGGCTCGGTCAAGAAGCTGCCCGCGCCCTGCGTCGACACCGGCATGGGCCTGGAGCGCCTGGCCGCGATCCTGCAGCACGTGCACAGCAACTACGAGATCGACATCTTCGACGCGCTCATCAAGGCCGCCGCGCGCGAGACGGGCGAGAAGGACCTGGGCAACAACTCGCTCAAGGTGATTGCCGACCACATCCGCGCCACCTCGTTCCTGGTGGCCGACGGCGTCATTCCGTCGAACGAAGGCCGCGGCTACGTGCAGCGCCGCATCGTGCGCCGCGCCATTCGCCACGGCTACAAGCTGGGCCAGAAGAAGCCCTTCTTCCACAAGCTGGTGCCCGACCTCGTGAAGCTCATGGGCGAGGCCTACCCCAAGCTGGTGGCCGACGAGAAGCGCATCACCGAAACCCTCAAGGCCGAGGAAGAACGCTTCTTCGAGACGCTGGCCAATGGCATGGAAATCCTCGACGCGGCCCTGGCCGGCGACGCCAGGACGCTGCCGGGCGAAGTCGCTTTCAAGCTGCACGACACCTACGGCTTTCCGCTCGACCTGTCGGCCGACGTGTGCCGCGAGCGCGGCGTGAGCGTGGACGAGGCCGGCTTCAATGCCGCCATGGAAAAGCAGAAGGCCGCAGGCCGCGCCGCCGGCAAGTTCAAGATGGACCGCAACGTCGAATACGGCGGTGCGGGCAACGTCTTCACGGGCTACGAGAAGCTCGAAGAGAACGCCAAGGTCGTGGCGCTGTACTTCGAAGGCGCGGCCGTGCAGCAACTGAAGGAAGGCCAGCCCGGCATCGTGGTGCTCGACACCACGCCTTTCTATTCGGAGAGCGGCGGCCAGGTCGGCGACCAGGGCGTGCTGGTGGCCGAGGGCGTGCAGTTCGGCGTGGACGACACGCAGAAGATCAAGGCCGACGTGTTCGGCCACCACGGCACGCAGACCCAGGGCACGCTCAAGGTGGGCGACACGGTCAAGGCCGCGGTCGACACCGCGCGCCGCGCCGCCACCATGCGCAACCACTCGGTCACGCACCTGATGCACAAGGCCCTGCGCGAAGTGCTGGGCGCGCACGTGCAGCAGAAGGGCTCGCTGGTCGATGCCGACAAGACGCGCTTCGACTTCGCGCACAACGCAGCCGTCACGCACGACCAGATCCTCGAGATCGAGAAGCGCGTGAACGCCGAGATCCTGGCCAACACCGAGACGCATGCGCGCGTGATGGACATGGAGTCGGCCCAGAAGACCGGCGCCATGATGCTGTTCGGCGAGAAGTACGGCGAGAGCGTGCGCGTGCTCGACATCGGCTCCAGCCGCGAGCTCTGCGGCGGCACCCACGTGGGCCGCACGGGCGACATCGGCCTGTTCAAGATCGTGAGCGAAGGCGGCGTGGCCGCCGGCGTGCGGCGCATCGAGGCCGTCACGGGCGCCAATGCGCTCGGCTACCTGCAGGAGCTCGAAGCCACGGTGCAGAGCGTGGCCGCCACGCTCAAGTCGCCGGCCGCCGAACTGCAGGGCCGGCTCGTGCAGGTGCTGGAGCAGGTGAGGGCGCTGGAGCGCGAAGTGGGTTCGCTCAAGGGCAAGCTCGCCTCGTCGAAGGGCGACGAGCTGGTGGCGCAGGCGGTCGACGTCAACGGCATCAAGGTGCTGGCCGCCAAGCTCGACGGCGCCGACGCCAAGACGCTGCGCGACACCATGGACAAGCTCAAGGACAAGCTCAAGACGGCGGTGGTCGTGCTGGCCGCGGTCGACGGCGCCAAGGTGCAGGTGGCTGCGGGCGTCACGAGCGACACGGTCGGCAAGGTCAAGGCCGGCGAACTGGTCAACTTTGTCGCACAGCAGGTGGGCGGCAAGGGCGGCGGCAAGGCCGACATGGCCATGGCCGGCGGCACCGATGCCGCGGGCCTGCCGGCGGCGCTCCAATCGGTGCAAGCCTGGGTGGCGGAACGCACCTGATGGCCCGAGCCGAGGTGCCCGGCCGGCCTCCCGGCGAAGTGCTGGTGATGGGGGCGGGCACCATCGGCTGCTTCGTGGGCGGCAGCCTGGCGGCGGCCGGCGTGCCGGTCACTTTCGTCGGCCGTCCGCGCGTGCTGCGGGGCCTGGCCGAACACGGCCTGGCGCTCACCGACTTGGAAGGCGGCACGCACCGCCTGCCGGCCGCGAGCCTTCGGCTGAGCGAGCAGGTGCCCGTCGGCGCGATGCCGTCGCTGGTGCTGCTGTGCGTGAAGAGCGGCGCCACGGCCAGTGCCGCCGCCGAACTGGCTTTTGCGCTGCCCGCGGGCACGCTGGTCGTCTCGCTGCAGAACGGCATCTCCAACTGCGCTTCGGCGTCGCGCGTGGGGCCCACGCTCCAGGTGCTGCCGGGCATGGTGCCCTACAACGTGGCCGAGATCGGGCCCGGTGCCTTCCACCGCGGAACGGCCGGCCGGCTGGCGGCGCAGGACGATGCGGCGCTGCGGCCCTGGCTGCCGGTCTTCGCGCGGGCCGGCGTGCCGCTCGACCTTTACCCTGACCTGCTGCCCGTGCAGTGGGGCAAGCTGCTGCTCAACCTCAACAACCCGGTCAATGCGCTCTCGGGCCTGCCGCTGCGCGACGAGCTGCTGCAGCGCGGCTACCGGCGCTGCTTTGCGGCGCTGATCGACGAGGCGCTTGGCGTGCTGGGCAGCGCCGGCATCGCGCCCGCGCAGGTGGCCGCGGTGCCGGCGCAGCGGCTGTCGGCGGTGCTGCGGCTGCCCGACTGGCTGTTTCGCCTCGTCGCGGCGCGCATGCTGCGCATCGACGCCAAGGCCCGCTCGAGCATGGCCGACGACCTGGCGCTCGGGCGGCGCACCGAGATCGATGCGCTCAGCGGCGAGGTCGTGCGCCTCGCGCAGGACCAGGACCTGGAGGCGCCGCGCAACGCGAGGATGTTCGCGCTGCTCGAGGAGTGGCCCGCCCAGCCCCGGCGCTGGACGGCACGGCAATTGCAAGACGCACTGGGCCTGTCGTAGCGCGGACGCTGTACCCTCTGGGGCCATCGGTGCGCATGGTTTCAAGGGAGTGTTCTCATGCAGGTTCTGATCCTCGGCAGCGGTGTCATCGGCACCTCGGTGGCGTACTACCTGGCGCGCGCCGGCCACGACGTGACGGTGCTCGAGCGCCAGCCCGCGCCCGCGCTCGAAACCAGCTTCGGCAACGCGGGCGAGGTGTCGCCCGGCTATTCGGCGCCCTGGGCCGGGCCCGGCGTGCCGCTCAAGGCCATCAAGTGGATGCTCATGCAGCACAGCCCGCTGGTGATCAAGCCCATGCTCGATCCGGCCATGTGGCGCTGGGGCCTGTCGATGCTGTGCAATTGCACGCAGGCGCGCTACGAGCTCAACAAGGGCCGCATGGTGCGGCTTGCCGAATACAGCCGCGACTGCCTCAAGGCGCTGCGCGCCGACACCGGCATCCGCTACGACGAGCGCGCGCTCGGCACGCTGCAGCTCTTTCGGACCCAGAAGCAGCTCGACGGCATCGCCAAGGACGTGGAAGTGCTCCAGGCCTCCGGCGTGCCCTACCAGGTGCTCGACCGCGAAGGCTGCGTGCACTACGAGCCGGCGCTCGCGGCCGTGAAGAACAAGTTCGTCGGCGGCCTGCGCCTGCCGGGCGACGAGACCGGCGACTGCTTCAAGTTCACACAGGCGCTGGCCGTGCTGGCCGAGGCGGCCGGCGCGAAGTTCCGCTTCGGCGTGGGCATCCAGGCCATCGAGCACGGCGCCGGCGGCGTCACGGCCGTGCGCACCGATGCCGGCCGCTTCACGGCGGACCGCTACGTGGTGGCGCTCGGCAGCTACTCGCCGGCCATGGTCAAGCCGCTGGGCATCGACCTGCCGGTGTACCCGGTCAAGGGCTTCTCGATCACCGTGCCCATCTCCGACGCCAGCGGCGCGCCCGAATCCACCGTGATGGACGAGACCTTCAAGGTGGCCGTCACGCGGCTGGGCGAGCGCATCCGCGTGGGCGGCACCGCGCAGCTCTCGGGCTTCGACCTGCGGCTCGACGCAAGGCGGCGCGACACGCTCGAGCATGTCGTGACCGATCTCTTTCCGAAGGGCGGCAATGTGCGCGACGCCTCCTTCTGGACCGGCCTGCGCCCCATGACTCCCGACGGCACGCCGGTGATCGGCGCCACGCGCATTCCCAACCTGATGCTGAGCACCGGCCACGGCACGCTTGGCTGGACCATGGCGGCCGGCACCGGCCGCGTGATGGCCGACCTGATCGATGGCCGAAGCCCCGCCATCGACATGGAAGGCCTGACGGTGGCGCGCTACGGCGCCTGAGCCGGGCAGCCGGACAACCCGCCTGAGAAACACCCGCCGCCCGCACGGCGGGCGCGGCCCTGCGCGCCGGATTCAAGGGTTTGTACCTAGATTGACGAAGCCATTGGTACTCGGTATTCTTCGTCTCGTTCCATTAATAAATCACTGTTTCATTAGTGAAACAGACAGATCCACCCCACGAACGCCATGCCATCCACACGCCGACAAGCCATTGCAGCCGCGCTCGCCCTCGGCGTCGCCTGCGCCACGGGGCCCGCCAGGGCCGAGAGCAGCTATCCGAGCAAGCCGATCACGCTGGTCGTCGCCTATCCGGCCGGCGGCGACACCGACGCGCTGGCGCGGCTCTTCGCCGAGAAGCTGTCGGCGCGCGTGGGCCAGCCCGTGGTGGTCGACAACCGCCCCGGCGCCAGCGGAATCATCGGCAGCGCCTATGTCTCGAAGGCGCAGCCCGACGGCTACACGCTGCTGCTTTCGCCCAGCACCTTCTCGATCGCGCAGCTGGTGCTCAAGACGGGCGGCACCTCGGGCTACGACGTGCTGAACGGCTTCACGCCGATCGTGCAGACCGGCAGCCAGCCGCTGTTCCTGGTGGCGGGCGGCGCCAGCGGCCTCGCAAGCGCCAAGGACCTGGTGGCCGCGGCCAAGGGCGGCAAGCCGCTGACCTTTGCGAGCCCGGGCAGCGGCTCGCCGATGCACATCCTGGGCGAGATGTTCAACCGCGCCGCGGGCGTGAGCCTCGGGCACGTGCCCTACAAGGGCGTGGCGCCGGCGGTCAACGACGTGCTGGGCGGCCACGTGCCCGCCACCTTCATCACGCTGGGCCCGGTGGCGCCGTACCTTGCCAACGGCAAGATGCTGCCGCTCGCGGTGGCCTCGCACGAGCGCTCGGCGCTCGCGCCCAAGGTGCCGACGCTGCAGGAGCTCGGCTACAAGGACGTGGAGGTCACGGCCTGGAACGGCCTCTGGGGCCCGCGCAACCTGCCGCCCGAGATCGTCAAGACGCTCAACGCCCACTTCAACGAGATCCTGAAGATGCCCGAGATCGTCTCGCGCATGGCCGTGCTGGGCACCACGCCCGTGGGCGGCAGCGCCGACGTGCTCGGCAAGACCAACGCCGCGGACTTTGCGCGCTTCGGCAAGGTCATCAAGGAGCTCGGCATCCAGGCCGACTGAAAAAGCACCATGACCGAACCCAAAGCCGTTCCCGATCCCTCGAGCCTGCAAGCCCTGCTGGCCGAGCTGCCCGCCAACCTGCTGGCGGGCCGCCGCATCCTCGTGACCGGCGGCGCGCGCGGGCTGGGGCTTGCGTTTGCGCAGTGCATCGCGGCGGCCGGCGCGCAGGTGGTGCTGGCCGACATCCTCGGCGAGCTGGCCCAGGGCGAAGCCAAGGCGCTGCGCGATGCCGGCCACCGGGCGCATGCGCTGGAAGTCGACCTGTCGGAGCCGGCCTCGATCGAAGCCTGCGCCGCGGAAGCGCTTCGCCTGCTCGGTGGGCTCGACGGCCTCGTCAACAACGCGGCCATCACCAACTCGGGCGGACGCGATGCGCACCAGCTCGACGTCGGCACCTGGGACCGCGTGATGAACGTCAACGTGCGCGGCACCTGGCTCATGGGCCGGGCCTGCCGCCCCGCGCTTGCTGCCAGCGGGCGCGGCGCGGTGGTCAACCTCGCGTCCGACACCGCGCTGTGGGGCGCGCCCAACCTGCTGGCCTATGCCTCGAGCAAGGGCGCCGTCATTGCCATGACGCGCTCGCTGGCGCGCGAGTGGGGCGGCGACAACATCACGGTGAACGCCGTGGCGCCCGGCCTCACGCTGGTGGAAGCCACCGAGTACGTGCCGATGGCGCGCCACCAGAAATACCTCGAAGGCCGCGCCATCCCGCGCGAGCAGCAGGCCGCCGATGTCTGCGGTGCCACGCTGTACCTGCTTTCTGGCCTCGCGCGCTTCGTGACGGGCCAGCTGCTGGCCGTCAACGGCGGCTTTGCGATGCACTGATTCAAATTTTTTTCCGACGAATGGAGTGAACACGATGAGCGATTTGTCCGAACAGCAGAAGATCACCGATACCGCCGGCAGCACGCTGGCGCAGCCCGAAGGCAGCAGCCTGGCCGAGTGGATGAACAGCCGCATTGCGCGCTACGAAACCCGCAAGTACGACTGGGATGCGCTCAAGTTCCAGGCCGACCTCGACCCCAAGTTCCGCCGCGCGCAGATGCGCTACGTGGGCACCGGCGGCACCGGCGTTGCGAAAGACGTCAACACCGTGCCGGCCGAGCACTTCACCTTCTCCACCATGGTGATCCCGGCCGGCCATGAAGGCCCGCCGCACCTGCACACCGACGTGGAAGAAGTGTTCTTCCTGATCCGCGGCAAGCTCAAGGTGGTGATCGAAAAAGACGGCGAACGCTTCGAAACCATCATGACCGACCGCGACCTGATCTCGGTGCCGCCCGGCGTGTACCGCGAAGAAATCAACATCGGCGACGAAGACGCGCTGATGTGCGTGATGCTCGGCGCCAAGAAGCCCGTGACGCCGACCTATCCGGCCGACCATCCGCTCGCGAAGATCAAGCGCTGAAGAAAAAGAAAGAGGCCATGAACGACGCCATTGCCACCCACGCGCAGAGCGCCTTGCCCGCTTCCGAGCTGGCGCTGCTGGAGGCCCGCTTTCCGGCGCGCGCCGTGCCGGTGGGCGGTGGCGCTGAGGTGTCGGTGCGCGAATGCGGCGCGGGTCCGGCCATCGTCTGCCTGCACGGCATCGGCTCGGGTGCGGCCTCGTGGCTCGGCCTTGCCTTGCAGCTCGCGCCGCAGGCCCGCGTGATCGCGTGGGATGCGCCGGGCTATGGCGCATCGACGCCGCTCGCGCCTGCGTCGCCTTGCGCGGCCGACTACGCGCAGCGGCTGCACGGCCTGCTCGATGCGCTGGAGCTGCCGTCCTGCGTGCTGGTCGGCCATTCGCTCGGCGCGATCACGGCGGGCCGCGCCGCGCGCAAGGATTCGGCGCTGGCTTCGTGCATCCGGCGCCTCGTGCTCGTCAGCCCCGCGGCCGGCTATGGCGCCCCGCAGCGCGAGGAAGCCCGCCGCAAGGTGCGCGCCGAGCGGCTTGCCACGCTCGACGAGCTCGGCATCGCCGGCATGGCCGCGAAGCGCGCGGGCCGGCTCGTGTCCGCCGGCGCCAACGAACGCGCGCGCCAGTGGGTGCAATGGAACATGGCGCAGCTGAGCGACGGGGGCTATCGCCAGGCCGTCGAGCTGCTGTGCAATGCCGACCTGCTGGCCGACCTGCCGCCCGCCATGCCGGTGCGCGTGGCCTGTGGCGCGCTCGATGCCGTCACCACGCCCGAGGCCTGCGCCGAGGTCGCGCGCCGCTGCGGCGTGCCGCTCGAATCGATTGCCGATGCCGGCCATGCGAGCTACGTGGAGCAGCCGCAGGCCGTTGCCGCATTGCTGCGCGAAGTGCTGGCCGCCTGACAGAAGACACACGACAAGACAACCAAAGGGAAGAACGAACCACCATGGCCACCCACGACAACGAGACAATGGAAGAGGGCGGCGAGCGCTACAACGTGCCGGCGCTCGAACGCGGCCTGCGCGTGCTGTGCGAGTTCAGCCGCGAGAGCCGCACGCTCTCCGCGCCTGAACTGGGGCGCCGCCTCGACCTGCCGCGCTCGACCGTGTTCCGGCTTCTCACCACGCTGGAGAACATGGGTTTCCTCGAGCGCGCCGAAGGCGGGCGCGACTACCGCCTGGGCCTGGCCGTGCTGCGCCTGGGCTTCGAATACCTGGCCTCGCTGGAGCTCACGCAGCTGGGCGCGCCGCTGCTCAACCGCCTGTGCGACGAGCTGCGCACGCCCTGCAACCTGGTGGTGCGCGACGGCCGCTCCATCGTCTACGTGGCCAAGGTGGCGCCGCCCACGCCGTTCGCAAGCTCGGTCACCGTGGGCACGCGCCTGCCGGCCCATGCCACGGTGCTCGGCCGCGTGCTGCTCGAAGACCTCACGCTGCCGCAGCTGCGCGCGCTCTACCCGGAAGACAGGCTCGAGACCTTCTCGCCGAGCACGCCCACCACCGTGAGCGAGCTGTTCGACATGGTGCAGGCCGACCGCACGCGCGGCTACGTGCTGGGAGAAGGCTTCTTCGAATCGAACATCTCCAGCATTGCGGCGCCGGTGCGCGACCACAGCGGCCACATCGTGGCGGCGCTGGGCGCCACCATCACCTCGGGCCACATCGAGGAGAACCGCATGGACGAGATGGTGCAGCGCGTGCGCGCCACCGCCGAAGAAATTTCGGGCCTCCTGAACTATTCGCCCGCCCGCGCGCAAAAGGTGGTGCCGCTTCGCAGCGCATGAACCACGCCATGACACAGCCATCTACTTCTTCTTCCTTCTTTGCCGCCGACGCACTGGCGGGCCGCGTGGCCGTGGTCACGGGCGGTTCCTCGGGCATCGGCCTGGCCACGGTCGAGCTGCTGCTCGAATGCGGCGCCGCGGTGGCGCTGTGCGGCCGCAATGCCGGGCGGCTCGACAGCGCGGTGGCCGGCCTGCGCGAGAAGCACGCGGGCGCGCGGCTCTTCGCGCAGCCCTGCGACGTGCTCGACGGCCCCTCGGTGCGCGCCTTTGCGGCCGCCAGCGAGGCCGTGCTCGGCCCGGCCTCGATGCTGGTCAACAACGCGGGGCAGGGGCGCGTCTCCACCTTCGCCGACACCGACGACGCGGCCTGGACCGAAGAGCTCAAGCTCAAGTTCTTCTCGGTCATCAACCCCACGCGTGCCTTCCTGCCGCAGCTCGCGGCGCAGCGCATCGTGCACGGCGACGCCGCCATCGTCTGCGCCAACTCGCTGCTCGCGCGCCAGCCCGAGCCGCACATGGTCGCCACCTCGGCCGCGCGCGCCGGCCTGCTGAACCTCGTGCGCTCGATGGCCACCGAGTTCGCGCCGCAGGGCGTGCGCGTGAACGGCATCCTGATCGGCCTGGTCGAGTCGGGCCAGTGGCGCCGCCGCTTCGAGGCGCGCGAAGACAAGTCGCAGGACTGGGCCGCATGGAGCGGCCAGCTCGCGCAGAACAAGCATATTCCGCTGGGCCGCCTGGGGCTTCCGACCGAAGCCGCGCGCGCCATTCTTTTCCTCGCTTCGCCGCTCGCGTCGTACACGACCGGCAGCCACATCGATATCTCTGGAGGCCTTTCGCGCCATGCATAACCCCAACAACAACAACACGGTCACGGTCGGCGCAGTCGTCGCGGCCTTTCTCGAACAGTGCGGCGTCAAGGCGGCCTTCGGCGTGATCTCGATCCACAACATGCCGATCCTCGATGCCTTCGCGCAGCGCGGCGCGATCCGCTTCGTGCCCGCGCGCGGCGAGGCCGGGGCCGGCAACATGGCCGACGCCTATGCGCGCTCCACGGCCAGCCTGGGCGTGTGCCTCACCAGCACGGGCCCGGCGGCCGGCAACATCGCGGGCAGCATGGTCGAGGCTTTGACGGCCGGTGCGCCGCTCTTGCACATCACGGGGCAGATCGAGACACCGTATCTCGACAAGGGCATGTCGTACATCCACGAGGCACCCGACCAGCTGACCATGCTCAAGGCGGTGTCGAAGGCCGCCCTGCGGGTGCGCAGCGTGGAGACGGTGCTCGGCACGCTCAAGCGCGCGGTGCAGCTTGCATTGACCGCGCCGACCGGGCCGGTGAGCGTGGAGATCCCGATTGACATCCAGTCGGCGCTCACGACCATGCCGGCCGACCTGTCGCCGCTGCCGATCGAGCGGCCCGTGCCTTCGGCCGCATCGCTCGACGCGCTGGCCGCGCGCCTTGCAGCCGCCAGGCGCCCGATGCTGTGGGTCGGCGGCGGCGCGCGCCATGCGGGCGCTGCGATCCGCCGGCTGCAGAAGCTCGGCTTCGGCGTGGTCACGACCACGCAGGGCCGCGGCACGGTGCCCGAGGACGACGCGGGTTCGCTCGGCTCCTACAACATCCACAAGCCGGTCGAGGCGCTGTACCAGCGCTGCGACGCAATGCTGGTCGTCGGCTCGCGGCTGCGCGGCAACGAAACGCTCAAGTACGAGCTGAAGCTGCCGCGCCCGCTGCTGCGAATCGATGCCGACGCCGCCGCCGAAGGCCGCGGCTACGCCACCGACCTGTTCGTCTGCGGCGATTCCGCGCTGGCGCTCGAAGGCCTGGCCGACCGCCTCGAGGCCGCGAAGTACAAGGCCGACCCCGAACTGCTCGCCGACCTGCGCGCCGCGCACGAACAGGCCGTGGCCTCGCTGACCGACGGCCTCGGCCCCTATGCCGCGCTCGTGAAGGAACTACAGGCCGCAGCCGGCCGCAGCTTCAACTGGGTGCGCGACGTCACGGTGTCGAACAGCACCTGGGGCAACCGCGAGCTGCGCATCTTCGAGCCGAGCGCGGGCGTGCACGCCACGGGCGGCGGCATCGGGCAGGGCATGCCGATGGCCATTGGCGCGGCCATTGGCGCGGCCGAGACGGGCTCGGGCCGCAAGACCTTCTGCCTGGCGGGCGACGGCGGCTTCATCCTGAACCTCGGCGAGCTTGCCACCGCGGTGCAGGAGCAGGCCGACATGCTGATCGTGCTCATGAACGACAAGGGCTACGGCGTCATCAAGAACATCCAGGACGCGCAGTATGGCGGCCGCCGCTGCTATGCCGACCTGCACACGCCCGACTACGCGATGCTGTGCGCCTCGCTGGCGCTGCCGCATGCGCGCGTGCAGCGCATCGACGAACTGAGGGCGAAGCTCGGCGAGGCGCTGGCCAAGAAGGGCCCGTTCCTGCTCGAGATCGACATGCTGTCGATCGGCGAATTCAAGAGCGCCTTCGCCGGCCCGCCGACCAACACCGTGACGCAGATCCCGGCGCTCGGCAAGGCTGCGGCCACGTCGGTGGAGTGACGGGCATGACCGCGCTGCGCGTTGCACTCATCGGCTGCGGTGCCATCGGCACCTCGGTGCTCGAACTGCTCGAGGGCGACACGGCCCTGGCGGTGGCGGCCATCGTCGTGCCTGAAGAAGGCGTGGCCGCGGCGCAGAGGCTTGTGCCCGGCGTGCCGGTTGCAAGCCGCGTGCCGGTTGCGGGCATCGACCTCGTGGTCGAGACGGCCGGGCATGCGGCCATCGAGGAGCATGTGCTGCCGGCACTCGCGCGCGGCACGCCGTGCATCGTTGCCTCGGTGGGCGCGCTGTCGGCCGCGGGCCTTGCCGAACGGCTCGAAGCCGCCGCCACTGCCGGCCGCACGCAGGTGCAGCTGATCGCGGGCGCCATCGGCGCCATCGATGCACTGGCCGCCGCTCGCATCGGCGGGCTGGGCAGCGTGCGCTACACGGGCCGCAAGCCCCCGCAGGCCTGGAAAGGCACGCCGGCCGAGCAGGGCCGCGACCTCGACGCATTGACCGAGGAAACCGTGATCTTCGAAGGCAGCGCGCGCGAGGCGGCGCAGCTCTATCCCAAGAACGCCAACGTGGCGGCGACCGTGTCGCTCGCGGGGCTGGGGCTCGACAGGACGATGGTGCGGCTCATTGCCGATCCGGCCATCGCCGAGAACGTGCACACGGTCGAGGCCGAGGGCGCCTTCGGCAGCTTCGAGCTGACCATGCGCAACAAGCCGCTTGCGGCCAATCCCAAGACCTCCGCGCTCACCGTCTACAGCGCGGTGCGTGCGCTGCGCAACCGGGCCGCGGCGCTCGCCATCTGAGCCATTCCCCACCATGATTTCTTCCGAACTTCTTCCGATCTGCGTTGCCGGCGAATGGCGCCTGGGCGGCGGCGACGTGTACGAGAGCCTCTATCCCGCCACGGGCGAGCCGATCGCGCGCCTCAGGGCCGCGAGCCTGGCCGATGTCGAGGAGGCCATCACGCGCGCCGATCATGCCTTCCGCACCAGCGGCTGGGCACAGCGCCTGCCGCACGAGCGCGCCGCGGTACTGCACCGCGTGGCGCAGCTGATCCGCGAAGAGAGCGAAAGCCTTGCGCAGAAGCAGCGCCTGGACAACGGCAAGCCGATCAACGAAACGCGCAACCTCGTGGCCAGCGCCGCGGGCACCTTCCAGTTCTTCGCGGCAGCATTGGAGACGCTCGAAGAAACCATCACCCCCTCGCGCGGCGCCTTCGTCACGATGAGCGTGCACGAGCCCATGGGCGTGGTCGCGGCGATCACGCCGTGGAACTCGCCGATCGCGAGCGAAGCGCAGAAGCTCGCGCCCGCGCTGGCGGCCGGCAATGCGGTGGTCGTGAAGCCCGCCGAAGTCACGCCGCTGATGGCGCTGGAGCTCGCGCGCATCTGCGAGCAGGCCGGCGTGCCGAAGGGCATCGTCAGCGTGCTGCCGGGCAAGGGATCGGTCATCGGCGATGCGATCACGAAGCATCCGCTGGTCAAGCGCGTGTCGTTCACCGGCGGCACCACCACCGGCAAGCACATCGCGCACATCGCGGCCGACAAGATGATGCCGGTGTCGCTGGAGCTGGGCGGCAAGTCGCCCACCATGGTGCTCGACGATGCGGACCTCGACCATGCGGTGAGCGGCGTGCTCTACGGCATCTTCAGCTCGTCGGGCGAATCGTGCATCGCCGGCTCGCGCCTCTTTGTGGCACGCGGCATCTACGACGAGTTCCTCACGCGGCTGGCCGAAGGTGCCAATGCCTTGCGCGTGGGCGACCCGGCTTCGGAGCGCACGCAGATGGGCCCGCTCATCACCGCCAGGCACCGCGAGGGCATCGAGCGCTATGTGGAGCTGGGCGTGTCCGAAGGCGGGCGCATCCGCACCGGCGGCGTGCGGCCCCATGGCGGCGACTACGACAAGGGCTACTTCTACCGGCCGACCATCATCGAGGGCCTGGACAACAGCGCACGCATCAGCCAGGAAGAGATCTTCGGCCCGGTCCTGGTCGCGATGCCCTTCGACGACGAGGAGTCGCTGATCGCGCAGGCCAACGACAGCGTCTACGCGCTGGCCGCGGGCGTCTGGAGCCGCGACTTCAAGCGCGCCTGGAAGCTCGGCCGCGCGGTGCAGGCCGGCACCGTCTGGGTCAACACCTACAAGCAGTTCTCGGTCTCCACCCCCTTCGGCGGCTGGCGCGACAGCGGCCTCGGCCGCGAGAAGGGCCGCGAAGGCATCTTCCAGTACATGGAGCAAAAGAGCATGTACTGGGGCACCAACGAACAACCTCTGCCCTGGGCACTGACATGAGCGTACTTGGCATCGACCAGATCACCTACGGGGCGGACGACCTGCCCACCTGCCGCCGTTTCTTCGAGGACTGGGGCTTGGCGCTCAAGTCGGAAGCGGCCGACGAACTCGTCTTCGAATGCCTCAACGGCTGCAAGGTGGTCGTCGCGGCGTTGGACAAGGCGGGCCTGCCGAGCGCGATGGAAGAGGGCCCGACGCTGCGCGAAGTGGTGTGGGGCGTCGAAAGCGAGGCGGACCTCGATCGCTACGCCGCCGCCATCGCAAGGGACCCGGCCTTCTTCGATGGCACGGTCGACGGCGCGCGCCGCATCGGCTGCATCGACCCCAACGGCCTGGCCGTGCGCCTGCAGGTCAGCCGCAAGCATGCGGTCGAAGTCGACTGCGGCGCCATGAACACCTGGAACGCCAAGCCGCGCGTCAACCAGCCCGCACCGGTCTACGAACGCGCGACGCCGATCGAGGTCGGCCACGTGGTGTTCTTCGTGAGCGACGTGGCGGCCACCAGCGCGTTCTATGCGCAGCGCTTCGGCTTCATTTCGTCCGACAGCTATCCGAAGCGCGGCGCGTTCATGCGCTGCGCGCCGGAGGGCGGCCACCATGACCTGTTCCTGCTGCAGATCCCCTCGGGCAAGCGCGGGCTCAACCACGTCGCCTTCACCGTGCGCGACATCCACGAGGTGTTCGGCGGTGGCCTGCACTTTTCGCGCCGCGGCTGGGAAACGCAGCTGGGCCCGGGGCGGCATCCGGTGTCGTCGGCCTACTTCTGGTACTTCAAGAATCCGGCCGGCGGCCTGATCGAGTACTACGCGGACGAAGACCAGCTCACGGCCGACTGGCAGCCGCGCGAGTTCGAGCCAGGGCCTACGGTGTTCGCCGAATGGGCGGTCGACGGCGGCCTCGACGGCAACACGCGCCGCCAGAAGAACGCGGAAGGGCCGAAGGGCGCCTTCCTCACGGAGAAAAAGTGAATCCCACAACCACCACCATGCAACGACGCCTTTCCCTTTCCCTTGTGTTCGCCGCGCTGTCGGCCTTTGCCATCGCTTCGCCCGCGCAGGCGCAGGGCGAGGTGCAGAAGCAGCTCTCGAGCGAGCGCTTCACCATCGTCTCGCCGTTCCCGCCCGGCGGTCCGGTCGACACGCTGGCGCGCGTGCTGTCGGACGGGCTCGCCAAGCGCTACGGCCAGGCCGCGGTGGTCGAGAACCTGGTCGGCGCGGCCGGCAACATCGGCATCGACAAGGTCAAGCGCGCCAAGGGCGACGGCCACACGCTGCTCGTGGTGCCCGCGGGCAACCTCACGATCAACCCCACCTTGATGCCGAACTTCCCGTTCGACATCGAGAAGGACTTCGTGCCCGTCACCATGCTGGCCAAGGCGCCCAACGTGCTGGTGGCCTCGCCCTCGTCGGGCATCAAGAGCGCGAAGGAGCTGGTGGCGCGGGCCAAGGCCAAGCCCGATTCGCTCTCGTACGCCTCGCCCGGCGTGGGCAGCGGCCTGCACCTGGCGGGCGAGCTGTTCAAGCAGCAGGCCGGCATCGAGATGCTGCACGTACCCTACAAGGGCACCGCGCCCGCGCTCAACGACGTGCTCGGCGGCGCGGTGCCGCTGATGTTCAGCAACCTGCCCGCGACCATGCCCTTCATCAAGAACGGCAAGCTGGTGGCGCTGGGCGTGACCGAGGCCGCGCGCAGCCCGGCCGCGCCCGACATTCCGACGCTGGCGGAGCAGGGCATCCAGGGCGTGGCCGTGACCTCGTGGTATGGCCTGCTGGCGCCCAAGGGCACGCCGCCCGCCGTGGTCGAGCAGCTCGCGAAAGACGCCGCGGAGATGCTGGCGCAGCCCGACGTGCGCGAGCGCCTGAAAGCCCAAGGCATGACGGATGCAGCGATGAAGCCGGCCGCGTTTGCCGCGCACATCCGCGAAGAAACAGCCGTGTGGGCCAGGATCATCAAGGCCCGCAACATCGTGGCCGAGTGAGTCGCGAACAACAAAAAGGGGAGACACCCATGAAGACAAGCGAATCCACCATCGGCATCGTCGGCGCGGGCATCGGCGGCCTGGTGGCGGCCATCGCGCTGCGGCGCGCCGGGCACGACGTGGCCGTGTTCGAGCAGGCGAAGCAGTTCGCCCGCGTCGGTGCGGACATCAACCTCACGCCCAATGCGGTGCGTGCGCTGGACGGCCTCGGCGTGGGCGAGGCCGCGCGGGTCACGGCGGCCCGGCCTTCGCACCGCATCAGCCGCACCTACGACACGGGCGAGGAAACCTCGCGCCTCGAGATGGCCGATTCGGCCGAGCAGCGCTACGGTGCACCGCAGCTCACCATCCACCGCGCCGATCTGCTGGCTGCGCTGGCCGACATGTTCCCGGCCGAGTGCGTGGCGCTGGGCAAGCGCGCGGAGACCATCGCGGCGGACGAGAAGGGCGTGAGCCTCTCGTTCAGCGACGGCACCGGCGCCCGCGTCGGCGCGCTGCTCGGCGCCGACGGCATCCACTCGTGCGTGCGCACCGCCATGTTCGGCGCCGAGAGCCCGCGCTTCACCGGCATCGTCGCCTATCGCGCCGTGGTGCCCGCCGAGCGCGTGGCGGGCGTGCCGAACCTCGGTGCCTTCACCAAGTGGTGGGGCCCGAATCCGCAGAGCCAGATCGTCACGTTCCCGCTCAACCGCGGCAGGGACATCTTCATCTTCGCGACCACGCCGCAGGACACCTGGCATCTCGAATCCTGGACCGCGCCCGGCAGCGTCGACGAACTGCGCGAGCAGTACGTGGCCTACCACCCCGAGGCGCGCGCCCTGCTCGACGCCTGCGACACGGTGCTGAAGACCGCGCTGTACGAGCGCGACCCCATGCCGGCCTGGGCCGCCGGCCGCATGGCCCTGCTCGGCGATGCCGCGCACCCGATGCTGCCCTTCATGGCGCAGGGTGCGGGCATGGCGATCGAAGACGCCGTGGTGCTGTCGCGCCACCTCGAAGGCATTGCCATGGCCGATGTGCCCTCTGCGCTGCAGGCCTACCAGGCCGCGCGCATCGAGCGCGCCAGCCAGGTGCAGCTTGGCTCGCGCGGCAACAACTGGCTGCGCGAAGGCGGCAATGCCGACTGGGTCTATGGCTATGACGCCTGGGCCGTGCCGCTGGGCGCCCCCGCGGGCGCCACTGCCACCGCCTGATTCACATCCACCTCACCCCACGGAGGCAACCATGCAACAAGACCGCTACCTGCAACCGCACCAGGCGCGCCAGCGCCCCGCGACCACCTATGAAGACCTGCTGGGCGACGTGATCGAGCGCGCCTTTGCCGACGGCATCCACGACCTGCCCAGCCTCGTGCAGCGCCTGAACGACAGCGGCCTGGCCACACCCGGCGGCCAGCCCTGGACCGAGGCGCTGTACCGCAAGGAAATGGCCACGCTGGCCGCCTGAGGAGCATCACACCATGACCATCGCCATCACCCCCGTTGCCGCAGACCCGGTCGACCACCTGCTCGAGATCGGCCTGAAGGATCTCTGGTACCCGATCTGCCCCTCGCACTTCATCAAGGAGAACCCCGTCTCGCTGCGCCGCCTGGGCCGCAAGATCGCGCTGTGGCGCGACGGCGAAGGCGTGCTGCATGCGCTGGAAGACCGCTGCCCGCACCGCGGCGCGCCGCTGTCGCAGGGCGTGGTGCTGGGCGACCGGCTCTCGTGCCCCTACCACGGCGTGGAAGTGCGCCATGACGGCGTCGTCACGCGCGTGCCCGGCAGCCCGGGCTGCAAGCTCGAAGGCTCGCAGGCCACGCGGCACTTCCATGTGCAGGAACGCGCGGGCGCGGTGTTCCTCTACAACGGGAAGGAATCGGTCGACGTGCCGCCGCCGCTCGTGCTGCCCGAGCAGCTCACGGACGACGCCGAGTATTCGAGCTTCCTTTGCTACACCGAGTGGAAGGGCGACTACCGCTACGTGCTCGACAACGTGATGGACCCGATGCACGGCACCTACCTGCACAAGCAGTCGCATTCGATGGCCGAGGGCGATTCGACGGCCAAGTTCGGCATCCGCCAGACCGACACCGGCTTCGTGTTCGAGAAGGAAGGCCAGCGCAACGTCAACTTCGACTGGACCGAATGGGCCGACACCGGCATCCACTGGATGCGCCTGGAAATTCCATATCCGAAGACCGGCGGCCCCGGCGGCAACTTCATCATCGTCGGCGCCTTCTCGCCGATCGCGAAGGGCATGACGGCCACCTTCTTCTGGCGCGTGCGCAAGCTGCCGCGGGGCTGGGAGCGCGACACCTGGCGCTTCCTCTACAAGAACCGCCTGGAGGCGCGCCACTGGCACGTGCTCGAGCAGGACCGCGTGATGCTCGAAGAGATGGAGCCCGACGCCAACCAGCACGAGAACCTCTACCAGCACGACCTGGGCATCGTGCGGCTGCGCCGCCACATGCGCAATCTCGCGCAAGCACAGCTCGCAGAAGCTGCCGCGGCCGCGGCCTGATCCATAGAAAGCCTTGCCATGTCTTCCCCCACGCTGAACGCCCTGGTGCACACGATGCGCTACGAGGCCGACGGCATCGTCAGCGTCGAGTTCCGGCCGGCTTCGCCCGAGACGGAGTTTCCCGCCTTCGAGGCCGGCTCCCACATCGACCTGCACCTGCCCAACGGGCTGGTGCGCAGCTACTCGCTGTGCAACCCGGCGAGCGACCGCCAGCGCTACGTGGTCGGCGTGCTCAACGACCGCAAGAGCCGCGGCGGCTCGCGCTATGTGCACCAGCAATTGCGCGTGGGCATGACGCTGCCGATCTCGGTGCCGCGCAACAACTTCAAGCTCGAAGAGAGCGCGGATCATTCGGTGCTGGTGGCCGGCGGCATCGGCGTGACGCCCATCTGGTGCATGCTGCAGCGGCTCGCGGCCCTGGGCAGGCCGGTGGAACTGGTCTACTGCGCGCGCACCCGCAAGGAGGCCGCCTTCTGCGAGGCGATCGAGGCGCTGGCGCGCGAGCATGCGGTGCCGGTCACCTGGCATTTCGACGAAGAGAAGGGCGCGCCGCCCGACCTGGCCGCGCTGCTGGCCGGCAAGGGTGCCGCCAGCCACTACTACTGCTGCGGCCCCACGCCGATGCTCGATGCCTTCGAGAAGAGCTGCGAGGCGCTGGGCTATGCCCATGCCCACATCGAGCGCTTTGCCGCGGTGCACGTGGAGGCGCCGAGCGCCACGCAAAGCTGCGTGGTCGAGTGCGCCAAGAGCGGAAGGAGCGTCGAGGTGCCGCCCGGCAAGTCGATCCTCGACAGCCTGATCGATGCCGGCCTGAACCCCGACCACAGCTGCAAGGAAGGCGTCTGCGGCGCCTGCGAAACCGCGGTGCTCGAAGGCGAGATCGACCACCACGACGGCATCCTCACCAAGATCGAACGCGCGTCCAACAAGACCATGATGATCTGCGTGTCTCGCTGCAAGGGCGAGCGGCTGGTGCTCGACATCTGAGGCCGCCGGCCAGAGAAAAACCAACCCGAAATCCAATGAAAAAATACTTGATCACGCTGGCTGCGGCCAGCGCGGCTGGCGGAGCGCTGGCCCAATCTTCCGTCACGCTCTTCGGCGTGGTCGACGCGGCCGTCACCTACACGCGCGGCAGCGGCGACGGGTCGGCCCACAAGACGCAGCTGACCAACAGCGGCAACATGTTCAGCCGCCTCGGCTTTCGCGGCACGGAAGACCTGGGCGGCGGGTACTCGGCCAACTTCTGGATGGAGATGGGCCTGCAGAACGACAGCGGCACGGGCTTTCCGTCGAACTCGAACAACCAGGCCAGCGGCAACGGCCCGGCGGGCGTGCTGAGCTTCAACCGCCGCTCGACGGTGAGCCTCGCGGGCCCGTTCGGCGAAGTGCGCCTGGGCCGCGACTACGTGCCGGCATTCTGGAACACGGCCATCTTCGATCCCTTTGGCACGGGCGGCGGCATCGGCGCCAACCAGATCTATTTCTCGGGCCTGGGCGGCCTGGTCGCACCGACCGGCACGCGCGCCTCGAACAGCATCGGCTACTTCCTGCCCGCGAACCTCGGCGGCTTCTACGGGCAGGTGATGTATGCGATGGGCGAGAACGATTCGAACGCGCTGCTGCCGGGCACCAGGGTGCCAAGCAAGCATGACGGCGAACACACCGGCGCGCGCTTCGGCTACCAGAGCGGCGGCCTGCACGTGGCCATTGCCACCGGCCGCACGCGCTATGCGAGCGGCGACCTGCGCGTGACCAACCTGGGCGCGGCCTACAGCTTCGGCCCTTCGCTCATGAACCTCAAGCTCACGAGCGAGCTGTACAAGGAATCGAAGGGCAGCACCGACGCCAAGGGCGTGCTCGTCGGCTTCCAGCTGCCCATCGGGCCGGGCGAGATCAAGGCCTCGTATGCACGCTACAAGCTGGAGCCCGCGAACGCGGTGCGCGAGCCCACCTCGTCGAAACTGGCCATCGGCTACGTGCACAACCTGTCCAGGCGCAGCGCGCTGTACGGCACGCTCGCGCGCATCAGCAACAGGAACGGCGCCGCGCAGGCGCTGGCGGGTGCCATCACCATGCCGGGCCGCTCGTCCAGCGGCGTCGAGCTGGGCATGCGGCACATGTTCTAGGCGCAGGGCGCGCCAGCACCATCCACGCAAAAAAGGCCCGGGCCATGCACAGCAAGAACTTTCGTTGGTACGGCGTCGCCACGCTGTTCGTGATCGTCGCGATCTCCTACGTGGACCGCATCAACATCGCGGTGCTGATCACCGACGCCGCGTTCCTCAGCCACGCGGGCATTGCCGCTTCCGACCGCGTGAGCCAGGGCTTTTTGGCCACGGCCTTCATGCTGGGCTACGGCGTATCGGCCTTCGTGCTCACGCCGTTCTGCTCGGCCTTGTTCGGCGCGCGCCGCAGCCTGGTCTACGGCCTCATCTTGTGGGGCGTGGTGACCTGGGCCTCGCCCCTGTTCGACAGCTACGGCCTGCTGCTGGCCTCGCGCGTGCTGCTGGGCGTGTCGGAAGGACCGCTGTTCTCGCTCGCGTCGTCCTACATCAAGGCGCACTTCAGGAGCGACGAGAACGGCAAGCCCAATGCGCTCGTGAACATGGGCACGGGGCTCGGGCTGGCGGTGGGCTATCCGCTGGTGGGCTACCTGCTCACGCGCTTCGCGTGGGACAGCTCCTTCCATGTGCTGGGGGTCCTCAACATCGCACTGGGCATTCCGCTGGTGCTGGCCTTCGTGCGCATGCCGGCGGGCCATGAAGACGGGGCCAGGCCGTCTTCCCTTGGCGAGGCGATGGCGCGCGTCGGCGGCATCGTGCGGGGTGCGCTGCACTCGCGCAACCTGTTCATCATCACGCTGCTCACTTCGGCGGCGCTGGCCTATCTCTGGGGCAGCAGCAACTGGCTGCCGACCTACCTGCGCGAGGCGCGCGGCTTCTCGCTGCGCGAGATGGGCTGGATCGCGTCGGCGCCGCAGTACGCCACGGTGCTTGCGGTGTTCGTGGGCGGCGTGCTGATCGACAGGCTCGGGCGCGACCGCGTGCCGTTCATCTTCATGGGCGCGAGCGCGGGCGTGGCGCTGTCGGTGCTCATGGCCATCAACGCACGCGATCCGTATGCGGCCGCATGCTGCCTGGTGGCGGCCAATTTCTTCTGGGGCCTGCAGAGCCCGGCCATTCCGAGCACGGTGCAGCATTGCTCGCGGCCCGAGCACACGGCCAGCGCCTTCGGCGTGACGAACGGCGCGGGCAGCCTGGTGGCGGCCTTCATGCCGGCGCTGATGGGCGGCGTGATCAGCGCGGTGTCGCACGGCGGCGGCGCGGGTGCGGCCGTGACCGCGGCTTCCTCGGCGGCGGGCTTCTTTGCGGGCTTTGCGCTGCTCATCGGCACGCAGGCGGTGGTGTTCGCCTGCGGACTGCTGCTGTGGTGGCGCGAACGCGCGCAGCGCATGACTGCGGTCTCTGGTTCACAACTTTCGTAGCGGCGGCGCTCGCTGGAACCTTCGTACTGTGGCTGCTGCGTCACAGCGAACGGGCCCCGTGCCTGCGGACCACGCGAGCCGATGCTGCGGGCGCAGAACCATCTTCGTATCGCATGGCCCGCAGCGCGGGCCATGACGCCATTCGACTTATGGCGCGCGAACATTTTGAGAGAGAAAAGTTCCGCGGGTCGTTGAGCTGCCAGATTCGATCAGCTACAACTGTGCGCACTTCAACGGACGAGGGAATGCGCGTGAAAACAAAGACAAGAGCCGCTTGCAGGCCTGCCGCTGCCGCTTCGGCGCCGGCCGTTCTTCCTTCGACGCGGCAGAGCGTCGCATCGATGCACGGGCACTGAGCCCGCTCCCACGCGCCGCCATCCGCGCCCGCACGTCTTCCATCACCGCGCCTTGACGGAAATGGCTCCGGTCACTCCGCGCATCCTGGGACCGCCGAAGCCCGAGCGGTGCGATCCGGCCTGAGCGTGCGTTCCTGACGAACCCGGTGTTCGGCGGGAGGGCGCTGTGCCGCCCGCCGTTTTCCGCGATTGGCTTTTCATCTCATCCCGCGTGCCATGTGCAGCGCCGGCTATCCGCTGGCGTTCGCAGTGCTGCGCATGTTCCTTACCCAGAGTACCCAGAGGCGATCATGAAAAAACTGAATACACCCGTCGTTCACCACCTGGCCCTCTCCGCCGTGATGCTTGCCGCCTTGACGGCGTGCGGCGGTGGCGGAGACGGCGGCGGCGGCGCATCGCTTGGCGGCGCCGGCCTTGGCGCGTCGTCGACGCTCGCAAGCGGCGCGCAGGATTCGAGCAAGGCACCCGAGGACGGTGCGCCTTCGTCGCAGGAATCGGCCGTGGCCGCGGTCGACCGCTCGGTGAAGCCGATGGAGCTGCCCGACACCGTCTGGCCCATCAACTACAAGCTGTGGTTCAGGCCCGATGCGGCGCTGAAGACCTTCGTGGGGCGCGGCGACGTGGAGATCGAGGTGCTCAAGCCGGTGGATGCCATTGTGGTTGCCGCGCACAACCTCAAGTTTGCGAACGGCCGCACCACCTTGCGCAAGCTGTCGAATCCTTCGGAGGTGATCGCGCTGGTGCCCACGCCGCAGACGCTGGGCGACTTTGTGCAACTGCGGCGCAACGACGGGCAGATCGCCAAGGGCAAGTACCTGCTGCACATGGAGTGGGACGGCAAGATCCAGTTCTCCGATGCGGAATATTGCCCGCCCGAGGAGATGGCCCGCAATCCGTTCTGCTCGGCCGCGACCGGCGTCTTCAAGGTGGGCCTTTCCACGCCCGAGGGCGTGAGCAGCGACGCGATCGTGACGCAGGGCGAAACCAACTATGCGCGGCAGTGGTTCCCGGGCTGGGACGAGCCGGCCTTCCGCCACAGCTTCGAGATCTCCGCCGAGGTGCCGGGCGACTGGCAGACCGTGTCGAACGCCGCGCAGAAGTCGGCCGTCAAGCTGCCCGACGGCTACCAGCAGGTGTCGTTCGAGAAGACCCCGTCGATGCCGATGTACCTCGCGTTCTTCGGCGGCGGCAAGTTCGATGTTCTGTCGGACACCTTCAAGAGCCCGCTCGACGGCAGCGAGATGCCGCTGCGCTGGTTCACGCCGCCGGGCCGCTCCACCTGGGCCAACTTTGCGATGGAGTGGACCAAGGTGGCGATGGACTACTACTACAACTACACCGGCATTCCACTGCCGTTCAAGAAGTTCGACACCGTGGCGGCCAACGACAGCTACGACAACAAGCCCAACACAGGCTTCGGCGGCATGGAGAACTGGGGTTCGATCTTCGAGTTTGCCGACCGCGTGCTGACCAAGCCGGGCGAAACGCCCACGCTGTATTCGGTGACGGTGGTGACGCACGAGATCGCGCACCAGTGGTTCGGCGACCTCGTCACGCTCGACTGGTGGGACAACGTGTGGCTCAATGAATCGTTCGCGCGCTGGTTCGACCGCCGCACCACGATCAAGTTCCACCCCGACTACTACAGCTTTTCCGACTACGTGCTCGACAAGCACACCGTGATCGTGGCCGACCTGAAGGACACGGCGGTGCCGGTGCAGCGCAACCTCAACGATGCGGGCTCGTTCGGCTTCATCAGCCCGTCGATCTTCGTCTACAACAAGGGCAGCCACGTCCTGGAGACGGTGCAGAACTACATCGGCGAGGAGGCGATGCAGAAGGGCCTGCAGATCTACCTGAAGGATTACGCCTTCGGCAACGCGACGCCGTCGCGGCTGTGGACCTCGCTGGAGAAGGCGAGCGGCGGCAAGAAGGTGGCGGACATCGGCGACAGCTTCATCCGCCAGACCGGCGTGCCGCTGCTGACGGTGGACGCGCAATGCGCGGGCGACCGCACCTTCGTGTCGATCAGCCAGGAGTCGTTCCCCAACCAGAACGCCTATCCGGCCTCGACCTGGACCATTCCCGTGACGCTGGCCTACGGCGACGCGATGGAGCAGCGCAAGACCTTCGTCATGGCCACCAGCACCACGCAGCTGGAGCTTCCTGGCTGCACCGCGGTGCTGGCCGGGCCCACGGGGCAGGACTACTACGTGAGCAACTACAGCACGCAGTCGTGGAGCGACCTGCTGGCCAAGGCGCAGAACTTTGCGGACAACAAGCCGCTCCTGCTGAACATCGAGCGGGACGCGTTCCGCCTGCTGTCGGTGGGGCGCATCACGCAGGGGCAGTACGACCAGATCAAGGGCGTTCTCAACCTGCCGACGACGCTGCTCGCAAAGACCGAGGCAAGCCAGCAGAAGATGATGGCGCAGGACGCGGGCGGCAAGGAAGACTATCCGCATGCGCTGCGCTACCAGGGCAGCCTGAAGCTGCGCGAGAACCAGAAGCGCTGAGTCGAGGCCGCACGATCATGATGAACACACTCAACTGTGTTGCGGCCGGCCTGTCGTCGCTGCTCTTGCTGGCCGGCTGCGGCCAGCGCGCCGAGCCGGAGGCGCAGCTGGTCGGCGTCTACGCCGTGAAGACGAACGGCGCGCTGCGCGAGCTGGTCAAGATCGAGCGCCAGGGCGGCCGCTACATCATGCGAGACAAGGTACGCACCCCCGAGTGGAGCGAGCCGAAGATGCAGATGCAGCCGGTGACGCGCGAGCGCTGGAACCGGATCACCACCGACACCGCGAACACGGAGTTCGTCGGCGTGTCGAGCGACCAGCTCGCGATCTTCAAGGTGCCGCCGGGGTGGCAGAAGAACAGCTTCAAGACGGAGACCGGCTACTTCCTGTTCTATTCGCAGGGGCCGGTGGAAGCGTACAAGCTGTGATGCGGCGCTTGCGTTTGCGTTGAAGGGGAGGGCGCGGGAGCGGGTTCGGGTTCATTCAGGGCGCGTTCCCGCCGACGGGGTACCTTGCTCCGCGAATGTCCTCCGGCCTGCGGCCTCCCCCTTGATTTCGCTGCGCAAGGCACCCCATCAGCGTGAGCGTTGCAAAGAGCGGTCGTTGATCAGCGGTGCACCCAGAGCGTGTCCCAGTGCACAGGGCATCGGGTGCTCCCCGCAGCGAAATTAAGGAGGAGGCCGAAGGCCGGGGGACATTCGCGGAGGGGAGTACCCGGTGGCCTGTGCACGCGCCCCGAACAACAGCGCCAAGAACTATGGCCCGGTTGAGCCCGGCGCCACGATCGCCCCCTCGATGCGATGACGCCGAAGCGCATCGGCAACAAAGCCACTCGCCTTCATCTCCTCGACAAAGGCAGACAGTAGCGCCTGCGCCTCCGCACCGCGGCTTGCGGGCGTGCCCATGGCCTGCTGGATCACCATGAAACGGCCGGGCAGCACGCGCACACCCGGCTCGCGCCGCGCCTCGGCCTCGAGCAGCTGGCGAATGCCGGCGGCCACCTCTACCGCGCCCGAACGCAGTGCCGCCAATGCGGCGGCCGCGCCCTGGAGCCGGACGATCTCGGCCTGCTCGATCTCGCGCGTGAGGAACAGGTCGTAGGCGCTGCCCGCGCCGACCGAGATGCGATGGCCCCTGGCATCGACCTGCGCGTTGTCGGTGAGCGCTGATGGCTCGCGCACGAGATAGCTGCCTTCGATCAGCACATAAGGCGCGGTGAACAGCAGCCCTTCGCTGCGCGCCGGGTCGATCGCGAAGAAGCCGATGTCGGCCTTCTCGTTCTTCACCGCGTCGACCGATGCCGCCGCCTTCTCGAACACCACCAGCTCGATGCCCACGCCAAGCCGCCGCCCGAACTCGCGCGCGAGATCGATCGATACGCCAACCGGTTCGCCGGTGGCCGCGTCCTTGTTCGCGAGGATCGGGTTGCCGAGGTTGATCGATGCGCGCAGCGTGCCGCCGGGCGCGAAGGCGGAGACAAGGGCAGGGGCAACAGCTTGGTTCATGGCGTGCATCGTCCGGGAAAGATGATGGACGCCAGTTTACTGAGCCCCGGGCTCAAGCCTCAGCGCGCCGTCAGCGGCTCCAGCCCCGTCTTCGCAATGGTCGGCGCCGCCTCGGGGGAGTTGAGATAGCGGATCAGCTGGCGCGCCGCATCGGGCTGCTTGGAGGTGGTGGCAATGCCGGCCGAGAACACCGTCACCTGCTGCACTTCCGCGGGCAGGGGGCCGATGTAGTCGATGCCCGCGATCGGCAGCAGCTCGCTCACCTGCTGCAGCCCGAGCGCCGCGTCGCCGCGCGCCACCACGGTGCCCACGCGCTCGCTCAGGATGCGCTTGCTCTTGGGCTTGACCTGGTCCTCGATGCCGAGCTTCTTGAGCAGTTCGGTCTCGTAGTAGGTGCCGCTGGCGCTGGCCGAATAGGCGATGGAAGGCGCTGCCAGCAGCGTGCGCTTGAGCGCATCGACCGTCGAGATGTCGGGCTTGGGCGCGCCCTTGCGCACCGCAAAGCCGATCGACGAGCGCACCAGGTCGACCTGGCTGCCGGGCACCACCTTGCCTTGCGCCACCAGCGAATCGAGCGCGGGCCGCGCGAGGATCACCACGTCGGCCGGCTCGTTGCGCGAGAGCCGGCTCGGAATGGAATCTTCGGCATTGCCCATGGAGGCGCCATACGCGGTCTTGACCGTGCGGCCGCTGCTGCGTTCGAAGCCGGGGCGCAAATCGTTGTACGCGGCCGTGAAGCCGCCCGAGGTCATCACGTGGATGTCGCCAGCCGCGGGCGGTGCGCTGCCGAAGCTGCCGCATGCGGCAAGAACGGATGCCGCGGCCAGCAGGCTGGCGCGGCGGGTCAGGCGGGCGAGCGAGAAGGTGGGGGTGGTCTTCATGGTGTCTCCGGATGAATCTCCCTCGATCGTAGGCAGCGAGGCTGTCAATCGGCCTTCAGCGCCTTCGGGGTAAACACCAGGGCCAGCGGCCCGGCTGGCAGAATCCGGGCGGGCGGCACTGCTGCCTTTCACACCCATGACCTACCTTCGCAGCGTGCTCTTCGAAAGCGGCTCCGTCAGCTGCCAGCTGGCCACGCTGGAGACGGCCGAGCCGGGCTGGAGCCCGCCTTATCGCGTGCAGGGGCCGCGCCTGCTGCTGCCGCTGAGCCAGCGCTTCGAATGCCGGCTGGGCGCGGACGCCTTCGTCTGCGATCCCGCGGCCGCGCTGTGGCTGTCGCCCGACGGACCCTACCAGTTGAAGCACCCGATGGCGGGCCAGCGCAGTGTGGTGGTCACGCTGGCCGAAGACCTGGCGCCGGCGGGCCGGGTGTACCTGCCGCTGGGCGGCCAACTGCTGCTGCGCCGATGCCTGCAGGCCCATGCGATGCAGGCGATCGATGCGCTCGAGGTGCAGGAACACCTGGCCGGCCTGGTCCAGAGCGTGCGGCCGGCCGACCGGCCGGCGCCGCCGAAGGTCCACCGCGCGGTCGAGCGCGCCCGCGACTATATCGCCGCGGCACCGGAGCGCAGCGACACGCTCGACGAGATCGCCAAGGCGGTCCATTGCTCGGCCTTCCACCTGGCGCGCCGCTTCCGCATGCACACGGGAACGAGCCTGCATGGCCTGCGCAACCAGCTGCGCATGACGCTCGCGCTCGATCGCCTGCGCGAAGGTGAGCCAAGCATCAGCGCGCTTGCGGCCGACCTGGGCTTTGCAAGCCATGCGCATTTCACGGTGGCCTTCCGGCGCGCCTTTGGCATGGCACCGAGCCAGATGCGCACGAATCTGGAAGCGCGCCGCCTGCATTGACCGAACACTGCGGGCTTCGCATTCAACGGAGCCAACAGATGACGGTCAATGTGCGCGTTTCAGCCGGCCTGGCCGCCGGAGTGGCCTCGGCGCTGATCGCGGGCATCTGGCAGGTGGCCACGCGCCATTCGACCACCACCACCATTGCTCCGGCCGACCTGGCGATCCTGCGCTACGGCATACCGGCGATCGTGCTCATGCCCGTGTGGCTGCGCGTCGGCCTGCTGCCGCGCGGGGTGCCGCTGCGGTGGCTGACCGGGATGGTGCTTGGCGCCGGGCTGCCTTTCGGGCTGGTGGCGATGAGCGGCACCAGGTTCGCCCCGTCGGCGCACATGGGTGTCTTCATGGCGGGCGCATGTCCGCTCTTTGCCGCGGGCCTGGCCTGGATGTTCTGGCGCGAACGCCCGGACCGCGCGCGGGCGCTCGGCCTGGTGTTCCTTGCGGCGGGCATCGGCATGCTGGGGGCGGGCAGTTTTCGCGGCGCCGATGCGGGCGCCTGGCGCGGCGATCTGCTCTTTCTTCTTGCGGCCGCGTTGTGGGCCGGTTTCACGCTGTCGTTCAGGCGCGCGGGACTTGGTGCATGGCAGGGCGCGGCGGTCGTCAGTGCCTGGTCGGCGATCCTGCTCGTGCCATGGCTGCTGTGGCGGGGCGGAACGGGCCTTGCCGATGCGCCGCTGCGCGACGTGCTGTGGCAGGCGCTGATGCAGGGTGCGGTCGCGGGCTTGCTGGGGCTGTGGATCTTCGGCGCGGCCGTTGCGCGCCTTGGTGCGTCGCAGGCGGCGGCGTTCGGAGGGCTGGCGCCGGTCTTCTCCGCGTTGGGCGGATGGTGGTGGCTGGCCGAGCCCGCCACGGGCATCGACCGGGTCGCGATTGCCAGCGCCGTGATCGGCGTGACGCTGGCCAGCGGTGCCTGCACGCGCAGTGCGCGCGTGGAATCAACCGCGGGGTAGGTCGAACTCGCGCAGCATCACCGGCTCGATCGAGCCCTGCGCCGCCCGCCGGCGCACGGCCGCTTCGAGCTGGTCCGCGTACTGCGCGTAGATTTCCATCGGGTCGTCGCCCTGCGCGCCGGGGCGGAAGCGGTAGCGCAGGACGTCCTTGCTGATGCTCGCGCCCATGTGTTGGCCATCGATGAGCACCCAGAAGCGGACCGTGCCCGAGGCCTCATGGAAGAAGGGTGGATCGACGGGGTCCGTCCCGGAAAGAGGCTGTTCAGACATGGCGTGTGTTCCGGTAGGAGGAGCCTCAGGATACGCTTCATCGAGTACCCTTTTTCTCCAGCGTCCGGGCGGTGGCTGTTGTGGCCGTGCCTCCTGTTGTCCTACACGGGCGCATACTCCGGCCAGCATGCGCCTGAGCCAATTCATCAAGGACAACATCGAACCCATCCTCGTCGAGTGGGAATCCTTTGCACGAACGATGATCCCGCCGGCGGAGACCATGTCCGTTGTCGAACTGCGGGACCATGCGCATGAAATCCTGCTGGCCATTGCCGGCGAAATGGAGTCGGCCCAGTCTGAAAGGCAGCGCGAAGCAAAGTCCAAGGGACTTGCGCTGCCGTTCCTCAAGGAGACTTTTGCCGCCGAACATGGTGGCCTGCGCCAGCGGGTGGGTTTCGACCTTTCCCAACTGGGCGCGGAATACCGCGCGCTGCGGGCCACGGTTCTTCGTTTGTGGATGGGACACGTCGGCACGGTCGATGCCGCGGTTCTGGAAGAAGTGATGCGCTTCAACGAAGGCATCGACCAGGGCCTTGCCGAGGCCATGGCCACCTATTCGGAGCACGTGGCCAATTCCAGGGACACCTTCCTGGCCGTGCTGGGACACGACCTGCGAAACCCGTTGAGCGCGCTCAGCTCCTGCATTCATCTGCTCGAACTGGCTGGCGAGGCGAGGCCCAAGGAGCGCACGCTGCAGATCGCCAGGCGAAGCATTGCGTCGATCAACGACATGGTCACCGACCTGCTTGAGTACACGCGCACCCGGCTCGGCCGCGGCATCGAAGTGGTTCCACAGGAAGGCGACCTGAGTGCGCTGTGCCAGGAGGCCTTCGACGAGGTCTGCGCGGCCTATCCCAAGCGGGAGCTCGTCGCCGAGCTTCCAGCCGATGTGGTGCTGATGTTCGATGCGCCCAGGATGCGCCAGGTCCTCACCAACCTGCTGAGCAACGCCGTGCAGCATGGAGACCCCGCCCATCCCGTGGCGCTGGTGATCCGGGACGAGGGAGCGCATGCGACCCTGATCGTCAAGAACCACGGAAGGCCGATTCCCCCCGATTCGATGCAGGTCATCTTCAACCCGCTGGTGCAGGTTGCGACACGCGAATCGGCGCCGCACGAGCGGCCCGCCACGAGCCTGGGGCTGGGTCTCTACATTGCGCGGGAGATCGTGACGGGGCACGGCGGCACCATCACCGTGACCTCCTCCGCGGCGGAAGGCACGGCATTCACCGTTCATCTGCCTCGCGGCGGCAAGCAGGCGACCCAGCCCGGCGGGTGATACCGGCAGGCGCCGCGCAGCTATCCATTGCATGGCACCGGCGACTGGGCCGGCCTGCCATGAAGACTTTGGACTACAAGCCGGCTTTCCGGCCGTGTCTAGCTTGGCCTTGTCGAAACACCAACAAGGAGATCTCGATGAAGCTGACACGACGTATTGCACCGACCCTGGTGGCGGTTTTGATGGGCGCCTGCGTGGCGCCGCTCGCATTGGCTGCGGGCGGCGGCTCCGGAGGAGGCGGTGGTGGCGGTGCCGGGGGCGGCGGAGGTGGCGGCAGCGGCGCCGGTGTAGGCGCGGGCGTTGGCGCAGGCGCCAACGGCAATGGCGCGGGCGCGGCCAGCGGCTCCAATGCCTCGGACAATGCCGCCACGCCGGCGACACCCGCCACGCCTGCAACACCGGCCACGGCCACATCGCCTGCAACGCCAGCCACGCCTGCGACACCGGCCACGCCGTCGCCGCAGTCTTCTTCTTCTTCGTCCTCGGCATCGTCCACGATGTCTGCCACGCCCGCGACGCCGGCCGTGCCGGGCTCCAAGGCCGACAGCACCACGACGACGCCTGCGGTGCCCGCAACGCCGGCAACGAAGAGATAAGGAGCGAAGTCAGGCCAGCTGCCCGCTGGATGGCTCGATCAGGCCAGCTGTCCGCTGGCTAGCTCGATCAGGCCAGCTGGCCACTGGCCAGTGCCGCCGCGGCAGCGCGCGTCTCGACGCCCAGCTTCTCGAAGATGTGCTCGAGGTGCTTGTTGACGGTGCGCGGGCTGGTGCCCAGGATCTCGCCGATGTCGCGGTTGGTCTTGCCCTTGGCAAGCCATGAGAGCACTTCGGTCTCGCGCGGCGTGAGCGCCGCTTCGGCCAGCCGCGCCGACGGCTTGCCCGCGGCCCCTTCGCGCTGCGCCGCGAACAGCAGCATGGTTTCGCCGAGCGCCGCGGCGCCGAGGTTGCGCACCGAAATGCGTGCGCCTGCCGCCGTGGCCACCGCAATGGCCGCGCCGGGCGCAAGCGCGGGTGCGAGCGCGGCGGGCAGCAGTCCGGCCGCCGGCGCCGCATCGAGCGCATGCAGCCACAGCGCGGCTTGCGGCGAGCGCCATGCGATGCGCCCGCGCGCATCGACAAAGACCACGCCCATGCCGGCCACGTCGACCGCATCGCGCGCCATGCGCGTGATGCGCGCGTTGCGCGTGTGCGTGTGCAGCCGCGCGAGCACCTCCTGCGCGCGGATCGGCTTCACCACGTAGTCGACGCCGCCGCATTCGAAGCCCTCGACCACGTGCGCGGTTTCCGAAAGGCCGGTCATGAACAGCACCGGAATGTGCGCGAGCGCCGCATTGGCCTTGATGCGCCGGCAGGTCTCGAAGCCCGACAGGCCGGGCATCAGGCCGTCGAGCAGGATCGCGTCGGGCACCACCAGTTCGAGGCGCTGCAGCGCGGCCTCGCCGTCGGCCGCGACCAGCACGGTGTAGCCGCTCGATTCGAGCGTGTCGCACAGCATGCCGAGGCTGCTGGGGGCGTCGTCCACCACCAGCACCACGGGGCGTTCGGCTTCATCAGGGGGCGAGAGTGTCTGCATCTTGTTCTGCGAGTGCCTTGCGGAGCTTGTCGAGTTCGAATCGGTTGGCCATGCCGCGCAGCCAGGTGCAGGTGGCCGCGGCCGGTGGGGAGGCGGCGGCGAGGCGGTCGAGCACCTGGTGCAGGCCGCGCATGTGGCCCATCTGCACCAGCCGCATCAGCTCGGCGCGGTCGTCTTCGGAGAGCGCGAGCTGCACCGGCCGCGGCGCCATGTCGACGGTGGGCGGCATCGCGTCGTTCGACGCCAGCCATTCGAGGCCGAGGTGCCGCTCCAGCGTGGCGATCAGCTGCGACTCGATGACCGGCTTGCCCACGAAGGCCTGGCAGCCCGCGGCGCGCAGCAGCTCGCCCTGGTTCTCGAACATGTTGGCCGAGACGATGATGATCGGCAGGCGGTCGAAGCCCGAGGCGCGCACCAGCGCCGCGGTCTGCCAGCCATCCATGTCGTCCATGGTGAGGTCCAGCAGGATCGCCGAGGGCAGGTTCTCGCGCAGGCTGTCGAGGCATTCGGTGCCGCTTGCGGCCTCGCGCACCTCGAAGCCCAGCGGCGCGAGCATGCCGGCCAGCATCTGGCGCTGCACCGGCTGGTCGTCCACCACCAGCAGCGTGCGGCGCGCGCCGATGTAGCCCGACACCGGCCGGCGGGTCTCCGCCTGCGGGCCGGGGTCGGCCACTTCGCGCAGGTACACCCGCACGCTGAAGGTGCTGCCCGCGGGCGAGGTGGCGGCCAGCGCCAGCTCGCCGCCCATCAGCGACGTGAGAAGGCCGGTGATGGTGAGGCCCAGGCCCGTGCCGGGCTCGCCGCGCCGGCGCCCGGCGGCGCCGCGCTCGAACGGAAGAAAGATGCGCTGGTGGTCCTGCGGCGCCACGCCGATGCCGGTGTCGACCACGTCGAAGCGCAGCACCTCGCGCCGCGCATCCACATGCAGCGTGACCGTGCCGCTGTCGGTGAAGCGCACCGCGTTGGCCAGCAGGTTGATGAGGATCTGGCGCAGCCGCTTGGCATCGGCATGCACCCAGGGCGGCAGCCGCCCGCTGTGGGTGTAGACGAATGCCAGGCCCTTGTTCTCGGCCTGCGGCCGCACCATGTGCACCACCTCGTCCAGGAAGGCCGGCAGCGCGAGAGGGGCGGGCTCCAGCTGCAGCCGGCCGGCCTCGATGCGCGCCAGGTCGAGCAGCCCGTCGATCAGCCCCAGCATGTGCTCGCCGCTGCGCTGGATGGTCTGCACCGCTTCGCGCGGCGGCGCCACGGCCTCGCCCTTGAGCAGGATCTGCGAGTAGCCCAGGATGCTGTTGAGCGGCGTGCGCAGCTCGTGCGTCATGCCGGCCACGTAGCGGGTCTTGGCTTGGTTGGCGGCTTCGGCGGCTTCCTTCGCGGTCTGCAGCGCGGCGTCGGTGCGCTGGTGCGCCTCGATCTCGACGGTGAGCAGGTGGTTGTGGCGGTTCGATTCCTCCTGCGCCATCTGCCGGCTCTCGCTGCCCAGCACGATCCACCAGGCGGCCACAGCCGCCACCAGCGACAGCAGCGCAAACACCTTGAGGAAGGCGCTGCGCAGCGCCGGGTCCACCGCATCGGCGCCCACGATGGCCTCCTGCGCATACACCACGCCCATCACCGTGGCCAGCAGCGCCACCAGCGAGGTGGCCACCATCAGGTAGTGCGCCACGCGAAAATTGAGCCGGCCCGACAGCGCGGGCGGCAGCAGCGCCTGGAGCCAGCCGCTCATCTGCTCGGCCGCGCGCGAGTCGGTCTTGCAGCGGTCGTGGCAGCGCGATTCGAGCGTGCAGCACAGCGAGCAGATCGGCGCGCTGTAGGCCGGGCAGTGCGCCATGTCCTCGGACTCGAAGCTGTTGTCGCACACCGAGCATTTCACGATCTGCCCTGGCGTCCAGCGCCGGATGTCGCTGCGCGCCAGGTAGTAGCGCCCGCGCGTGCGCCAGGCCAGCAGCGGCGAGACCACCAGCGCCGTGATCAGCGCGATGAAGGGCGAGAACGCGCGCGCCCACTGGCCCAGCACGCCGGAGTACGCCAGCATGGCGAGCGCCGCCGCCACCAGCATCGCGCCCAGGCCGACCGGATTGATGTCATACAGGTGCGCGCGCTTGAACTCGATGGTGCGCGGGCTCCAGCCCAGCGGCTTGTTGATGACCAGGTCGGCCACCAGCGCGCCGACCCAGGCAATGGCGATGTTGCTGTAGAAACCCAGCACGTGCTCGAGCGCCGCGAACACGCCCAGCGTCATCAGCAGGATCGCGATGACCACGTTGAACACCAGCCACACCACGCGCCCCGGGTGGCTGTGCGTGAGCCGCGCGAAGAAGTTCGACCACGCCAGCGAGCCCGCATAGGCGTTGGTGAGGTTGATCTTCATCTGCGAGACCACCACGAACAGCGTGGTGATCGCCAGCACCCAGGCCGGATCGCGCAGCACATACGAAAAGCCCGTGAGGTACATCAGCGTGGGCTCGACCGCGTGCCGGGCCGGAATCTCATGCTGGAGCGCCAGAAAGGCCAGAAAGGCGCCGCCCATCATCTTGAGCATGCCCGGCACGATCCAGCCCGGGCCCGCCACCAGCACCGCGGCCCACCAGCGGCCGCGGTTGGCGGCCGTCTTCTCGGGCAGGAAGCGCAGGTAGTCGACCTGCTCGCCGATCTGCACCACCAGCGAGAAGGCCACCGTGGCGGCGGCGCCGAACATCAGCGGGTCGAAGCTGCTGCTGTCGGAGCTGCGGCCCACCAGGCCGGTGAAGTCGGCATACAGCCCGGGCTTCTTCACCAGCACCGCGACGAACGGGCAGACGAACAGCGCGATCCAGATCGGTTGCGTCCACAACTGCAGGCCCGAGATCAGCGTGATGCCGCGCATCACCAGCGGCACGATCACGACCGACGACAGCAGGTAGAGCAGCGGCAGCGGCCAGTCCAGGTACAGCTGCAGCGCCAGCGCGAGGATGGCCGCCTCCAGCGCGAAGAAGATGAAGGTGAAGCTCGCGTAGATCAGCGAGGTGAGGGTGGAGCCCAGGTAGCCGAAGCCCGCGCCGCGCGTGAGCAGGTCCATGTCTACGCCATGCCGGGCCGCGTAGTAGGAGATCGGCAGGCCAGTCAGAAAGGTGATGAGCCCCACCACCAGGATGGCCCACAGCGCGTTCGAGAAGCCGTAGCTCAGCGCGATGGCGCCGCCGATGGCCTCCAGCGCCAGGAACGAGGTGGCGCCGAAGGCCGCGTTGGCGACGCGGAACTCCGACCACTTGCGAAAGCTGCGCGGCGTGTAGCGCAGCGCGTAGTCCTCCAGCGTTTCGTTCGCGACCCACGCGTTGTAGTCGCGGCGGATGCGGAAGATCTTCTGGCCGGTGACGGGTTGCATGGTGGGCTCTGGCGGCGAGGGCGGCGATGGCATGGCAGGCAGACACAGCAAGAAGCGCTCCCTGCCTCCGGCCCGCCTGTGCACGGCTTGCGAGTCTGGACGCTGGCGCACCTCTGGCCGCTACGTTGAATGACGTATTCGCGCCGGCGCAGGTGATTTCTAAAGTACCAGCCATGGTGCTCGGGGCACCGTCCGGCGCACTGCGATGGTGCGCGGCTCACCCTTCCAACAACCTGCCTGGAGTTTCCCGATGTCGCGTGATTCAGAAGATCTTTCCCTCGATGCCCTGGCATTGCGCCGCCGCCGGCTGCTGCAGGGCGCTGCCGCGCTGCCCGTGATGAGCCTGTCCGGCCTGAGCTTCGGCCAGTCGCAGTTCCCCACGGCCAAGGTCAACAGCACCAAGCTCGCGGTGACCGACACCGAAGTGACGGTGGGCCAGCTGCACTCGTCCTCCGGCACCATGGCCATCTCGGAAACCGGCTCGATCCAGGCCGAGCAGCTCGCCATCGACCAGATCAACGCGATGGGCGGCATCCTCGGGCGCAAGATCAAGGTCATCAAGGAAGACGGTGCCTCCGATTGGCCGACCTTTGCCGAGAAGTCGAAGAAGCTGCTGGTCAACGACCATTGCGCCGCGGTGTTCGGCTGCTGGACCAGCGCCTCGCGCAAGGCCGTGCTGCCGGTGTTCGAGAAGGAGAACGGCCTCCTGTACTACCCGACCTTCTACGAAGGCCTGGAGCAGAGCAAGAACGTGATCTACACGGGCCAGGAAGCCACGCAGCAGATCATCTGGGGCCTCGATTGGGGCGCCAAGGAGAAGAAGGCCAAGACCTTCTTCCTGGTGGGCTCCGACTACATCTGGCCGCGCACCTCGATGAAGATCGCGCGCAAGCACATCGAGAACTTCCAGAAGGGCTCGGTCAAGGGCGAGGAGTACTACCCGCTGGGCCACACCAACTTCAACTCGCTGATCAACAAGATCAAGGTCGCCAAGCCCGACTGCATCTTCGCGGCGGTGGTGGGCGGCTCGAACGTGGCCTTCTACAAGCAGCTCAAGGCCGCGGGCATCACGGGCGACAAGCAGTTCCTGCTGACGTTGGCCGTCACTGAAGACGAGATGACCGGCGTAGGCGGCGAGAACTTCGCGGGCTTCTATTCGTCGATGAAGTACTTCCAGTCGCTCGACAACGCGAACAACAAGAAGTTCGTGGAAGCCTTCAAGGCCAAGTACGGCAAGGACGCGGTGATCGGCGACGTCACGCAGGCCGGCTACCTCGGCCCGTGGCTCTGGAAGGCGGCGGTGGAGAAGGCCGGCAGCTTCGACGTGGACAAGGTGGTGGCCGGCTCGCCGGGCATCGAGCTGAAGACGGCGCCCGAAGGCTACGTGAAGCTGGACGCGAACCACCACCTGTGGAGCAAGGCGCGCATCGGGCAGGGGCAGCTGGACGGGACGTTCAAGGTGGTGGCGGAGTCGGCGGAATTGATCAAGCCGGATCCGTTTCCCAAAGGCTACCAATAACCCTGTCTCGCTCCCTCCCCTTCCGGGGGAGGGCAGGGGTGGGGGCAAGCGGCGCCACCCATGGGCACGCTCTGCCTGCCCCCATCCCAACCTTCCCCCGGAAGGGGAAGGAGCCAATACCCAACACCGGAATCGTTGCCATGACTCTGTCGGACATGATGAACATCGGCCTGATGCAGGGCTTCGCGGGGCTGAGCCTGTTCGCGGTGCTGCTGCTGATGGGCCTCGGACTCGCGATCATCTTCGGGCAGATGGGCGTGATCAACATGGCGCATGGCGAGTTCATGACCATCGGCGCCTATTCGATCTACCTGGCCGCGCGCGTCACCGAAAGCCTGGCGCCCGCGTTCATGCCGTACTACTTTCCGATCGCGATCGGCCTCGCCTTCGTGTTCGCCTTCATCGTCGGCTGGATCGTGGAGTGGGTGCTGATCCGCCATCTCTACAAGCGCCCGCTCGACACGCTGCTCGCCACCTGGGGCGTGAGCCTGGGGCTGCAGCAGATCTTCCGCACCTTCATCGGCCCGAAGGAAGTGAGCCCCACGCTGCCCGAATGGCTCATGGGCTCGTGGACGCCGCATGAAGGCCTGGACATTCCGATCAACGGCCTGTTCGTGCTCGCACTCACCGCGCTGGTCACCGGCGGCGTGCTGCTTGCGCTGCACAAGAGCCGCTGGGGGCTGCGCGTGCGCGCCACCGTGGCCAACCGCACCATGGCCAACGCGACCGGCGTCGACACCATGAAGACCGACCGCCTGACCTTTGCCATCGGCTGCGGCATTGCCGGCATGGCGGGCGCGGCCTTCACCACCATCGGCTCGACCGGGCCGACCTCGGGCTCGCTCTACATCGTGGATGCCTTCCTGGTCGTCACCTTTGGCGGCGCGGCCAGCCTGCTGGGTACCGTGGTCTCGGCCTTCGGCATTGCGCAGACGCAGTCGATCTCGGAGTTCTTCATGACCGGCTCGATGGCCAAGGTGCTGACGCTCTCGCTGATCGTGCTGATTTTGATGATGCGGCCGCAAGGGCTTTTCGCAGTCAAGGTGCGTCGTTGATGAACCCGAATCCTTCCTGGAGAACGTTCCGATGATGAATTTCATCAAGGCCTCGATCCTGCGCTACCAGCTCGGCAGCCTGCTGCTGCTGGTGCTGCTGCTGGCGGTCGTGCTGCCGCTGTCGCTCGACATCTTCCGCCTGAACCTCGTGGGCAAGTACCTCACCTACGCCTTCGTGGCCGTTGGCCTGGTCATGGTATGGGGCTACGGCGGCGTGCTGAGCCTGGGGCAGGGCGTGTTCTTCGGCATCGGCGGCTATGCGATGGCGATGTTCCTCAAGCTCGAGGCCTCCGACCCCGTCACGACCAAGATCCAGTCGACGCCGGGCATTCCGGACTTCATGGACTGGAACCAGATCACCGAGCTGCCCGCGCTGTGGCTGCCGTTCAAGAGCCTGCCGCTGAGCCTGGCGCTGGTGGTGCTGGCGCCGATGGCGCTGGCCTGGCTCGTGAGCTTTGCGATGTTCAAGCGACGCGTGGGCGGCGTGTACTTTGCGATCATCACGCAGGCGGTGGCGCTCATTTGCACCGTGCTCATCATCGGCCAGCAGGGCTACACGGGCGGCGTCAACGGCATGACCGACCTGAAGACGATGCTGGGCTGGGACACGCGCACCGACGGCGCCAAGTACGTTCTCTACTACGTCTGCGTGGGCCTCCTGGTCGCGAGCATCGTGCTGTGCCGCTGGATCCAGACCAGCAAGCTCGGCACGCTGCTGCTCGCCATGCGAGACAAGGAAGACCGCGTGCGCTTCTCGGGCTACGACGTGTCCAACTTCAAGGTCTTCATCTTCTGCCTGGCGGCCGGGCTCTCGGGCATCGGCGGTGCGATGTTCGCGCTGCAGGTGGGCTTCATGTCGCCGAGCTTCGTGGGCATCGTGCCGTCGATCGAGATGGTGATCTTCTGCGCCGTGGGCGGCCGCATGAGCCTGGTGGGCGCGGTGTACGGCGCGCTGCTGGTGAATGCGGGCAAGACGCTGTTCTCGGAGAGTTTTCCGGACCTGTGGCTGTTCCTGATGGCCGGCCTCTTCATCGGCGTGACCATGGCCTTCCCGATGGGGCTCGCGGGCCTGTGGGACGAGAAGTTGAGGCCCTGGTGGAAGGAGCGCCGCAAGGCACTGCGCGAGGCCGCGGTGCAGCCGCCGGCCTCTACGCCGCTGCCGCCCGCTGCACCGGCCGCCGCGCCCGAACCCGAGCTGCCCGACGGTGTCGGCAGCCAGCGCGCCTGAAGAACACCGGAGCCACCACCTCATGAGCAATACCGACTTCGCGCTGGCCGTGGAAGACCTCAGCGTCTCGTTCGACGGTTTCAAGGCCATCGACGACCTCACGCTCTACATCGACAGGAACGAGCTGCGCGTGATCATCGGCCCCAACGGCGCGGGCAAGACCACGCTGCTGGACCTGATCTGCGGCAAGACCCGCGCGAGCGCCGGCAGCATCAAGTTCAAGAACACCGAGCTCACCAAGATGGCCGAGCACAAGCGCGTGCGGCTGGGCATCGGCCGCAAGTTCCAGACGCCGTCGATCTACGAGAACCTGAGCGTGTTCCAGAACCTGGAGGTGTCGTTCCCGAAGGGCCGATCGGTGCTCGGCGCGCTGGCGTTCAAGTGCGACGACGAGGTCAAGGCCAAGGTCCAGGCGGTGGCCGAGGACATCGGCCTGGCCGACCGGCTGCGCACCGAGGCAGGCCTGCTGAGCCATGGCCAGAAGCAGTGGCTGGAGATCGGCATGCTGCTGATGCAGGAGCCCGAGCTGCTGATGCTCGACGAACCCATTGCCGGCATGAGCGCGCGTGAACGCGAGCTCACGGCCGACCTGCTCAAGCGCATCTGCCGGAACCGCGCGGTGATCGTCATCGAGCACGACATGGCCTTCGTGAAGCAGATCGCGCACAAGGTCACCGTGATGCACCAGGGAAAGATCCTGGCCGAGGGGCCGATGGAGAAGGTGCAGGCGGATCCGAAGGTCATTGATGTCTATCTGGGGCACTAGATGAAGTCTTGCGTTGTGCTTTGTTCAGGGCGCGCTCCCGCCGACGGGGTACCTTGCTCCGCGAATGTCCTCCGGCCTGCGGCCTCCCCCTTGATTTCGCTGCGCAAGGCACCCCATCGGCGTGATCGTCATGCGCAGCGGTCGTTGATCGGCCAGCACCACAGCCGCGCCCATCGTGCACAGGGCATCGGGGTGCTTCCCGCAGCGAAATCAAGGAGGAGGGCGAAGCCCGGGGGACATTCGCGGAGGGAAGTACCCGGTGGCCTGTGCACACGCCCTGAACAAGAGCCTTAGAGGAACAACCAGATGAGCAACATCATGCTGAAGGTAGAAGACCTCCACGTAGCCTACGGCCAGAGCGAGGCCCTGCACGGCATCTCTTTCGAAGGCCATGCCAACGAAACAATAGCCGTCATGGGCCGCAACGGCATGGGCAAGACCACGCTGTTCAAGAGCCTCATGGGCGTGCTGCCGTTGAAGAGCGGCCGCATCGAGGTGGCGGGGCAGGACGTCTCGCGCGACGAGAGCTTCAGGCGCGTGGCCAAGGGCATTGCCTACGTACCGCAGGGCCGCATGATCTTTCCGACCCTCACCGTGGAAGAGAACATCCAGACCGGCCTCGAGAACTCGAAGACCAAACGCATTCCCGAAGAAATCTACGCGCTGTTCCCCGTGCTGTGGGACATGAAACGCCGCAAAGGCGGCAACCTCTCGGGCGGCCAGCAACAGCAGCTGGCCATTGCGCGCGCCCTCGTCACCGACCCCAAGGTGCTGCTGCTCGACGAGCCCACCGAAGGAATCCAGCCTTCGATCATCAAGGACATTGCCAAGGCCCTCAACGAGATCCGCAAGCTGCGCGGCATCACCATCGTCGTGTCCGAGCAGGTGCTGAGCTTTGCCATGGACGTGGCCGACCGGCTCTTCGTGATCGAAGGCGGGCGCCTCGTACACGAGACCGCGCGCGACAAGACCGACGTCGACCACATCAAGGCCTATCTCTCCGTTTAACCACAACCCACCCAGGAGCCACTGCAAATGACGGACACGCTGATCAAGGTCGACCTGACCAAGCCGCCCACCGAGAACGAGATGATCCACAACCGCTGGCATCCGGACATTCCGATGGCCTGCTGGGTCAACCCGGGCGACGACTTCATCCTCGAGACTTTCGACTGGACCGGCGGCTTCATCAAGAACAACGACAGCGCCGACGACGTGCGCGACATCGACCTGAGCACCGTGCACTACCTCTCGGGCCCCGTGGGCGTGAAGGGCGCCGAGCCCGGCGACCTGCTGGTGGTGGACTTGCTCGACATCGGCGCCAAGCAGGACAGCCTCTGGGGCTTCAACGGCTTCTTCTCGAAGAAGAACGGCGGCGGCTTCCTGACCGAGCACTTTCCCGAAGCGCAGAAATCCATCTGGGACTTCAAGGGCATGTTCACCAGCTCGCGCCACATTCCCGGCGTCAACTTCGCGGGCCTCATCCACCCCGGCCTGATCGGCTGCCTGCCCGACAAGCCGATGCTCGACATGTGGAACGAGCGCGAAGGCAAGCTCATCGCCACCGACCCGGACCGCGTGCCCGGCCTTGCCAATCCGCCGTTCGCCGGCACCGCCCACATGGGCAAGATGACCGGCGACGCGCGCGCCAAGGCCGCGGCCGAGGGTGCGCGCACCGTGCCGCCGCGCGAGCACGGCGGCAACTGCGACATCAAGGACCTGTCGCGCGGCTCGAAGGTGTTCTTTCCGGTGTACGTCGACGGCGCGGGCCTCAGCGTGGGCGACCTGCACTTCAGCCAGGGCGACGGCGAGATCACCTTCTGCGGCGCCATCGAGATGGCGGGCTGGGTGCACATGAAGGTCACGCTCATCAAGGGCGGCATGGCCAAGTACGGCATCAGGAACCCGATCTTCAAGCCGAGCGTGATCACGCCGCAGTACAACGACTACCTGATCTTCGAAGGCATCTCGGTCGACGAGGCCGGCAAGCAGTACTACCTGGACGTGAACGTGGCCTACCGGCAAGCTTGCCTGAATGCCATCGAGTACCTGAAGAAGTTCGGCTACTCGGGCGCGCAGGCCTATTCGATTTTGGGCACCGCACCCGTGCAGGGCCACATCAGCGGCGTGGTCGACGTGCCCAACTCCTGCGCCACGCTCTGGCTGCCCACGCAGATCTTCGACTTCGACATCAACCCGAACGCCGCGGGGCCGGTGAAGATGATCGACGGCAGCATCGACATGCCGCTGTCGCACGACCTGGCCTGACGAACGCGCCCATGCCCACCTACGACTACGCCTGCGGCCAGTGCGGCGGCTTTGAGGCGCTGCGGCCTTCGGGCCAGCGCGACGATCCCGCCGCATGCCCCGACTGCGGCGCAGCATCGCCACGCGTGCTTTCGGCCGCGCCGCGGCTCGCGCTGATGGCCTCGGGCACGCGCCGCGCGATGGAGACCAACGAGCGCGCCCGGCACGAGCCGGGCAGCTCGCGCGACTACGCGCGCTTCAAGCATCCGGCGGGCTGCAGCTGCTGCTCGGGTTCATCGCCGCGGCGCAGTGCGACGGTGACGGCACCCAACGGCGCCAAGTCGGCGCCTACCAAGCGGCCCTGGATGATTTCGCACTAATGCAGGCCTAACAATCCACGGCATGCAGCGGGCCGGCACCGGCTCGATTGTTTCAATCCCGTGAACGCCGCGATTCCGTTTGCCGCGGTTTTTTGAGGCACTTCAGGATCACACTTCATTTCACCAACCAACCCATTAGGAGATTGAAATGAATGCCTCGAAAGTCCTCGCTGCTGCTGCCCTCTCGCTCCTGGCTGCCGCCGGTGCGCATGCAGAAACCTACGAAGGTGTGCTGACCGTGAACTCCGGCGTTTCGCGCGCCGAAGTCGCGCCGCAAGCCGTTGCCGCCGCCCGCGCCGGCAACGAATACGGCGACAGCGCCAGCGCCGGTGCGCAAGCCTTCACCTCGACCGCCGACCGCGCGACCATCCAGGCCGAAGCCGTTGCCAAGGCGCACGACCCGCTCGCAAGCCTCGACCGCCGCGCGTTCTACCGCGACGAAGTGCCGCAAGCCTACAAGAAGCCCAGCGTGTCGTTCACGCGCCAGGCCGGCCTCTGAGCCGAATCGCTCCCTTGATCGGCGCAATGAAGAACGGGCCCCCGACGGGGCCCGTTTTTCGCGTTCTCCGCCAGCCGTTCCTCATCCGATCCTGAATACCTTGGCTTGCCCGTTGCATCGGGCGCGCAGCAGATCGCCATCGATCTCGATGTGCGTCCAGGCCGCGAACACCCTGTCGCCGTCCAGCAGCTCGATGCTGTCGGCGGACAGCACCCTGTAGCGAAAGATCGGTGCGCATGCAGGTCCGTTCTTTTCTCCCAGGATCGCGGCGACCGTGCCGTCCGGACCGAAGCTGTAGCTCTCGGTGCTCGTTTCGCAGATGAGTGCCAGGCGGCGTCCGGCGAGCAGGGGTGTTTTCATCATCGACCGATCGTCCACCGCGCCTCACTCCCGCGTGAGCGCGAAGCTCTTCTTGATGCCGTCTGCGGCCGAAGGTGCCACCCACAGGTCGAATTCTCCCGGCTCCACCGTCGGCTTCATGTCGCGGCCGATGAACTGCAAGTCGTCCGGACGCAGCGTGAACTCGACCACCTTCGACGCACCGGGCCCGATGCGCACCTTGCGGAAGTTCTTGAGCTCGCGCACCGGCCGCGTCACGCTCGCGGCGCGTTCGGCGGCATACAACTGCACCACTTCCTCGGCCTCGCGCTGGCCGGTGTTGGTGACGGTGGCGCGCACGCGCAGCGTGCCGCCGATCGGCAGCCGGTCCTGGCTCAGCTCCATGCCGTCGTAGCGCACCGGCGCATAGCCGATGCCATGGCCGAAGGGGTAGAGCGCCCGGTTCGTGGTGTCCACGTAGCGGGTCTTGAAGGCCATGGCCTGGTCGTAGTCGGGCAGCGGCCGGCCGGTGCGCTTCTGGCCGTAGTAGAAGGGCACCTGGCCGGAAGCCTGCGGAAAGCTCACCGGCAGGCGGCCCGAGGGATTGAAGTCGCCGAACACCACGTCGGCAATGGCGTTGCCGGTCTGCACGCCGAGAAACCAGGTGACGAGGATGGCGTCTGCATTGCGCACCGCACCCTTGAGTGCCATCGCGCGGCCGTTGCTCAGCAGCACGACCACGGGCTTGCCGGTGGCGGCCACGGCCTCGGCCAGGTCCTGCTGGGCCTGCGGAATGCCGATGTCGGTGCGCGAGCGCGCCTCGCCCGACATGCGCTCGCTCTCGCCGATGGCGAGCACCACCACGTCGGCCTCGCGCGCGGCGGCCACGGCGGCCTCGATGCCGCCGGCCAGCGGCGCATCGATGCCCGAGCCGCGCACCACCGCCAGCGCGCCCGGGTCGGCCAGCGCGGCGCGCAGGCCGTCGTCGATGCCCACGGGCGCCGCCTGGCCCGGAAACAGGCTCCACGCGCCGAGCAGGTCCTGCGTGCCCGAGGCGAAGGGCCCGATCAGCGCGATCTTGCGGCCCGCCTTGGGCAGCGGCAGCACTGCGCGTTCGTTCTTCAGCAGCACGATGGAGCGGCGCGCATCCTCGCGCGCCAGCGCGATGTGCGCGGGGTTGTCGGCCCGCGGCTGTGCCGGTGCGGCGTCGAGCCCGCGCAGCGGCTGGTCGAAGAGGCCCAGCTTCTGCTTGACCCACAGCACGCGGCGCACCGCGTCGTCCAGGCGCGCCATCGGCACTTCGCCCGAGGCCACGAGTTCGGGTAGGTGGCGCATGTACAGGCCGCTCTGCATGCTGACGTCGGTGCCGGCCAGGAACGACTGCTTGGCCGCCTCGCGGCCGTCGGCGGCGTAGCCGTGCGCGATCAGTTCCTCGTCGGCCGTGTAGTCGGACACCACGAAGCCCTTGAACTTCCATTCGTCGCGCAGCACGCCCGTGAGCAGCGCCGGGTTGGCAATCGACGGAATGCCCGAGATCTCGTTGAAGGCGCTCATGACCGAGAGCGCGCCCGCGTCCAGCGCGGCGCGGAACGGCGGCAGGTAGACCTGGCGCAGCGTGCGCTCGGAGATGTCGGTGGCGGCGTAATCGAGCCCGCCCTCGGCAGCGCCGTAGGCCGCGAAGTGCTTGGGCGTGGCCAGCAGCGAATCGCCGCGCGAGAGGTCGGCGCCCTGGAAGCCGCGCACGCGCGCGGCCGCGAACTGGTTGGCCAGGTACACGTCTTCGCCCGCGCCCTCGATGCCGCGGCCCCATCGCGCATCGCGTGCAATGTCCACCATCGGCGCGAAGGTCCAGCGAAAGCCATCGGCGCTCGCTTCCACCGCGGCGGCGCGCGCGGTGCGCTCGGCCAGTTCGGGCTCCCAGCTCGCGGCCTCGGCCAGCGGCATCGGGAAGATGGTGCGAAAGCCGTGGATCACGTCGGCGCCGTACAGCAGCGGAATGCCCAGGCGCGATTCGCGCACGGCCACCTCCTGCAGCACCCGCTTGCGCTCCAGCCCCTCGTTGTTGAACAGGCCGGTGACGCGGCCGGCGCGCACGTCGTCGATCTCCTGCTGCGCATTGCGCTGGCCGGCTTGCGGGTTGCCGGGAATGTTGGTGTTGGCGGGGCCGTAGAGGCTGAGCTGGCCGACCTTCTCCTCGACCGTCATGCGGGCGATGAGCGATTCGATGCGGGCGTCCGCGCCCTTGGCGCCCTCGGCGGTGGCCGGGGCCGGGAGAGACGCGGGGGAGAAGAGAACCGAGGCCAGGCCCAGCAGGGCCGCCGCCATGGCGGGGATTCGAACGTGCATGGCACGCCATTCTCATGCCAAAGCGATGCCGCACGGAACGGCCGGGCTTTGACGGTAAGGCGCGGGCGCCTATTCGGCGGTCGCGCCGGCGTCGCGGGCCACCTTCACCCACTTGGTGGTTTCGCTGCCGATGAAGGCCTTGAGCTCGGCCGGCCGCATGTTGCCTGCTGTTACGCCTTGCTCCTCGAAACGCCTGGCCACGTCCTGCTGCTGCAGCGCGCGGGCGACTTCGGCGTTCAGGCGCGTGACCAGTGCCGGCGGCGTGCCGTGCGGTGCCATGAGTGCGAACCAGGTGGTCATGTCGTAGCCCTTGAGGCCGGCCTCGTCCAGCGTGGGCACGCCCGGGTAGGCCGGCGAGCGCTTCAGCGTGGTCACGGCCAGCGCATGCACCTTGCCGCCGCGCACGTGCGGCGCGGCCGAGGGGCTGGTCTCGATGGCCATCTGGATCTGGCCGCCGATCAGGTCCGCCATCATCGGCGCGCCGCCCTTGTAGGGCACGTGGGTGACGTCGGTCCGGGTCATCGAGCGGAACAGCTCGCCCGAGATGTGCTCGGTGCTGCCGTTGCCGGCCGAGCCGAAGTTCACCTTGCCGGGATTGGCCTTGATGTAGGCCACCAGTTCCGCCACCGACCTGGCCGGCACCTTGTCGTTGACCACCAGCACGTTGGGCGTGGAGGCCACGAGCGCCACGGGATCGAAGTCGCGCTGGAAGTCGTAGGGCAGGCGCTTGTAGAGGCCCGGCGCGATCGAATGCGCGATGGTGGCCAGGAACAGCGTGTAGCCGTCGGCCGGCGCCTTCGATGCGATGGCCGCGCCCACGGTGCCGCCCGCGCCGCCACGGTTGTCGATGATGACCGGCTGCCCGAGCGATTCCGAGAGCTTCTGGCCCACGGTGCGCGCGACGATGTCAGTGGTGCCGCCTGCCACAAAGGGCACGACGATGGTGATGGGCTTGGCGGGCCAGCCGTCTGCGAGCGCGGTCGATGCGGCCGCCGCCGAGAGCAGGGCGGCCATGCCGGCGCGCAGGAAAGAGGAGAGCGTCTTGTTCATCGTGATGGGTCTTGGTGTTGTCGTGGCTTTGAAGATTGCAGGGTCTGGGGTGCACGAGTTCATTCACTCGGCGCCCAGCTGCAGGCGGCTGGGCAGGCGTTTCTCGATCGCGAACTTGAGCAGCGCCGCCGAGCGGAAGATGCCGTGCGCGAACTTGCCGTAGGGCAGCGTGAGGAACAGCGCCATCACCACGCCCAGGTGCACCGCGAGCAGCAGCGCCATGAAGGCGGTGTCGCGCCACGCGAGCAGGGCCAGGCCGGTCACGCTGGTGAGCAGCAGCAGCGCGATGAAGCCGCGGTCCATCGGCCGCTGGGCCACGTCGCCATGCGCCGCATTGCGCCGCAGGTTCAGCCACAGCAGCCCGACGGGGCCGATCACCAGGCCGATGCCGCCCGCGGTGCCCAGCAGCACCGGCAGGCTCGTGAGCGCATAGGGCGCGTGCAGGCCCAGCAGGTAGTGGTAGAGCGTTGCCACGCAGGTGGAGGCGAAGCACAGCATGAAGCCGTAGAAGGTGAAGTGGTGGAAACGCCGGCGCCAGGGCGTGAAGCGGTCGTCTTCGTTGTTGCAGCCCTCGCCGTGGCCGCCGTCCAGGTAGGTGAGGCGCAGCACGTCGTGCGCGGCCTCGGCGCCGGCCGCGGCGCGCACGCCGGCCACTTCGCCCGGCGCGTTCTCCTGCGTCGGCGACACCTCGCGCCAGAAGCGCCGCACGCCCATTGCCAGCGCGAACAGCACAAAGGCGAACACCGCGCCGAACACCAGCGCGAGAAAGTTGTGCGGAAAGATCGCGTAGAAGTTGCCCGCGAGCGGCTCGTGCAGCAGCGAGCCCGACATCGCGACGGCCAGCACGAGGAACAGCGCCAATCCACCGGCCAGCGCCAGCGCGACGGTGAGCCCGGCCTTCTTGTAGAGCGCGCCCATCGCAGGGGGCCAGGCGTAGTCGTGGTAGGTCTGCAGGCGCACCTGCGCCATCGCCTGCGGCACGTTCACCGCAAACTCGTGCGGCGGCGCATATTGGCAGGCATGCAGGCAGGAGCCGCAGTTGTGGCACAGGTTGGCCAGATAGTGCGTGTCGGCCTTGCCGAACTCCAGCCGCCGCGTCATTGCGGGGAACACGGCGCAGAAGCCTTCGCAATACCGGCAGGCGTTGCAGATCTGCAGGATGCGCGCGACTTCGGCTTCGCTGGCGGCGAGCGGCAGCGCCGGCCGGATGGGAATGACGCGCGCCGATGCGCTGCCGATGCCATCGGCATCCGCACGGGCGCGTGCGACCAGGTCAGTGAGCTGCTGCAAGGGCGGTCTCCGGGGAATTCTTTTTCGAATGGCTCTTTGCTGCGCGTGCCGCCTGCGTGCCCGCGATGCGGCCGAAGGCCGTGCCGATGCTCATGCCCACGCCGGCCGTGTAGCCCTTACCCAGCACGTTGCCGGCCATCATTTCGCCGGCCACGAACAGGTTGGGGCTGGGCCGGCCGCCAAAGCGCACGGCCGCGGTCTCGTCCACCTTCAGGCCGAGATACGTGAAGGTGATGCCGGGCCGCAGCGGGTAGGCGTAGAAGGGTGCGGTGTCGATCGGACGCGCCCAGTGCGTCTTGGCGGGCGCGATGCCTTCGGTGTGGCAGTCGTCGAGGGCCGTGTGGTCGAAGCGGCCGACGCGGCAGGCCGCGTTGTAGTCCTGCACGGTGCGGACGAACGTGGCTTCGTCCAGGCCAATCTTCTGCGCGAGTTCGCCCAGCGTGCTTGCCTGCGTGCCGGCGAATACTGGCGGCATGAAGCGCCCGACGGCCTTCTGGTCGATGACCGACCACGCGATCTGCCCCGGCTGCTGCGCCACGAGCCGGCCCCAGATCGCGTAGCGCTTGGGCCAGAAGTCTTCGCCCTCGTCGTAGAAGCGCTGCGCGTCACGGTTGACCACCACGCCGAGCGACACGCAGTCGATGCGGGTGCAGATGCCGCCGTCGTAGAGCGGTGCGCGCGCATCGATGGCCACCATGTGGCCCTGCGACGGATCGCCGATGCTGTCGGCGCCGGCGCCGATCATGTATTTCAGCAGCACGCCCTGGTTGAAGCGCGTGCCGCGGACGAGGAAGTTGTCGGCCGGCCATTCGCCGCGCTCGTTCCGGCCCCAGGCTTCGCGCAGCCATTCACGGTTCGATTCGAAGCCGCCGGCGGCCAGCACGCAGCTCCTGGCTTCGATGCGCTCGCCGGCCTCGGTGCGCACGGCCACGAAGCGGTCGCCGTCGAGCTCCACCGAGGCCACGGGCGTCTCGTAGCGGATCTGCACGCCGAGTTTTTCGGCGCTCCGGAAATAGGCGTTCACCAGCGCCTTGCCGCCGCCCATGAAGAAGGCATTGGTGCGCGCCACGTGCAGCGCACCCGACAGCGGCGGCTGGAAGTGCACGCCGTGGCTGCGCATCCAGTCGCGGCAGTTCGACGAGGCGCGGATCACCAGCCGCGCGAGGTGCTCGTCGGTCAGGCCACCCGTCACCTTCAGCAGGTCTTGCCAGTACTCCTCTTCAGGGTAGGCATCGACCAGCACGTCCTGCGGGGCATCGTGCATGCAGCGCAGGTTGCGGGTGTGCTGCGAATTGCCGCCGCGCCATTCCTTCGGCGAGGCTTCCAGCAGCAGCACCGAAGCGCCGGCCTCGCGCGCCATCAGCGCGGCGCACAGCGCGGCATTGCCGCCGCCGACAACCAGTACATCTATCACTCGTGGGTCTCCTTTGAATCCAGGAGACTTTAGGGAGCCAGGCCTTCAGGCGAAAGGCCGAACGACGCAACGGGTGTTCAGTTATCGAGAAGACTTGCGCCGGTCCATCGGCCCTCGCGCACCAGGGCGCGCGCCGTGTCGGCAACCACCACGCGCGCGGCCAGAGCGGCCGGCGAAAGCTCGTCGTCGGACAGGCTTACGAGCAGGTTGCGGCGGCCCACGTGCGCATCGCTGATCTGCGTGAGCTCCAGGTCGTCGCGGTCATGCCGGGCCGTGGCGGCGCCGGGCTGCACGGTGGCGCCGTAGCCCGCGCGCACCGCGTCCATCAGCAGCGCGAGGCCGTCGACCTCGGCAACGATGCGCGGCTGGATGCGGGCCCGCGCAAAGGCCGTCATCAGCGTCGCGCGCAGGCCGTGGCTGCCGCTCGGCAGGATCAGCGGCACCTCGGCGAGCTGCGACAGGCGGACCCTGGTGCCCGTGGGGCGCCCCTCCAGCGTCGGCGACGCGATCACGAACAGCTTCTCGGCCAGGAGCGGCGCCACGCTCCAGCGCCGCGGCGTATCGGTCTGGAACAGCACCGCCAGGTCGAGCTGGCGCGCATGCAGCATCGTCGTGAGATGGCCCGACAGCGCCTCGACCATGTGCAGCCGCACCTCGGGGTAGCGCTGCTGCATGGCGCGCATCAGCGGCACGCCCAGCACGGTGGCCGTGGTGGGCGCAAGGCCCACGCTCACATGGCCCGACAGGCGCGCCTGCTGCGCCGCGCGCACGGCATCGTCGGCATGCCGCAGCGTGAGCTGGGCCTGCTGCAAAAAGGCCAGGCCGGCATCGGTGGGCGCCACGCCGGTCGAGCTGCGCTGCAAGAGGCGCGTGGAAAGCTCGCCTTCGAGCCGGCTGATCTGCTGGCTCAGCGCCGAGGTGACCACGCCCAGTTCGACGGCCGCACGGCCCATGCTGCGCAGTTCGCAGACCTTGACGAAGTAGCGCAGTTGCCGGAGTTCCATGCCCGCATCATCGCGCAGATGAAAAAATGGCCGCCAACACCCGTCGCGCAGGCGCTGGCAGCCGTGGAAACCGGGATCGGCGCTTGTTGCTTATTGCCTGTAGCTGTCGTCGATGCGGTCGAGCTTGCGGATCAGCGAGGGCCAGACGAACTGCCCGCCCAGGCCGCCGGTCTGCACCTTCATCGCCTGGCCCACGCCCTCGACGATCCTGGGGTTCACCTGCGTGAGCTCGCCGCCGCCCGATTGCGCGGCGATCTGGATCTGGCAGGTGTTCTCGAAGGTGTACATCGAAAGGAAGGCGTCGGCAATGGTCTTGCCGCAAGTCAGCAGGCCGTGGTTGCGCAGCATCAGGAAATTGGCGTTGCCCATGTCGGCCTGCAGGCGCGGCTTCTCGTCGTCGCGGAAGGCCACGCCTTCGTAGTCGTGGTAGGCCAGCGATGCCAGCACGAAGGTCGACTGCTGGCTGATGGGCAGCACGCCGTTCTTCTGCGCGCTCACCGCAATGCCGGCCTTGGTGTGGGTGTGCAGCACGCACTGGATGTCTTCGCGCGCCGCATGCACGGCGCTGTGGATCACGAAGCCGGCCGGGTTCACGGGGTAGGGCGAGTCGATGATCTTGTTGCACTGCTGGTCGACCTTGACCAGGCTCGACGCGGTGATCTCGTCGAACATCAGGCCGTAGGGGTTGATCAGGAAGTGGTGCTCGGGCCCGGGAATGCGCGCACTGATGTGCGTGAAGACCAGGTCGCTCCAGCCGTAGAGCGCCACCAGGCGGTAGCAGGCGGCAAGGTCGACGCGCAGCTGCCACTCCTCGGCGGAGACGAGCTTCTGGATTTCGGATTGGGTGTTTGCGTTCATGGTGGTGGTTTCCTTGGGGATGGGTCAGGCCGCGGCTGGTTCCTTCATGGCCGCCTTGTAGATGCTCTGCTTCGGCTGCGCCATCAGGCGCTGCAGCATGGGCTCGAACTCGCTGATGGGCAGCGTCTCGGCGCGGGGGTCGAAGGCCGGGTTGTCGTAGAGCGCGCAGAACTCGGCCGTGCGCTCGTAGTGCGGATGGTCCTTGAAGCCGTCGCGCATGTCGCGGTCCAGGCCGATGTGATGGAAGAAGTAGTGGCCCTGGAAGATGCCGTGGTGCTGCACCATCCAGTGGTTGGCCTCGCTCACGAAGGGCTTGAGGATGGCCGCGGCAATGTCGGGATGGTTGAAGCTGCCGAGCGTGTCGCCGATGTCGTGCAGGAGCGCGCACACCACGTATTCCTCGTCGCGGCCGTCGCGCAGCGCGCGCGTGGCGGTCTGCAGCGAATGGGTGTAGCGGTCGACCGGAAAGCCGCCGTAGTCGCCTTCGAGGATCTGCAGGTGCCGGATCACGCGCGCGGGCAGGCCGGCCGCGAACTGCCTGAACTCGCCGCCTATCAGCTGCCAGTCTTCGCGCGTGCTCTCCTGCATGCTCCTGAAACCTGCCCGTTCGCTCATCGTGTTGTCTCCGTGTTCTTTGGGGGGAGCGGCCACTGTAGACCCGGGCTTGACGTTCAACTGTCAAGAATTTGACAATGCAAGGCTCTGGTAAACCCCCGCATGCCGCCTTCCAAACCGCGTCTCTCCGCCCCGCACCGCGCCGTGATGGAGCGCAATCCATGGTTCACCAGCATGCCGCGCGCGCAGCGCGAAGCACTGCTGGGCGCGGGCGAACTCATCCACGTGCGGCGCGGCGCCATGGTGTTCCGCCAGGGCGATCCGATCCATGCGGCGGGCGGCGGCTTCTATGGCCTCCTGGCCGGCACGATCAAGGTCTCTTCGCTGCGGCAGGACGGGCGCGAGGCCATTCTTGCGGTGCTCGAGCCCGGCAACTGGTTCGGCGAGATCACGCTGATCGACGGCTCGCCGCGCACCCACGACGCCACCGCGCTGGAGGCGCTCGACCTGCTCGTGGTGCCGCCCGAGGCCTTTGCCCAGCAGATGCGCGACGTGGTCTTTGCCAATGCGATGGCCGCCATGCTGGCCGCGCGCGTGCGCATGCTCTACGGCCTCACCGAAGACGCCACGCTGCGCAGCCTGCGTGCGCGCGTGGCGCACCGGCTGCTGGTGCTGGCGCGCGGCGACGCCACGCAGTCGGTGCAGCTGCGCCGCACGCTGATGCTGCCGCAGGAGGCGCTGGCGATGATGCTCGGCGTCACGCGCCAGACGCTTTCGAAGGAGCTCAATGCGCTGGCGGGCGAGGGCGTGCTCGCGCTGGGCTACGGGCGCATCGAGCTCAGGTCGATCGATGCGCTGCAGGCGCTGGCGAGCACCGGATAGCGCCTCAGCGCAGCACGCGCCCGTCGGCGGAGATGCTGATCAGGTCGATGGTGCGCGAGGCATCGCGCAGGCCCGGGCGCAGGTTGACGCGAAAGCCGCCCACGTCGTAGTCGGTCATGGCGGTCATCACGCGCTGCAGGCTCGCCGTGGTGAAGCCGCGGCCCGCGCGGCGCACCGCTTCGCCCGCCACCTTGACCGCGATGAAGCCTTCGAGCCCTTCGTACGAGGGCGTCTGGTCGGAGTTGTCGACCGCGGCGCGGTACTCCTTGACGATCGGAATGGCCGAGGGCCGCGGCGACGGCACCACCTGCGAGATCACGATGCCGCCGATGTCCTTGCCCAGTTCGGCATAGAGCGGGTCGATGCCCACGATCGAGAAGGCCATGAAGCTGCCGCTGTAGCCGCTCTTGCGCAGCTTGCGGATCGCATTGGCCGTGGTGCCCGAGAGCGACACCAGCACGATGGCCTGCGGCGTCTGCTGCAGCACCGTCTTCAGCGCCGCGTCGAGTTTGTCGGCGCCGCCGGCCGGCACCATCGCCGAGGCCACCAGCGCGGGCAGCTTCAGCTCGGTGATGGCCTGCTGCACGGCGGCCAGGCCGGCGCGGCCCATGGCGTCGTCGTCGCCCACCAGCGCGATGCGCGTCTGGCCCACGGTGGCGCACTGGCGCACGATCTTCAGCGCCTCGTCGATCATGCCGGGGCGCACGTGGAACACGTTGGGGTGGCTGGCCTCGCGCAGCGTGTCGGCGGCGGCAAAAGGCGCGAACAGCAGGCTGCCCTGCTGCGCGGCCACGTTGGCACCCGCATCGCTGCTGGCCGTGCCCACGAAGCCGAACAGCATGTCGGCCTTGTCGGTGCCAAGCAGCGTGCGTGCATTGGCGGCAGCCCGGCCTGCGTCGTAGCCGTCGTCCAGCTGCAGCAGCTTGAGCTGCAGGCCGCTGGCGGCATTGCGCTCGTTGAAGTCGGCCACCGCGAGCCGGCTGCCGGCCGCAAAGGCCAGCCCGATCTCGCCGGCGGCGCCTGTCAGCGGCACCGACTGGCCCAGCACGACCACCCGTGCGCCCGCCGCGCGTCCCGACGATTGCGACAACGCCGGCAGATGAACGCCGCCGCCCAGCAGCAGCGCCCCGCACGCCTTGCCCAGCCATTCCCTGCGAGAACTGTCCATGGCTCACCTTTTTTAACAGTAGTAAAAAAGTGTAGCAAGTTCGGTGCCGATCGGGAAGGCTGCGGAAAACGAGGCCCGGCGGGCCTCCCGCAGGAGCAGCGGCCTCAGGCGCGCCGGAACACCAGGTCCCAGACGCCGTGGCCCAGCTTGATGCCGCGGTTCTCGAACTTGGTGAGCGGCCGGTACTCGGGCTTGGGCGCGTAGCCTTCGGCCGTATTGCGCAGCAGCGGCTCGGCGGACAGCACCTCGAGCATCTGCTCGGCGTAGGGCTGCCAGTCGGTGGCGCAGTGGATGTAGCCGCCCGGCTGCAGGTGCTCGGCGAGCTTTTTCACGAACTCGGGCTGGATCAGGCGGCGCTTGTTGTGGCGCTTCTTGTGCCAGGGGTCGGGAAAGAACACATGCACGCCCGCCAGCGAGCCGGGCTGCAGCATGTGGTCGAGCACGTCGACCGCATCGTGCGCGCAGATGCGGATGTTGCTGATCGACTGCTCGCCGATGCGCTTGAGCAGCGCGCCCACGCCGGGCTCGTGCACTTCGCAGCACAGGAAGTTGGTCTCGGGCAGCACCGTGGCGATGTGCGCGGTGGCCTCGCCCATGCCAAAGCCGATCTCGAGCACGGTCGGCGCGGCGCGGCCGCCGAAGGCCGCCGTCAGGTCGAGCGGCTCGGGCTTGTAGGGAATGAGGAACAGCGGGCCCAGCTCGGCAAAGGCGCGCGCCTGGCCGTCGGTGGTGCGGCCGGCGCGCTTCACGAAGCTCTTGAGGCGGCGGTGCAGCGGATGCGGCTTGTTGTTGCTGTTGTCGTCGGCCGCGTCGTCGTCGTCGCTGGGCGTGGAATCGTGGGGCACGGTGTCGGGAAAGGTCATTACGGCCGCGAATTGTAGAGATCGCGCCATTCGGGCACCCAGCCGGCCAATGCAGGCGCGCAGGAAGCGGCCGTGGTGGCGCGCAGGCCGAGCACGCGCGCGGCCGCGTCGAGGGCGGCCAGGGCAGCCTCTGGCGTGGCGGTGTCGATGGCGGTGGCGCCGTTCTGCTTGGAGAGCTTGTCGCCGTCGGCGCCGCGCACCAGCGGCGTGTGCAGGTAGCTGGGCGTGGGCAGGCCGAGTGCGCGCTGCAGCAGGATCTGGCGCGCGGTGTTGTCGGCCAGGTCTTCGCCGCGCACCACGTCGGTCACGCCCTGTTCCGCGTCGTCGACCACCACCGCAAGCTGGTAGGCCCAGGGGCCGTCCGCGCGACGCAGCACGAAGTCGCCAACCTCGCGGCTCACGTCCTGGCATTGGCGGCCGAGGCGGCGGTCGGTCCAGCAGAGTTCGCCATGGGCCAAGGCCGGCTGGGCCGATTCGAACTTCTCGGTGGCAAAGCGCCAGGCGCGTGCGGGTTTGCCGTGCAGGCCGTCGCGGCAGGTGCCGGGGTAGACCCGCTCGCCATGGCGCGTGTGCGGCCGGCCGAGCCGTGCCAGCGCCTCGTCGATGTCCTTGCGCGAGCAGCCGCAGGGGTAGGCAAGGCCGAGGGCCTGCAGCCTTGCCAGCGCGGCTTCGTAGCGCTCGGTGCGCTGCGTCTGCCATACCGGTGTTTCGTCGGGCAGCAGGCCGCAGTCGGCCAGTTGCCCAAGGATGTGCTCGCCCATGCCGGGCAGGCAGCGTTCGGTGTCGGCGTCCTCGATGCGGATCAGCCAGCGCGCCTTGGGGCCGCGCGCGCGCACGTCGAGCCAGCTTGCGAGCGCGGCCACCAGCGAGCCGGCATGCAGCGGGCCGGTGGGCGAGGGCGCGAAACGGCCGGTCTCCCGCATCCGTGGATCAGATCACTGCAAGCGCCAGCGAAAGGCCCGAGAGGAACGCATCTTCGACCCGGTGCCCGGTGCACCAGTCGCCGGCCACGCCGATGCGTGCCTTGGCGTCCCACAGGTGGCTCTTGCCCACGGGCACCTGGGTCTGGGCTTCGGGCCAGCAGCGTGCCCGGGCGTGCGTGGGCGCGGCATGGATGCCGGTGATCTCGGCGAAGGCGCGCAGCAGCTTGGCCTCGACGCGCGCGGCATCGTCGCGCAGGTGCTCCTGCGACCAGGTGGCGCTGGCCTGCAGCGTCCAGCGCTCCACGCGTTCGCGGCCGGGCTTGGACGATTCGCGCGCCAGCCATGCCACGCGGTGATGGGTGCTGCGCGCCGCATTCCATTGCGGGCCGAGGTGCGACATGTTGGCCTGGTTGGCCTGCGGAAAGGCGATCATCAGCGTCCAGCAGGGCGCGATGCGCACCGGCTCGATCTTCTGGCTGATGGCGGCCGAAAGCTTGCCGTCGCCCAGCAGCGCGCGCGTGCGCGAGGGCGGCACGGCCAGCAGCACGGCGTCGAAGCCCGAGTACACGTGCTGCGAATCGTCTTCGCCGGCGGTGCGCAACTGCCAGCGCTTGGGGTCGAGCGCATCGGCTTCGATCTGCGTGACCTGCGTGTCGAGCACGAGGCTGTCGCCCAGCGGCGCGGCCCAGTGGGCCACCAGGGCGTCCATGCCCGGCTGGGCCACCCAGTGCGATTCGCGCCCGGGCAATGCGGCCTCGGCCACGCGGCCGTGCGCATCGAGCACGCGCACGAGGTTGGCGCTCCAGGGGCGGCAGAGGCTCGGCGTGGCTTCCAGCGCCAGCGCAAAGCGCGGATCGCGCACGGTGAAGTACTGCGCGCCGCTGTCGAAGCGGCCGAAGGCGGTGTCGACGCTCGCCATGCGCCCGCCGGGCGCGGCCTCGCGTTCGAACACGGTGACCTTGTGGCCGGCCTGCACCAGCGTCCGGGCGCAGGCGACTCCGGCAATGCCGGCGCCGACGACGGCGTAGTGGCGTGGAGCGGCGGGGGTTCGGTGGCGGTCGGCCGCCTTTGCAGTTGCGCGAGTGGTCATGAGGGACTCTTTTCTTGTGTACGGAGACGGATGGATGTGTCCGGACTCTACATCGGTCCGGGAGGCGGCTGGAGGACGTGTCCTGTTCGGGGTGCGTGCACAGGCCACCGGGTACTCCCCTCCGCGAATGTCCCGCAACGAATCAACGCCCGCGATGCCGTTCGAGCAGAGCCCGCCGCGTGGCCTCGTGCTCGAACTGCGCGAGCCACCATTCGAGTGCGCGGCCCGGTCCGCCCGCGCTGCGCACGCGCCAGGCGCAGTGCATGGTCGCGAGCGGCGGCTGGCGTTCGGTCTTGCGCTCGACCAGGTGGCCGGCCTCGATGTAGGGCCGCGCCATCGGCTCGGGCAGGAAGCCGCCGCCCAGGCCGTGCAGCTGCGCGTTCAGCTTGGCCTGCATGCTCGGCACCGTGAGCACGTCCTGTCCACCGACCAGGTTGACCGTCATGCTCGGCCCGCTGCGCACCGAGTCGGCCGCGGCCACCGCGCGATGCTGGCGAAGCACCGCATCGGTCAATGGCTCGGGCAGGCGCGCGAGCGGATGGTGCGGCGCCACCGCATAGACGAAGCACAGCTCGCCGATCGGCCGGCTGCGGATGCCGGTGGCGGTGAAGGCCAGGCTCGCCGCGTCGAGCACCGCGCCAATGGCCAGGTCGGCCTCGCCGCTGGTCAGCGCCTCGATGGTGCCGAGCAGGGTTTCGTCGCGCAGCTTGAGCCGCGTGGGCGGATCGAGCGCGAAGAAAGCCGTGGCCAGGTCGAGCAGCGGGTCGCGCGCGATCACGCTGTCGACCGCGATGGTGAGCATCGGCTCCCAGCCGGTGGCCACGCGCTTGACGCGGTTGGCCACCGCATCGATCTCGCCGAGCAGCCGCGCCGCCTCGCGCAGCAGCTCGGCGCCGGCCTCGGTGATGCGGGCCTGGCGTGCGCTGCGGTCGAACAGCAGCACGTCGAGCGCGTCCTCGATCTGGCGCACGCGGTAGCTGAGCGCGCTGGGCACGAGGTTGAGCGCGCGCGCCGCGCCGGCAAAGCTGCCGGTGCTCGCCACGGTCTGCAGCATGGCGAGCGCATCGGGGGTCAGTACGTCTCTGGCGCTGGGCATGGCGGCTCCTTCGACCGGCGAATCGACCGATCAAAAAATTTGAATGATGCCATCAAAACCCGGCGCTTTTATCGATGGGGTGCGGGCCTAAAGTTCTTCACATCCGCTGCGCATCCGGCGCGGCATACGAAGAAGGCCCGAGCAACCCCCACGGGCAGGGCCGAAGGAGTTTGACGATGTTGCAAGTCCGTAAATCACAGGAACGCGGTTATGCCGACCATGGCTGGCTGCGCTCGTTCCACAGCTTTTCCTTTGCCGGCTACTACGACCCGGCCCACATGGGTTTCGGCAACCTGCGGGTGATCAACGAAGATCGCGTGGCCGCGGGCGCCGGTTTCGGCACCCATGGCCACAAGGACATGGAGATCATCAGCTACGTGCTCTCGGGCGAACTGGCGCACAAGGACAGCATGGGCAATGTGGAATCCATCCCGCCGGGCGACGTGCAGCGCATGAGCGCGGGCCGCGGCGTGATGCACAGCGAGTTCAACCACAAGGCCGACGAGACCACGCACTTCCTGCAGATCTGGATCGAGCCGAACGTGCGCGGCATTGCGCCCGGCTACGAGCAGAAGAAGTTCAGCGACGCTGAAAAGCGCGGCAAGCTGCGCCTGGTGGCCTCGCCCGACGGTGCCGACGGCTCGGTCACGGTGCATGCCGATGCGCGCCTCTTCGCCGGCCTGCTCGACGGCGACGAGAAGGCCAGCCTGGCGCTCGACCCCGAGCGCAAGAGCTACGTGCACCTGGTGCGCGGCGAGCTCGAAGTCAATGGCCAGAAGCTTGTGGGCGGCGACGCCGCGATGCTCCAGGGCGAATCGCAGCTCACGCTCGGCGCCGGCAAGGATGCCGAAGTGCTGGTGTTCGACCTGGCGGCGTGATCCCGGGCCGGGCGCATGCCGCCCGGCCTTCTTTTTCCCCTGTTCTTTTTTCAGTTTCAACAACCCGAGGAGTTTTCACACATGGCAACCACAACCACCACCCCCAATGCAGCCCAGGACACGCTGGCGCTGGTCGGCCGCATCCTGATCGCGTACCTGTTCATCCCGGCCGGCATCGGCAAGCTCATGGGCTTTGCGGGCACCGTGGGCTACATCAACTCGGTGGGCCTGCCGCTGCCGGAAGTCGGCGCCGCGATCGCCATCCTGGTCGAGCTCGTCCTCGGCATCGCGCTGCTGGTGGGCTTCAAGACCCGCTGGACCGCCATTGCAATGGCCGTCTTCACCGTGGTCACCGCGCTGTTCTTCCACAAGTACTGGTCGGCGCCCGATGCGATGAAGATGATGCAGCAGATCAACTTCAACAAGAACATCGCCATTGCCGGCGGCCTGCTCGCCTTCGCCGCCTTCGGCCCCGGCCGCTTCAGCATCGACAAGCGCTGATTCCACAACCTGAACAAAGGAGTCCCTGAACATGGCAAACATCGTCGTTGTCTTCCATTCCGGCTACGGCCATACCCAGCGCGTGGCGCAAGCCGTGGCCGATGGCGCGGACGCGCAGCTGCTCGCCATCGATGCCGATGGCAACCTGCCCGAAGGCGGCTGGGAAACGCTGGCCGCGGCCGACGCGATCATCTTCGGCTCGCCGACCTACATGGGCGGCGTGAGCTGGCAGTTCAAGAAATTCGCCGATGCGTCGTCGAAGGTCTGGTTCACGCAGGGCTGGAAGGACAAGCTCTTTGCGGGCTTCACCAACAGCGCCACCATGAACGGCGACAAGGTCGCGACCATGGCCTACCTGTGGACGCTTGCGATGCAGCACAGCGGCGTGTGGGTCAGCATGGGCATCCTGCCGAGCAACAGCAAGGCGGCCACGCGCGATTCGATGAACTACGTGGGCGGCTACGGCGGCCTGCTGACGCAGTCGCCTTCGGATGCGAGCCCGGCCGAGATGTTCAAGGGCGACTTCGACACGGCAAGGGCATTCGGCGAGCGTATTGCCACAGTGGCAAGATCGCGCGGATAAAACCCAGCCAACCACGGAGCCCCCGATGACCGATACCGCCGCACAGACCCAATTGCTTCAACCACACGACAAGGACCTGGGCGGCGGCTTCAATGTGCGGCGCCTGCTGCCTGCGGCGCAGCGCCGCTCGGTGGGCCCGTTCGTGTTCTTCGACCACTTCGGCCCGGCCACCGAGCAGCCCGGCATGGCGCACGACGTGCGGCCGCATCCGCACATCGGCCTGTCCACGGTCACCTATCTTTTCGAGGGCGCGATGATGCATCGCGACAGCATCGGCAGCGTGCAGGAGATCCTGCCCGGCGCGATCAACTGGATGACCGCGGGGCGCGGCATCGTGCACTCCGAGCGCAAGCCCGAACGCCTTAAGGCCGACACCTACGTGAACCACGGGCTGCAGCTCTGGGCTGCCTTGCCGCAGGCGCACGAAGAAATCGAGCCGAGCTTCGAGCACACGCCGGCCGGTGGCATTCCGCAGGTGGTGGAGCAGGGCGTGGCGGTGCGCGTGCTGGTGGGCGAGGCCTTTGGCCAACGCTCGCCGGTCAAGACGCTGTCGCAGACGATCTACCTCGACATCGCATTGCCCGCGGGCGGCCGCTTCGAGCTGCCCGCGCTGGCGCCCGAATTGGCGGTGTATGCCGTCGATGCCGATGTGCGCGTCAATGGCGAAGCGATCCCCGCGCACACGATGGCTGTTCTGCCCGACGGCCAGGGCGCAGTGCTGGCTTGCGACACCGCGGCGCGCCTGATGGTGATCGGCGGCGAGCCGCTCGACGGCCCGCGCTACATCACCTGGAATTTCGTATCGAGCCGGCGCGAGCGCATCCTCGAAGCCGGCTCCGACTGGGCTGCGCAGCGCATGGGACATGTGCCTGGCGAGACCGAGTTCATTCCGCTGCCCGGCAAGCCCTTTGGCGTGCGCGAACCCGACGTGGGCACCACGCCGGTCTGATCTGCGGAGCGCGTGGCCGGCAACCCGCCGGCTATTTCTTCAGGCCGCTGCCGAGGTCGATGTCTTCCGACGCACGCGCACTGGCATCGGCCGCACGCGCGCTCAGGTCGGGCGCGAGCGCGCGCCGGCCGTCGAACACGAAGCAGTCGCCGTGGTAGTGCGCACCGCCGACCTCTTCGAAATATTTGAGGATGCCGCCTTCGAGCTGCAGCACGTTCTCGATGCCTTCCTCGCGCATCAGGATGGCGGCCTTCTCGCAGCGGATGCCGCCGGTGCAGAAGCTCACCACGGTCTTGCCCGCGAAATCGGCGCAGTGCGCCTTGAGCGCGGGCGGGAATTCGGTGAACTTGGTGATGCGCCAGTCGATTGCGCCGTCGAAGCTGCCTTCGTCGACCTCGAAGTCGTTGCGCGTGTCGAGCAGCGCGATTTCCCGGCCTTCATCGTCGTGGCCCTGGTCGAGCCAGCGCTTGAGCGTGGGCGCGTCCACGCCCGGCGCCCGGCCCGCTGCCGGCTGGATGGCCGGATGGTCCATGCGGATGATCTCGCGCTTGAGTTTCACCAGCATGCGGCGGAAGGGCTGCGCGGCGGACCAGCTTTCCTTGGTCTCGAGGTCGGCGAAGCGCGCATCGGCGCGCAGGCCGGCCACGAAGCTGCGCACGGCATCGGGCAGCCCCGCCAGGAACAGGTTGATGCCCTCGGGCGCCAGCAGGATGGTGCCCATGAGGCCCAGGGCCTGGGCGCGCCCGCGCAGGTCTTCGCGCAGCACGGGGCTGTCGTCGATGGCCACAAACTTGTAGGCCGCGATATTCAAAATCTCTTGCACGGGGGGCGATTGTAGGGATTGCCAACCCACATCGTGGGGGCGGTGCTTTCTACAATGGAAGGATGTTTGTTCACCTGCGCCTGCACACTGAGTTTTCCGTCGTCGACGGCACCAACCGCATCGACGAAGTCGTCAAGGCCGCCGCTGCCGACAAGCAGCCCGCACTGGCCATCACCGACCTGAACAACCTGTTTGGGGCGGTCAAGTTCTACAAGCAGGGGCGAGGCAAGGGCGTCAAGCCGGTCATCGGCGCTGAAATCTTCATCGAAGGCCTGGGCAAGGAGCCCGGCGTGCTCACCCGCATCGTGCTGCTGGTGCAGAACATGGAGGGCTACCTGCACCTGTCCGAGCTGCTGGCACGCGCCTGGACGCAGAACGTGGGCCGCGGCCAGTCGCAGGCGGCCTGCAAGCTCGAATGGCTCCAGGAGCTGCAGGGCGGGCTGATCGCGCTGTCGGGCGCGCAGGCCGGCCCGCTGGGCGCGCCGCTGCTGCAGGGCCAGGAAGAGCGCGCCGCCGAGCTGGCGCTGCAATTGGCGGGCATGTTCCCGCACCGCTTCTACATCGAGCTGCAGCGCGCGGGCCGCCCCGAGGACGAGCCGCATGTGATTGCCGCCGTCAAGCTCGCGGCCCGGCTGCGCCTGCCGGTGGTCGCCACGCACCCGGTGCAGTTTGCCGAACGCCAGGACTACGAGGCGCACGAGGCGCGCGTCTGCATCTCGGAAGGCGAAATCCTCGGCAACCCGCGCCGCGTGCGCAAGTTCACCGAGGAGCAGTACTTCAAGTCGAGCGCCGAAATGCAGGCGCTCTTTGCCGACGTGCCGAGCGCGCTGGCCAACACGGTCGAGATCGCCAAGCGCTGCAACCTCACGCTGGTGCTCGGCAAGCCGCAGCTGCCCGATTTTCCGACGCCCTTCATCAGCGAAGGCGTGCGCATGCCGATCGACGAGTTCTTCCGCCAGGAGTCCTTCGTGGGCCTGGAAGAACGCCTGGCGCACCTCTATCCCGATCCGGCCAGGCGCGAGGCCGAGCGGCCACGCTATGTGGAGCGGCTCGAGTTCGAGATCAACACGATCCTGAACATGGGCTTCCCCGGCTACTTCCTGATCGTGGGCGACTTCATCAAGTGGGCCAAGAACAATGGCTGCCCGGTGGGCCCGGGCCGGGGCTCGGGCGCGGGCTCGCTGGTGGCCTATGCGCTGAAGATCACCGACCTCGATCCGCTTGAATACAAGCTGCTGTTCGAACGTTTCCTGAACCCCGAGCGCGTCTCGATGCCCGACTTCGACATCGACTTCTGCCAGGGCAACCGCGACCGCGTGATCGACTACGTCAAGGACAAGTACGGCCGCGATGCCGTGAGCCAGATCGCCACCTTCGGAACGATGGCCGCGCGCGCCGCCATCCGCGACGTGGGGCGCGTGCTCGACATGAGCTACATGTTCTGCGACGGCATCAGCAAGCTCATTCCCAACAAGCCGGGCCAGCCCGTCACCATCCAGTATCCGCCCAACCCCAAGGTGGAAGGCGACAAGAACAACTACGCCATCGAGATGGAGCCGCAGCTCGCGGCGCGCATCGAGAAGGAAGAAGAAGTGCGCATGCTGGTCGAGCTCGCGCAGAAGCTCGAAGGCATGACCCGCAACATCGGCATGCACGCGGGCGGCGTGCTGATTGCGCCCGGCAAGCTCACCGACTTCTGCCCGCTCTACCAGCAGCCCGGCAGCGACTCGGCCGTGAGCCAGTACGACAAGGACGACGTGGAGGCCATCGGCCTCGTGAAGTTCGACTTCCTGGGCCTGGCCACGCTCACGATCCTCGAGATCGCGAAAGAGTTCATCGTCAAGCGCCACAAGGGCCAGGAGAACTTCGCGTACGAGAACATCAAGCTCGACGACCGCGAGACCTACAAGCTGTTCTCCGAGGGCAAGACCGAAGCGGTGTTCCAGTTCGAAAGCCGCGGCATGCAGGGCATGCTGAAGGATGCGCGGCCGACGCGCCTGGAGGACCTGATCGCGCTCAACGCGCTGTACCGTCCGGGCCCGATGGACCTGATCCCGAGCTTCGTGGCGCGCAAGCACGGCCGCGAAGAGGTGGAGTACCCGCACCCGGCCGTGGCCGAGATGCTCTCCGAGACCTACGGGATCATGGTCTACCAGGAGCAGGTGATGCAGACCGCGCAGATCCTGGGCGGCTATTCGCTCGGCGGCGCCGACCTGCTGCGCCGCGCCATGGGCAAGAAAAAGCTCGAGGAGATGGCCGAGCACCGCGAGAAATTCCGCGCGGGCGCGCTCTCGACGCACGGCATTCCCCAGGACAAGGCCGACGAGATCTTCGACTTGATGGAGAAGTTCGCGGGCTACGGCTTCAACAAGTCGCACGCCGCCGCCTACTCTCTGCTGGCGTACCACACCGGTTGGCTCAAGGTCCACTACACGGCCGAGTTCTTCTGCGCCAACATGACCGTGGAAATGGACGACACCGACAAGCTCAAGGTGCTGTTCGAGGACGCGCAGAAGAACTTCGGCATCACCTTCGAGCCGCCGGACGTGAACCGCGGCAACTACCGCTTCGAGCCGGTCACCGACAAGGTGATCCGCTACGGCCTGGGGGCGGTCAAGGGCACGGGCCAGCTCGCGGTCGAGGCCGTGGTGCGCGCACGCGAAGAAGGCGGGCCCTTCAAGAGCCTGTTCGATTTCTGCGTGCGCATCGACCGCCAGCGCATCAACAAGCGCACGGTCGAAGCGCTCATCAAGGCCGGTGCCTTCGATTCGATCCAGCAGAACCGCGCCTCGCTCATCGCCTCGGTCGACCGCGCCTTCGAGTTTGCGGCCGCCACCGAGGCCAATGCCGCGCAGGTCGACATCTTCGGCGACAGCGAGCACGGCTCGGCCACGCAGGAGCCCGAGCTGGTGGACGCCACGCCCTGGGGCGTGAAGGAGCGGCTCACCTTCGAGAAGACGGCCGTCGGCTTCTATCTTTCAGGCCACCTGTTCGACGAGGTGGCGCACGAGGTGCGGCGCTTCTGCAAGCGCGAGATCGGCGACCTCATGGACACGCGCGAGCAGCAGGTGATCGCGGGCATCGTGAGCGATTTCCGCGTGATCAACGGCCAGCGCGGCCGGCTGGCGATCTTCAAGCTCGACGACAAGTCCGATGCCATCGACGCCACCGCGGACGAGGCGCTGATCAACGCGAACCGCAACACCCTGAAGGACGACGAACTGGTGATCGTGAGCGGCCGGCTGCAGCCGGGCCGCGGCGGCTTCGAGGCCCGCTTCCAGGTGCAGCAGGTGTGGGACCTGGCCACCGCGCGCTGCCGCTTCGGAAAATTCCTGCGCGTGGCGGTCAATGGCAAGGCGCCCGACATCGCGCGCCTGGTGAAAGACTTTCCGCCGCGCACCGAGCAGAGCGAGCACGGCGACCTCGTGCAGGGGCTGCCGGTGCGCCTGTCGATGGCGCGCGGCGGTGCGCAGGTCGAGCTGCAGCTGGGCGAGCGCGCGAAGTTCTTCCCGACCGACGCCGCGCTCGCGAGCTGGACGGCGCAGGCGGAAGCCGGCAAGGCCTCGGTGGTCTACGAGTGAGCGGCGAGGCGGCCGGGCGCGCTTGGCGCCTGGCCGGCCCTGCAACTACCGCTTGGGCCGCAGCGAGACGATCAGCGACGGGAAGATGCGCCCGTCGGTGTCGCGCGGCAGCTTGTCGGTCTTGTGCAGGCCGCGTTCGGCGGCTTCGTCCCAGCTGGGCAGTCCGCTCGACTTGGTCAGCTTGACGCCGACGATGGTGCCGTCCGGTGCCAGGTTCACCTCGAACTCGGCGGCCGGATTGCCATTGACTGTCTCGGCATCGGGGAAGGTKATGTTGGGGCGTACCGCCGCGGCAATGCGTCCGGCGTAGCCGCTCGACGGTCCTGACGAGCGCATTGCCGTGCCCTTGGAATCGTCGCTGCCGCTCGCGCCCGCGAGGCCCTGCATGCGCTTGAGCGTTGCGGCGCGGTCGGCCGCGGCCTGCTTGGCTGCGGCTTCCTGCTGCTTCTTCGCTTCGGCCTGCTTGGCCTCGGCCTCCTGCTGCTGTTTCTTCTGCTGTTCGGCGAGCTTTTGCTGCTGCGCCTTCTTGCGCTCGGCTTCGTCTTCGGCGCGCTGCTTGGCCTCGAGCTCCTTCTTGCGCTGCTGTTGCTGGCGCTCGAGCTCGCGCTCCTTCTGTTCCTTTTCTTCCTTGAGCTTTTTCTCGCGCTCGAGCGCGATGTCCGGCGCGCGCGGCGCCGGGGCGGGCTCGGGGGCCTTCACCTGAGGCGGCGGTGGCGGCGGAGGAGGCGCAGGCGGCGGCGGCGCGGGAGCGGGCGTGGGTGCCTGCGGCGCCGACAGGCGCGGCGCGGCCTGCTGCACCGTGGAAGACCACAGTTCCGCATCGACGGCGCCTTCGTCGGCATCGCTGCGCCAGCGCACTCCCCACGTCAGCGCGGCAATCAGCAGCGCGTGCGCGACCAGCGCGAGCAGCACTGCGCGCGGCGTGCCGCGCTGCGGCGGTGGTGCGAACTCGGGGCGATCCAGTGCGAGCGACATGCCTTATTTGCCGCCCGTGGTGGTGACGGACAGGCCCACGCGCTCGATGCCGCTGCGCTTGAGCTGGTTCATCGCCTTCACGACGGTTTCGTACTTCACGGACTTGTCGGCGCTGATGACCACGGGGCGCTGGTCGTCGCCGCCCTGGGCGGTCTTGGCCGCGGAGCCGATCTGGGTCATGGGAACGGAGGTGCCACCGCTGCCGGTGGACGGGTCCTTCTTGATCTGCGCTTCGTCGTCGCTCTTGATGACGATCTCGATCGGCTTGTCGGGCTGCTTGTTGGCGCGGTCGACCGAGGGCAGGTTGATCACGCTCGGCGTGATGAGCGGCGCGGTGACCATGAAGATGATCAGCAGCACCAGCATCACGTCGATGAACGGGACCATGTTGATCTCGTTGATCGTGCGGCGGCCTCGGCCCCGGGATGAAACTGCGGGCATGCGCTGGACCTCCGCTCAGCGGTTGGCCGGAGCCGCCGAAGTTGCCGACGCCACCGCGGCCGGATTGGCCGAAAGGTTGCGCTGCAGGATGTTGGAGAACTCCTCGATGTAGGTCTCCAGGGCAATCGCGATCTTGTCGATCTCGCGTGCGAAGCGGTTGTAGCCCACGACCGCCGGAATGGCGGCGAACAGGCCGATGGCGGTGGCCACCAGCGCTTCGGCAATGCCGGGCGCCACGGTGGCCAGCGTCACCTGCGCGAGCGCGGCCAGGCCGGTGAAGGCATGCATGATCCCCCAGACCGTGCCGAACAGGCCCACATACGGCGACACCGAACCCACGGTGGCGAGGAAGGACAGGTTCTGCTCGGCCGCGTCGAGTTCGCGCTGGAAGCTCGCACGCATGGCGCGGCGGGCACCGTCGAGCAGCGTGGGCGCGTCGCTCACATGGCGCTCGCGCAGCTTCTGGTACTCGCGCATGCCCGAGGCGAAGATGCGCTCCATGGGGCCGGCGAACTTGGCGTTCTGCGCGGCCGAGGCGAACAGCTCGTTCAGGCTGGTGCCCGACCAGAACTCGCGCTCGAAGTCGTCGTTGAGCGCGCGCATGCGGCGCAGCGCGAAGTACTTGCGGATGATCGCGGCCCAGCTGGCGATCGAGACGATCACGAGCAGCAGCACGACCAGTTGCACCACGAAGCTCGCATGGAGCAGGAGATTGATGATGGAGAGGTCTTGGTTCATGGCTTGAAAGGTTGAGTCATGGAGCCGCCGCAGCGCTCGAGGGTTCCCGCAACTTGGGCCGGTATGCGCGCAGGACGCAATGTGGAGGCATCCACCCAGCCGATGCGGATCGTGCCTTCGCACAGCAGGACGGGTGCCGCGGCTCCCGTTCGTTCTTGCTCTGTTTTTGATAGCACCTGTTGACCGATTATCAACGACGCCGTGCCCAGTTGTCGGAGATCGGCTGTAACCAGCAGTTCGTCGTCGAGTCGGGAGGGGCGATGGTATTTGAGCTGCGTTTCGCTCACCACGAACTGGCCGCCGGTTTCCTCGCGCAGCTTTCGCTGCTCGATGCCCAGCGAGCGCAGCCATTCGGTGCGCCCGCGCTCCATGAACTTGAGGTAGTTGGCATAGAACACGATGCCGCCGGCGTCGGTGTCTTCCCAGTAGACGCGGATCGGAAACGCGTAGCTCATCGGGCGGGGTTCGCGATCATCGCGCGCAGGCGCTCGACCGATTCCTGCAGGTGCGCCATCGAGCTGGCGGTGGAGAAGCGCACGAACCGGCTGGTCTCGGCCGTGCCGAAATCGCGGCCCGGCGTCACGGCCACATGGGCGCGCTTCATGGTTTCGAAGGCGAAGTCCCAGCTGCCCGAGATGCCCAGCTTCTCGGCGACCGCGGTGCAGTCGGCCCAGGCGTAGAAGGCGCCATCGGGCACCACCGGCACGTTCAGGCCCAGCGCATTCAACTGCGGAATGAACCAGTCGCGGCGCGCCTTGAACTCGGCGCGGCGGCGCTCGTATTCGGCAATGCTCTCGGCCTCGAAGCAGGCCAGCGCGGCGTACTGCGACACGGTGCTCGCGCAGATGAAGAGGTTCTGCGCCAGCCGCTCGACCACCGGCACCAGCGCCTCGGGCACCACCAGCCAGCCCAGGCGCCAGCCGGTCATGTTGAAGTACTTGCTGAAGCTGTTGATGCTGATGACGTTGTCGTCGATGGCCAATGCCGTCTGCCCGAAGGCATCGTCGTGCGAAAGGCCCAGGTAGATCTCGTCGATCAGCGTGATGCCGCCGCGCTGCGACACCACCTCGTGGATGCGGCGCAGTTCATCGGGCGCGATCGAGGTGCCGGTCGGGTTGGAGGGCGAGGCGAGCAGCACGCCGCGCGTCTTCTCGGTCCAGGCGGCCTCGACCTTGGCGGCCGTGAGCTGGAAGCGCTCTTCGGCGGTGGTGGGCACCAGCACGGCCTTGCCGTCTGCGGCGCTCACGAAGTGGCGGTTGCAGGGATAGCTGGGGTCGGGCAGAAGGATCTCGTCGCCGGATTCGATCAGCGCCAGGCAGGCCAGCTGCAGCGCAGCCGAAGCCCCCGCGGTCACCACGATGCGGCGCGCCGGCACGTCGACGCCGAAGCGCTGTGCGTACCAGCCGCTGATGCGCTCGCGCAGCAGCTCCAGGCCGGTGGCCTGGGTGTACTGCGTGGCGCCGGCACGCACGGCGCGCGCGGCGGCTTCCTGCACCAGCGGCGGGGCGGTGAAGTCGGGCTCGCCGATGTTCAGGAAGATCATCGGCCGGTCGGTGTGGGCCACCTCGCGTGCGAGCACGCCGGCGGCCTTGGCCACCTCCATCACATAGAAGGGTTCGATGCGCTGCGCGCGCGCCGAAATTCTCACGCTCTGGCCTTGCCCGAGGCCCGGTCGGCCTCGACCTCGGCGGCGCGCAATTGCGGCGCCAGGCCGTTGAGCACGGCGTTCACGTACTTGTGGCCGTCGGTGCCGCCGAATTCCTTGGCAAGCTCGATGCACTCGTTGAGCACCACGCGCCATGGCACGTCCAGGCAGTGCTGGAACTCGTACACGCCGATCCACATCACGGCATGCTCGATCGGCGATATTTCTTCGAACTTGCGGTCCAGCAGCGGGCGGATCAGTGCGTCGAGCTGCTCGGCGCCTTCGATCGAGCCGTGCAGCAGCGCGTCGTAGTGCGCGGCGTCGGCCTTGTGGAAGCCCGCGAGGTCGCGCGTGAAGTGGTCGATCTCGGTCGGGTCGTTGCGGCCCACCAGGTGCTGGTAGAGCGCCTGCAGCGCGAACTCGCGCGCGCGGCTGCGGTTCGATTTGGCCGAGGCCTTGCGCGCGCCGGTGCTGGTGAGGCCGGTGCGCACTTGCCGCGCCGGGCGCGGCTTGGCGCCGGCTGCCTTGTTGTCGTTGTTGTCTTCGGTCATGTGAGGGAGGCCAGCAGCCGCGCCATCTCGACAGCCACCTGGGCCGCGTCGCGGCCCTTGTCGGTCTGCCGGGCAATGGCTTGTTCGAGGTTTTCGGTCGTGAGGATCGCGTTGGCGATGGGAAGGCGATGGTCGAGCGCCACGCGGCTCACGCTCGCGCCCGATTCGTTGGCCACCAGTTCGAAGTGGTAGGTCTCGCCGCGGATGATGCAGCCCAGCGCCACCAGCGCGTGGTAGCCGCCGCGCACGGCCATGGCCTGCAGCGCGATCGGCACTTCGAGCGCGCCGGGAACCTGCACATGGTGGACGTCCTCCGCGGCGACGCCCAGCTTCTCGAGCTCGGCCAGGCAGGCGGCGGCGAGCGCATCGGTGATGTCGGCGTTGAAGCGCGCCTGCACGATGCCGATGCGCAGGCCTTTTCCGTCGAGCGGCGTGTTGTGGTCAGCGCCCTTGTTTGCACCTTGCATGGTGGTCAGTCTTTCGTGAGGTAGCCGGCAATTTCGAGGCCGTAGCCCGCGGCCATGCTCGGCATGCGGCGGGGCGTGCCGAGCAGGTTCATCTTGTGCACGCCGCATTCGCGCAGGATCTGCGCGCCGATGCCATAGCTGCGCAGGTCCATGCGGCCGCGCTCGGGTGCTTGCGCGGGGCGCGCGGTGCCGTCGAATTGCGCGAGCAGCTCGCCGGCCGTTTCGCCGCAATTGAGCAGCACGGCCACGCCCTTGCCCTCGTTCGCGATGTGCGCGAGGCTGGCGTCCAGGCTCCACGAGTGCAGGGAGCGGTTGATTTCGAGTGCGTCGAGCACCGAGAGCGGCTCGTGCACGCGCACCGACACCGTGTCGTGGGGCGCCCACTTGCCGCGCACCAGCGCCAGGTGCACGCCGCGGCTCGGCTTGTCGGTGAAGGCATGGGCGGTGAAGCTGCCCCAGGCGGTCTGGATCTCGCGGCAGCCGACCTTCTCGACCAGCGATTCGGTGCGGCTGCGGTGCTCGATGAGCGCGGCAATGGTGCCGATCTTCAGGCCATGCTCGGCCGCAAAGAGCTGCAGGTCGGGCAGGCGCGCCATGGTGCCGTCCTCGTTCATCACCTCGCAGATCACCGAGGCGGGCGAGCAGCCGGCCATCGCGGCCAGGTCGCAGCCGGCTTCGGTATGGCCGGCGCGCATCAGCACGCCGCCGTCCACCGCCTGCAGCGGAAAGATGTGGCCGGGCTGCACCAGGTCGCTGGCCACGGCATTGCGCGCCACGGCCGCCTGCACGGTGCGGGCGCGGTCGGCGGCCGAGATGCCGGTGGTCACGCCTTCGGCCGCCTCGATGGACACGGTGAAGGCCGTCGAATGCTTGGCGCCGTTGCGCGACACCATCGGCGGCAGCTGCAGCCGCTCGCACATCTCGCGCGAGAGCGTGAGGCAGATCAGCCCGCGCGCATGGCGCGCCATGAAGTTGATGGCCTCGGGCGTGATGTGGTCGGCCGCAATGACGATGTCGCCTTCGTTCTCGCGGTCTTCCTCGTCCACCAGGATCACCATGCGACCGGCGGCGAGCTCGGCCACGATCTCCTCGACCGAGGAAATCGGCGCGGGCGCCCGCGTGCCGCGGGGAGTGCCGATGGGCGTGACGGAAGCGTTCATTCGGCGGTGTCCTTGGAATACGTGGAAGGAGTCGGCACCAGGACGCCGGCCTGGAGCATGCGCTCCACGTAGCGCGCCACGGTGTCGATTTCGAGATTGACCCTGGAGCCGGCCTGCAGGCTGCCGAGGGAGGTGTTGTCGACGGTGTGCGGGATCAGGTTGATGCTGATTTCCGCGCCGCCGTCGATGTCGCTCACGCTGTTGACCGTGAGGCTCACGCCGTTGACCGTGATCGAGCCCTTGTACGCCAGGAAGCGCGCGAGCGCGGGCGGGGCCACCACGCGCAGCTCCCAGCTTTCGCCCACGGGCGCGAAGTGGCTGACCGTGCCGATGCCGTCCACATGGCCGGAGACGATGTGGCCGCCCAGCCGGTCGCTGGCGCGCAGCGCCTTCTCGAGGTTGATGCGGGCGCCTTCCTCGGTCAGCCCCGCGGTCTTGTCGAGCGATTCGGCCGAGATGTCGATGGTGAACTGCTGCCGGGCGGGGTCGAGCGTGGTCACGGTCATGCACGCGCCGTTGAGCGCAATGCTGTCGCCGAGCCCGACGTCGGCCAGATAGCCGTCGGGCACCGCAATGCCGAGTCTTTTGCCGTAGGAGGAGGAGGGGCCGAGGTCGTGGATGGCGGCGATGCGCCCCACGCCGGTGATGATTCCGGTGAACATCCGCGCATTTTCGCAGACATCGGGGGTCCGCCCGGCGGGCGCCTGCATTCGCCCGCTAGAAAGCGTCCCTTCCGGCGACCCGGGCCACGATCCGCAGGTCCGGCCCGATCCGCTCGATGGTCCTGAATTCCAGCGGCAGCGCGCCGGCCAGGTCGGCCAGCGGCCCGCCGGCGTGGATGCCGGAGGCCATGTCGAGCCCGTCGCCGATGAGCTTGGGCGCCAGGTACACCAGCAGCTCGTCGACCAGGCCCTCGCGCAGCAGCGAGCCGTTGAGCTTGTGGCCGGCCTCGACGTGGAGCTCGTTGACCTCGCGCCGGGCCAGATCCCGCAGCATCGCGGCCAAGTCGACCTTGCCCTGTGCATTGGGCAAGTAGGCGATGGTGGCGCCGCGCGCTTCCAGTGCGGCGGCCTTGGCCTCGTCCTGCGCCGCGGCGTAGATCCAGACGGGCCGCCCAGCCATGAAGATCCGCGCGCCGGGCGGGGTCTGCAATTGGCTGTCGACTATCACCACGTGCGGCTGGCGCGTGGTTTCCACCAGCCGTACGTCGAGCCGGGGATCGTCCTCCAGCACCGTGCCCACGCCGGTCAGCACCGCGCTGGCCCGCGCCCGCCAGGCGTGGCCGTCGGCGCGCGCCGGTTCCGAGGTGATCCATTGGCTCACACCATTGCGCAGGCCGGTCTTGCCGTCGAGCGAGGCGGCGGCCTTGAGCCGCACCCAGGGCGTCTTGCGGACCATGCGGCTGAAAAAGCCGATGTTGAGTTCGCGCGCTTCCTCCGCGCCCGGCCCCACCTCGACTGCCACGCCCGCGGCGCGCAGCCGCTCGAAGCCCTGGCCCGCCACCAGCGGGTTGGGATCGGCCAACGACGCCACCACCCGACCGATGCCCGCCGCCGCCAGCGCATCGCAGCAGGGGCCGGTGCGGCCATGGTGCGCGCAGGGCTCGAGCGTGACGAAGGCGGTGGCGCCGGCCACCGAATGGCCGCGCGCCGCGGCATCGCGCAGCGCCATGACCTCGGCATGCGGGCCGCCGGCCTGCTGGGTGCGGCCTTGGCCGATCACCGCGCCGTTCGCGTCCACCAGCACGCAGCCGACGCGCGGATTGGGATCGGTCTCCGGCCCGGCCTGGCGTGCGAGATCCAGGGCCTGGGCCATGAAATCCACAATTTCATTTGCATTTGTCATTTTTTATTAAATCAAATCTATTTGGAAATCAATTTAAAAACAATTGAAGTCGATGATCCATTGATCCGTTTATTTCGACCGCTCATCGTTCAATGGGTGGTCAATATGAATTGGCCAAATAGAATTTTTAAAATTGCAGTCAGGGAGAAAGGTCTGCCGCTCCAGCCATTTGGGCGAGGCGGCGGACGGTACAACATGAAAAACGGATTCTGCGCGTCCGTGAGGACGCGTTCCCGCAGAAGCGGAACTCCGCGCGGCTTCACGCTGGTCGAAATGATGGTCGTCATCGTACTGGTGGCCATCCTGCTGGCACTGGCGCTGCCCAGCTTCAACAGCCTGATCGAGAAGTACCGCGTCGAGGGCATGGCGTCGGCTCTGGTGGCGAGCGTGAGCCATGCGCGTGCCGAGGCGGCTCGGCACGGGCAGCCCGTGACCATCCGGCAGCGTGCGGAGTGCAGCGGCGCAGACTGGAGCTGCGGCTGGGAAACCGTGGTCGGCAGCGGCACCGGGTTCGAAATCCTCCAGCGGCAAGACCCTGACACGCGCGTTGCAATCCAGAAAAGCGCGCTCGGGCCCATGGCCTTCGATCCCATGGGCCATTTTTCGAGCGTCGCCCGCATCAGCTTCCACCCGGTTGGAAGCGCCAGTTCATCCAACGACGTCGCTGTGTGCCTGTCGCTCGGCTGGCGCGTCAGGCGATGCTGAGGGGGCGGAACGTGCCGATCAATTCGATTCGCGCGCCGCGCGGCCAAGCGGGCTTCTCGATGATCGAGGCCCTGGTGGCCATTCTCGTGCTCTCGTTCGGCCTGCTCGCGCTGGCCGGCTTCCAGCTGCGTGTGCTCTCCGACAGCGTGGGCGCGAGCAACCAGAACATCGCCGCGCTGCTGGCCGGCGACATGGCCGATCGCATCCGTGCGAATCCCGTGGCCGGTGCCGTGTCGGCCAGCCCCTACGTGGCCGGCTGGTCGGCGGCGAACGCCACCGCGCCCACCCCCGCGTGCGCAGGAGCGAAGGCCCGTTGCACCGCCGCTCAATTGGCGGCCCACGATCTGTGGACCTGGAAGCAAAGGGTGGCGAGTGCGTTGCCCGGCGGCGTGGCCGACGTGCAGAGCAAGAAGGCCGTCGGCGGCCTGCTGTTCGTGCACATCGCCTGGGACGAGCCCGCTGCAGTCAACCCGATCGCACCCGATTCGGCCTGGGGCTGCCTGCGCGGCAAGGCCTGCCAGGAAGCCGTCGTCGCGGTGCCCCAACCATGAACAACAAGACATTTGCTCACCACCTGCGGCAGGCCGGCTTCACCCTGGTCGAAGTCCTCGTCGCGCTGATCATCGGCATGCTGGTGGTGCTGGCCGCCATGGCCAGCATGCTCGGCACGCGCAGCACCGCTGCGACCGGCGACGACGTCAATGTGCTGCACCAGTCGTCGGCGCTGGCATTCAGGCTGCTGGGCCAGCAGATCCGGCAGGCCGGCTACTTCCCGATCGATGCCACCGGGCCGCTGTACTACTTCGATGTGAACGCGGGCACCAAGCTCGATAGCGAGCCGGCCTTCTTCGCGATCAAGGGGCAGGAGGCGGCCGCCGGTTCGGTGAACGACACGCTCAAGGTCGGCTTTGCGCCGAATCCGGATTTCTTCCATGACTGCCTCGGCCAGGTGGCCAAGGACTCGGCGGGCGCAGCGTACACCCCTGGCAACCCCGCGGACCCTGCGAACGTGCGGCTGATCACCAGCGAATTTTCGGTGGTCAGCGGCACCCTGCGGTGCCTAGGCAGCGGCAATACCACGCCAAAGCCGATCATCGACGGCGTCGAGCGCTTCGATGTCATGTACGGCATCGGCGATGCCGGAACCGAACGCGTGGTGCGCTACGTGACGGCCACGAACGTCGCAAGCTTCGATCAGGTTCGCACGGTGCGCGTGTGCCTGCAGCTTGCGGGCACTTCCAGGAGCAACCCGGGCGGCAGCTACGTCGACTGCGATGGTTCGTCGCGGACCAGCAGCGACGGCAGGCTGCGCCGCGTCTACACGGCGGTGTTCGCACTGCGCAATCTATGAAGCACTTTCAGGTCCCCGGCAGACGCTCGGCGCAGCAGCGCGGGTTCTCGCTGTTCATCGTGCTCATCATGCTGCTGCTCTCGGCGCTGCTGGCGGTGGGCGGTGCGCGGACGGCCCAGCTGCTCGAATCGATGGCGGGCAACCAGCGTGATTACCAGCGTGCCTTCGAGGCCGCCGAAGCCGCGCTGCTGGATGCCGAGCGCGACATCCGGCAGCAGGCCTTCGATGCCGCGACCCAGACCTACGTGGCGTGCTCCGCGCTCGTGAGCTCGCCTTGCCGCAAGGCCGCCGATGGCCGCGTGTTTCCCGACCGGGATACCGGCTGGGTGACCGCCTACGTGGGCAAGGGCGCCAACAGCTGCGATCGTGGCATCTGCTACTTCGCCGGGACCGACTCCGTGGGCGCCGCTTCGGGCAGCGAGGCCTACCGGTTCTGGACCCGTTCCGCCTACGTGGACCAGTACGCCGCCTACGGTGCATTCACGGGCGCGCCGACGGCCGGCAATCCGGCCCTGGCCAGCGCCCGGTACTGGATCGAAGTGATCGACCGCGCGCGCAGCGACGAGCCGCTGTACCGGATCACCGCGCTGTCCACCGGCGCGCGCGCCGCAAGCACGGGCGGCGGTACGCGGGTCCTGTTGCAGATGTCCTTCGACCCGGCCGCGGTCAGGAAAGTGAATTGAGCATGGCGGGAAGAATAGATATGAACATCCATAGGTTTTCGAGGAACGCCATGCTGTGCGGCCTCGTGCTGGCGCAGACCGCCGGGCACGCCGCGCAATATCCGCTGTCCCAGGCGCCGCGCAACACCGCGGTCAAGGAGCCGGCGCCGAATGTGATCGTGTCGGTCGACAACTCGGGCAGCATGGCGGCGTCGTCGCGGGCGTCGGACGGAAATTGGGCACCGCCGGCCGGAACACCCACGCGGCTCGAAGCGCTGAAGACCGCGCTCAGGGACAACTTCTCGGCGGCCAACATTCCCAACGGCCGGATCCGCCTTTCATGGCAGGCGATGAACAACAACAAGGACGGCAGCTGCGTCGGATTCTTCGGCGACCCTGCGCCCGGCATCTATCAGGCCAGCAGTTGTCTCGTCAATGGCCGAGCCAATGCGAACCTGATGCGTTCGCTGGACGACACGCACCGCGCCAATTTCATGAGCTGGGTCGACGCCCTGGCCGCGGAAGGTGGAACACCCTTGCACGCCATGATGACCCGCGCTGGCGAATACATGATGACCACCGGCCGGTACAGCCCGTACTCGGATGACCCGGGCGCGGAGGGTGCCACTCAGTCGAGTTGCCGCAAGTCCTTCCATATCTTCATGACCGACGGCGACTACAACTTCTTCGGCTTCAACCCGGATCCCGCGGCGCTCAACATGCCGGCCATCGGCAACGCGGATGGAACGAGTCGCGCCCTGCCTGACGCCGTGACCTATGTGCCGCGCGCGCCCTACAAGGACAACGCGGGTGCCGTCAGCAACAGCGCCAACTGGAGGAAGTACGGTTCCGGGTGGAGGCCGACGGCGGAATACCGGCCCACGTTGGCCGACATGGCATTTCACTACTGGGCCACTGACCTGCAACCTGGGGTGTCGAACAATCTCAAGAAGATCGTTGCCGAGGCAGGCGATGCCATCATAGGGACGGCAACGGTCCCCGAATACTGGAATCCCAGAAACGATCCCGCCACCTGGCAGCACCTGACCACCTACACCATTGGCTTTGGCGCTGCGTCGTCGTGGACCGGCGCCCCGGCCATCTCGGCAGTCGCGTCGCAGCCCACCTACAGCGGGGACTATGCACGCCTGGTCGATGGGCGGGCTGCCTGGCAGGATCCGTTGGCGAGCACCTTGGCAGCGACGGGGAGATGGCGTTCAGGAGGCGGTGCCTATGGCTATTACCACGAACTCGACGCCAACGCCGCCGCCGTGCGCATGGACCTCTGGCACGCCGCGCTCAACAGCCGCGGCACCTTCACGCCAGCGGCGAATGCGAAGGCGCTCAGCGATGCCTTCCGGTCCATCCTCTCGCAGATCCTGCTCAACACCAGTGCCTCGCTGACCTCGATCTCGGCCAGCGGCTCCAGGGTTTCGACCGCCACTTCGGCCTACCAGGCCGGCTACGATACGGCCGACTGGTCGGGCAAGCTGACGGCCACGCCGTTCGGCAGCAACGGCAAGCTGGCCGCCGCGCCCGCGTGGTCGGCGCGCGAACTGCTTGATGCGCGCATGGCTGTGCCCGGCGCGCACGACGGCAATCGCAAGGTGCTGAGCTTCTCGGGCACCAGCGCCGCGGCCAGCGGGGCGGGCGTGCCGTTCCGGTGGGCCAGCCTGAGCGAGGCGCAGAAGGCGGCGCTCAAGGGCAGCACCGGAACCGACGCGGCAAGCACCGCGCTCGGCCAGGGCGTGCTCGACTTCCTGCGCGGCGACCGCAGCAACGAGGGCGCCGGCCTCAACCTGCGCAAGCGCGGCCATGTGCTGGGCGACATCGTGGGCTCCAGCGTCCGGTATGTGGGGAAGCCCAACAGCGGCTTCACCCATGAAGGCTATGCCGCATTCGCCTCGACCATCGCCCGCGCGCCGATGGTCTATGTGGGTGCCAACGACGGCATGCTGCATGCCTTCAACGCGGGCACCGGCCAGGAGGCGTTCGCCTATGTGCCGGAAGGCGTCTATGGCACGGCGGCGGCGCCCCAGCTCAAGAAGCTCAGCGAAAGCACCTACTCGCACAGGTACTACGTCGACGGCAGCCCGTTCGTGGCCGACATCTACATGGGTTCGGCCGCCGACGCCAAGGCCACCGACACCGAGAAGGCGAAGCTGTGGAAGTCCTTCCTCGTGGGGACGCTGGGGGCGGGCGGCAAGGGGTACTTCGTGCTCGACGTCACCAAGCCCGAGAACATCGGCGAGACCAACGCCGCCGACGTGGCCCTGATCGATACCACCGCGGTCGCAGACGACGACCTCGGCCACCAGTTCCAGCAACCCGTGCTCGATTCCTTTTCGAGGCGCGCGCTGCAGGTGGCGCGGCTCAACAACGGCCGCAGGGCCGTGATCCTGGGCAACGGCTACAACAGCACGAGCGAGAAGGCGATGCTGTGGATCCAGTACCTCGACGGCGACAAGTCCGTGCTGAAGATCCCCGCGCCGGCCACGCAGGCCGCCGGCACCGGCAACGGGCTGTCGGCGCCGCAGGTGGTGGACCGCAACGGCGATGGCAAGGTCGACTACGTCTATGCCGGCGACCTGCTCGGCAATCTCTGGAAGTTCGACCTGAGCAGCAGCAAGAGCAGCGACTGGAAGGCGACCCTGGGCGCATCGAGCCTGGACGACGCGCCGCTGTTCGCCGCCGGCGCCACGCAGCCGATCACGGCCGCGCCGCTGGTCGTCGACCATCCGCGCGGCGGCTACATGGTGATGTTCGGCACCGGCCGGCTGTTTGCCGCCGGCGACGAAGGCAGCACCGCCCAGCAGTACCTGTACGGCGTCTGGGACCGCGCCAACGGCAGCACGGGCACCGCGGCGCTGGCCGACCTGGTGGCGCAGACCATCGGGACCGGCACGGTCAAGGAAGGCGACGTGGAATTCCGCACCGCGTCGAACCACGGCGTGAGCTACAGCGGCTCGGGCGGCAAGCGCGGCTGGTATCTGGAACTGGGAACCGCGGGCGAGCGCATCGTCTATCCGGGCGATGCGCTGAGCGGCAGCGCGGGGCTGTTCTCGTCCACCATTCCCGGTTCGGCGAGCAATTCGCTCGACTGCGCGCCGGGCACCAGCGACGACGGCTGGTCGATGGTGATCGACTTCTTCAGCGGCGTGGTCCCCGACGGCATCGCCTACAACGGGTCCACCAGCGCGCTGGGCAGCTACCTCGGCTTCCGGAACCATTCGGGCCGGGACGACATCGTCTTTCGGCCGCAGGACGCCGCGGAGAAAGGCAAGCACGTGATCTGCAATGCGGCCGGCGGCTGCAACGAGACCGAGCTGCCGCAAGCCGTGCGCCGCTTCGGCTGGCGCAACCTGATCTCGTGGAATTGACGCCGCATGAACAAACATCCTGAAATGCAGGCCCGCAAAGAGCGGATTCGCCCGCGCGGCTTCACGCTGGTCGAACTCATGATCGTGACGGCGGTGATCGCCATCCTGGCCGCGATCGCCTACCCGAGCTACACGCGCTACGTGTTGCGGGCCAAGCGGGCCGATGCCAAGCAGCAGCTGCTGCAGGCGGCGCAATGGACCGAGCGCTACCTGACGGCCAACGGCCAATATCCGCCTTTAACCGTTGCGCTGCCGGCGGGGCTGAACCAGGCGCCATCCTCCGGCACGGCAAACTACACCATCAGCTATGCGGCCCGGGACGCGACCAGCTACACGCTGCGGGCCGTGCCGCAGGGCGCGTCGGCCGCCGACGAATGCAAAACACTCACGGTGAACCAGCAGGGCGTCAAGCTGGCGGCCGGCCAGACCAGCGCTTCGAATGCGCTGGTGCAGGCCTGCTGGAACCGCTGAGCGCGGGGCTCTTCTTCAGATGTCGCGCAGCAGCTGCCGGAACTCGTCCACGTCCTCGAAGCTGCGGTAGACCGAGGCAAAGCGCACGTAGGCCACCTTGTCGAGCTTTTTCAGTTCGCGCATCACGAGTTCGCCCACCTTGGTCGAATCGATCTCGCGCAGGCCGCTGGCCAGCAACTTCTGCTCGATGCGCAGCAGGGCGTTGTCGATCTGCTCGATGCTGACCGGGCGCTTGCGCAGCGCCAGCATCATCGAGGCGCGGACCTTGCCCGATTCGAAGTCGGCGCGGCTGCCGTCCTTCTTGACGACCACCGGAAAGTTGACGTCGGGCCTCTCATAGGTGGTGAAGCGCTTGTCGCAGGCGCTGCACTGGCGGCGCCTGCGCACGAAGTCGGCGTCTTCCGAAACGCGGGTCTCGACGACCTGCGTTTCGAGATGACCGCAAAAAGGACATTTCATGCGGCCACTTCTTGCCGGATCAGCGGTAGACCGGGAACCGGCTCGTCAGCGCGTGCACCTTGGCGCGGACCGCATCGATGTTGGCGGCGTCGCGCGGGTTCTCGAGCACGTCGGCGATCAGGTTCGCGGTGATGCGCGCCTCTTCGTCCTTGAAGCCGCGCGTGGTCATGGCCGGGGTGCCGATGCGTACGCCGCTGGTGACCATCGGCTTTTCGGGGTCGTTGGGGATCGCGTTCTTGTTGATCGTCATGTGGGCGCTGCCCAGCACGGCTTCGGCTTCCTTGCCGGTGATGCCCTTGGCGCGCAGGTCGACGAGCATCACGTGGCTTTCGGTGCGTCCGCTCACGATGCGCAGGCCGCGCTCGGTGAGGGTGTCGGCCACGATCTGGGCGTTCTTGACCACCTGCTGCTGGTAGGCCTTGAACTCGGGCGACATGGCTTCCTTGAAGGCGACGGCCTTGGCGGCGATCACGTGCATGAGCGGGCCGCCTTGCAGGCCCGGGAAGATCGCGCTGTTGATGGCTTTCTCGTGCTGCGACTTCATCAGGATGATGCCGCCGCGCGGGCCGCGCAGGCTCTTGTGGGTGGTGGAGGTGACCACGTCGGCATGCGGCACCGGGTTGGGGTACACGCCCGCGGCCACGAGCCCGGCGTAGTGGGCAATGTCGACCATGAAGATCGCGCCCACGTCCTTGGCCACCTTGGCAAAGCGCTCGAAGTCGATGCGCAGCGAGTAGGCCGAGGCGCCCGCGATGATCAGCTTGGGCATGTGCTCGTGCGCCTTGCGTTCCATCGCGTCGTAGTCGATGGCTTCGTTGGCATCGAGGCCGTAGCTCACCACGTTGAACCACTTGCCGCTCATGTTGAGGGGCATGCCGTGGGTCAGGTGGCCGCCTTCGGCCAGGCTCATGCCCATGATGGTGTCGCCGGGCTTCAGGAAGGCCAGCATCACGGCTTCGTTGGCCGAGGCGCCGCAATGCGGCTGCACGTTGGCGGCGTCGGCGCCGAAGATCTGCTTGACGCGGTCGATGGCCAGCTGCTCGGCCACGTCGACATGCTCGCAGCCGCCGTAGTAGCGCTTGCCCGGGTAGCCTTCGGCGTATTTGTTGGTGAGCTGCGAGCCCTGCGCGGCCATGACGGCCGGCGAGGCGTAGTTTTCGCTCGCGATCAGTTCGATGTGGTGTTCCTGGCGCGCGTTTTCGGCCTGGATGGCAGCCCAGATTTCGGGATCGGTCTGTTCGACCAGGATGTTGCGGTGGTACATGGCAGTCCTTTGAAGACGAGGTCCTTGTTCTTCAACCAAACAAGGGCTGCCCAGGCGAACGGCTGAACGCCTGTATGGATGCCAGGCGGCACGCTTCCCAGTGGTATTCCACGTCAGCGCAGGGCACCGTGCGGGGTGCTGCGCCTATCGCCAGTCGCGTACGGGGTGAAGTGTAGCGCAGGGGCTCAGGAAACGCCCGACAGCAGGGCCACTTTCTGCGGGTCCGCTGCCGGCTCGGCCGCCTGTTGCGGCTTGGGCGGCACGGCAACCGGAATCGGCTGGGCCTGCGCACGCACGACCGGCGCCGCGGGCGTTGGCATGGTCGGCGGATTGCGGCCATTGGCTACCTGAACCAGGCGTTCGTGCTCGGCCAGCACCTTGCCGGCATAGCCGCCGTCGTCCTCGAGGTTGGCCGCGCCCACGTAGTAGCGCAGGCCGCCTTCGAGCGAGCCGGCGCGGGCGATGCATTCCTGCAGCACCTTCACGCCCACGCGCATGTTGGTCACGGGGTCGAAGGCGGTGAGCGTGCCGCCCGCGCTTTCGTACTTGTCGCCGTGCACGCGTGTCATGACCTGCATCAGGCCCTGGGCGCCGACCTGGCTCTGGGCGAAGGGATTGAAGCTCGATTCGACAGCCATGATGGCCAGGATCAGCGTCGGGTCGAGCTTGGTGCGCTTGCCCAATTGATAGGCCTCCGCAACCAGCACGCTCAGCGGTTCGGCCGCCACGCGGTACTTCTTGCTGAGCCAATAGGCCACGGCGGCCTGCTGCTTGGGCAGGTCGCCGGGGCTCGCGGCCGTGGTGCGCACGATGGCGGTCGGCTCCAGGTCGGTGGCTTCGGGCGCGGGCTTGCGCGACTGCAGCCAACCCATGAGCTGTTCCTCGCCGGCCTTGCGCAGGTCGGGCCGCGCCACCAGGGCGAGGGCCGCGAACACGATGGCCAGGCCAACCAGTGCAAACCCGTTGTGGGTGATCTCAAAAAAGCCGTCTGCCACATCGGACACAAAGGTCCTCAGCCCGCGGGCCGTGGCATCAAACGCCTTGTTCATCGCTCTTCCTTTCTGTGCGGCACCTGGTCGCAGCGCCGCGGGGGCGATGGATGAAGGCAGCGGCGCTTGGATTGGTACGAATCAGGCTCCGCGCATGGAGGTGTAGGGGGTGGAGCGCGGCGGCCTGATCAAGCCGGGGGAACTCGGCAGCGGATTCAGGTGGCCCCTGCTGGGTCTGGGGCAGGCCAGGGGCAGGCGGGATTCTAGCGCGGCTAAATACCCGGTCAAGTATAAGAACCTATTCCCTTATGTGATTACATATTTAAACAAAATCTAAGGGAAAACCCTTGGAAGACGGCATTGCAATGCAAGGGCGGGGCGCCTAATCTGAATACGCCTGAGTTCTCAGGCGGTTTTCCGAAATCCTACGGCCCGAGGTGCAAGTCAAGGGTTGGAACGATGGAGGATCCATGGCGGCAATCTCTTGCTGCCAGCACGGCAGGAACCATTGACTTCCGGTCGCGCGAAACGATGGCATGGGTTTTGTGCCCGCCATCAAGCCCGGTAATGAGACTTTTCGTCGAATTGCCGGGCTTTCTTGTTTCTGGCTCCAAGCTTCTTTGCGGCACACTCCCGCGATGGATGTAGCTTCGCTCAAACAAAACAAATGGGTGCGACGTGGGATCGTCGCGTTGCTGGTTCTGCTGGCGCTCTGGGTCATCGCCTGGCTCGCGGTGCCGCCAATTGCCAAGAGCCAGCTCCAGAAGATCGCGAGCGAGAAGCTGGGCCGGCAGGTCACGGTCGGCAAGATCGATTTCAAGCCCTGGACCCTCGAGCTCGCGCTGAACGACCTGCGCATTGCCACGGCCGACGGCAGCCGGCCCCAGGTGGCGGTCAAGCGCATCTATGCCGACGCCGAACTGCAGTCGATCCTGCGCCTGGCGCCGGTGATCGATGCGGTGACGGTCGAGGCGCCGGCCATCCTGCTCACGCACCAGGCCGACGGCAAGTACGACATCGACGACATCCTGGCCAAGCTCGCGGCCGGACCGCCGCCCGATCCCAAGGCCGAACCGGCGCGCTTTGCGATCTACAACATCTCGATCAGGGACGGCGCGGTCGATTTCGACGACCAGACCGTCAAGCGCAGGCACGAGCTGCGCGGCTTCGTGCTCAACGTGCCGTTCCTGAGCAACCTGGCCTCCAAGCGCGACATCAACACCGAGCCCAAGCTGGCTTTCGCGCTCAACGGCAGCAAGTTCGATTCGGCGGCCCTCACCACGCCGTTCGCGGCAAGCCGCAAGACCGACGCCCACGTGCAGTTCAAGGGGCTCGACCTGGCGCCGTACCTGGGCTACATCCCGGGCGGCCTGCCAGTGCAACTGCAGGCGGGCAGCCTGGATGCCGACCTGAAGATCGACTTCGAGCAGGCTGCCACCGCCGGCCTCAAGATCACCGGCACGGTCGAGGCGCACAAGGCGAAGCTCGGCGATGCGCGGGGGCGGGACCTCCTGGGTTTCGATTCGCTCAAGCTGGCGCTGGCCGACGTGCGGCCGCTGGAAGCGGTGTTTCACCTGAGCGAGGTGGCGCTGGCCAATCCGCAGCTTGCGGTCGCGCGCGACGCCAAGGGCCAGCTCAACCTGCTGGCCACCGATCCGGCCACCGGAGCGGCAGAGAAGGTGGCGAAAGCCCCCGCCGCCGCGGCAAGCGCGCCGGACGGCAAGGCCCCCGAAAAGCCGAAGCTGAAGGTCCGCGTCGACAAGGTGGCTCTCAGCGGCGGGCGCATCGGATGGCGCGATGAAACCGTCCAGCCGGCCGCGGCCATCGAGACGACCGCGCTCGGCCTCGACCTGACCGAGCTCACCTGGCCCATGGAGAAGCCGGCCCGGTTCAGCGGCAGCACCGCCATTGCCGGCGCCACGCTCAAGTTCCAGGGCAGCGCCACCGACAAGGTGGCCGAGGTGCAGACCGAGGTCGACGCGCTGCCGCTGTCGCTGGCGGCCCCCTATCTGGCGCAGAGCCTGGAGCCCACGCTCGACGGCAAGCTCAGCGGCCAGGTCGAGGTTGCGTGGGCCCAGCCCGACCTGCGCTTCAAGGCGCGGCGCGTGGCCGTCGACGGCCTGGCGCTCACCCAGGCGAAGACCGCGCTGGCAAGCGTCGGGCGCTTCGAGCTGATCGACGCCGAAGCCGACATGACCAAGCACACGCTGGACGTGGCCTCGTTCACCGCCACCAACCCGAAGGTGCAGGTCGAGCGCGACAGCGAAAAGCGCTGGATGTTCGAGCGCTGGCTCAAGACGCCGGCCGGGAACGGCGGCATGGCGCAGGCCAAGGCGGCCGCGCCCAAGCCTGCCGGCGCGGGCCCCGAGGCGGCACCGCCCGGCGCCAACACCAAGCCCTGGGCATTGACCATCGGCACCCTGGCGGTCGACAACGGCACGCTGTCCTATGCCGACAAGGCCAGCGCCACGCCGGTAGCCGTGGAGATCACGGCCTTCAGCCTGAAGGCGCAGAAGGTCGCGCCCGAAACCGCCACGGTCTCGCCCTTGCAGGTTTCGGGGCGCATCGGCTCCCGCCGCTCGGAGCCGGGGCGCTTCGACTACAAGGGCAACGTGGTGCTCAAGCCGCTTTCGGCCGAGGGCCGGCTCGAAGTGGCCTCGTTCCCGGCGCATGCCTTCAAGGCCTACTACGCCGACGCGCTCAACGTCGACATCCGCCGCGCCTTCGCCAGCTACAAGGGGACGGTGCGCTACGCCAGCGCGCCGGCCGGCATGACGATCAAGCTGGCCGGGGACACGGCGCTCGACGACTTCCGCGCCAACAGCATCTCGCTGACCCAGTCGCCCGGCTTCGATCGCAACACCAACCAGCTGCTGAGCTGGAAGACCCTGAGCCTGCGCGGCCTGCAGGTGAGCATGGCACCCAATGCCCCGCCGGCGGTGGACGTGCGGGAAACCACGCTGACCGATTTCTTCGCCCGCGTGATCGTCGACCCGACCGGCCGGCTCAACCTGGTGAACCTCACCAAGAAGGGCGAGGCGGACGCCAATGCCGCCGCCGCGGCCAGCGCGGACGTCAAGTCCCGCCGCAGCCTCGGCGGAACCACCACCACGACGCGCGGCGGACCGCAGCAGCCTTCGGGCGGCGGTGCGCCGGTCTCGGCCGAGGCCATGGTCGGCGGCGGTCCCGAGCCGGCCAAGCCGGCCGCGGCGCCCACCGCAACCGCGCAGGCCGAGGCCGATGCGGGGCCCAGGCCGGTCATCAACTTCGGCCCGATGAGCCTGGTCAACGGCCGCATCGACTTCACCGACCTGTTCGTGAAGCCCAACTATTCGGCCGACCTGAGCGAGCTGACCGGCAAGCTCAGCTCCTTCTCGTCGAACCCGCCCAAGGGCGAGGGCGGCCGTCCCGCGCTGGCCGACCTGGAACTGCGCGGCAAGGCGCAGCAGACCGCCGCGCTGGAAATCACCGGCAAGCTCAATCCGCTGGCCAAGCCGCTGGAGCTCGACATCACCGCCAAGATGCGCGATCTCGACTTGGCACCGCTGTCGCCATACTCGGTGCGCTACGCCGGCCACGGCATCGAGCGCGGCAAGATGAGCATGGACGTCAACTACAAGATCGCACCCGACGGCCAGCTCACGGCCTCCAACAAGCTGGTGCTCAACCAGCTGCAGTTCGGCGACGAAGTGCAGGGCGCGCCCAACAGCCTGCCGGTGCGGCTCGCGGTGGCCCTGCTGGCCGACCGCAACGGCGTGATCGACGTGGACCTGCCGCTCAGGGGCTCGCTCAACGATCCGCAGTTCAGCATCGGCCCGCTGATCTTCAAGGCGGTGGTCAACCTGATCGTCAAGGCGGTGACCTCGCCGTTCAGCCTGCTGACCGGCGGACTCGGCGGCGGCAGCGGCGAGTCGAGCACCATCACCTTCGAGCCCGGAAGCGCCGTGCTCAGCGCCACTGCCAAGGAGAGCCTGGACAAGGTCGTGAAGGCGCTGACGGAGCGTCCGAACCTGCGGATGACGGTGGTCGGCACCGCCAGCCTCGAAAAGGAGCGCGACGCCTACCAGCGCCAGCGCCTGCGCCAGCTCGCCCAGGCCGAGAAGCGGCGCGTGGCGGTGCGCGGCGGCCAGGACGGCACCGAGGTGCCGCCCCTGACCGATGCCGAATACCCCGAGCTGCTGACCGCCGTGTACAAGCGCGCGGACATCACCAAGCCGCGCAACATGGTCGGCCTCGCCAAGGACCTGCCGGTGAAGGAAATGGAAAACCTGCTGCTCGCGAGCATTCCGGTCGACGAGGAGTCGATCCGCCAGCTGGCCGTGGAGCGCGGCGCCGTGGTGCGCGACTACCTGCTGGCCCAGAAGCTGCCGAGCGAGCGCCTGTTCCTCGGTGCCGTGAAGACCAAGGCGAGCGGTGACGACTGGAAGCCCGGCGCCGAGCTCGACCTGGCCATGAAGTGACGAACGCCCACTTGGTTTTCCGCTCCGCCTCGCCATATAGGTAGCCATCCCGCGCCGCTTCCGGCAGCCATTTGGCTGCGGTTGCGGCATGGAATTCAACCGCCCGCCACAACTGGGTGAAAATGTCGATGTGCGCCGGCCTTTGCCGGCGCCTTCGCTTTCTCTCTTCAGACAACGATTTCGCGCAAGTGACCTCTACTTCTTCCAAGCCACACGACCTCCAGGCCCTCGACACGCTCACCGGCGGCGCCTTCACCGCGCCAACTTCGGGCGAGCGCGCCGCGCGCATCCGCGACTGGCTCGCAGGCAACCCCGCGCCCGAGCAGATGCAGGAAGTCTTCAAGGAGCTGAGCGGCCGCGACAAGGGCGCCGCGCGCCTGCTGCGCGAAAAGCTTGACGAACTCAAGCGCGCCAAGAGCCAGGAGGCCATTGCCGCCGAATGGGCACAAAAGGCCGAGGCGCTGCTGGCCCAGCCCAAGCTCAACATCGCCGATGCGCTCGCCTGGCAGCGCGACGCCGCCAAGGCCGGCGCGCCCCTCTCGCGCGAACCGCTCGCGGGTTTCAAGGTGCAGTTGGCCGAACGCGTCAAGGGCATCGAAGACCTGCAGCACCGCGCCCAGGTGCACCGCGAGGCCGCCGTGCTGCTGGCCCAGCGCTTCGAGGTGCTGTCGACCAAGGGCTGGCAGGACGCCCAGGCCGCCGAGGAATCGCTGCGCGCCGATGTGGCCCACTGGCAGCAGCAGGCCGCCGACATCACGGCCGATGCCAACTGGAACAGCCTGGATGCCAGGTTCGCCCCGCAGCTCGAAGCGTCGAAGGCGCAGTTGCTGGTCGTCTCCGATGCGTTCCATGCGGCATTGGCCCAGGCGCAGGCCGCGGCCGCCGACGCTGCCGCCCCCTTGCCGCCGGTGCCGGTGTGGGCCGACGAGCTGCGCGCCGCGCGCGGCGAAGTCGTCGCACCCAAGGCGGCGCCCGCCAAGCCCGCGGCACCCAAGGTCGACCCGGCCGTGCGTGCAGCGGCACAGGACGCCGTGCAGGCGGCCCTGGCCAAGCTCGAACAGGAAACCGCCGAAGGCCACGGCAAGGCCAGCGCCGGCGCGGCCGCCGCATTGCGTGCGGTGCTGAAGGAACACGGCAAGCTGGTCGAGGCACCGCTCGAGGCGCGCGTGCATGCGGCGCTGGTCGCAGCCGGCGAGCTCGAAGGCTGGCAGCGCTGGAGCGCCGACAAGGTGCGCGAAGACCTCGTCGCCAAGGCCGAAGGCCTGCTCAAGCGCCCCGAAGGCCAGGCCCTTGGCGGCCGCAAGATGCAGGAAACCCTGCGCTCGCTGCGCGACCAGTGGAAGCAGGCCGACCAGGGCGGCGTGCCCAACCACGCGCTCTGGAAGCGCTTCGACGAAGCCTGCAACGAAGCCCACAAGGTGGTCGAGGCCTGGCTCGAGAAGGTGCGCGCCGATGCGGCCGAGCACCGCGCGCACCGCGTGGCGCTGATCGAAGAAGTGCGGGCCTGGGCGGCCGAGCACGCCAACCCCACCGACCTGAAGGCGCACAACCGCGCGCTGCATCAGTTTGCCGACCGCTGGCGCGATGCCGGCCACGTGGGCGAGAAGATCTTCGCCGAGCTGCAGCCGCAGTGGAACGAAGCCTTCGGCGCCGCGCGCGCACCCTTCGAGGCGGCGCAAAAGGCCAGCATCGAACGACGCCAGGCCATGATCGCGGAAGCCGCCGAGCTCGGCGCCCAGCCCATGCTGCGCATCGATGCCGTCAAGGCGTTGCAGCAGCGCTGGCAGGCCGAGGCCCAGGGCGTGCCGCTCGACCGCCGCCATGAGCAAAAGCTGTGGGACGCGTTCCGCGCACCCATCGACGAAGCCTTCAACCGCAAGACCGCCGAGCGCGAAAAGGTCTCCTCTGCAATGAGCGAGCACGACCGCCATGTGCTCGAGGCCTCCAAGGCACTGGACGCGGCCAATGCCGGCGGCGACGTGCAGAAGATCCGCGCCGCCATCGCGCGGCTCGAAGCCGCGCTGCGCGGCGAGGCGCCTCCGCCTGCGCCGGCACCTGCCGCAAAGCCTGAGCCCTCGAGCGACGGCCCCGCCGTGGGCGCCACCGAAGTGGTTGCGCCCGGACAGGCTGCGGCCGAGTTCGGCGAGAGCGCCGAGCAGGCGCCGGGCTCGAGCGACGCGGAAGCCCAGCCGGGCACGCACGCTCCGGCCCGTGCCGCGGCCAGCCCGGACCTCGTCGCGCCGGCCGACGGTGCCGACGCATCGGCGCGCTCCGACGTGGCGGCACATGACGCCGGCGAAGCTGCCGCGGCCGAAGAAGCCAAGGCACCGCCCGCACCGCCGAAGCCCGCGCCCAAGCCCGTGGTCGCCGTGCGCGGCGACGACCGTCCCGGCAACAAGAAGGCCGAGGCCGTGCCTGCGGGCCGTGCAGGCGGCCGCTTCGGCGATCGGCGCGATGGCGCCCGTCCGGGGCCGGGCGGCCCTGGCCGTCCCGGTGATCGCGGCGCGGCGCGTCCCGATGGCCGCGGCGACCGCGGTGCGCCGGCCGGACGCTTCGGCGACCGTCCGCCGCGCTTCGAGGACCGTGGTCCGCGGCTCGGCGACGCCGCTTTCCGCGCCCAGCGCGAAGCGCTCGAGCGCGCCGACCTCGCGCTGCGCAAGCTTGCGGCGCAGGCCCACGGCGAAGCGCTCACGCAGGTGCTCGGCGCATGGGAACAGCGCGATGCCTCGCGGCTGCCCAGCGTGCAGGAACTCGGACGCGCGGTGACGCCCGCGGTGCGCAGCGGCTGGTCCCAGGCCATCGGCACGGCGCCCAAGGCCGCGCCCGATGAAGCTGCCGAAGCGCTGCTGCGCCTCGAAATGGCCGCCGAAGTGCCGACGCCGGCCGAGCAGCTCGACGCGCGCCGTGCATTGCAGCTCAAGCTGCTGACCAAGCGCGGCGATCCGGCACCGGCCCAGACCTGGGGCCAGGACGCCGGCAAGGTGCTGGCGGCGGCCCATGACCCTGCGAGCGCGCGCCGTTTGCAGAATGCGCTGAAGGCGCTGCTGCGCAAGTAGGCGGGATCGTCGTCCTGCCAAAGAAGAAAAGCGCCCACGGGCGCTTTTCTTTTGCCCGGCCGCGCGGCGATCAGGCCTGGCCGCGTCCGAAGAATTCGTCGAAGAGCGCGAGCACCGACGGGAAATCCCGCGCAAAGGCCGTGCGGTTCACGAAGTAGGCCTCGCAGGCCACCGCGAAGAATTCGCTGATCGACACCGCCCCGTAGTCGTCGAGCCACGGCGGCTCCGCGCCGAAGCGCTCGGCCAGGATGGTTTTCTCGCGGAAGTCCTCGTACGCCGGCTGCAGCACCGCGAGCCAGGCGGCGCCGGCCTCGCGTGCGCTTCGCTTGCCCGCAAAGCCGGGCGGCAGCGGCGGGCAGCCGTCGGCGTCGCCTGCGCGCATGTCGATCTTGTGGGCGAATTCGTGGATCACGACGTTGTAGCCGCCGCCCGTCGTGATGCCGCTCGCGAGCACGTCCTGCCAGCTCAGCATCACCGGCCCGCGGTCCATGGCCTCGCCGGCTACCACTTCGTCGTATTCGTGCACCACCTGCGCCTCGTCGACGATCTTGCGCCGCGCGACGACCTCCGACGGATGTACCACGATACCGACGAAATCGTCGTACCAGTCCAGCCCGCCCTTCAGGTTGAGGATCGGCAGCACCGCCTGCGCGGCGATGGCCAGCGCGACCTCGTCGGTGATGATGAAGCCCTGGGTGCCGTGGAACTCCTTGTCGCGCAGAAATTCGGCCGCCAGGGTGCGCAGCCGCTGCTGGGCGGCCCCGGGCAATGCGCCAAGAAAGGCATAGCGCGCCAGCGTGGCCTGCCAGGCGTCTTCAGGGATGGAGGGCAGGGCGCGCAGCCGGCGCAGCCACTTGAACATACCCGCGCTAGCGCAGGTCGACGCGCTGTGCGCCGGCGGGGGACAGGCACAGCAGCTGCGCGCGCGGCGGATGGGCTGCGGCATCCCAGTCGCTGAGGACGATGCGGCTGAGGCCGTCGCCCAGGTCGTGATCGGCCGGGCGGTGCGTGTGGCCGTGCACCAGCGTGTGCGCGCGCGCCTGCTGCAGCCACTGGCGCGCGGCGCCGCCGTCCACGTCGGCCCAGACGGCCGAGGGGTTGCGCTTGCGGTCTTCGCTTTGCGCGCGCATGGAGCGCGCGAGCGCGCGGCGCTCGGCCAGCGGCCTGGCCAGGAAGGCGGCCTGCCATTCGGGCGTGCGCACCTGGGCGCGGAACTGGAGGTAGTCGGTGTCGTCCAGGCAAAGGATGTCGCCATGGCTCAGCAGCCAGCGTTCGCCATGCAGCACCAGCACCGTGGGGTCGTCCAGCAGCGTGAAGCCGCACTGGGCAGCGAGCGCCGGGCCCACGAGGAAGTCGCGGTTGCCGTGCATGAAGTACACCGGCAGCCGCTCGGCCGTGCGGCGCAGCAGCTCGGCGCATTCGGCCTCGAAGCCGGGCAGGGCGGCGGCGTCGTCGCCCACCCACACCTCGAACAGGTCGCCCAGGATGACGAGCGCATCGGCCGGCGTGGTCTCCAGATAGCCGCGCCAGGCCTCGAAGGTGGCGGGCTCGTCGACCTGCAGGTGCAGGTCGGAGATCAGGTCGACGGTGCGCCACGCGGGCGGGGCGAGCAGTTCCTTGAAAACCGGAGGTTCCGCCATGCCCGTGCCGCGCCGCGTTCGTTCGCCGGTCCGCGCGTTATTCCGCGACGAGAACGGCCTTCTCGATGACCACGTCCTCGAGCGGCACGTCGTCGTGGAAGCCCTTGCGGCCCGTCTTCACGGCCTTGATCTTGTCCACCACGTCGGTGCCGCCGGTGACCTTGCCGAACACCGCGTAGCCCCAGCCTTGGGCCGAGGGCGCGGTGTGGTTCAGGAAGCCGTTGTCGGCCACGTTGATGAAGAACTGGGCGGTGGCCGAGTGCGGTGCGCTGGTGCGCGCCATGGCGACGGTGTAGTTGTCGTTCTTGAGGCCGTTGTTGGCTTCGTTCTCGATCTCGGCGCCGGTGGGCTTTTGCTTCATGCCGGGCTCGAAGCCGCCGCCTTGCACCATGAAGCCCGGGATCACGCGGTGGAACACCGTGTTGTCGTAGTGACCGTTCTTCACATAGTTGACGAAGTTCTCGGCCGACTTCGGCGCCTTGGCGCTGTCGAGTTCGAGCGTGATCACGCCGTAGTTCTTGATGTGGAGTTCGACTTTGGGGTTGCTCATGAGGGAGTCCTTCCTTCGGATGTTCGGAAATTATTTCGCCAGTGTGGCGGACTTGATGATGATGGGCTCGAGCGGCACGTTCTGCATGCCGCCCTTGTTACCGGTTTGCACGGCACGGATCTTGTCGACCACCTCGGTGCCGGCCACGACGCGGCCGAACACCGTGTAGCCGTAGCCGTCGGGGTTGGGCGCGTTGAGCGAATCGTTGTTCTTCACGTTGATGAAGAACTGCGAGGTGGCCGAATTCGGATTGCCCGTGCGCGCCATTGCGATGGTGTAGCGGTCGTTCTTCAGGCCGTTGCTGGCTTCGAGCGGAATGGGCGCGCGCGTGGGTTTTTGCTGCATGTCGGCCGTGAAGCCGCCGCCCTGGATCATGAAGCCGTCGATCACGCGGTGGAACACGGTGCCGTCGTAGTGCTTGTCCTTGACGTACTGCAGGAAGTTCTCGACCGTCTGGGGTGCCTTGGCCTGGTCGAGCTCGACCAGGATGTCGCCGGCCGAGGTGGCGAGCTTCACGCGCGGGCCGGGCTGCTGCGCATGGACGGCGCCGGCAAAGGCGAGCGAGGCGGCCAGCACGAGCGCGCCGCGGCGGCTGAAGCGGGTGGACAGGGAAGGGGCTTGGATCGTCAAGGATGGCTCCGTGTGCGAATGATGTGGGGCGCGGGCCGGGCAATGCAAGCGGCCGTGGCCAGGATGCTGCCGGCGGTTGTCGTTTTACTTGCTGGCGCGGCCGACCGGCTTGCGGGCTTCAGGCGGTGCCGCCGGCAGGGCCGCGGCATCGGCCTCGGCCTTGGGCGTGAAGATCTGGCGGATCAGCGAGAGCTTGGGCGCCACGCTGGCGTTGGTGCTGGCGAATTGCTGCGCTCGCACATATTCCTGGGCCGCCAGGCGGGCGTACACGTCGCCGAGGTTCTCGTGCGCGGTGGCGTAGTTGGGGTTGAGCCTGAGCGCCTGCTCCAGCGCGGCGCGCGCCTGGTCGAACTTGCTCTGCGCTGCATAGAGCGCGGCCAGGTTGTTGTAGGGCTCGGGCAGCTCCGGGAAATCCTGCGTCATCTGCGTGAACGCGGCAATGGCCTCGTTCTGCTTCTTCTGCTCGGTGAGGATCACGCCGCGCAGGAAGCGCATCTGCGGATCGCGCGGCTTGCCGGCGATGTAGGCGTCGGCCTTGGCGAGCGCCTCGTTCGACTTGCCCTGGCGCAGCAGGGTGTTCACGTCGTCGTAGTCGTTGGCGTAGGCCGCGGAACCCCACAGGCTGAACAGCAGTGCGAAGGCGATGGAGAGTTTGGAGAACGCGACGTGCTTCATGAAGCCTCGGCAGGAGTGGGAAATGCGGGCTTCGAAAACACCCGGAATGGACACGGCAGCAGCCGTTTATACTGCGGTGCATTGTAGCCGAGGGGCCATGTCCAACCCCTCGTGGCCACTGTCCCGTCACCCCTGAAATACACCGTCGTTCGCCCGTACCGCACGAGCGCGAAGCGACGCTTTCCGAGCCTCATGAGTCTGCGCATCTACAACACGCTTTCGCGTGAACTGGAGGAGTTCTCCCCATTGCAACCGGGCCGGGTGCGCATGTACGTGTGCGGCATGACGGTCTATGACCTCTGCCATCTGGGCCATGCGCGCTCGATGATCGCCTTCGACCTGGTGCAGCGCTGGCTCAAGGCCAGCGGCCTGGCCGTGACCTACGTGCGCAACATCACCGATATCGACGACAAGATCATTCGCCGCGCGGTCGAGAACGGCGAAACCATCCGTTCGCTCACCGACCGCATGATCGATGCGCTGCACGAAGATGCCGATGCGCTCGGCATCGAGCGGCCCACCCACGAACCCCGCGCCACCGACTACATCCCGCAGATGCTGTCGATGATCGGCACGCTCGAGAAGAAGGGCCTGGCCTACCGCGCGGAGAACGGCGACGTGAACTACGCGGTGCGCAAGTTTCCGGGCTACGGCAAGCTCAGCGGGAAGTCCATCGACGAGCTGCACGCGGGCGAGCGCGTGGCGGTGCTCGACGGCAAGGACGATCCGCTCGACCCGGTGCTCTGGAAGAGCGCCAAGGCGAGCGAACCCGAAGAAGTGAAGTGGGCCAGCGAGTTCGGCCCGGGCCGCCCCGGCTGGCACATCGAGTGCTCGGCCATGGCTTGCGAGCTGCTGGGTGAAACGCTCGACATCCATGGTGGCGGCGAAGACCTGCAGTTCCCGCATCACGAGAACGAAATTGCGCAGAGCGAAGGCGCAACCGGCAAGCCGCTGGCCAACTACTGGATGCACAACGGCTTCATCGTGACCGACAACGAGAAGATGTCCAAGAGCCTGGGCAACTTCTTCCTGATCCGCGACGTGCTCAAGAAGTACGACGCCGAGACCATCCGCTTCTTCGTCGTGCGGGCGCACTACCGCCGTCCGCTCAACTACAGCGACGTGCATCTCGACGACGCCCGCGCCTCGCTCAAGCGGCTCTACACGTCGCTCGACCTGGTCGCGCCGCAGGCGTTGGCGGCCATCGACTGGAACGATCCGTATGCGGCGCGCTTCAAGGCCGCAATGGACGAGGACTTTGCAACGCCCGAGGCCGTGGCCGTGCTGTTCGATCTGGCGGGTGAAGTGAACCGCACGCAGTCGCCCGCGCAGGCCGGGCTGCTGAAGGCGCTCGGCGGATGCCTGAACATCCTGCAGGACGACCCGAAGCGCTTCCTGCGCGCGGGCGCCACGCTGGACGAGGCGACCATCCAAGCGCAGATCGATGCGCGCGCGGCCGCCAAGGCCGCAAAGAACTTCGCCGAGGCCGACCGCATCCGCAACGACCTCCTGGCGCAGGGCATCGTGCTCAAGGATTCGCCCACCGGCACAACCTGGGCCGCAGCGCAGTGAACGGAACCACGAATCCCATGCCTGCTTCCTCGAAAAACCCGGCGGTCCAGATCTTCACGCCGGACTATTGGGAAGAGGCCTGCAAGCACCTGTCCAGGAAGGACCGCGTGATGAAGCGGCTGATCCCGAAGTTCGGCGATGCCTGCCTCGAGTCGCGCGGCGACGCGTTCACCACGCTCGCGCGCAGCATCGTGGGCCAGCAGATTTCGGTGAAGGCCGCGCAGACCGTGTGGGACAAGTTCGTGGTGCTGCCGCGCAAGCTCACGCCGGCCAACGTGCTCAAGCTCAAGGTCGACGACATGCGCGCGGCGGGGCTGTCGGCGCGCAAGATCGAGTACCTGGTGGACCTGGCCATTCACTTCGATTCGGGCGCGGTGCACGTCGACGCCTGGAAGGACATGGCCGACGAGCTCATCATCGACGAGCTCGTGGCCATCCGCGGCATCGGCCGCTGGACGGCCGAGATGTTCCTCATCTTCCACCTGATGCGCCCCAATGTGCTGCCGGTCGACGACCTGGGCCTGCTCAACGGCATCAGCGTCAACTATTTTTCGGGCGATCCCGTGAGCCGCAGCGATGCCCGCGACGTTGCCGTGGCCTGGGCCCCGTATTGCAGCGTGGCGACTTGGTATATTTGGCGATCGCTCGACCCGGTACCGGTCGCATACTGAACAACAGGAGAAGACGTTGGCGAAACGAACCTTCCTCGACTTCGAGCAGCCCATTGCTGAACTCGAAACAAAGATCGAAGAACTGCGCTATGTACAGACCGAATCGGCGGTCGACATCTCGGAGGAAATCGACCAGCTCGGCAAGAAGAGCCAGCAGCTCACCAAGGACATCTACAGCGACCTGACGCCCTGGCAGATCACCAAGATCGCGCGGCATCCGGAGCGGCCCTACACGCTCGACTACGTCAACGAGATCTTCACCGACTTCGTCGAACTGCACGGCGACCGGCACTTTTCGGACGACCTCTCCATTGTGGGCGGCCTGGCGCGCTTCAACGGCACGCCCTGCATGGTGCTCGGCCACCAGAAGGGACGCGACACCAAGGAGCGCACCGCGCGCAACTTCGGCATGAGCAAGCCCGAGGGCTACCGCAAGGCACTGCGCCTCATGAAGACGGCCGAGAAGTTCAAGCTGCCGGTCTTCACCTTCGTCGATACGCCCGGTGCCTATCCGGGCATCGACGCCGAGGAGCGCGGCCAGTCCGAAGCCATCGGCCGCAACATCTACGAGATGGCGCAGCTCGAGGTGCCGATCATCGTCACCATCATCGGCGAAGGCGGCTCCGGCGGCGCACTGGCCATTTCGGTGGGCGACCAGCTCGTGATGCTGCAGTATTCGATCTACTCGGTCATCAGCCCCGAAGGCTGCGCCTCCATTCTCTGGAAGACCAGCGACAAGGCGCAGGAAGCGGCCGATGCCCTCGGCATCACCGCGCACCGCCTGAAGGCGCTCGGCCTGGTCGACAAGATCGTGAACGAGCCGGTCGGCGGGGCGCACCGCGACCACCGCCAGATGGCCGCTTTCCTCAAGCGTGCGCTCAACGACGCCTTCCGCCAGGTCAGCGACCTGAAGCCGAAGGAACTGCTCGAGCGCCGCTACGAACGCCTGCAGAGCTACGGGCGCTTCAACGACACCAAGGCCGACACCGGCAGGTAAGCAAGCCAACGCGCTGCTCCTTCCATGAACGAAGCCTTCGAACGCGCCATGGCCGCGTTCGAGCCGGCGCATCTGCCGCTGGCGGTGGGCTTCAGCGGCGGCGCGGATTCCACGGCGCTGCTTGCCGCTTGCGCCTCGGCCTGGCCCGGGCAGGTGCTTGCCTTTCATGTGCACCACGGCCTGCAGGCCGCGGCCGACGATTTCGAGCGCCATTGCGCGGCCGTGTGCGAACGCCTCGGCGTGCCGCTCGCGGTGCACCGCGTGGACGCGCGCCATGCCCAGGGCGACAGCCCCGAAGATGCGGCGCGCCGCGCCCGCTACGACGCTTTTGCAGCCATGGCACGCATGGATACGGCGCTTGGCGCTATCGAATCGATAGTCCTGGGGCACCATGCGGACGACCAGGTCGAAACCCTTTTTCTGGCGCTCTCCAGGGGCGCCGGCCTGCCGGGCCTCGCGGCCATGCCCGCGCATGCGCGGCGCAACGGGCTGGACATCTACCGCCCGCTGCTGGCCGTGCCCGGAGCCGACATCCGCGCGTGGCTCCAAAGCGTCGACCTGCCGTGGATCGAGGACCCGACCAACGAGGACGAGCGCTACACCCGCAACCGGATCCGGGCCGTGCTGCTGCCCGCGCTCGCGCGGACCTTCCCGCAGTTCCGCGCCACCTTCGCGCGCAGCATCGGCCATGCCGCGCAGGCGCAGGAACTGCTGGGCGAACTCGCGGCGCAGGACCTGGTCGTGGTGGGCAACCCGCCCCGCATCGCCGCGCTGCAGGCGCTTTCACGCGCGCGGCAGGCCAATGTGCTGCGGCACTGGCTGATGCAGGCGCACGGCTGCGCGCCCAGCGCGGCGCAGCTCGACCAGCTGCTGGACCAGGTGCGCGCCTGCACCACCCGCGGCCACCGGATCCACCTCAAGGTGGCCAATGGATTCGCCCAGCGCAGGGGCGACCTGCTGCATTGGTACAATTCCGGGCCCTCGCCCAAGGCTTCGCGCTGACGGCTTGCAGGGCGCCGCGCTGGCACTCGGAGGTGCAGCGGCGGCCCTTCCCATTTCTCTGAATTCATCCATGGCATTGATCGTTCACAAATACGGCGGTACGTCGATGGGCTCGACCGAGCGCATCAAGAATGTCGCCAAGCGCGTCGCCAAGTGGGCGCGCGCCGGCCACCAGATGATCGTGGTCCCGAGTGCCATGAGCGGCGAGACCAATCGCCTGCTCGGCCTGGCCAAGGAACTGGCGCCGAGCAAACCGAGCGATGCCCACGGGCGCGAGCTCGACATGCTCGCCTCGACCGGCGAGCAGGCGTCGTCCGCGCTGCTGGCCATTGCGCTGCAGGCCGAGGGCATGCAGGCCGTGAGCTACGCGGGCTGGCAGGTGTCGGTGCGCACCGACAACTCCTACACCAAGGCGCGCATCGAGAGCATCGACGACGAGCGCGTGCGCGCCGACCTGGACGCCGGCAAGGTGGTGGTCATCACCGGCTTCCAGGGCGTGGACGACAGCGGCAACATCACCACGCTGGGCCGCGGCGGCAGCGACACCTCGGCCGTGGCCATTGCGGCCGCAATGAAGGCGCACGAGTGCCTGATCTACACCGACGTCGACGGCGTCTACACCACCGATCCGCGCGTGGAGCCCGATGCGCGCCGCCTCTCGACCGTGAGCTTCGAAGAGATGCTCGAGATGGCGAGCCTGGGCTCCAAGGTGCTGCAGATCCGCTCGGTGGAATTCGCCGGCAAGTACAAGGTGCCGCTGCGTGTGCTCTCGAGCTTCACGCCGTGGGACATCGACATCAATGAAGAGGCCAAGTCCGGCACGCTGATCACTTTCGAGGAAGACGAAAACATGGAACAAGCCGTCGTATCCGGCATCGCTTTCAACCGCGACGAAGCCAAGATCTCGGTGCTGGGCGTGCCCGACAAGCCGGGCATCGCGTATCACATCCTCGGTGCCGTGGCAGACGCCAACATCGAAGTCGACGTGATCATCCAGAACCTGAGCAAGGACGGCCGGACCGACTTCAGCTTCACGGTGCACCGCAACGAGTATGCGAAGACGGTCGACCTGCTGCAGTCGAAGGTCATGCCCTCGCTGGGCGCGACCGAGATCGTGGGCGACACCAAGATCTGCAAGGTCAGCATCGTGGGCATCGGCATGCGCAGCCACGTGGGTGTTGCCAGCAAGATGTTCCGCGTGCTGAGCGAAGAGGGCATCAACATCCAGATGATTTCCACCAGCGAGATCAAGACCTCGGTCGTGATCGACGAAAAATACATGGAATTGGCCGTGCGCGCGCTGCACAAAGCCTTCGACCTGGACCAACCGGCCGCCTGATGGTGGCATAATCTCGGCTTCTTTCAGGAACTGTGACCGAGTGGCCGAAGGTGCTCCCCTGCTAAGGGAGTATGGGGTGTAGAGCCTCATCGAGGGTTCGAATCCCTCCGGTTCCGCCAGATAGCAAACGAAAACGCCCCTCACGGGGCGTTTTTCATTTGGGCGCTGCAACCGCAGCAGCCGCCCCCTGCAGCGGCCCCCGCACGCCGTGACACATTGTCCCGCTCCTGGGACATCGCCGGCCTCCTGAACGCGCCCTGGCCCCGGTGCCCCCTCTGGGCGCATGGACGGAACGGCCCTTGCTATGACAAGCGAGTCCATGACCTCGCCTCATCGCACACCGCCGCCCATGATCTCCGCCGATCTCGCCATTGCTTCCAGGCTCGACCAGGGCGTTCGCACCGTGAGCGTGAGCGCGCCCGGGCGCCTGCACCTCGGTTTTCTGGACCCCTCGGGTTCGCTGGGACGCGCGTTCGGCAGCCTGGGGCTGGTGATCGACGGCTTCACCACCGATCTCGAACTGTCGGCGTCCGCGTCATCGGACCAGCTGTCGGCCGACACGCCGGCCGGCGGGGCGGAGCTGGCCCGCGCGGCGGACTATCTGGCGGTGTTGAAGCAGCGCAGCAGCCGCCACGCGCCGCTGTCGCTGAGGCTGCGCCATGCGCTGCCGGCACATGCGGGCTTCGGTTCGGGCACGCAGCTGGCGTCGGCGATCGGGCGGGCCTTTGCCGAATGGCATGGGCTCGATCTGGACACGTGCACGCTGGCGCACTGGCTCGGGCGCGGCCTGCGCTCCGGGATCGGCATCGCGGGGTTCGACAGCGGCGGCCTGCTGCTCGACGGCGGCCCGGGCGCCGACGGGTTGCCCGCACCGCTGCTCTCGCGCATCGAGTTTCCGGAGGAATGGCGCGTCATCGTGGTCCAGGACCCCACGCACAAGGGCCTGTCGGGCGGCGCGGAGAAGAAAGCCATTGCGGCCTTGCCGCCCTTGCCGCAAACGGGCGCGGCCGAGATCTGCCATCAGGTGCTGATGCGGGTGCTGCCCGGCGCCGCGCGTGCGGAGTTCGCGCCGTTTGCCGCGGGCATCAATCGCATGCAGCAGCTGCTCGGCGAGCACTTCGCGCCGGCGCAGGGCGGCATCTACACGAGCGCTGCGGTCGGGCGGCTGATGCACTGGTTCGCGGATGCGAGCCGCGGGCATGACGCGGCCATCGGCCAGAGTTCATGGGGCCCCACGAGCTTTGCGATCGTGCCTTCGCACGTGCGGGCCGAGATGCTGGTCGATGCGGCGCGTGCCTCCGGGCAGCTCGACCCGCGGCTGGAGCTGCGCATCGTCTCGGGCCGCAACCGCGGGGCGGTGGTGCGCGGCCGTGCCGCCGAGCCGTCCAAGCGCTGAGGCCGCCGCAGCCGCAGAGCACCCGCCCTCAACCTTCCACACATCAACATCAACCCACGCAGGTCCTCATGGAACGTCCCCGCATCCTCCACATGTTCACCCCCGGCCAACAGATGAGCCCGTTCGACATCAACATGGCAGCGGACGCCGGCTACCAGATCATCGTGCCCTACTGCGAAGTGGGCCTGGACCGCATCACCGGGCTGACGCAGGACACCATCTTCTCGCGCGGGCCCAAGGGCGTGGCGCGCACCGGCATCTTCATCGGCGGGCGCGATGCGCAGCTGGCGGCGGACATGCTCGAGCGCGCACGAACCTCGATGGTCAAGCCCTTCGTCGTCTCAGTGATGGCCGACCCGAGCGGCGCCTACACCACGGCCGCGGCCATGGTGGCCTGCGTCGAGGCCGCGCTCAAGCGCCACCATGGGCAGGGCCTGGAAGGCCAGCGCGTGGTGATCCTCGGCGGCACGGGGCCGGTGGGCCGCGTGGCGGGCGTGATCGCTGCAGGAGCCGGTGCCGAGGTGTACCTGTCCAGCCGCAACGGCATCGACGCGGCGCAGGAAGCGGCCGACGAAACCGGGCAGCGCTTCGGCGTGAAGCTGCACGGCCTCTCGGGCGGCGACCCTGACGCCGTGCGCCGCTCCATCGCCGATGCCGACGTGCTGCTGGCCTGCGCGGCCGCGGGCGCGCAGGTGGTGTCCCGCGAGGCACTCGGCGCCGCGACGCGGCTCAAGGTGGCGGCCGACGTGAACGCCGTGCCGCCCGAAGGCATTGCCGGCGTCGGCGTGATGGACGACGCCAAGCCATTGGCCGGCACGCAGGCCGTGGCCATCGGCGCGCTGGCGGTGGGCAACGTCAAGTACCAGACCCAGCATCGGCTGCTGGTGCAGATGTGCGAGGCCGAAAAAGCACAGGTGCTGAGCTTTCCCGAAGCCTTTGCGGTGGCCCGCGCATTCCTGGTCGAGCAGGCCGGAAAGACGGCTTGAAGCCAGCTGGAACCATGCAGACGATCGCCGTCGCTGCCATCTCCGCGCGCGCCATGGCCGAGGCGGCGGCAAGCGAGGGCTTCAAGGTGATCGCGCTCGATCTGTTCGGCGATGTCGATACGCGCCGCGCGGCGTCGCGCTGGCTGCCGATCGGCGCGCCCGGCAGTTTGCAGATCGATGCGGCCAGCGTGCTGGCTGCGCTGCGCACGCTGGCAGAGGACAGCGAACCGGTGCTGGGCTGGATCGCAGCCAGCGGTTTCGAGGGCGAACCCGATTTGCTGGAAGAGGGCGCGGCCGTGCTGCCGCTGATCGGCACCGCGCCCGCGGCCGTGCGCCGCCTGCGCGATCCCGCGGCCTTTTTCGGCTTTCTCACGGCGCAGGTCATCCCCTTTCCGCAAGTGCTGCTGCAGCCGCCCGAGGACCCCACAGGATGGCTCATGAAGGACGCGCACGGCTGCGGCGGCTGGCATGTGCGCCATGCGCCGTGGTCGATCGACGAGCCGCCGTCTTTGCACCACTACTTCCAGCGCGAAATGGCCGGGCTGCCGATGTCGGCCACTTTCATCGCCAATGGCCGCGATGTGCATGTGCTCGGCTTCAACGAGCAGACCGTGCGCCGCTTCGGCACGCGGCCCTTCGTGTTCTGCGGTGCCGTCGGGCCGGTGCCCGTGGCAGAGGACATCGCGCGCCGCGTGACGGCCATTGCGCGCGCTCTGGCCGTGGAGTTCGAACTGCGCGGCCTGTGCAGCCTCGACTTCATGCGCGACGGCGACGCCATCGGCGTGCTGGAGGTCAATCCGAGGCCACCGGCCAGCATGAGCCTCTACAAGGCGCCCGCCGCCTCACCAGGCGTGATGCAGGCGCATCTGCATGCCTGCCTGCATGGCGAACTGCCGCCGCCGGCGATGCCACTGCATGCGCTGGAGGTCGAAGGCATCGAGATCGTGTTCGCACGGCAGCCGTTGCAGCTGGATGCGGCCGCGGCCGAGCGCCTCGCCGCATGGCCCGGCATCCGCGACCTGCCCGAGGCCGGCCAGCGCTTCGACATCGACGACCCCGTGTGCACCCTGACCGCAAGCGGAAGCAGCGCGCAGCAGGTGCGCACCCGCTTGAACGAAAGCCGCGAGCGGCTGCTGCAATCACTGGAGACCAAGGCATGAGCAACACTTCCCCGCCCGCGGCCGCGTCGGGCCTGAGCGTCAACCTGCTGGCCCGGCCGCTGGTCGAGCGCCTGCTGGCCGATGCCGATGCGCTCGGGCTGCAGCTGCGCCGCGACGACAGCGGCGCGCGCATCGTCGATGCCGGCATCGAGGCACGCGGCAGCGTGGCGGCCGGCCTGCAGATCGGCGAGATCTGCATGGGCGGGCTGGGGCATGTGAACCTGCGCAGCGGCGCCGCAGCCGAGGGCTGGCCCACGTGGCTCGACGTGCGCAGCTCGCAGCCGGTGCTGGCCTGCCTTGGCAGCCAGTACGCCGGCTGGAGCCTCTCGGCCACCAAGGAAGAGACCGGCGGCAAGAAGTTCTTTTCGCTCGGCTCGGGGCCGGCGCGCGCGCTGGCGGTCAAGGAAAAACTCTTTGCCGAACTGGGCTACCGCGACCATGCACCCTGCGGCGTGCTGGTGCTGGAAGTCGATCGCGCGCCGCCGAAGATCGTGATCGACAAGCTGCTGCGCGATTGCGGCTTGGCTGCCGAAGCGCTGACCCTGATCCTCACGCCCACCACCAGCCTGGCGGGCACCACGCAGGTGGTGGCGCGCGTGCTCGAGGTGGCGCTGCACAAGGCGCACGAGCTCGGATTTGCGCTCGCCAACATCGTCGAGGGGGCCGGCACCGCGCCGCTGCCGTCGCCGAGCGCCGATGGCGTCGAGGCCATGGGCCGCACCAACGACGCCATCCTGTACGGCGGCCGCGTGCACCTGACGGTCCGCGGCGACGATGCCGCGGCACGCGAGCTGGCGCGCGCGCTGCCCTCGCGCAATTCGCGCGACCACGGCCGCTCGTTCGCCGAGATCTTCAAGGAGGTCGAGTACGACTTCTACAAGATCGACGGCGCCTTGTTCGCACCGGCCGAGGTGTGGGTCAGCAACATCGACAGCGGCAACACCTGGCACGGTGGCGCGCCCGACATGGCGCTGCTGCAGCGCCTGTGGCTGCAGGAGGCCTGACCGTGCGCATCGTCATCATGACGGACGAGATCGGCTGGCACACGCGCCAGCTGCAGGCCGCGCTGCGCGCACGCGGCGCGGTGGGGCGCTGCGTCGACCTGGCCGACTGCAACATCGACACCACTGCGGCATGGCATGGCCTGGTCATTCCCGGCTATGGCCGCGAGCTGCCCGATGCGGTGCTGGTGCGCGGCATCGCCGGCGGAAGCTTCGAGCAGGTCACCAAGCGCCTGGGCGTGCTGCATGCCCTGCGCGAACTGGGCGTGCCGGTCTACAACGATGCGCGCGCCATCGAGCGCACGGTCGACAAGTCGATGACCAGCCTGCTGCTGCATGCCGCGCGCATTCCCGCGCCCGCCACCTGGGCCACCGAGTCGGCGGCGCAGGCGCGGCGCATCGCCATGCGCGAGATGGCCGCGGGCCATGCGCTGGTGCTCAAGCCCTTGTTCGGCTCGCAGGGAAAGAACCTGCAGCTGGTGGGCGAGGTCGACGGCGCTCATCATCCGATGCCCGACATCGACGCGCGCTACGCGGGCCTGGCCTACCTGCAGCGCTTCGTGCCGCCCATGGCCTCGCCGGGCTTCGATTGGCGCGTGATGGTGGTGGGCGGGCGTGCCGTCACCGCGATGCGGCGCGTCAGCACGCACTGGATCCACAACGTGGCCCAGGGCGCGCGCTGCGAGCCGGCCGTGCTGGAGCCCGTGCTTGCGCAACTGGCCGAAGGCGCGGCGCAGGCGCTCGATATGGACTACGCGGGCGTGGACCTCATCGCGGCGGCCAGCGGGCCGAAGATCCAGGTGCTCGAGGTCAATGGCGTGGCGGCCTGGCAGGGGCTGCAGCGCGTGACGGGCTTCAACATCGCGCGCGCCATCGTCGACGACCTGCTCGACCGCAAGCTCGCGCAGGCGCGCCGCCTCGCGCAGCAGAACCTGCCGCCGCCGGAGCGCCGCGCCTGATGATGATGACGAATGCGCGGCAGGCGGCCATCGAGCGTGCACGGGCCTGCTTCCTGCGCGCCTGCTGGCTCGACGTGGCGGTGCGCAAGCCAGGCAACGTGAGCCAGGCTTCGCCGGGCCACGGCATGCAGGCCTCGATGTTCATCGCCAGCGCCGAGGCCGCAGCCGATGCGCTGTTCGAGCCCGGCTTGCGCGTGGGTGCGCGCATCGAGGCTGCCGTGGCCGCTACCTGGGCGGTGGCGGGGTGCAACACCAATCTCGGCATCCTGCTGCTGTGCGCGCCCATCGCGCTCGCGGTGGAGCAGCATCCGCAGGCCGCAACCCCCATGGCCTTGCGCGCGGCCGTGGCGTCGGTGCTGGCCGCGCTCGACATCGACGATGCGCGCGCCGCCTACCGCGCGATTGCGCAGGCGCATCCCGGTGGCATCGGCACCGCGCCGGCCGAGGACGTGCGCGATGCGCCCAGCGTCGACCTGCGTGCCGCCATGGCGCTTGCCGCCGACCGCGACCTCATCGCGCGCCAGTACCGCGACGGTTTCGCGGACCTGTTCGCGCTGGCGTTCCAGGAGCCGGTGCAGCCGGCGGGCTGCGGCGACGTGCCGGCCGATACCGGTGCACCACCCGATGCCGCCACTGTGGCTTTCGTCCAACGGCTTTACCTGGCCTGCCTGAGCGCCTTTCCTGATTCACACATTGTTCGAAAACACGGCGATCGCGTGGCACAGACTGTCATGACGGCGGCGCAGGCCTGGCGGGAGCGCGCCGGCGCGGGCGTGGCGCTCGACGCCGACCCCGGCTTCGCGGCCTGGGACCTTTCCCTCAAGGCCGCAGGCGTCAATCCCGGGACCAGCGCCGATTTCACCGTGGCGGCGCTGCTGCTTTCAAGCTGGATCCGCTCGTGCGCGGCGCCTGCGCGCGACGCGGCCGATGGATGGCACGGATCGTGATACCCATGGCTTTGCGCTGGTCTTCCTGACCAGTGTCGTATTGACCCTAAACACCTTGGACCTCTGAGAGGAGACTCGAAACCATGGCAAAAATCGATCGACTGATGGTGGGCGAATCGCTCGTTGGCGACGGCAACGAAGTAGCCCATATCGACCTGATCATCGGACCGCGCGGCAGCGCTGCCGAGACCGCCTTCGCGAACGCGTTGACGAACAACAAGGACGGCTTCACTTCGCTGCTCGCAGTCGTGGCTCCCAACCTGCTGACCAAGCCGGCCACCGTGATGTTCAACAAAGTGACCATCAAGGGCGCCAAGCAGGCGGTGCAGATGTTCGGGCCGGCGCAGCGCGCCGTGGCGCTGGCGGTGGCCGACAGCGTCGAGGATGGCACCATCCCCATGGCGGAGGCGGACAACCTGTTCATCTGCGTCGGCGTGTTCATCCACTGGCTTGCCGACGACGACAAGAAGATCCAGGACTACAACTACCAGGCCACCCGCGAAGCCATCCAGCGCGCCGTGGCCGGCTCGCCGACGGCCGCGGAAGTGGTCGACAAGAAGGGCACGACGGCGCACCCGTTCGCAGCCCACCTCTGAGCCGCAAGAACAAAAGCCGACGCGTGAACCGCGTCGGCTTTTTTATCTTCGGAGGTTCAGTGCTTGGCGGGCACCATGCCGCTCGCAAGAAAGTTCAGCACGGTGGCGCCGTGCCCCAGCTTCGAGGCGCGGTGCGTGGGTGCATGGCGCTCGATCTGCACACCCACGGCCTGCACGTCGTCGAACTTGCGCGGCTTCACGACCTTCACGCGGACCCAGCTGGCGCCGAACTCGTCGATGAGGATGTCGGCAATGGCCTCTGCAAAGGCCTCCAGCAGCTGCAGCCGGTGCTCGGCCATGAGCCGCACCAGCCGCTCGCGCACCACGCCGTAGTCGATGGTGTCGCCGATGCGGTCGGTGTCGCAGGCGCGTGCGCGGGGCACGCCGGCGTGCACGTCGATCAAGAGCGGCTGCGGATGATGCAGCTCGGAGTCGTGGATGCCGATCACCGTCTGGCCGCTGAAGCCCTCGATGAAGATCAGGTCCATGGGCGCAGGTGTCTCGGCCGCATCGGGCGAGGCATTCGAGGAAAGGCGGGCGATGGAAGGACGCGGGCTGGTGTTCAAGTGGTGTCTCCAGTGATCGAATATGTTTGAAAGTGTGTCTGGCGGCATGCAAGCCCACCCCAGCGAGACTCGTCAACGCAAAATGCAGGCCAGAGACCGGACCCGCTCCGGCATTGCCAGTGCTTGGTGTTTCACCGGGTGCGCGGCAGGCCGGCAGGCACAACAATGGGCCGAACAAGGAGACACGATGGAACGCGCCGGAGAACTCCAATGACATTGACGCTGAGACAAGGCGATCGACACGCTGACCGTGTGCTCGACGTGGTGAGGCGGGGCTTTCATGAAGAGGGCAATGACCTGGTCACGCGCTCGTGGAGCCGCTGCCTGAACCAGTACCAGCTCGATCCGGGCCGCCCGCGCGAACCGGTGGTCATTGCATCGTCGGCGCTGCAGAGCCGGCGCAACCAGCATGCCGACGTCATCGAGTGCGCACGCTACGAGATGACCACGCTCTACCAGCAGCTCGCCGATGCCGAATCCGCCGTGGTGCTGACCGACACCGACGGCGTGATCGTGCACATGGTGTCCTCGCCCGAGTTCGCCGCCGAAGCGGAGCCCATGGGCCTGCGCGCCGGCGGCATGTGGGGCGAGGCCGAGGCCGGCACCAACGGCATGGGCACTTGCCTGGCCGCGGCGCATCCGATCTCCGTGCGGCGCGAAGAACATTTCTTCAGCCACTTCACGCAGCTCACGTGCTCGGCGGTGCCGGTGTTCGATCCGTCCGGCGAGATCATCGCGGTGCTCGACGTGACCAGCCGATCCAGCCTCATGCAGCAGCACGTGCTGGTGCTCTTGGGCATGACGGCGCGCATGATCGAGAACCGGCTCATCGACAAGCGCTTCTCGAATGCGCATCCGCTGCACTTCCACAGCCGGCCCGAATTCGTCTACACGCTGCATGAAGGCAAGCTCGCGGTCGGCGACGACGGGCGCATTCTTGCGGCCAACCGCAGCGCCTTGTTCCAGCTCGGCCTGCAGTCGATGGACGAGATCCGCACGCAGCGCATCGACGACCTGTTCCAGACCTCGCTCGAAGACATCGTCCAGCGCAGCCTTTCTTCTTCATTCCATCCGGTGGTGGCCTACCGCGCCAATGCGGCGCTGCGCTTCTTCGCGGTGGCGCGGCGGCCGGCTTCGGACGCCGCCACGCCGGCGCGTGCGCGCGTGGCCGGCGCGGCAGGCACGGCTTCGATGGTGGCGGAGACGGGCGCCGAAGTCTTCCGCGCGCCATTGCGGCCGGCGGCCGCGCGTGCGCCGAGCGTCCGCACCTTCAAGGACGCGCGGCTGGTCGCGCACCTGGACACCGCGCGGCGCGTGGTCGCGCGCCGGACTCCCGTGCTGCTGTGCGGCGAGACGGGCTCGGGCAAGGAAGTGTTCGCGCGCGCCATCCACGAGAGCAGCCCGCACGCAGACGGCGCCTTCGTCGCAGTCAATTGCGCGAGCCTGCCCGAGACGCTGATCGAATCCGAACTCTTCGGCTACAAGGCCGGCGCCTTCACCGGCGCACAGCGCAGCGGGCGGCGCGGCAAGATCCTGCAGGCCGACGGCGGCACCTTGTTCCTCGACGAAATCGCCGACATGCCGCTGGAGCTGCAGGCCCGGCTGCTGCGCGTGCTCGACGAGCGCCAGGTCACGCCGCTGGGCACCGAGGACACCCATCCGGTGGACTTCCAGCTCGTGAGCGCGAGCCACCAGCACCTGCCGAGCCTGGTGCGCGAAGGCCGCTTCCGCGAAGATCTCTACTACCGCCTGGCCGGCATCGAACTCGACCTGCCCGCGCTGCGCGACCGCAGCGACAAGCGCGATCTGATCCACGACGTGCTCAAGGACGAAGGCGGCAGCGACAGCCGGCTCGGCGAAGAGGCCGAGCGCCTGCTCATGGCCTATTCATGGCCCGGCAACCTGCGGCAGTTGCGCCATGTGCTGCGCAGCGCCGCCGCGCTGGCCGACGGCAAGACCATCACGCGGGAGCACCTGCCTTCGCTGGCCGTGCGCACGGCACCTTCGCCATTGCCCGCGCTGGCCCATGCGGCAGTGTCCGAACCGTCGTCCGATGCCGCCGCGGAAGCGTCGCCGTCCGATGCGGCACCTGCCATCAAGCAACTCAACCCGATCCAGGCCAACGAGCGGCAGGTGCTGCTGCAGATGCTCGAGCAGCATCGCTGGAACGTGAGCAACGTCGCCAAGGCGCTCGATGTCAGCCGCAACACCCTGTACCGAAAACTCCACAAGCTTCACATCGAGATCTCTCCACCCGATTGAGCCCAAAGGCTCGCAGACATGACGAACGGGGAGCCGGCGGGCAAGGGCAAGATCGATCCACGCGGCGCCGCATTGGCCGCCGAAGACGGCGAAGCGCCGCTGCCGGCATCGCCGCCGCGTTCGCGGCTGGCCTGGTGCATCACGGGTTCGGGCCATTTCCTGGAGGAATCGCTTGCGATTGCGGCGCGGCTGCCTTCGGTCGACCTGTTCCTCTCGGCCGCGGCCGAGGAGGTGCTGCCCATCTACAAGCTGCAGATCGAGGCGCTGAAACCGCGCTTCCGTGTCTTTCGCGACAAGACCGCCAGCGGCGTGCCGGTGGGCATGCTCTACGACGATGTCTATCACACGGTGGTGGTGGCGCCGGCCACCAGCAACACGGTGGCCAAGTGCGCATTCGGCATCAGCGACTCGCTGCCGACCAACATGTTTGCGCAAGCCGGCAAGCTCGGCATTCCTGGCATCGTGTTTGCATGCGATACGGAACCGGTGGTGGTGACCAAGTCGCCGCATGACTGGGTCACGCTGCGTCCGCGGCGCATCGAACTGGACAACGTGGAGCGGCTGCGCGGCATCGACTTTTGCCAGGTGGTCTGTTCACCGGCCCAACTGGAGACCGCGCTCGACACGCGCCTGAAGGAACTTTCTCTCGCATGGAACACATCGTCTTCCTGACCGGGCGCCTCGCCCAAGCCAGCCTCACGCGGGTGCTGGCCGGGATCGAGGCGGCACCGTTCACATGGGAAGTGCGCGAGATCGGCCTGCAGGTGGCGGCACTGATGACGGCCGACATGATCCGCCGCCGCGTTGCGGCCCCGGTGTTCACCGAGGGCGAAGGCGAGGGCGCCGCACCGCGCCGCGCCGACCGCATCATGGTGCCGGGCCGCTGCCGCGGCGACGTCGAGGCGCTGAGCCTTCACTTCGGCGTTCCGGTGGAGCGCGGCCCGCAAGAGCTGAAAGACCTGCCGCGCCACTTCAACCGCAGCGCGCGCGCCGTCGACCTGGACGACTACGAGGTCGCGATCTTTGCCGAGATCGTCGATGCGCCGCGGCTCTCGGTGGCGCAGATCATCGCGCGCGCGCAGCAACTCGCGGCCGACGGTGCCAACGTGATCGACCTGGGCTGCCTGCCCGAAACGCGCTTCGACCACCTGGCCGAAAGCGTGCAGGCGCTGAAGGCCGCGGGCTTCCAGGTCAGCGTCGATTCGAGCGACACACAGGAGCTGCTGCTCGGCGGCAAGGCCGGCGCCGACTACCTGCTGAGCCTTACGCTCGACACCCTGTGGATCGCCGACGAGGTCGCGGCCACGCCCGTGCTGATACCGCGCGTTCCGGCCGATGAAGCGTCGCTGTACGAAGCCGTCGAGCAGATGCAGCGCCGCGGCCGCGCCTTCCTGGCCGATTCGATCCTCGACCCCATACCTTTCGGCCTGACCGCCTCCATCGTGCGCTACCACCGGCTGCGCGAGCGCTTCCCCGATGCGCCGATCATGCTGGGCGTGGGCAACCTCACCGAGCTCACCGAGGCCGACACCAGCGGCATCAACGCGGTGCTGTTCGGCATTGCCGCCGAGCTGAACGTGGCGGCGGTGCTGACCACCCAGGTGAGCCAGCATGCGCGCCGCGCGGTGAGCGAGGCCGACTGGGCGCGCCGCATCATGCATGCAGCGGCGCGCAACGCCACCTTGCCCAAGGGCATGAGCGATGCGCTGATGACCGTGCATGCCAAGCATCCCTTCCCCGACACGCCCGAAGAAATCGGCGAGATCGCCTCGCAGGTGCGCGACCCCAACTTTCGCGTGCAGATATCGCCGCTCGGCCTGCACGTGTACAACCGCGACGGCATGCGGCTTGCCCAGGGCGCCTTCGAACTCTGGCCGCAGCTCCAGCTGCAGGACGACGCCGACCATGCGTTCTACATGGGCGTGGAGCTGGCGCGCGCCGAGATCGCCTGGCAGCTCGGCAAGCGCTACGTGCAGGACCAGCCGCTCGACTGGGGCTGCGCCGCGCCGCGGGCCACCGAAGACCTCGCGCGCTGGTGCGCACCGGGAACCACCATGAAGACATCGAAGAAGAACAGCGCAGCCGAGAGCGGTGCCGCCAGCACCACCGCGCCATCCCCCTCATGAACGACCAGATCTTCGAAGCCGTGGTGACCACCGTGGCCCCCGGCGGCAAGCCGCACGTGGCGCCCATGGGCATCCGCTACCAGGAGGGCGGCATCCTGCTGATGCCGTTCAAGCCCTCGACCACGCACGACAACATCGTGGCCACCGGCCATGCGGTGCTCAACATCGTCTGCGACACGCGCGTGTTCGCGGGCTGCGTCACGGGCCGCAAGCTGTGGCCCACGCTGCCGGCCGAGCGCATCGAAGGCGTGCGGCTGGCTGCTGCGCTGCGCCACGTCGAACTCGAACTGGCCGAGCAGCGCGACGACGTGCAGCGGCCGGTATTGCGCATGGTGGCCGTGCACGAGGCCACGCATGCGCCGTTTGCCGGCTTCAACCGCGCGCAGGCCGCGGTGATCGAAGGCGCCGTGCTGGTGAGCCGGCTGCACATGCTCCCCCCCGAAAAAGTGGAAACCGAAATGACCTACCTGCAGATCGCGATCGACAAGACCGCCGGCCCCGAGGAACGCGAGGCCTGGGAGTGGCTGCGCGCCGCGGTCGCGCAGCACCGTGCTGCCACCGCCCGGGAGCGCACATCATGACGATGCGCATGCTGGTCAGTGTGCGCAGCGTGGACGAAGCCCTGCTCGCGGCCCGCGGCGGCGCCGACTTCATCGACCTGAAGGAACCCAACGAAGGCGCACTGGGCGGCCTGCCGGTGGCAACCATCGGCGCCATCGTGAGTGCGCTGCGCGGGCACGGCATCGGCCTGCCCGTGAGCGCGACGATCGGCGACCTGCCGATGCATGCGCGGGACGCGATCCTGGCGCAGGTGGACGCGGTCGGTGCCTGCGGCGTCGACTATGTGAAGGTCGGCATCGAGCGCGGGCCCGAGGCCTTCGCGGTGCTCGATGCGCTCGCGGCCTGCCACTGGCCGGTGGTGCCGGTCTTCATCGGCGACCACGGGCTCGATGCCGCGCTGGCCGCGCATGCCTGCACGCTGGGCTTTCCCGGGCTCATGGTCGACACCGCCGACAAGGAAGCCGGCAGCCTGTTCGATGCCGTGCCGATGGCCGATCTGCGCGCCTTCCTGGCCCAGGTGCGCGCGGCGGGACAAATGGCCGGCGTGGCGGGCGCGCTGCGCGTGGCGCATGTTCCGCTGCTGCAATCGCTCGCGCCGGACTTCGCGGGTTTTCGCAGCGCCGTCTGCGTGGGCGACCGCAAGGCGGCCCTGAGCCCGGAGCGGCTTGCGGCACTGGCCGCGCTGCTGCACGGCGAGGCGGTAGAGCCTGTAGCGGTCTGAACTTCAGCGCGGGGCGAAGGTGGCCTCGCCCAGCAGCAGCGCACGCATGGTCGCGAGCTGGTTCTTGTGGAGCAGGGTGATCGGAAACGCCGCATCGCCGGAGCGTTCGGCAAACTGCTGGTCGACCACGCCGGCATCGCCGAGCTCATTGAGCGTCATCTGCGGATCGATGGTGCACGACTTCACCAGCACCAGCTGCTCGGCATTGAGATGCTTGGCGAGGTCGAGCGCGATGGTGTCGGACGTGGCGTCCCAGCTGGTGCGGCCGTCCGGCTTGTCGCGCCGCAGTTCGAGCGGCAGCCACAGCGCGGTTTTTCCGCGCCGCAGCAGCTCGGGGATTTCGGTCTTGCGCGCGGCCAGCTGCAGCGCCGGGTTCAGCGCATGCAGCTGGTAGGCCGTCTGCGCCATGGCGAGCACCGCCATGTTGTGGGCGGCCAGGTCGTTGAACTGCCAGTGCGCCTGCACGCGCCGCACTTCGTCTGCAAAGGTGCCGCCGCCGCAGACCACCGTGACGCGGCCGCCGCCGATCTGCGTGAGCAGATCGAGCCACTGCGGCAGCACCGGGTCGGCACAGAGGCTGCCGCCAATCTTGACCACCCACATCAGTCGTGCTCCCTTTCGAACAGCGCGGCCACCGCCACGCTCGGCGCGCACACCTGCGCCCAGCCGGCGATGCCTGCGGGCGCATGGCGGGCGACGTTTGCCACGTCGCTGCCATAGGCGGCAAAGCGGCGCGGCACGGCACCCGCGCCTTCACCCTCTGCGGCGACGGCGGCCAGCCCAGGCACCAGGAAGGCGCCGCAGCCTGCGCTCACCACCACGGCATCGCGCGAGAGCGCATGCGCCGCCAGCACGCGGCGCAACTGCGCACCGATGGCCTCGACCTGCGCCGCGCGCCAGGCGCGCGCGAGCTCCAGCCATTCTTCAGCGGATGCATCGCGCTCGTCCAGCCCCACCATGCGCGCAAGGCGCTGGCGCGTGGCCGGCAGGCTCTTGGCTGCGTTGTCGGCGCTGGGGTGCAGGTCGTGCGCCGGGTCGAGCTCGCCGCACAGCCGGTAGACGTCGGCCGTGGTCGCGAAGAACTCGTTCATCACGTGCCTTGCCTGGCCGCGCCATTCGATGCGCTGGGTCAATGCGCACACCGGCGTGCGCACCACGCCGTGGTAGGCCAGCTCGCCACTCACCAGGCGCTCGGCGTCGGTGCGGCTGGTGGTCAGCACGCGCTGGTTGCCGAAGGCGATCAGGTCGGTGGTGGTGCTGCCGATGTCGACCAGCACGCCTTCGGGGAACACGAGCGCGGCATGCCGCGCGGTCGCGAGCCAGTTGGCCGAGGCGATGTGCTCCCAGTGCCGCGCGACATCGGCCGCCGTGCACCAGCCCGCATCGCCGGCAAAGAAATGCAGCGCGCCCGGCCGCGTGGGCAAGGTGGCCGCCAGTGCCGCGGCAATGCCGCGCACGCCGGCTTCGCGATCGGGAAACAGGTCGACCATCTCGCCCGTCATGGTGACGGCATGCTGTGCGGACGCAAGCATGGGCCAGCGCGTGCCTGCGGCCTGCAGCGCACGCGCCAGATGGTCGAGGCCCTGCCAGAGCGGACAGCCCCACTGCGCCACGTCGACCACCTCGCCGCCTTGCAGCAGGCAGGCCTTCACATGGGCGCCGCCGATGTCCCAGCCGATGGTGGTGCGTTCAGGCGACGGCACGCGCAAGTTCCCGTTCTTGGGTGCCGCCGCCGTGCAGGCGGTCCGCCAGCAGCTCCGCCGCCAGGTTGCGGCCCAGCGCCGCCGAGAGCCCGACATAGGCGCAGGTGACGCGCGGATTGACCTCGATCACCACCGGCCCGTGCTGCGGATGCCAGACCAGGTCGATGCCCGCGAAGCCGCGCAGCCCGGGGATGGCACGCGCCACCTGCATGGCCAGCGCGGCCAGGTCATGCCGGCGCGGATCGCCGCGGCCCACCGCATCGACATTCACGCCATCGAAAGACAGCTTGCCGTGCGCATCGATCGAAATGCGTTGGCGGTTGATGCTCAGCATTTCGGCATTCTGCTCCGTGCACAGCAGCGAGAGGCTCAGGGCTTCGCCCTCGATCCAGGGCTCGAGCGTCAAGGTGGCGCCGGCCTGCGTGCGCGTGGCCTGGTCGTCGAGCGCATCGGCGTGGCGCTGGTGCACGTGGGTGGCCACGCCGCCGGCGCCATCGTCGGGCTTGACCACCCAGCGCGCGATGTCGGGCGCATCGGCAAAGGCCAGCGGCGTTTGCACGCCGTGCGCGGCCAGGTGTGCGAGCGTGGCTTTCTTGCCGGCCGTGAGTTCGATGGCCTCGGCGCTGCAGCCGAGCCAGCGCGCATCGCCCACGGTGCGCTGGAAGCGCGCAAGCAGGCCGTCCGTCTCGGGCGCCACCAGCCACACGAGGTCGTGCAGCGCGCTCTGCCGCGCGACGAAGTCGAAGGCCGATTCGTTGGGGCGGGCCCGCAGTGGCACGGCGCCTGCAGGCAGGGTGTTCCCCGGTTCGCAGACTGCCGCGGAGACCGAACAATCGGCGGCGCGCACCAGGTCTGCCACCATGGCATCGCGCATCGACAGGCCCAGCGGCAGCAGCTCGTCGGCTGCGGTGTCGTCGCCATAGTCGCTCCAGCCGCCGCCGCTGAGATACTCGTAAACAAAAACGCGTTGGGTCATTTCATCATCCACTTTCCGGGTTCTTCCCCATCTTTCCCATGACTTCCGAACTGAACCTGATTCCTGTCGTCGACCTGCTGAACAGCCAGGTGGTGCGGGCCGTGCGCGGCGACCGCAAGGCCTACCGGCCGATCGTGTCGGCGCTGTGCGCCAGCAGCGATCCGGTGACGGTGGCGCGCATCCTGTGCGAGCACTGCGCGGCGCGCCAGCTGTACGTGGCCGACCTCGATGCCCTGCAGGGCGGGGCGGTGCAGGCCGGCGTGCTGGCCGATCTGCTGCAGGCGCTGCCGGGCATCGAGCTGTGGCTGGATGCCGGCTTGGCGGATGCATCGGCCGGCCAGGCGCTGCGCGAGCAGCTGGCGCCGTACGCGCCCCGCATCGTGCTGGTGTTCGGCAGCGAATCGCTGCGTTCGCGGGAGGCGCTGGAGCGCTGTTTCGAGGCCACGGCCGGTGATGGCGCCGGTGACCCCGGGGCGGCGCTGTCGCTGGACCGGCGCGACGGCCAGCGGCTCGATGCCGCCGGCTGCTGGGATGCGGTGGACCTGTGGCCGAAGCGGCTGATCGTGATGACGCTGGAGCGCGTCGGCTCCGGCGCCGGCCCCGACCTGGAAACGCTGCAGGAGGTGAGGCGCCTGGCGCCGGGCGCCATGGTGATCGGTGCCGGCGGCATCCGCAGCGAGGACGACCTGGCGCGTGCGAGCGCCGCCGGCGCCGATGCCTGGCTGGTGGCCAGCGCGCTGCACGACCTGCAATTGCCACGCGTACGCCGCTGATCTGCCGAAGCCGGTGCGACGAGGGTGGGTGAGGCGTGCCATCAGCCCGCTGTACACACGAACCGTGCCATCCACCGGCGGGCTCGCTTGCACTGCCGCCGGCCCCTGCCGGCACGCATTGACCGCCAAAAGCGCAACACTCTGTCTCACTTCGTGTGTGTCAACAGGGCCCGGTCCCAAGGCGCGGCGGCCCTTCGGGTGAATGGCACATGGCTTGCGTGGTGGCCTGCCCATGAATCAACCCGACACTGCCGCGCCAGCCGGCAATGCCCCCTGGACCTGCCCCTTTTGCCCCCTGCTGTGCGACACCTTCGGCGTCGAGCTGGGCACGCCGCTCAAGCTCGTGGGCAGCGACTGCCCGCGCGCGCGCGATGCGCTCGCCAATTTCGATGCCTCGGCCGGCGCGGCGCAGCCCCGGGCCGGCGGCCAGGACTGCGACCTGGACACGGCGATCGGCAAGGCCGCCTCGCTGCTCGCGGCCAGCCGCCAGCCGCTGTTCGGCGGCCTCGGCACCGATGTCGCGGGCGCCCGGGCGCTCTACGCGCTGGCCTGCGAAACCGGCGCCATCTGCGACCCGGCCCAGGGCCAGGCGCTGATGCACGGCCTGCGCGCGCTGCAGGACCGCGGCGGCTTCAGCACCACGCTGGCGGAAGCGAAGACGCGTGCCGACCTGGTCGTCTGCATGACCGAGGAGCCGGCGGCGCACTACCCGGAGTTCTTCCGCCGCATCGGCGTGGGGGAGCGCGAAGGCGTGGCCGTGGAAACGCTGCCCCTGCACGGCGACCTGTTCGATACCGTGGCCCTGCTCGCGGCGCTCGTGGCGGGCCGTGTTTCCAAGGACGATGCCCGCGTGCCGGCCGATCTGGCGGCGCTTTCGGCGCGGCTGCAGGCAGCGCGCTATGCGGTGCTGGTGTATGAATCGGGCCGGCTGCCGGCGCAGGGCGCGTTGATCGTCGAGGCAATCCAGCGCATCGTCGCCACGCTCAACCGCAGCACGCGCGCGGCCTCGCTGCCGCTGGGCGGTGGCGACGGCGCTTCCACCGTGAACCAGGTGTTCGCCTGGCTCTCGGGCCTGCCGCTGCGTTCGCGCGCCGGGCCGCTGGGCCTGGAGCATGAGCCGCTGTGCTTCGATGCCGGGCGCCTGCTGGCCGATGGCGCGGTCGACACGCTGCTGTGGGTGTCGAGCTACGGCCCCCAGCCCGCGCCGCCCGCCGCAGGCATGCCGCGCATCGTGCTCGGCCATCCGGCAATGCGCGCGACCCAGGATGCGCACGAGCTGGTGTTCATTCCCGTGTCGACCCCCGGCATCGGCTCCGCGGGCCATCTGTTCCGCACCGACGGCTCGGTGCTGCTGCCGCTGCGGCCCGTGTACGACGACGGGCTGCCGAGCGTGGGCGAAGTGGTCCGGCGGCTGACGCAGGCGGTGCAGGCGCTGAAGAAGGGGCACGTGCAATGACGGCGACACTGCGCCTGCGCGGCGGCCGTGTGATCGATCCCGCGAACGGCCGCGACGAGGTGCGCGACCTGTACGTGCAGGGCGGCCGCATGGTCGAGCTCGCACCGAATGAAGCCGCCACCGAGGAGATCGACATCGGCGGCTGCATCGTGATGGCCGGCGGCATCGACATGCACACCCACATCGGCGGGGGCAAGGTCAACCTCGCGCGCATGCTGCTGCCCGAAGACCACCGCGCCAACGCCAACCCCATCGCGCTGCCCGACAACCTGCTCGAGCTGGCCTCGTGCGGCACCTGCACGCCGGGCACGCTGGCCACCGGCTACCGCTATGTCGAGATGGGCTACACGGCGGCCTTCGAGCCGGCCATGATGGCCTGCAATGCGCGCCACGCGCACATGGAGATGGGCGACACGCCGATCCTCGACCACGGCGCCTACGTGATGCTCGGCAACGACGAGCTGTTCTTGCGCATGCTGGCCGAAGGCTGGGACTTCGAGCGCATCCGCGATTACGCGGGCTGGACCATCAATGCCAGCAAGGCGATGGGCGTGAAGGTGGTGAACCCGGGCGGCATCTCGGCCTTCAAGTTCAACCAGCGCAAGCTCGACGTCGATGAGAACCATGTGCACTGGCAGGTCACGCCGCGGCAGGTGGTGCACACGCTGGCGCGTGCGCTGCGCGAGCTTGGTGTGCCGCACCCGCTGCACATCCACGGCAGCAACCTGGGCGTGGCCGGCAACATCCAGTCCACGCTCGACACCATCGCCGCGCTCGACGGACTGCCGGGGCACCTGACGCACATCCAGTTCCACGCCTATGGCACCGAGGGCCCGAAGAAGTTCTCCTCGGCCGCGCTGCAGCTCGCCGAGGTGGTGAACGCGAACAGGAACGTGAGCATCGACGTGGGCCAGATCATGTTCGGCCAGACCGTCACGGCCTCGGGCGACACCATGCGCCAGCATGCGCAGTCGGGCCTGGCCGATCCGCGCAAGTGGATCGGCGCCGACATCGAATGCGAGGCCGGCTGCGGCGTGGTGCCGTTCCGCTACCGCGAGCAGAGCTACGTGAACGCGCTGCAGTGGGTCATCGGGCTGGAGATCTTCCTGCTGGTCGACGATCCATGGCGCGTGGTGCTGACCACCGACCATCCCAACGGCGGCCCGTTCACGAGCTATCCGCACCTGATCCGCCTCTTGATGGACCGCAGCTTCCGCGAGGAACAGCTCGCCAAGCTGCACCCCGAAGTGGCGGCGCAGGCCGCGCTGCGCTCGATCACGCGCGAGCTCTCGCTCTACGAGATCGCGATCATGACCCGCGCCGGCCCCGCGCGGCTGCTGGGCCTGCGCGACCGCGGCCACCTGGGCGCGGGCGCCGCGGCCGACATTGCGGTGTATCGCGAGAACGCCGACCGCGAAGCCATGTTCGCAACGCCCGAATACGTGTTCAAGGACGGCGTGCTGGTCTCGCGCGCCGGCCGCGTCACGGCGGCGCCGGTGGGCGGCACGCACTTCGTTGCACCCGACTACGACCGCGGCATCGAGAAGCGGCTGCGCCGGCATCTTGCGGCGCAGGGCTCGGTCAACTTCGACCACATCGCCATCGGGCACGACGAGCTGTGCCAGTGCTGCAACGGTGGGCGCCTGCTGCCGGCCGAGTGCTTTGAGGAGTCGTCGTCGTGAAGGCCCTCGAGCGCAACGGCGTCGTCATCGACGAAACTTTTGCCGAGGCCTTTCCGATGAAGGCCACGCGCATCCTCATCACGGCGCACAACATGGCGTGGGCGCGCCATGCGGCGGTGTCGGCCACCGGCTTCGCAACTTCGGTGATCGCCTGCGGCTGCGAGGCCGGCATCGAACGCGAGATCTTGCCGGACGAATCGCCCGACGGCCGGCCCGGCGTGAGCGTGCTGATGTTCTCGATGTCGGGCAAGGAGCTCGGCAAGCAGCTCGAGCGCCGCGTCGGCCAGTGCGTGCTGACCTGTCCGACCACCGCGGTGTTCGCGGGCCTGCCGCGCGGCGCGCCCGGCAGCGACGTGGCCGCGCTCGGCAAGAACCTGCGCTTCTTCGGCGACGGCTGGCAGATCTCCAAGGTGATCGACGGCGTGCGCTACTGGCGCGTGCCGGTGATGGACGGCGAGTTCGTCGCGCAGGAAGACACGCCCGTGGTGAAGGCCGTGGGCGGCGGCAACCTGCTGCTGCTCGCGCGCGATACCGATGCCGCGCTGGCCGCCGCCGAGGCCGCGGTGGCGGCGATGAAGCGGCTGCCCAACGTGGTGATGCCGTTTCCGGGCGGCGTGGTGCGATCGGGCTCGAAGGTCGGAAGCCGCTATGCGAACCTCAATGCCTCGACCAACGATGCCTTCTGCCCGAGCCTCGTCGGGCTGGTGGCACACAGCGAACTGGCGGGTGGAACTTCCGCACAGGAGATCGGCTGCGTGATGGAAATCGTGATCGACGGCCTGACCGAGGCCGACGTGGGCGCCGCCATGCGCGTGGGCATGGAAGCGGCCATTGCCATCGGGCCGGCTGGCGGCCTGCTGCGGATTTCGGCCGGCAACTACGGCGGCAAGCTGGGGCCGTTCCATTTCCACCTGCACAAGCTGCTGGGCGCGGCGGGAGATGCGCCATGAGCGGTTGGCACTTCAGGCTGCGGCAGGCGCCTGCGCTGCGTGTCGATCTGCGGGGCATCACGCCGGCGGCGCTGGCGGAATTCTCGGCTGCGCAGATCGGGCAGCTGCGCGTGGGCCATGGCAACGCGATGCTGCCGCTGGCCGAGCTGTTCGATGTTGCGCCGGGCACGGAAGAGGGCGTGCTTCGCTTCGAAGGCGATCTCGGGCGCTTCGACCGCATCGGCTGGCAGATGGACGGCGGGCGCATCCGCGTCGAAGGCGATGCGGGCCACTATGCCGGCGGCTGCATGCGCGGCGGCGCGCTGCAGATCGATGGCAGCACCGGCCTGCTGGCCGCCTGCGAAATGGCCGGCGGCCGCATCGACGTGAAGGGCGACGTCGGCGACTTCGCGGCCAGCACCTTGCCCGGCAGCATGGACGGCATGCGCGGCGGCACCCTCGTGGTCCATGGCCATGCGGGCGAGCGTTTCGGCGACCGCATGCGCCGCGGGTCCGCTCTGGTCCACGGCGATGCGGGCGCGTTCCTGGGCTCGCGCATGGTGGCGGGCACCATCGCCGTGGGCGGCCAGGCCGGCGCGCATGCGGGCTACGGCATGCGCCGCGGCAGCATCGTCTTTGCAGCACCGGGCGCGGCGCTGCCGGCGGGCATCGAGGCGGCATTGACCTTTGTGCCGAACCGGACCGCAACGCCGGTGTTCTGGGCCCTGCTGGCGCGAGATCTCGCGCGCCACGGCGGAGCTTTTGCGGCCTTGCCTGCACGCCGCATCGAACGTCACCTGGGCGATCTTTCAGCGGACGGCAAGGGCGAACTCATCCTGTGCCCGTGACCCGTCCCGGACTTTTCTTCAAACCACTCCTGAATTCCTTTCCATGACGCATCCCTATCTTTTCCACGCCGGCGAAGCCACCGTCCTTGCCAAGGAGGGCCAGTTCACCGACGCGATGCCCGAGATCCTGATCGGCGCGACCGACGGTCCCGTGGGCCAGGCCTTTGCCAACATGATGGCGCAGAGCAAGGGCCACACCGCGATGTTCGCGATCCGCGCCTGCAACCAGCTCGTGCGGCCCGCGACCATCATGGTGCCCAAGGTCACGCTGAAGGACGTGGCCAATATCGACCTGTTCGGCGGCGTGGTGCAAAGCGCAACGGCCGATGCGGTGGTCGATTGCCTGATCGATGGCATCATTCCCCGGGAACATGCCAACACGCTGTGCATCATCAGCCTGGTGTGGATCGATCCGCGCTGCGCCAAGGACCAGAACCTCGACAAGAAAGACATGTACCGCACCAACTACGAAGCCACCAAGCTCGCGATCCGGCGCGCCTTGAACAACGAGCCGTCGGTGGACGAGCTGATCGCCAACCGCCACCGCATCAAGCACGACATGGACGACTGGAGCTGACCTTGCCTTCGTTCGCGCTCCTCGACGACTGCGGCTCGACCCCCGCGCGGCCCACCAGCCGGCTGCACACCGGGTTCGTGCGCGAGCACCGCTGCACCGACCCGGCCGAGCTCGATGCGGCCTGGGCGCGCGTCGATGCCGACCTGCGGCAGGGCCTGCACGCGGTGCTGCTGGCCGACTACGAATGGGGCGCCAGGCTGCAGCGCGCGGGGCATACGCGGCTGGCGGCCGACGATGCCTCGGCGCTGCGCGTGCTGATGTTCAGCGACTGCGCGATGCTTTCGTCGGACGAGGTTGCCAGCTGGCTGGAGCAGACCGAGGCGAGCGAGGCCAATCCGCCGCAGCCCGTCGGCGTGATGGACCTGCAGCCCAGCATCGACGAGCCGGCCTTCACCGAAGCCATCGCGCGCATCCACGGCGCCATCGCCGCGGGCGAGACCTACCAGGTCAACTTCACCTACCGGCTGCAGGGCCAGGGCTACGGATCGCCCGTGGCGCTGTACCGGCGCCTGCGCGAGCGGCAGCCCGTGGCCTTCGGCGCGCTGATCGCCTTGCCCGAAGGCCATTCGAAGACGGGGGAGGGCGACATCACCCACGTGCTCTCGTGCTCGCCCGAACTCTTCCTGCGCCACGATGCAGGCGTGCTCACCGCGCGTCCCATGAAGGGCACCGCGGCCCGCGCCGATGCGCCCGAGGGCGACAGCGAGATGGCGCGCCGGCTCTCGGTCGACGCCAAGAACCGCGCCGAGAACGTCATGATCGTCGACCTGCTGCGCAACGACATCGGCCGCGTGGCGCAGATCGGTTCCGTCAAGGTGCCGACGCTCTTTGCCATCGAGCCCTATGCCACGGTGTTCCAGATGACCTCGACCGTGCAGGCACGGCTGCGCACCGGCGTCGGCATGCCCGAACTGCTGCGCGCGGTGTTTCCCTGCGGCTCCATCACGGGCGCGCCCAAGCACCGCACCATGGAATGGATCGGCGAACTCGAAAGCACGCCGCGCGGCCTCTACTGCGGCGCGATCGGCTGGGTCGATGCGCCGGCAGAGGGCGCGGCCATCGGCGACTTCTGCCTGTCGGTCGCCATCCGCACCCTCACGCTGGGCGCGCAGCAGAAGGGCCTGCGCCCGCTGCGGCTGGGCATTGGCGCGGGCATCGTGCAGGACAGCATGGCGGCCGACGAGTTCGAGGAATGCCTGCTCAAGGCGCGCTTTCTCACCGCGCTCGATCCCGGCTTCGAGCTCTTCGAGACCATGCTGGCCACGCCCGGCGAGGGCATCCGCTACCTGGACCGGCACCTCGCGCGGCTGGCGCACAGCGCACGCGTGCTGGGCTTCCGGCTCGACCGCGATGCCGCGATGCAGGCGCTGCGGGAAACCTTGCCCGCGCTCGCGCTCGGTCGGCCCTCGCGCCTGCGGCTCGCGCTGGCGCACGGCGGGCGCATCGGCATCACGCATTCGCCGCTGCCGCCCTTGCCCCCGGGCGCAGTGAAGCTGCTGATCGCCGACCAGCGGCTGCCCAATGCGAACCCGCTGGCCGCCCACAAGACCACCGTGCGCCAGCACTACGATGCCGGCGTGCGCGCGGCCGAACGCGCCGGGGCCTTCGACAGCCTGTTCTTCACCGAAGACGGCCGGCTTGTCGAAGGCGGGCGCAGCACGGTGTTCGCGCGCATCGGCGGACGCTGGTGGACGCCACCTGTGGCTGATGGCGCGCTGCCCGGCGTGATGCGCGGCGTGCTGATCGAAGACTCGATCTGGGAGGCCACCGAACGCAGCCTGTCCCGTGAAGACCTGGAGGGCGCGCAGAAGCTCGTGGTGTGCAATGCGCTGCGCGGCGTGCTGCCGGCGCAGCTGGTTCGGCAAGCGCAGCCGCACGAGGCGGCCGCTGCTTGAGTGGCCGGGCCCGCCCCTCGCTTGACCGGGCTTGCCGATGAAGCTGGCGCTGTTCGACCTGGACCACACGCTGATTCCGTTCGACAGCGGCATGGCCTGGACGCGCTTCCTGGTGGCGCGCGGCGTGCTGCCGGCCGACGCTGAGACGGTCTACCTGGGCTACTGCCAGCAGTACGTGGACGGCACGCTGGACATCCACGCGCTGCATCGGGTCAGCGTCGCGCCGCTCGCAAGCTTCGGCATGGCCGCGCTGCGCCAGTGGGCGGCGGAGTTCGAAGCCGAGATCGCGCCGCAGGTGCCCGAGCCGATGCGCGCGCTGGTGCGCCGGCACCAGGACGCAGGCCACGTCTGCGCCATCGTGACCGCCACCACCCGCTTCATCGCCGAGCCCTTCGGCCGCGTGTTCGGCGTGGCCGACGTGCTGGCGACGCGCTCGCTGGTGATCGACGACACGCTCGACGGCGGCATCGACGGCGACCCGTGCTACGGCGTGCACAAGCTGATGCATGTGAACCAGTGGCTCGCCACGCGCGGCACGCGGCTCGATGCGCTCGAGCAATCGTGGTTCTATTCCGATTCGGCCAGTGACCTGCCGCTGCTGAGTGCCGTGTCCGATCCGGTGGCGGTGGCGCCCGACGATCGCCTGCGGGCGCGGGCCGTCGAGGCCGGCTGGCCGATCATCGAACGGACGCCGCCGGGCGGCTAGCTAGACCTGGATCAGCCCCCAGCGCAGCGCCACCCAGGTGAGCTCCGCCTGGTTGGTGGCGCCCAGCTTCTGCTTGACGCGGTACAGGTGCGAGCCCACGGTGCTGAGCGAAAGGTTCAGCGTGCTGGCAATCTGTGCCACCGTCATGCCGCGCGCGAGCTGGATGAAGACCGAGAACTCGCGCTCGCTGAGCAGGTCGGCCGGATTGGCCTCGCCCTCGATCTGGGCCGTGGCCAGCGCCTGCGCGGTGTTGGCGTCGATGTAGCGGTCGCCGCGCGCCACGGCCTTCACCGCGGCAATCAGCGCATCGGGCGCGCTGCGCTTGGCCAGGTAGCCGAGCGCGCCGGCACGCAGCACGCGGCGCGGATGGATCGTGTCCTCGTGCGCCGACAGCGCCAGCACGCGCGCCTTGGGGTCGTGCGCCAGCAGGCGGCGCAGCGCCTCCAGCCCGCCCATGCCGGGCATCGACAGGTCCATCACCACCACGTCGGGCCGCACCTGCGGATAGTCCTGGCAGGCCTGCTCGCCGGTGTCGGCTTCGGCCGCCACCTCGATCTGCGCATCGGCCAGCAGCATGCGAAAGCCCATGCGCACCAGCGCGTGGTCGTCCACCAGCATCACTCGAATCGGCTGAATCGCCTGGGTGGTCATGTGTTCTCCGCTGTGGCCGCCGGCAAGGGCAGGCGCACCGTCAATTGGGCGCCGCTGGGCGCGGCGGGTTCAAGGCGCAGGTCGCCGCCCAGGCTGTCGATGCGCTCGGCCAGCCAACGCAGGCCATAGTGCCCTGTGCTGGTTTCCCTGGCGGCATCAGGGCCGGGCAGGCCGCGCCCGTCGTCGGTCAGCGTGAGCTTCACCGTCTGTTCGTCGCCCTGCAGGGCCAGCACGATGCGGTGCGCCTCGCCGTGGCGCAGTGCGTTGGTGATGCCTTCCTGCGCGGCGCGGTACAGCACCAGCGCGGTGTCGGTATCGAGCCGCAGGCGGTCGAGCTCGATCTCCAGGTGCCACTCGACCTGCACGCCGCCATGGCTGTTGCGGGTTCGCTCGACCAGGTCCTCGAGCGCGGCCACCAGCCCGAACTTGTCGAGCACCAGCGGCGTCAGGCGCGGGATCATGCCGTGCATGGCCGTGTAGAGCCGGCCCGACTCCTCGGCAATCAGCCGCGCCGCCTGCTCGGACTGCGGATCGAGCGCCTGCACGCGCTGCGCGATCGACAGGGCCATGCTGCGCATCGCGGTGACCGACTGGCCCAGCTCGTCGTGCAGTTCGCGGGCAATGAGACGGCGCTCCTGCTCGATCTTCTGGTCGACCCAGCGGCCCAGCTCGCGGCTTTCGGACAGGCGGCTCTCGGCGCGCACGGCGCGCCGTTCGGTTTCGATGTGCTGCTGCAGCATGCCGACCATGCGGTTGAAGGCGGCGCCGATGGCCGCCGCCTCGGTGCCGGGCAGGGCGCGCAGAAAAACATCGAAGCGCCCGCTCTCGAGCTGGTTCAGCGCGTGCACGATGTCCGCGAACGGGCGCGTCGCGCGGCCCACGAGCCAGAACACGCCCGCGTTGACGATCGCCAGCAGGCCCAGCGCGCTGAGCGTCAGCAGCACGAAGTCGTCCCAGGCATCGAGCACGGCGCGCGACGCGTTGGAACTCACCATCAGCTTGCCACCGGGAAAGGCGATCGACATTTGCGACGGCGGCGGCGAGACGAGGCGGTCGAACCAGTCGGGCGCATCGCGGCCGGCCTTGTAGACCGAGTTGGGCGAGCTGTAGAGCACATGTTCGTCGGCATCGAGCAGCGTGATGTCGTTGGAGCGCACGCGCCCGACGCCCTGCAGGAACGACAGCATGGCCGGCGTGCCCTGGGCCGCATAGAGCCAGGCGGTGCGGTTCAGCAGCTGCGCGGCCACGCGGTTGGCCGCCACCACTTCCTCGTGCACCGATTCGCGCATGGCGCGCATCTGCAGCGCGAGCATGGCTGCGACGAACAGCATCGTCAGCAGGCTGACGATCAGGTTGATCTTCAGGCGCAGCGTCATGGTGTGGGCGCATCGCCGAAGTGGCCGTGCCGCGCGTAGCCGTCGAGCGCGGCGACCATGGCGGAGGCCATGGCCGGGTGCGCAGGATCGTGGCCTGCGCCATCGACCCATTGCAACTGGCTGTGCGCAATGCGGCCGTGCACCGCCTGTGCGCCATGCGGCGCGCAGATGCGGTCGTCGCGCGAATGCAGCAGCAGGGTGGGCACGCGCGGCAGTGCGGCCAGGCGGTCCAGCAGCGGGGGCGCATCGAGCCAGCAGCGGTGCAGCAGGTAGTGGCTCTGCACGCGGTAGCGGTCGACCAGTGCGTCGAGCGTTTCGCCCTCGGGTTCGGCTTGAGCGGCCGGCGGCTCGCTGGTTGCGGCTCCCGCGCCGCGCGCCAGCGTCTGCTCCCAGCGCCACCAGGCGAGCGTGAGCTGGTGGACGCCATCGGTCGGCGCTTGCTGCAGCCCGCGAGCCAGGAAGCCCAGCATGTCGTGGCGCTCGCCGGCCGGTGCCACCGACGCGAACTGCGCCCACGCGGCGGGTGCGCGGCCGGCGCTGTCCTGGAAGAAGGCGTCGATCTCCTCGGCGCTCGGCAGGAACACCGCGCGCAGCAGCAGCGCCGCCACCGCTTGCGGTTCGGAGACCGCATGGGCCAGCGCCAGTGTGGCGCCCCACGAGCCGCCGACCACCAGCCAGCGCCGCACCCCGAGTTGTTCGCGCACGCGGCGCAGGTCGTCGAGCAGGTCGGCCGTGCGGTTGTGCGCCGTCGCGCCGCGCGGGCGGCTTCGGCCGGCGCCGCGCTGGTCGATGCTGATCACGCGGTAGCGCGCCGGATCGAAGAAGCGCCGCAGCAGCGGCGAGCTGCCCGAGCCCGGCCCGCCGTGCAGGATCACGGCGCAGATGCCTTCCGGATTGCCACCTTCTTCTACATGCAGAACATGGCCATGCGGCACCTCCAATGCGTGGGTGCGCCAGGGGGAAGATTCGGGGTACAGGCCGTTGGGAAGCACGAGGGCGATGGTACGCGGTGGCCCTGTAGCCGCTATTCATGAAAATCATGAAGTGCGAATCATGATTTCATGGCTGGGTGTCGGTGGTTCATGGGTTCAAGATGGGTACCGGAGCACACGAAGTTCCCGCAGCCGCCACATGGCGCTGTGCAACCTTGCAGGAGACACCCTATGAAGTGGGAAACCCCAACGGCCACCGATCTTCGCTTCGGCTTCGAGATCACGATGTACGTCAGCGCCCGCTGAACTGCGCCTCGCCGCAACCCGCCCCGGTACTCCCGGGGCGGGTTGTTTAGAGCCCCTGCGTCTTTCTTCTTTTTTCATTTCCCGATGCGCATCACCGTCCTGGGCTCGGCCGCTGGCGGCGGCTTTCCGCAGTGGAACTGCAACTGTCCCAACTGCGCCGGCGTGCGCAGCGGCACGGTGCGCGCCAAGCCGCGCACGCAGTCGTCGATCTTCGTGCGCCCCGAGGAGGGCGAGGACGGCGTGCTGTTCAATGCATCGCCCGACATCCTCGAGCAGATCCGCAGCAGCCCCATCCTGCAGCCGGCACGCGCGATGCGCGACACCGCGATTGCGGGCGTGGTGCTGATCGACGGCCAGGTCGACCATGCCACCGGCCTCTTCATGCTGCGCGAGCGTGGCACGCCGCTGCCACTGTGGTGCACCGACCCGGTGGCCGAAGACCTGAGCGAGGGTAATCCCGTGCTGCGCGTGCTGTCGCATTACTGCGGCGTGGCGCGCCACGCGATCACGCTGGACGGCCACGCCTTCGAAGTGCCCGGCGTGCCCGGTCTTAGCTTTCGCGCGCTGGCGCTGACCGGCAAGGCCGCGCCGTACTCGCCGCACCGCGAGCAGCAGGTGTCGGGCGACAACATCGGCGTGACCATCCTCGACCGCAGGAGCGGCAAGAGCCTGTTCTACGCGCCGGGCCTGGGCGCCATCACGCCGCCCGTGTTCGACGCCATGGCCAGCGCCGATGCGGTCATGGTCGACGGCACCTTCTGGACCGACGACGAGATGCTTCGCCTGGGCGTGGGCAGTAAGCGCGCGCGCGAAATCGGCCACCTGCCGCAGTCGGGCGAGGGCGGCATGATCGAATGGCTGTCGAAGCTGCCCGCCACCACCGCGCGGCGCATGCTGATCCACATCAACAACACCAACCCCATCCTCGACGAAGATTCCGATGAGCATGCGGCGCTGCGGCGCGCAGGCATCGAGCCCTGCGAGGACGGGATGACGATCCAACTCTGATAAAAGGCACCGAGCTTCGCCATGCACGCCGACAGGATCCAAGATTCACCACGCCCTGCAACAGGCAGCGACAAAGCCGCCCCGGCATGGAGTCGCGAGGCGTTCGAGGCCAAGCTGCGCGAGCGCGGCCGCAGCTATCACATCCACCATCCGTTCAACGTCATGCTCAACAGCGGCCGGGCCACGCCCGAGCAGATCCGCGGCTGGGTGGCGAACCGCTTCTATTACCAGATCGCGATTCCGATCAAGGACGCGGCCGTGCTCTCGAACTGCCCCGACCAGCAGGTGCGCCGCGGCTGGGTGCAGCGCATCCTCGACCACGACGGCTTCGAGCTCGGCGGCATCAAGGACGAAGGCGGCGTCGAGGCCTGGCTGCGGCTGGCCGAGGCCGTCAGACTCACGCGCGAAGAAGTGCGCGACCTGCGCCACGTGGTGCCGGCAGTGCGCTTCGCGGTCGATGCCTACGTGAACTTCGCGCGCCGCGCGCCCTGGCAGGAGGCCGTGTGCTCCTCGCTCACCGAGCTGTTCGCGCCCGAGATCCACAAGCAGCGCCTGGCCACGTGGCCCGAGCACTATGCGTGGATCGAATCGGCGGGCCTCGACTACTTCCGCAACCGCGTGAGCCAGGCGCGGCGCGACGTGGAGCAGGGCCTGGCCATCACGCTCGACCACTTCGACACCCGCGCGCTGCAGGAGCGCGCGCTCGAAATACTGCAGTTCAAGCTCGACATCCTCTGGGCCATGAACGACGCAATGGCGACGCGCTACGGCGTGAACGGCGCATGACCGCGAACAAGACCATGCTCAGCGCCGAAAGCAAACCCCGCGTCGGCCCCGGTTTCCGCCTGCAGTGGGAGCCTGCCCAGGAATGCCATGTGCTGCTCTACCCCGAGGGCATGGTGCGGCTCAACGGCAGCGCGGGCGAGATCATGAAGCGCTGCGACGGCGAGCGCAGCGTCGCCGCCATCGTGGCCGACCTGGAGCAGGCCTTCGACACCACCGGGCTCGAACCCGAGGTGCGCGGCTTCGTCGAAATGGCGGCGCAGCAGAACTGGCTGCGCTGGGACCCCGCATGACCACCACCGCGCCGCCGCGCCCCGGGCCGCCGCTCTGGCTGCTGGCCGAGCTGACCTACCGCTGCCCGTTGCATTGCGTGTTCTGCTTCAACCCGGTCGACTTCGCGCAGCAGGAGAACGAACTGGGCACCGAGGACTGGCTGCGCGTGCTGCGCGAAGGCCGCGAGCTCGGCGCGGTGCAGTGCGGCCTCTCGGGCGGCGAGCCGCTGCTGCGCGACGACCTCGAGATCATCATTGCCGAGGCCGCGCGCCTGGGCTACTACACCAACCTGCTGACCTCGGGCGTGGGCCTCACGGCGCAGCGCGCCGCCGCGCTCAAGGCCGCGGGCCTGGACCACGTGCAGCTGTCGTTCCAGGACTCCACGCGCGAGATGAACGACTTCCTCTCGCACACCAAGACCTTCGAGCTCAAGAACCGGGTGGCGAAGATCATCAAGGACCAGGGCTGGCCGATGGTGCTGAACGTGGTGATCCACCGCATGAACATCGACCACATCGACCGCATCATCGAGATGGCGCACGAGATGGGTGCCGAGTACCTCGAGCTTGCCAACACCCAGTACTACTCCTGGGCCTTCGTCAACCGCGACCAGCTGCTGCCCACGCACGAGCAGCTGCGCCATGCCGAGGAGGTGACCGACGCCTGGCGCAAGCGGCTCGGCGAGCGCATGCGCATCTTCTTCGTGGCGCCCGACTACCACGAGGGCAAGGCCAAGAAATGCGTCAACGGCTGGGGCAGCATGTTCCTCACCGTGGCGCCCGACGGCACCGCGCTGCCTTGCCACACGGCCAAGATGCTGCCGGGCCTCGAATTCCCGAACGTGAACGCGCACAGCCTGCGCGAGATCTGGTTCGATTCGGAAGGCTTCAACCGCTACCGCGGCACCGGCTGGATGAAGGAGCCCTGCGCGAGCTGCGACCAGCGCGAGCAGGACCTGGGCGGCTGCCGCTGCCAGGCCTACCTGCTGGCGCAGGACGCGGCCGCCGCGGACCCGGTGTGTGCGAAGAGCCCGGACCACCACCGCGTGGTCGAGGCGGTGGAACGCGCGGCCGCGCGCGATCCGGCGGCGCCGACGGAGCATCCGCTGGTGTTCCGCGATCCCGCCAATTCGCGGCGGCTCTCCTCCGCGGCGCTCGTCACGCCGGACGCGTGAGGCCGCGCGGCGCCGCGCCGCGACCGGTGGCCTTTTCTTTTCGCTTCACTGGGCGCCGCGCACGCAGCCAGCCCAGATCCGGCGCGAAGCGCCACGCCAGCAACAGCAGCGCGAGCAGCGCGGGAATCCACCGCAGGTCTGCGTCGGCCGGCAGATGCTGCGCGTAGCGGCGGTCCAGCATGGCGGTCTTCAGGGCCTCGGGCGTGTTCAGTCGCCGGTAGTTCACGCCGACCAGTTCGGCCAGCGCACGCAGATGGTCCTGCCTGAGCTCGGAAAGATGTTCGTGGTTCAGCGCGCTGCCGATGGCCGAGCCCTGCACCACCTCGTCGGCGCGCCAGTAGCCGGCGGGCTCGCCGTTGCTGCCGGTCTTGGGAATCGGCATCGGCACGTCGCCGCCCACGCCGATCAGCCAGCCCTGGACCTCGCCGGGCTTGATGTCCGTCATCGGCGGTGTCTCGTTGATGCGCAGCGGCGGCGATTCCTGCCCGTCGCTGATAAAGACGAAATGCGTGTCGGGCCCCACGCTGCGGGCGCCGCGCACGGCCCAGGTCACGCCCTTGCTCACGTTGCTGGCGTTGGCCCAGCGCATGCGGCCGTCGATGCGTTCGAGCGAAGCCAGCAGTTCTTCATAGTGGCTGCAGACCTCGACCGGCGAAAGGATCACCAGCGAGCGGTAGTCCGCGAAAACGCTCCAGCCCACCTTGGAGCCGCAGGGCAATGCGCCCAGCACCTCGCGCATGGCGGCGCGCGCGAGCGTGAGGCGGCTCACGGCCGCGTGGTCGAGCTCCACATCCTCGACGTTCATGCTCTGCGTGATGTCGAAGCTGACCTGCCAGTTGAACACCGGCCGCTGCAGCTGCACGCGCGGCGGCCAGACGGCGAGCGCCAGCAGCAGCAGGGCCAGCAGCAGCGGCCAGCTGCCGGTGCTGCCGCCGACGCGCCGCCAGGCGGCGTGCCACTGCTGCGGCAGCGGCGGCTTCACGGCAGGTCTCCGGCAACGAAGCCGGGCACCCGCACGCGGCGCTGCTCGTGCGCCGGCTGCTGCTCGGCCGAGAAGGCTTCCTGGTCCTCGGGCGCGAGCCGCAGCGCGCGCTCCAGGTTGTAGCGCGCGTCCCAGTCCTCGGGCGCGGCGCGCAGCAGGTCGCGCAGCCGCTGCTTGCCGAGCTCGAACAGCGGCAGCGCGCCGGCGTCCTGCGCCATGCCCTGGCGCAGGTACATGTTGCCCAGGTTGAACAGCGCCTGCCGCGCGACGGGATCGCGCTCGCCGGCCTGGATCAGGCTCGCGTAGCCCTTGAGCGCGGCGTCGTGCGCGCCGGCCTTCGAGAGTGCCAGTGCCTGCGCCAATTGCAGTTCGCGCGGCGCCGAGATCGGCGCAGCCGCCGCGTCCTTGCCGACCGGTGCGGCGGCGATGCGCGCGATCTCCGTGTTGAGGTGCATTGTCTGGCGCAGCCGCAGACCGCGCTCCAGCGCCACGCCCGCGCAGCACAGGCTCAGCACGCCGAAGACCAGGTGAACCGTGCGTCGCTTCATGAGGAAGTTTCTTTCCGCCAGCTCTGCAGCTGCACGGCGCGGCAGGCGAGCAGGCCCGCGCAGCACAGCATGGCTGCCAGGTAGAACGCGGCGCCGTGGTCGCGCCGCGGGACCCGCTCATGGATGGTGAGCGGAAAATTCTGCTGCCGGTCGATCTCGGCCATGGCGGCGGCCATGGCATTGGAATCGTCCACCTGGTAGAGCCGGTAGGGCGTGCTCAGCGTCTTGAAGAACTGGTGCAGCGCCAGTTCCTCGCCAAGGCCGTAGGCCGAGACCGTCTCGGTGTTGAGGTTGGGCGAATTGGGGCCGCTGCGCACGTAGATCCAGTACAGGCCGATCTTCTCGCGCGCGAGCCCGGCGTGGACGCGCTGTCGCGTCGGCTCGTCGAGCTGGGCCCCGCCGTCCGACACGATCAGGATCACGCGGCTGCCCGAATAGCTGCGGCCTTCGAATTCCTCGATGGCGGCGAGCAGCGCCACGCCCATGCGGGTTTCGGGCAGGCCGCGGCCAATGGCGGTGGCGGCAAGCGCAGCCTGCACGGTGTCGGTCTTCTGCGTGAACGGCACCACCGCGATCGGCACCGTGCTGAAGGTCATGAAGGCAAAGCGGTTGTCGGGCCGCTTGGCGACGAATTCGCTCAGCAGGTCGCGCACGACCTTGGCCTTGGGCTCCTGCGACATGCGGCCCGCGGTCTTGAGGCCGTTGGTGTGCACCGTCGCATCCATGCTGCTGCTGCGGTCCATCAGGATCAGCACCTCGGCGCCGCGCCCGGCGCGCTCTACCACGGCGCCCGACTGGCCTGGCCCCGCGAGCCCGAGCACCGTGAAGGCCATGGCGCCGACCGCGAACGCGCGCCACAGAAAGCCGACGAGGCGGCCGACGCGGTCGGCCGGCAGCCAGGCCACATACGAGAAGCCCAGCGTGTCGCTTCGCTTGCGCAAGAGCGGCAGCAGCGCAAGCGGCAGCAGCACGAGCATCCAGGGCTGGGCGAGGTCGACGCGCATGGCTTTTGTCCGCCGGTCAATGCCGGTGGCGCTTTTCCGCGTTGCGCAGCGCGCGGCACAGCGGCTTGAGCGGATAGGCGGCCTGGGCCTCGGCCGGTGCGGCAGTGCTTTCGGCGAAGAAGAAGCGCCGGGTCGATTCGCGGTAGAAATCTTCCAGCCGCGGCTGCAGCGGACGCAGGTAGGGTGCGTCGGCCAGCAGCTGCGGCAGGCTGGCGCCGTGCACGACGCGGCCGGCGCTCCGGTTGAGCGCGCGGTGCAGCACGCGCCATGCCTCGGGGCTCGCGGGATCGTCGATGCGCCTGAGCTCGCGCCAGGCATGCGCGAACGGAAGCTGCTGCGCCTCGCGCATGTTGCGCCAGGCCCACCATGCGAGCCAGGCCAGCAGCACCGCGAGCAGCGCAAGCAGCGAGAACTTCAGATGCTGTTCGATGGGGTAGGTCGCAAGTGCCGCGACCGGGCGGTCCGGCCGCAGCGGCTGCAGGTCGCCCTGGCCGAAGGCTTCCGCCGGCGCCAGCGGCCCGATGCTGACCGGCCAGGCCGGCAGCGCGAGCGCGGGGCCCGAGGCGGTGGCGATCGTCAGGGCCGGCAGCGAGATGGCGGCCAGCGCGCGCGGGGCGTTGATGACCTGGTATTCGACGGCGAGCCAGCGCTTGCCTTGCGCATCGGTCTCGATGCGCGACGGCCTGCGTTCGAGCCAGAGATCGATGCGCGCCGCGGTGGGCAGTGCGCCGGGCTCGATCGGCCGGCCCTGGTGTTCGAGCAGCACGCGCTGCGTGAGCACGTCGCCGAGCACATGGCCGAAGCTGCGCGGCTGCTCGATGGTGACGGCGGTGGCTGCGGCCGGCGTGGCGGGATCGGCGGCGCGTGAAAAACCGGCGGGCAGGGCGGCCAGCACCAGCGCCAGTACAGCGGCATGAACGAGGCTCATGCCGCCGTCTCCAGGAAATAACGCGTGAGCGCCTCGGCGTCGAAGCGGCCCTGCAGGTGAAAGGGCGGCATGCCGTGTGCGTTGAACAGCGCGGTGAGTTCGGCGCGGCGGGCCGCGACCGATTCGCGCCACCGCGTGCGCAGCGAATCGCGCATCCACAGGCTGCGCCGCGCGCCGGTTTCGGCGTCGCGCAGGGCAACCAGCGCGCGGGCGTCGGGCGGTTCGATTTCGGCCGGGTCCCAGACCACCAGCGGAACGACGCAAGCGGGCGAGAACTGTTCGAGCAGCTCGCCGAGCGCGTCGATCGGCCAGTGGAAGTCGGACGCGAGAAACACCAGCCCGCCGCGGCCCACCAGCCGTTCGGTGGCGCGGCGCAGGCCCGAGAGGGCGCTGTCGTCCGCGGGCGGCGCGCCGGAAGCCGCATCGCATTCGCGCAGCATCCGCGCCATCAGGCTGCCGTTGCCGCGGCTGTGGCGCGCGGGCACGAAAAGATCTTCGCGCTCGCGCTGGTCGAAGGCCAGCAGGCCGACGGTGTCGCCGGCGCGAAACGCGCTGTAGCCCAGCGCCTCGACCAGGTCGGCCACCACGTCGAGCTTGCGCCGCTCGGCGCCGAAGTGCATTGAGGCCGACACGTCGACCACCACGTGCACCGGAATCGCCACGCGCAGCCGGTGGATGCGCACCAGCCAGTCGCCGCGGCCCTCGCGCAGGCTCGCGCGCAGGTCGATGCGGCGCGGGTCGGGGTGGTCGAACAGCCGCCGGTGCGCGGCAAATTCCTGCCCGCTGCCCTGGCTCAGGCCGCGCTGCGCGCCAGGGCGCCAGCCGCCGAAGCGGCGCGGCAGCTGGTAGTGGAATTCGTCGACGCGGTCCATGGCATCAGGGGGCGGCGATCTTGTCCATGATCTGCGTCACCAGCGCTTCAGACAATTCCGCCCGCCGCAGTTCGTACACAGGCGTGAAGAAGACGCGGTGCCCAAGCACCGAGGGCAGCACCGCCGCCAGGTCGGCAGGTTCCAGGTGCGATCGGCCTTCGAGCCAGGCCACGGTGCGTGCCGCGCGCAGCAGCGCGCTCATGCCGCGCGGGCTGGCGCCGGCCAGGATCAGGCGGTCCATGTCCACGCCGTCGAGCCGGATGCCGAACTTCTGCGGCGCCTCGGTGGCCTCCCACACGTCGAGCACATAGCGCTCGATGGTCTCGCTGGCGCGCACGCTGCGCTGCACATGCGCGGCGATGGCGTTGAGCCGGTCCCAGGGCAGGATGGCGGGCGCCACCTTGTCGATCAGGCTTTCGGTGTCGTGGTAGGCGGTGTCGAACACCAGCGACTGGCGGATGCCGCGGTCGGCCGGCTTGGGCATGTTCAGCTCGAACATGAAGCGGTCCCGCGCCGCCGAAGCCAGCTCGAAGGTCTCTTCGCGTTCGACCTTGTTGCGGTCGGCGAACACCGTCATGTGCGGAAAGCTGTACTCGCGGTCGAAGGCCGACACGGTGCGCTCGGCCATCGCGCGCAAGAGCAGCGACTGCACCTGCGGCCGGGCCCGGTTGATCTCGTTGAAGAAGAAGGTGACCAGGCGTTCGCCGTGGCGCAGCAGCGGCCCCGGGTCGATGCGCGGCCGGCCTTCGGCGTCCACATAGGTGTGATAGACGAGGTCGCCGGGCATCAGGTCGACCGTGCCCTCGACGCGCTCGAAGTCGCCGCCGATGGCGCGCGAGAAGGCGCGCAGCACCGTGGTCTTGCCCACGCCCACGTCGCCCTCGAGCAGCACGTGGCCGCGCGCGAACAGCGCCACGTTGATGAGGCGGATCGTCTCGGCCTGGCCGATCACCGCCTTCGCGACTTCGCTTTCGACGCGCAGCGCGAGGCGGCGCCAGTCTTCGAGTTGTTCTTCGGTGCCCATGGTGGTTCCCGCTGCGCCGGGCTACTTCGACTCCATCATCTTCTTGAGGTGGGCGAGCCCGTCGCGGTAGACGCCGGTCACGGCCTTGATGGCGGCTTCGTCGTTCTTGTCCGGCGGCGGATCGTTGTTGGGGTAGCCGCGGTAGAAGGCGCCGCGCCATTCGACGACCGACTTGCCGCCGTCGGCCACCACCGAGAGCACGGAGGTGTAGTTGGTGACCGGCAGCGCGCCGCCGTCCTTGGCGCGGTAGTTGTATTTCATCTTCGCGTCGTCGTAGCCCTCGAGCGTTTCGACGAGCGTGCCGCCGTCCTTGAGCTTGACGGTGCGCACCGAGCCTTCGGCATTGCCCTTGTCGGCCGCGCTGTCGGCCACGGCCGGATGCCAGTCCTTCAGCGCGTTGAAGTTCTTGATCTTGGCCCAGACGGCATCGGCCGGGGCCTCGATGGTGACTTTCTCGCTCACCTTCTGGCGCGTGGGCCCATGGGCCTGGCTCGGGGCCGATGCGGCAAGCAGGATCGATGCGAGAAGAACGGAGAGCGCCCGTCGGCCGGAAGGGTGTGTCAGCATGGAAATATCCGTGATGAGGTGGAGAAAAGATCGGTCAAAGAAAAATACGTCAGGGCTCCATCGGCGCACCGATGAAGGCACCGAAGCCGCGGCTGTTCTGCCCCGTGGCAATGGTCTTGAGCTTCTGCCCGCTCGCGGCGTCCAGCACCTGCACGTTGTCGTCCATCCAGTTGACGACGTAGACCCGGTCGCCGTGCGCGGCAATGCCTTCGGGGTAGGCAAAGCCGGGGAGGGTGCGCAGCAGCTTCAGCGAGGCGGGGTCGATCAGGCTGACTGAGTCTTCGTGCTGGTTGGTCACGTAGAGCAGCGCGCCGCCCTCGGCCAGCGCCGCGCCGTAGGGCGCCTTGCCGACCTTCACGGTGGCAATCACGGCCGGGCGGCGGATGTCGCGCATGTCGACCACCGAGACGTCGTTGCTCTGCACGTTGAGCGCGTAGAGGCGCGAGCGCGGCGCGTCGTAGAGCAGCGCGAACGGATGGCTGCCGACGCGCACGCGCGCCAGCACGCGCTGCGCGGCGGTGTCGACCACGGCCACGCTGTCGTCGTCGCGCTCGGCCACGAAAACGGCGGTGCCGCCGGGATGCGCGGCCACGCCGGCAGGCGCGCGGCCGACCGCGATCGAAGCCAGCGGCTTGGCGGCGCCGGCGGCCTGCGCATCGAGCACCAGCAGCCGGCCGCTGTACCAGTCGGCCACGTAGAGGCGCTGGCCGTCGGCCGAGATGTCGATGCCCACCGGCCCGTCGCCGGCCGGCAGCGTGTTCACGACCTTCTGCTGGCGCATGTCGATGACCGAGATGGTCTTGCTGTCGGGGTTGGAGACGAAGGCCCGGCCCGCGCGGCTGGACGCCACCACGCCGGCCGGCGAGCGGCCCACGGGCACCGTGGCCACCACCTGCTGCGAGGCGAGGTCGATCACCGACACGTCGTGGCTGCCCTGGTTGGTGATGTAGGCGAACGGCGAGGCCCAGGCCGGGCTGCACAGCAGCAGCACCGCGGCAAGCCCGGCGTGCACAGGTGTCGCGGTACCTGTCATGGCGCTGTGCCCGGGACGCGGCTCAGCGCGCGGTCGGCGGGCCGATGAAGCAGCCCTTGTTGGCCTTGGCCTGCAGCGCCTTGTAGCGCTTGATGTCGGCCTGCAGCTTTTCCGAATCGCGGATGTAGCCGCCGCGCTCGCCGCCGATGGTGGTGGCCTTGGCCGCGGTGCTCAGGTCCACGTATTCCGAGTATTTGATTTCCCTGGCCAGCGCGTCGACCGCGCAGGAGCACTTGCTGGCCATTTCGAAGTGGCCCGCATCGGGGTGGGCCGCGATGCATTCCTGCACGTACAGCACGCGGTCCAGCGTGGGAAAGTCGTTGGCATGCGTCGCGCCATGCACGGCCATCGGCAGGCCGAGAAGACAGAGAAGAAGACGGACTGTTTTGTTCATGGCGTTCGCTGGAAGAATTTCTTGGGCGGCAACAGGCACCTAGCGCGCCGGCGCCTTGGCCCCGTCGATCAGGAGCTCCTCGACCATGAGGGGCTGGGCCGCGGCGCTGTCGCCCGGAATGGAGGTGCGAATGCCGTAGACGCCGCCCGGCACCGCGTCGGACAGCGTGAAGCGGTAGGTCTTGGTTGCGAACTTTTCGTACTTCGGCCGGTTCGGGTCGTCCAGGAAGGGGCTGAAGACGATTTCCTTGCCCTTGATGGCGCGGCCCTGGTAGCGCAGCGACACGTCGCGCACTTCGGCGTCCTGGTAGATCCCCATGCGGATGCGCTTGCGGAAGTGGTATTCGGAGCCGCGCGTGAGGCGCTTCATCTCGCGCACGTCGTGCTCCAGGAAATAGAGGATCACGGGATTGCCTTCGGCGGCCGGCACGTCGGGCACCGGGAGCTTGTGCGCGCCGCTCAGGAACACGCCCTTGGCGTCGCAGCAGCGGCCATCTTCCTTGGCGCTCAGGGACACCGTCACGCTGTCGGCAAACGCTTCCTCGAAGCTGCCGGTCTTGCCGAAGGTGTAGCGCAGCAGCATGGGCGCCTGCAGGTCCTTGAGCTGCGGCGTCATGAACAGCAGGCGCTCGGCGGGCGAGAAGTCGCGCTTGTCGGGCTCGGCCTGCGAGGCCGGGGTAGACAAGAGAAGAACGCAGAGCGAAGCGGCGATGGCGAAGCGCATGGGAAAGAAGAACGAAGAACGGCAACTCAGTTGGTGGGAACCCCGAACGATGCATCGACCACCGGCACGCCGAACTCCTTCAGGATGGCCTGGATCTCGGGTGCCTTGGACTCGATCAGCCCTTCGACCTGCTGCTTCCATTCGCGCTCTCCGTAGCGCACGCCCATGGCCATCTGGTAGTCGAGGCGCACGCCCTTTTCGGACTTGAGCGGCACCACCACGAGGGCCGGGTTCTTGACGCGCCGCGCGAAGTAGCCTGCGATCGGGCCCCAGACCACCACCGCGTCGAGCTTGCCTTCGGCCAGGTCCTTCTCGACGATCTCGCCCGGGTACTGCGCGGGGTCGGCGCTCATGAGCTTGTAGGGCACGCCTTGCTCCAGCAGGCCGTGCTTGTTGAGCCATTGCGAGGCCGGCGAGCGGTCGTAGATGCCGATGCGCAGCGACTTGAGCTTGGCCGCATCGAGCTTGAGGAAGTCTTCCGCCGAGGCCACGTTGTCCATGCCCTTGCCCTTGGGAAAGACCAGCGCGTAGGTCGAGCGGTAGTAGGGCTTGGTGACCGAGACTTCGTCGAGACCGACGGGCACGCCCATCACGATGTCGCAGGGGTAGTCCTGGCCCGGCAGCTTGAAGCGCAGCGTGTTGCGGAAGAAGGCCAGCCGCTGCGGGAACGAGTAGTAGGTGACCGGCAGGCCGAGCGCCTTGCCGAACAGCTCGGCGATGCGGTTCTCGATGCCTTCTGCCTTGGTGTTGGAGAAGGGCATGTTGTTGGGGTCCTGGCAGACGCGCAGCGCCTTGCGCGGCGGGGTCTCCTGGGCCGCGGCCGGAACCAGCGCGCAGCAGTAGGCTGCGCCCAGGAGGCCCGCCCGCAGGCGGGCGCCGATGGAAAGGGGCTTGGCAGCATGCTGCCGGGTGGTCATTTGTTTTCTTCCACTCGGGCGCGGGTGATGGCGCCGTCGGACCGGCCCTTGAGGTAGGCGTAGAGCTGGTTGATGTTCTCCATCACCGCCGGGTTGTTGCCGAAGCTCTGCATGCCCTTGTCGAGCCTGCCGTCGCGCACGGTCTTGATGAAGTCTTCCTTCTTCATCGTCTTGAGGCTGTTGATGAGGGACGGTCCCACCATGCCTTCCTGGTTGGGTCCGTGGCAGCGGTCGCAGGCCGCGGAGCGCCAGGTGCGGAAACCCTTCATGGTTTCGGGATCCACCTTGTAGCCGTCGGTGACCTTGTAGGGCGCGGGGTCTGGCGCGGCAATGGCCAGTGTGCAGGCCACGCCGGCAAGCAGGACGAGGGAAGGCAGCAACGTTGACTTACGAAATTTCATGGCTCCTGGGTCTCCGGTATCTTTTGAAAGTGCGTGGGGGAGAGCCCTCGAGCGAGTGCTCTCCCGGTTCGCATGTTGCGTCTAACTATGCAATGACGCCTCGGTAGTAACGCCTCAGTTGGGCAGCGCGAAGACAGTCAGCGAGCCGCCGAGCTCGGTGTACTGGGCGAGGTCCTTGTAGCCGCCGACGGCGCCGAGGCCTTCGGTGCTCTTCTCGGGGTCGATGCCCGCAGCCATGCCGATGCCGGCCCAGCCGCCGATGCCCGAGAACACGCCGACGTACTGCTTGCCCTTGTGCTCATAGGTGAACACGTTGCCGATGATGCCCGACGGGGTCTTGAACTTGAACAGCTCCTTGTTGATGTCCTTGGCATCCACGCACTTGAGGTAGCCTTCCAGCGTGCCGTAGCAGGAGATCCCGCCCGCGGTGTTGAGCGAACCGCTCCACACCGAGAACTTCTCGGCCTTGGTCTGCACGATCTTGCCGGTGCCTGCATCCCAGGCGATGAAGTTGCCCATGCCGCCATGGCTGCCCGGCGTGGGGTACATCGACAGGGTGGCGCCCACGTACGGCTGGCCTGCCGTGTACTCGACCTTGAACGGCTCGTAGTCCATGCAGACGTGGTTCGTCGGCACGTAGAAGAGCTTGGTGTTGGGGTCGTAGGAAGCCGGTTGCTGGTCCTTGCTGCCCAGCGCCGCCGGGCAGATGCCCTTGGTGTTGACGTCGGCGCCGTTCTGCGCGGTGGAGTACTTGGCCACCACCTGCGGCCGGCCGGTCTTCATGTCGACGTGCGTTGCCCAGTTCACCTTGGGGTCGTACTTCTCGGCCACCAGCAGCGCGCCGGTCACGCGGTCCAGCGTGTAGGCGAAGCCGTTGCGGTCGAAGTGCACCAGCGCCTTGGTCGGCTTGCCCTTGACGTTGATGTCCGCCAGGATCATTTCGTTGATGCCGTCGAAGTCCCATTCGTCATAGGGCGTCATCTGGTAGACCCAGTTGACCTTGCCGGTGTCGACGTCGCGCGACCAGATGCTCATGGACCACTTGTTGTCGCCGGGTCGCTGCGAGGGGTTCCAGGTCGACGGGTTGCCGGTGCCGTAGTACACGGCATTGGTCGCCTTGTCGTAGCTGTACCAGCCCCAGGTGGTGCCGCCGCCGATCTTCCACTGGTCGCCCTTCCAGGTCTTCAGCGAAGAGTCCTTGCCCACGGGCGCCATCTTGCCGTCGGTCCAGGTCATGGTCTTGGCCGGGTCCATCAGCATTTCTTCGTCGGGGCCGGTGCTGAAGCCCTTCCACGCCAGCTTGCCGTCCTTGATGTTGTAGGCCGCCAGGAAGCCGCGCACGCCGAACTCGCCGCCGCTGATGCCGGTGATGACCTTGTCCTTGAAGACGTGGGGTGCGTTGGTGTTGGTGGCGCCGACCTTCGGATCGCCGTTCTTCACCGTCCACACCACCTTGCCGGTCTTGCTGTCGAGCGCCACCAGGGTGGTGTCGGCCTGTTGCAGGAAGACCTTTCCTTCCGCATAGGCAAGTCCGCGGTTCACCGTGTCGCAGCACATGACCGCGATCACCGACTGGTCCTGCTTGGGTTCGTACTTCCACAGGATCTTCTGGGTCTCGACGTCGAGCGCGAACACCTTGTTCGGGAACGGCGAGTGCAGGTACATGACGCCATCGACCACCAGGGGCGAACCCTCGTGGCCGCGCAGCACGCCGGTGGAGAAGGTCCACGCGACCTGCATCTTGCCCACGTTGCTCTTGGTGATCTGATTCAACTTGCTGTATCGCTGGTTGAACATATCGCCCGCTTGCGTGGCCCAGTTCTTGGAGTTGGCGATGTTTTTCTCGACGTCGGCATTGGCGAGCGCCAAGGCCGGAAGAGCCAACATCGCGACGCCGATATGCCGTACGAGACGGCCGGCGATCTGCCTGGAAAACTTCATAGATGTCTCCTCACATTTCAGTGGGTTTTGAACATGGTCAATGGCGGCAGCCTGCGGATCTTTCGATCACCTTGGCGAATGCTGCGGTCCGCAACATCCATGCCTGCCGGTTCCAGCGTGGAGCACTTCGGCAGCCGATGCGCGCTCCATGCAAAGACAGGCGGCTCCACTCGGAAGAGGCATGCACGCGGCGGCCCTTGCACAGCATGCGGCGGCGTGCTGCAACGCGGTCCGGACCTAGGGAAATCCCGAGCGTTCGGTGTGCTGGCCGGGGCCGCCCGCCACGCATTGCCGTAGCCCTGCATCTTGTGCGCATCAAATTTGACGCAAAGTGTCTCGCGCGACGTGACGGATGTCTTGCGGGCATGGCGCGCATCGGGCTGCGCAGGCCTTCGCGCGGGCCAACGAATGGCAATGCATCACAGTGAAAACCCTCGAATTCCAGAGGCACGGAATTTGCGGCTCGAAGGCAAACGGCCCCTACCATTGAGACACCCAAAGCCCGGCGAATCCCATCGATCTACATGCTGCGAACCATCGACTTAACCAAGCGCTATGGCACGCGCACGGCGCTGCAGTCGTTGTCGCTGCATCTGCCTGCGGGCCAGTTCGTGGCGCTGCTCGGGCCCAACGGCGCGGGCAAGTCGACGTTGTTCCAGGTGCTCACGGGCATGTTCGCGGCCGACGAAGGCGAGGTCGAGGTGGCCGGCCATTCGCTGCGCCGCTCGGCAACGGCGGCGCTGCGGCACATCGGCGTCGTGTTCCAGCAGATGTCGCTCGACCTGGACCTGAGCATCCGGCGCAACCTGCTGTTCCAGGCCGACCTGCATGGCCTGCCGCGGCGGCTTGCGGCCGAACGCATCGCGTCGGCCTGCGAGCGCCTGAACATCGACGCCAATCTCGACCGCAAGGTGCGCGAGCTCTCGGGCGGCAACCGGCGCAAGGTCGAGCTGGCGCGCGCCGGGCTGCACCGGCCGGCCGTGCTGCTGATGGACGAAGCCACCGTCGGGCTCGACCCCAGGTCGCGCCAGGACCTGCTGGCGGCCCTGCATGCGGACGTGCGCGAGCGCGGCGTGTGCGTGCTGTGGGCCACGCACCGGGTCGAGGAGGCCGAGGAGGCCGACCGCGTGCTGGTGCTGCACAAGGGACAGCTGCTGGCGGACGGCACGCCGGCGCAGGTGGGCCAGAGCCTTGGCGGCGCCACGCTGGAGGCGGGCTTCATCGCGCGCACCGCCTGAACCAAGAACGATCCGAGCCAAAAAGAATGGAGACATCGCATGCCGCAACCCTTCCTGCCCCCGCCTGCGCGCACCCTGGTCCGCGCGGCCGCTAGCGCGCTCGCGCTGGCCGCCGCGAGCGCCGCCGCGCTGGCGCAGGGCACCGCCTATGTGTCGAGCGAAAAGGACAGCGCGCTGACGATGATCGACCTGGCAACCCTGGCCGTGAAGGGCACGATCCCGACCTGCAAGCGCGCGCGCCATATCCAGCTCACGCCCGAGCGCCAGATCATGGTGGCCTGCACCGATTCCAACCAGGCCGACCTGATCGACCCCGCGATCGGCAAGTCGGTGCGGCGCATTCCGCTGGGCGACGAGCCCGAGGCCTTCGACCTGTCGCCGGACGGCAAGGTCATCTACGTCTCCAACGAGGATGCGGGCGAGGCCAGCTTCATCGACGCGGCCAGCGGCAAGAAGCTGCGCTCGGTCAAGGTGGGCGCGGAGCCCGAAGGCGTCAAGGTCAGCGCCGACGGCAAGACGCTGTACATCACGTCCGAGGTGGCGAGCCTGGTGCACGTGATCGACACGGCCAGCGGCAAGGTCGTGAAGAACATCAAGGTCGGCAAGCGCCCGCGGCGCATGGCCATCACGCCCGACGGCAAGGAGCTCTGGGTCACCAACGAACTGGGCGCGAGCGTCAGCATCGTCTCGACTGCGACGAACGAGGTGATCGACACGCTCAAGTTCGAGGTGAAGGGCGCGCGCGCCGAGGACATCACGCCCGTGGGCATCCAGATGACGAGCGACGGCAAGCGGGCTTTCGTGGGCCTGGGCCGCGCCAACCACGTGGCCTTCGTCGACGTGGCCAGCCGCAAGGTCGGCTCGCTGGTGCTGGTCGGCAAGCGGGCCTGGAACGTCACGCTCGACAAGGCGCAGGCGCGGCTCTACGTGGTCAACGGCTTGAGCGACGACGTGACGGTGGTCGACGTGGCCGGCGCCAAGGCCATCAAGAGCGTTCCGGTAGGGCGCGTGCCCTATGGGCTCGTGATCGTCGAATGAGGATGCGCGCAACGGCTTCCTGGCTGGCGGGCGCGTGGTGGATGGCCGTGGCGCTCGTGGCGCCGGCGGCGGCGGGCGCGGCCGTGCTCAAGGCCACGCTGATCACGCCGGACGACGATCCCCGCCTGGAGCGTTCCCGCGTGGAGCGTGCCTACCTGGGGCACCCGGGCGGCCCGCTTTCCGATGGGCTCGAAGTTGCACTCGAGGAGACGAAGTTCGAACTCGAGGCCGCCGGCGCCGAAGTGTCGCTGGCCAGCGCGCCGGCCGCGACCCTCGAGGCGGCGCGCGCCGCGGCCGTGGCGGCCGAGAAGAGCGGCGCCGCGGTGCTGCTGACCGACCTGCCGGCCGAATGGACGCTGGCCGTGGCCGATGCCGTGAAGCTGCCGGTGCTGAACCTGGGCGACGCCTCCGACCGGCTGCGCCAGCAGGATTGCCGCGCCCGCGTGTTCCATTTGATTCCCAGCGAACGCATGCGCAGCGATGCGCTGGCGCAGACGCTGGTGTCGCGCAAATGGAGCAAGCTGCTCCTGCTGGTGGGCGGCAGCCCGCAGGACGCGCTGCGCGCGGCCACCGTGCAGGCCTCGATCAAGCGCTACGGCCTGCAGGTGGTGGCCAGCAAGCCGTTCAAGCTCTCGGCCGATCCGCGCGAGCGCGACCTGGCCAACCCGCTGCTGCTCACGGCCGGCAACAGCTACGACGCCGTGTGGGTGGTCGACAGCGACGGCGAATTCGCCCGCATGCTGCCCTACCGCACCGTGCTGCCGCGGCCGGTGGTGGGCGACGGCGGGCTGGTGGCGCTGGCCTGGCATGCGCAGTTCGAGCGCTATGGCGCGCCGCAGGTCTCGCGCCGATTCGCCAAGGCCGCGAAGCGCCCGATGACCGCGCAGGACTGGGCCGCGTGGATGGCCGGCAAGACCCTGGCAGCCGCCGCCATTGCCGCGCCCAAGGGCCCGAACGCGGCCTGGGCCCAGGCCATCGGCAAGAGCACGCTCGACGGCTCCAAGGGCACCAGCCTGAGCTTCCGCGCCTGGGACGGCCAACTGCGCCAGCCCATGCTGCTGACGGACGGGCAGGGCGTGATCGCGCAGGCGCCGGCCGAAGGCGTGCTGCACCCGCGCAACGTGCTCGACACGCTGGGCGCCGATGCCCCGGAGAAGCTATGTCCGATCGCGCGCTAGAAACCCCCAAGCCCGCGGACGGGCAGGCCGAACCGCTGGCGCGGCGCGGCATGGGCCACGCGCTGCAGGCGATGCGCGCGATCATGCTGCGCGAGCTCTACAAGTTCTCGCAGCAGACCGGGCGGCTGGTGTCGGCGCTGGTGCGGCCGCTCCTGTGGCTGGCGGTGTTCGCGGCCGGTTTCCGCAACGTCTTCGGCGTGGCGATCGTCGAGCCCTACGACACCTACATTCCCTACGACGTCTACATCGTGCCGGGGCTGGTCGGCATGGTGCTGCTGTTCAACGGCATGCAGTCGTCGCTGGCCATGGTCTACGACCGCGAGATGGGCCTGATGCGCCTGCTGCTCACCGCGCCGCTGCCGCGGCCCTGGCTCCTGTTCTCCAAGCTCTGCGCCACTGCGCTGCTGTCGGTGCTGCAGGCGCTGGTGTTCGTGGTGGTGGCGGCGCTGATCGGCACCGAGCTGCCGCTGCTGTCGCTCTCGGCCCTGCATGCGCTGGTGGCGCTGGCGGCCGGCGCGCTCATGCTCGGCGCGCTCGGGCTGCTGCTGTCGGTGCACATCAAGCAGCTGGAGAACTTCGCGGGCACGATGAACTTCGTCATCTTCCCGATGTACTTCCTGTCGACCGCGCTCTACCCGCTGTGGAAGCTGCAGGAATCGGGCGCCGAATGGGTGTACCAGCTCGCGCGCTTCAATCCCTTCACCTACGCGGTGGAGTGGGTCCGCTTTGCGCTTTACGGCAAGGACCCGGGCGTGGCGCCCTATGTGGTGCTGGGCTGCCTGGTGGTTTTCTTCGGGCTCGCCTGCTGGGGCTACGACCCGCAACGCGGCTTCGGCGGCCTCACCAAGCGCGGCGGAGGCGGGCCATGAGCCGGAAGCGGGCCACCACGCGCGGGCAGGGCGGTTCCACCCGGCGCAGCTTGCTGCGCGGCGCCGGCGCGCTGGCGCTGGGCGCGCTGCCCTTGGCCCGGGCGATGGCCTCGACCGAGCCCTTTCCTTCGCGCCCCGTCACGCTGTGGGTGCCCTGGCCCGCGGGCGGCGCCACCGACATCTCGCTGCGGATCCTGGCCGAGCTGGCCTCGGTGCCGCTCGGGCAGCCGGTGCTGACCGAAAACCGCGGCGGCGCCGGCGGCACGCTGGCCATGCCGGTGCTGCAGCAGGCGCGGCCCGACGGCTACACCATCGCCCAGATGCCGCAGCCGGTGTTCCGCGCGCCGCACACGCAGAAGGTGCTGTGGGACCCGATCCGCGACGTGACGCCGATCATCCAGGTGTCCAGCGTCACCTTCGGCATGCTGGTCGCGGCCGGCAGCCCGATGCGCTCGCTCGAAGACATGTTCGCGTTCGCACGCGCCCGGCCCGGCGAGCTGACCGTTGCCACCAACGGCATCGGCACCACGCCGCACATGGTGCTGGAGACGCTGTTCACGGCGCGCGGCCTGCGCTACATCCATGTGCCGTACAAGGGCACGTCCGAGCAGCTCAACGCGATTGCGGGCGGGCAGGTGATGGCCGGCGTCAATTCCACCGGCTTCGGGCCGGCGGTCGATGCAGGCACGCTGCGGCTGCTGGCCATCTTTTCGGGTGAGCGTTCGAAGCGCTGGCCACAGGTGCCCGTGCTGCGCGAACTGGGCTTCGACATCGTGGCCAAGTCGCCCTACGGGCTGGCGGGGCCGCGCGGCCTGCCGCGCGGCGTGGTGGCGGTGCTGCACGATGCCTTCAAGAAAGCCATGTTCGACCAGCGCTTCAAGGACGAACTCGCCAAGTACGACCAGGAGGCCGACTACCTCGGCCCGGAGGCCTATGCGCAGTCGTGCCGCGAAATCTTCGCGCAGGAGCGCGCCATCGTCGAAAAGCTGGGCCTCGCGCGCACCGGCACTTGAGGGGGAGAACACCGTGAGCCGACCGAACAAGCCGAGGTCCCGCCGCCTGATCGGCCTTGCCGTGGCGGCCGCTGCCTGCCCCATGCCCGGCCAGGCGCAGGAGGCCGCCGCGGCCCAGCCGGGCAGCCTGCCGGCCGTGGAGGTGGTCGCCACCACGCCCGTGCCGGGCATCGAGGTGCCGAAGGACCAGATCCCGTCGAACGTGCAGACCGCCGACGACCGGCAGCTGCGCCGCGCGCAGAGCCTGAACCTGCCGGACTTCATGGCCACGCAGCTGCCCAGCGTGAACGTGAACGAGATCCAGGGCAATCCGTTCCAGGTCGACGTGAACTACCGCGGCTTCAGCGCGAGCCCGGTGCTCGGTACGCCGCAGGGGCTGTCGGTGTACCAGGACGGCGTGCGCATCAACGAGCCCTTCGGCGACGTGGTGAACTGGGACCTGATCCCCAAGGCCGCCATCTCGAGCATCACGCTGCTGCCGGGCTCCAACCCGCTGTTCGGCCTCAACACGCTCGGCGGTGCGCTGTCGCTGCAGACCAAGCGCGGCGACACGCATCCGGGCACCGAGCTGGAACTGCAGGCCGGCTCCTTCGGCCGTGTGAGCACCGAGCTCACGCACGGCCGAAAGCTCGCCGAAGGCGGCCACCTGTTCCTTGCGCTCGGCGGCCTCAACGAGGACGGCTGGCGCAACTTCTCGCCCTCGCGCGTGCGCCAGCTGTTTGCCAAGGTCGGGCAGGACAGCGGAAAGCTCTCCTGGGACCTGAGCTTCACCCACGGCGACAACCGGATGATCGGCAACGGCCTCTTGCCCGAGTCCATGCTGATGCAGAACCGCAAGCAGGTGTACACGCGGCCCGACCGCACCGAAAACCGCATGTCGATGCTCACGCTCAATGCCAGCTACCGCCTGAGCGACGTGCAGACGATCTCCATGACCGCCTACTCGCGGCGCTCGCGCTACAGCACGCTCAACGGCGACCTCAACGACGATTTCAATCCGCCGGACAACGAAGCCACGGGCGTGGAGAACCGCACCTACACGCGCCAGCGCAGCGAAGGCGTGGCGCTGCAGTCGACCTACACGGCGGGCATTCACCAGCTCACTTTCGGCGCCTCCGTGGACCGTGCGCGCACGCACTTCCGCCAGACCGAGGCCGAGGGCCTGCTCGACTCCACGCGCGCGGTGGTGCCGCAGGAAGAAGCCGAAGTCGATGCGCTGCTCGCGGGCAAGAGCCGCACCGCGAGCATCTATTTTTCCGACCTGGTGAGCCTGCAGCCGAACTTGCAGCTGAGCCTTTCGGGCCGCTACAACGACACCCGCGTGACCACCCGCGACGATGGGCGCGCCTTGCTCGGCCTGTCCACCCGGCTCGATGGCGAAGGCCATTACAAGAAGTTCAATCCCGCCATCGGCCTCACCTGGCAGGCCACGCCGCGGCTCACGGCCTATGCGGGCTGGAGCCAGGGCAGCCGCGCGCCGAGCCCGATCGAGCTCGGCTGCTCCGATCCGGCCAACGCCTGCGTGCTGCCAAACGCGCTGCAGTCCGACCCGCCGCTCAAGCAGGTGGTGTCGCAGACCTTCGAAACCGGGCTGCGCGGCACGCTCGAGCCAGGCATGCGGTGGAATGCCTCGGTGTTCCGCACCGTCAACAAGGACGACCTGCTGTTCGTGAGCAGCGGGCTCTCGCGCGGCTACTTCAGCAACTTCGGGCGCACCCTGCGCCAGGGCGTGGAACTCGGGCTTTCGCAGCAGACCGAGCGCGTCGACTGGTCGCTGTCGTACAGCTACCTGCGCGCGAGGTACGACTCGCCGGCCTGCCTGGTGGCCGAGGCCAACAGCAGTGCCGAGACCAGCCCCGCCTGCACCGGCGAGGGCGAGATCGCGGTGCGCCGCGGCGACCGCCTGCCGGGGCTGCCGGCGCATTCGCTCAAGCTCAACGTCGACTGGCGCGTGACGCCCGAGTGGACGCTGGGCGCGCAGTACCGCGTCTATTCGAAGCAGACGGTGCGCGGCAACGAGAACGGCCTGCACGCGCCCGACGGGGCCGACTTCAGCGGCAGCGGCCGCATCGGCGGCTACGCGCTGCTCGACCTCACGACGCGCTGGAAGCTCGGGCCCAACGTGGAGCTCTTTGCCAAGGTGGCGAACGTCTTCAACCGCCGCTACGCCACCGCCGGCCAGCTGGGCCGCAGCGGCTTCGATGCGAGCGGCGCGGTGCTGGCGCCCGATGCATGGCGCAACGCGCAGTTCGTGGCGCCGGGCGCGCCGCGCGCGGTGTGGATCGGCATGCGGGTGCAGCTGGGCGTTTGAGCCCGCGCGCCCGAAGATTCAGGCCGCGCGCCGCACGCTGCGCTTTCTTGCAGCGGCACGGGCCACTGGCAATGTGCCGAGCTGCTTCTGGATCTGCGCCTGGCCATGCGTGCGCAAATACTCCTCGAAGGCCAGCGCCACCTGCGGCAATTGCCGCGACGCCAGGTGCATCACGTACCAGTCGCGCACCACCGGATTGCCCGGCACCGGCAGCACGCCCAGCAGGCCGGCGTTCATCTCGAGCACGCAGGTGTGCATCGACAAGAACGCAATGCCGAAGCCCGCGGCGCACATCTGCTTGATGGCCTCGTTGCTCGACAGCTCGGAGCCGATGCGCAGCGGCAGGCCGTGGTCCTTGAAGAAGCGTTCGACCGTGGTGCGCGTGCCCGAACCGCGCTCGCGCACCAGCATGCGCGTGTCCGAGAGCAGCGCGATGCTCGGCTTGGCGGCGGACATCAGCGGATGCGACGGCGCCGCGAGAAAGGCCATCGGGTGCTTGGCGAAGGGGCTGGAGTCGGTCTTCAGCTCCGCGGGCGGGCGGCCCATGATGGCGATGTCGATCTCCTGGCCCGCGAGCATGCGCACGATCTCGTCGCGGTTGCCGACCTGCAGCTTGACCTTCACCTTCGGATGCTCCTTGGCGAAGTTCACGAGGATGGGCGGTAGCAGGTACTCGGCCGTGGTGATGGCGCCCACGCGCAAGGTGCCCGAGAACACGCCCTGCAGCATGGCCATTTCGTCGCCGGCCTCGCGCCACAGGTCGAGGATGCGGCCGGCATAGCCCGCCAGTAATTCTCCCGCTTCGGTCAGCCGGATGCCGCGGCCCGTGCGCTGCAAAAGCGGCGTGCCGGCCGACTCCTCGAGTGTGCCGATCTGTATCGACACCGCGGGTTGCGTCAGGTGCATTTCATCTGCAGCAAGTGAAACGCTGCCGAGCCGCGCCACGGCGTGGAAGGTGGCGAGCTGCCTGAAGCTCGCGTGCTTGGAAAGGGGCATGCAGTGATATTAGGTTTGGCAAATGTGAATGTCAAAAGATTTAATTTTTCTTTATCTTTCATGCGGCCTACATTCACTTCACCAGACAGCACCACCCCCCTTCTTTTTGAGAGGCACTCCATGGGCAACATGAACGAAGCAATCCAGATCACCGACGCCAAGAAGCGCTACTCGGCCGGTGTGCTCAAGTACGCGCAGATGGGCTACTGGGACGGCGACTACGTGCCCAAGGACACGGACATCCTCGCGCTCTTTCGCATCACGCCGCAGGAAGGCGTGGACGCCATCGAGGCTGCCGCGGCAGTGGCCGGCGAATCGTCCACCGCCACCTGGACCGTGGTGTGGACCGACCGCCTCACGGCCTGCGACATGTACCGCGCCAAGGCCTACAAGGTCGAGCCGGTGCCCAACAACCCGGGCCAGTACTTCTGCTACGTGGCCTACGACCTCTCGCTGTTCGAGGAAGGCTCGATCACCAACGTGACGGCTTCCATCATCGGCAACGTCTTCAGCTTCAAGCCGCTGAAGGCCGCGCGGCTGGAGGACATGAAGTTCCCGGTGGCCTACGTCAAGACCTTCCCCGGTCCGCCGACCGGCATCGTGGTGGAGCGCGAGCGGCTCGACAAGTTCGGCCGGCCGCTGCTGGGCGCGACCACCAAGCCCAAGCTCGGGCTCTCGGGCCGCAACTACGGCCGCGTGGTGTACGAAGGCCTGCGCGGCGGGCTCGACTTCATGAAGGACGACGAGAACATCAACTCGCAGCCCTTCATGCACTGGCGCGACCGCTTCCTGTTCGTGATGGACGCGGTCAACAAGGCCAGCGCCGCCACCGGCGAGGTCAAGGGCAGCTACCTGAACGTCACGGCCGGCACCATGGAAGAGATGTACCGCCGCGCGCAGTTCGCCAAGGAGCTGGGCTCGGTGATCGTGATGGTCGACCTGGTGATCGGCTACACAGCCATCCAGTCGATGAGCAACTGGTGCCGCCAGAACGACATGATCCTGCACCTGCACCGCGCGGGCCACGGCACCTACACGCGCCAGAAGAACCACGGCGTGAGCTTCCGGGTGATCGCCAAGTGGATGCGCCTCGCAGGCGTGGACCACATCCATGCGGGCACGGCCGTGGGCAAGCTCGAAGGCGACCCGATGACGGTGCAGGGCTACTACAACGTGTGCCGCGACACGCACACCAAGGTCGACCTGCCGCGCGGCATCTACTTCGACCAGGACTGGGGCGCGCTGCGCAAGGTGATGCCGGTGGCTTCGGGCGGCATCCATGCCGGCCAGATGCACCAGCTGCTCGACCTGTTCGGCGACGACGTCGTGCTGCAGTTCGGCGGCGGCACCATCGGGCATCCGCAAGGCATCCAGGCCGGGGCCACGGCCAACCGCGTGGCGCTCGAAGCCATGGTGCTGGCACGCAACGAAGGCCGCGACATCGCCAACGAGGGGCCGCAGATTTTGCGCGACGCGGCCAAGTGGTGCACGCCGCTCGCGGCCGCGCTCGACACCTGGGGCGAGATCTCCTTCAACTACGCCTCCACCGATACCTCGGACTACGTGCCGACGCCGTCGGTGGCCTGAACCCGTCTTTTCAAGTTCCAGGAGCAACAGACATGCGAATCACACAAGGCACCTTTTCCTTCCTGCCCGACCTGAGCGACGAGCAGATCAGCCGCCAGGTCGAGTACTGCCTGGACAAGGGCTGGGCCATCGGCCTCGAATACACCGACGACCCGCATCCGCGCAACACCTTCTGGGAGATGTTCGGCAACCCGATGTTCGACATCAAGGATGCGGCCGGCGTGATGCTCGAACTCGCGGCTTGCCGCAAGACCTTTCCGCAGCAGTACATTCGCGTGACGGCCTTCGACTCGACGCACGGCACCGAGTCGGTCGTGATGTCCTTCATCGTCAACCGGCCGTCCAACGAACCGGGCTTCCGCCTGATCCGCACCGAGGAGCCGGGCCGCACGATCCGCTACAGCCTCGAAAGCTATGCGGTGCAGGCGCGGCCCGAAGGCAGCCGGTACTGATCGAAACCTGTCGCACGCGCATTGCAAGAGGCACGCATGGACGCCACCGAAACTCCCGCCACCGCGGCCACTGCCACGGCGCCAAGGCAGCTCTTCGAGTCCTCGGGCGTGAAGGCGCTGCTCGACCAGCTCGACGCCGAGCTGATCGGGCTGGCGCCGGTCAAGGGCCGCATCCGCGACATCGCGGCGCTGCTCCTGATCGACAAGCTGCGCCAGGAACAGGGGCTGCAGTCGCAGCCGCCTTCGCTGCACATGTCGTTCACGGGCAACCCCGGCACCGGCAAGACCACGGTGGCGATGCGCATGGCCGAGGTGCTCAAGCAGCTGGGCTACGTGCGCAAGGGCCATCTGGTGGCGGTGACGCGCGACGACCTCGTGGGCCAGTTCATCGGCCACACGGCGCCCAAGACCAAGGAAGTGATCAAGAAGGCGATGGGCGGCGTGCTGTTCATCGACGAGGCCTACTACCTCTACCGGCCCGAGAACGAGCGCGACTACGGGCAGGAGGCCATCGAAATCTTGCTGCAGGTGATGGAGAACCAGCGCGACGACCTGGTGGTGATTCTTGCGGGCTACAAGGACCGCATGGAGACCTTCTTCGGCAGCAACCCGGGCATGGCCTCGCGCATTGCGCACCACATCGACTTTCCGGACTACAGCGAGGCCGAGCTGATGCAGATCGCGCAGCTCATGCTGGGGCGGCTGAACTACAGCTTCGACGACGGCGCGGCCTCCACCTTCTCGCGCTACGTGAGCCTGCGCCGGCAGCAGCCGCACTTTGCCAATGCGCGATCGATCCGCAACGCGCTCGACCGCATCCGGCTGCGCCACGCCACGCGCCTGTTCGGCAGCGACGCGGCGCTGACGCGCGAGCAGCTCTGCACGCTGCAGGCGCAGGACATCCTGGCCAGCCGCGTCTTCCATCCGGCGGCGGAGGCCGCGCAGGCCGAAGGAGAAAAGAGATGAGCATCGAAGCCCTGGTCTTCGACGTCGACGGCACCCTGGCCGACACCGAGGAAGTGCATCGCATGGCCTTCAACCTGGCGTTCGAGCAGCTCGGGCTCGGCTGGCATTGGAGCCAGGCCGAATACCGCGCGCTGCTGGCGGTCACCGGCGGCAAGGAGCGCATGAAGGCCTATGTCGATTCGCTGCCGCTCGGCGCATCCGAGAAGAAGCGGCTGCATGAACGCGTGCCGGCCATCCATGCGGCCAAGACGCAGCACTACACCGACATCGCGCGGCGCGGCGGCATCGAGCTGCGCACCGGCGTGCTGCGCTTCCTGGAGGAGGCTCAGCGCGCCGGCCTGCGCCTGGCCATTGCCAGCACCACCACGGCCGTCAACATCGACGCGCTGCTGCAGGCCACGCTGGGCCCGCGCGGGCTCACGATGTTCGACGTGATCGCCTGCGGCGACCAGGTGCGCGCGAAAAAACCCGCCTCCGACATCTACCTGCTGGCGCTCGAGACGCTGGGCGTGCCGCCCGAGCGCGCGATCGCCATCGAGGACTCGCCAAACGGGCTGCGCTCGGCCCTGGGCGCCGGGCTCTGGACGCTGGTCACGCCCACCTTCTGGACCGAGGGCAGCGACTTCAGCGGTGCCGGCCTGGTGCTGCCGAGCCTGGGCGACCCCAGCCAGCCGCTGGCCGGCGAACCCGGCGGACGCCTCGAGTCCGCGGCGTGGCTCGGCATCGACGAACTGTTGCAAATGGCCACGGTGGCCCCGCCATTGAATACCGTGCAGGCGCTTTACCGCGAGAACTCCTAGATGCAGAACACAAGAAACGCCATGCGCATCGCGCCCAGCCTGCTGTCGGCCAACTTTGCGCGGCTCGGCGAAGAGGTCACGGCGGTCATCGAGGCCGGTGCCGACCTGATCCATTTCGATGTCATGGACAACCACTATGTTCCAAATCTGACAATCGGTCCGCTGGTCTGCGAGGCCATCAAGCCCTATGCGACGGTGCCGATCGACGTGCACCTGATGGTCAAGCCGGTCGATGCGCTGATCCCGATGTTCGCGCAGGCCGGCGCCTCGATCATCTCCTTCCACCCCGAGGCCAGCGAGCACATCGACCGCACCACCCGGCTGATCCGGGACAGCGGCTGCAAGGCCGGCCTGGTGCTCAACCCTGCCACGCCGCTCGCGGTGCTCGACCATGTGCTGGACCAGCTCGACCTGGTGCTGCTGATGTCGGTCAACCCGGGCTTCGGCGGCCAGAGCTTCATCGAGAGCGTACTGCCGAAGATCGAGGCGGTGCGCCGCCGCATCGATGCGAGCGGGCGCGAGATCTGGCTGGAGGTCGATGGCGGCGTGAAGCCCGACAACGCCGCGCGCGTCGGCGCCGCCGGGGCCGACACGCTGGTGGCGGGCTCGGCCGTGTTCAACGGCGGCCGCTACCGCGAAGCGATTGGCGCCATCCGCGCAGCGGCGCTGCAGGGCCGCGAGTCCATGGAAGGGCGTCCCGCATGACGAAAGAAGAGCTGTGCGGCATCGATGCGATCGCCTTCGATCTCGACGGCACGCTGGTCGACAGCGCGCCCGACATCCGGCAGGCGCTGAACCTCGCGCTCGACGAAGCCGGGCTCGCCTGCTTCGAGCTGGACACCGTGCGCGCATGGATCGGCGACGGCCCCGACGCGCTGATCCTGCAGGCGCTGCGCGAGCACGGCCTCGGCGGCAGCGAGGCGCTGCGCGGCCGGCTGCGCAAGTCCTTCGATGCCGCCACGCTGGCGGCGCCACTGAAGTTCGGCAGCGTGTTCGAGGGCATCGCCGCACTCGTCGCGGGCCTGCGCCGCACGCTGCCGATGGTGGTGGTCACGAACAAGCCGACGCCGCTGGCACGCGCCGTGCTGGATGCAGCCGGTCTGCTGCCGGCAATGGCGGGGGTCCATGGCGCCGACACCGCGGCGCAGCGCAAGCCCGCGCCGCTCCTGCTGCAGGCCGCGGCGCGCCAGCTGGGCGTGGAACCCGCGCGCCTGCTGATGGTGGGCGACGGCCCGGCCGACCTGCTCGCGGCGCAGGCCGCAGGCTGTCCGGCGGCGCTGGTGGCCTGGGGCTATGGCGGCCATGCGGCGGGGAATGCGGCTGAAGCGGCGCGCGCGTGGCGCGTCTCGACGCCGCAGCAGCTGCTGTTGAGGGCATGCGAGTCGCGCGCTGCATTCCGCCGAGACGAAGAAACGACGACCCGGATTTTTTGATTCAACCAGGAGACGATCATGCCCATTGCAGGCAAGGCCACGCTGACCCAGTACATCATCGAGGAGCGCCGCCGCCACCCCGGTGCCACGGGCGCGCTCAACGCGCTCATCACCGACGTCTCCCTTGCCTGCAAGGCGATCTCGCGCAAGGTGGCGCTCGGCGCGCTGGGGGACGTGCTCGGCAGCGCGAGCACGCAGAACGTGCAGGGCGAGGAACAGAAGACGCTCGACGTGCTGAGCAACGACATGTTCCTGCGCGCCAACGAGTGGGGCGGCCACGTGGCGGGCATGGTCTCGGAAGAGATGGAAGAGCCCTACCTGCCGCCGCAGCAGCAGTATCCGCGCGGCAAGTACCTGCTGCTGTTCGATCCGCTCGACGGCTCGTCGAACATCGATGTCAACGTGGCGGTGGGCAGCATCTTCTCGATCCTGCGCGCGCCCACGCCCGAGGCCGACGCGAAGCCTGAAGACTTTTTGCAGCCCGGCACCGAGCAGGTTGGCGCCGGCTATGCGATCTACGGCCCTTCGACCATGCTGGTGCTGACGCTGGGCAACGGCACGCACGCCTTCACGCTCGATCCGCAACTGGGCGAATGGGTGCTGAGCCATCCGAACCTGAGCATTCCGCGGCAGACCAGCGAATTCGCGATCAACGCCTCGAACAGCCGCTTCTGGGAGCCGGCCGTGAAGCGCTACGTCGACGAATGCCTGGCCGGCAAGGAAGGCCCGCGCGGCATCGACTTCAACATGCGGTGGATCGCCTCGCTGGTGGCCGAGACGCACCGCATCCTGATGCGCGGCGGCGTCTTCATGTACCCGCGCGACAGCAAGGAAGCGGGCCGCGACGGACGCCTGCGGCTGCTCTACGAGGCCAACCCGATCTCGTTTTTGATCGAGCAGGCCGGCGGCATGGCCAGCACCGGCCGGCGGCGCCTGATGGCGGTCGAGCCGGAGTCGATCCACCAGCGCATCGGCTTCGTCTTCGGTTCGTCCGACGAGGTGGCGCGCGTGGAGGCCTACCACAGCGAGGAGCCGCAGGACACCTACCAGGCGCCGCTGTTCGGCAAGCGCGGTCTCTTTGCGACTGCCGCCTGAACCACGAGGCCCTGCCGCTCCGCACGATTTCTTCATCTCCCCGAGGCCACCATGTCAGCCAAACATCCCATCGTTGCCATCACCGGCTCGTCCGGCGCGGGCACCACGTCCGTCACGCGGACCTTCGAGAACATCTTCCGCCGCGAGAGCGTCAAGGCGGCCATTGTGGAGGGCGACAGCTTCCACCGCTACGACCGCAATTCCATGAAGGTGGCCATGGCCGAGGCCGAGGCCGCCGGCAACCGCAACTTCAGCCACTTCGGCGAAGACGCCAACCTGTTCGCCGAGCTCGAGGCGCTGTTCCGCGACTATGGCGAAGCGGGCGTCGGCCAGAGCCGCAAGTACCTGCACGACGCGGTGGAGGCGGCGCCCTACAAGCAGGAACCCGGCACCTTCACGCCGTGGGAAACGCTGCCCGACAGCGAGCTGCTTTTCTATGAAGGCCTGCATGGCGGCGTGACCACCGAGAAGGTCGACATTGCGCGCCACGTCGACCTGCTGATCGGCGTGGTGCCGGTGATCAACCTCGAGTGGATCCAGAAGCTGCACCGCGACAAGAACACGCGCGGCTATTCGACCGAGGCCGTGACCGACGTGATCCTGCGCCGCATGAACGAGTACGTGCACTACATCTGCCCGCAGTTCACGCGCACCCACATCAACTTCCAGCGCGTGCCGGTGGTCGACACTTCCGACCCGTTCATTGCGCGCACCATCCCGAGCCCGGACGAGAGCCTGGTGGTGATCCGCTTCGCCAACCCGACGGGCTTCGACTTTCCGTACCTGCTGAGCATGCTGCACGACTCCTTCATGTCGCGCGCCAACACGCTGGTGGTGCCGGGCGGAAAGATGGAGCTCGCGATGCAGCTGATCTTCACGCCGATGATCCTGCGCCTCATGGAGCGGCGCAAGAAGTCCTACGCGATCTAGCGCGCGCGCCGCGGCAGAACGAACCCCTCACGCACAACGAACCAACCGGAACCTCGCATGACGATCGACAACCTCGCCTTGCGCACGCAGTGCGCCAACGCCATCCGCGCGCTGGCCATGGACGCGGTGCAAGCCGCCAACTCGGGCCACCCGGGCATGCCGATGGGCATGGCCGACATCGCCGAGGCGCTGTGGCGGCACCGCCTGCGGCACGACCCGGCCGATCCGCGCTGGATGAACCGCGACCGCTTCGTCGTGTCCAACGGCCATGGCTCGATGCTGCTGTATGCGCTGCTGCACCTGAGCGGCTATGCGCTGCCGATGGAGGAGCTGCGGCGCTTCCGCCAGCTGCATTCGCGCACGCCGGGCCACCCCGAGGTCGGCGTTACGCCCGGCGTGGAGACCACCACCGGGCCGCTGGGGCAGGGCATCAGCAATGCGGTGGGCATGGCGCTGGCCGAGAAGCTGCTGGCCGAGGAATTCAACCGCCCCGGCCACGAGGTGATCGACCACCGCACCTATGTGTTCCTGGGCGATGGCTGCCTGATGGAAGGCATCAGCCACGAGGCCTGCTCGCTCGCGGGCACCTGGCGCCTGAAAAAGCTGGTGGCGTTCTACGACGACAACGGCATCTCGATCGACGGCGAGGTCGGCGGCTGGTTCAACGACGACACGCCGGGCCGCTTCGAAGCCTATGGCTGGACCGTGCTGCGCGACGTCGACGGCCATGACGCCGCGGCGCTCGACGCAGCCATCGCGCAAGCCACGGCTTCGGACCGGCCGGTGCTGGTGTGCTGCAAGACGCGCATCGGCCAGGGATCGCCGAACCGCGCGGGCACCGCCAAGGCGCACGGCGAGGCATTGGGCGAGGCCGAGATCGCGCTGACGCGTCAGGCGCTCGGCTGGAGCGCCGCGCCCTTCGAGGTGCCGGCGGATACTGCAGAGGCCTGGTCGGCGCGCGAATCGGGCGCCGCGCTGCACAAGGCTTGGCAGGAGCGCTTTGCCGCTTACGCACAGGAACATCCGGCGCTCGCACGCGAGCTGCTGCGGCGCCACCGCACCGATGCGCCGCTCACTGCGAAGGCCGAGGCGGCACTGGCTTCGGCCGCGTCGGGCGCGGAGCAGCGCAAGGCCTCGGTCGCCACGCGCAAGGCCTCGCAGCAGGTGCTCGACGAGGTCGGCCCCGCGATGCCGGAGCTGATCGGCGGCTCGGCCGACCTCACGGGTTCGAACCTCACCGACTGGAAGGGTCACCGCGCGCTCAAGGGTACCGGCACCGGCAACCACGTGCACTACGGCGTGCGCGAGTTCGGCATGGCGGCCATCATGAACGGGCTCGCGCTGCACGGCGGCTTCCGTCCCTTCGGCGGCACCTTCCTGACTTTTTCCGACTACGCGCGCAACGGCGTGCGCATGTCGGCGCTGATGAAGCTGCCGGTGATCTACGTCTTCACGCACGACTCCATCGGGCTCGGCGAGGACGGCCCGACGCACCAGCCGGTGGAGCATGCCTCGAGCCTGCGGCTGATTCCCGATGTCGATGTCTGGCGCCCGGCCGATGCCACCGAGACGGCCGTGGCCTGGCGCCAGGCGCTGCGCCGCGTCGATGGGCCGAGCTGCCTGCTGCTGACGCGCCAGGCGCTGCCGCATGCCGGCGACGGCGATGAGCGCATCGAGTCGATCGCGCGCGGCGCCTATGTGCTGCGCCGCCCGGAGGCCGAGTGCGTGGCGCTGCTGGCAAGCGGCTCCGAAGTGGGCGTGGCGCTGGCCGCGGCGGCCCTGCTGGCGCAGGAGGGCATCGAGGCGCGCGTGGTGTCCGTGCCGTGCATGGACGTGTTCGAACGCCAGGATGCCGAATGGCGCCACGCGGTCGTTCCGCGCCACCTGCCGCGCGTGGCGGTGGAGGCCGGCAGCACGGGCCTGTGGTGGAAGTTCGTCGGCGAATACGGCGACGTGGTCGGGCTCGACCGCTTCGGCGAATCGGCGCCGGCCGGCGAGCTCTTCAAGCTGTTCGGCCTCACGGCCGAAGTGGTGGCCGAGCGCGCCCGCCGCCTGCTCGCGAACGCCGCGCTGGCCAACGTGAAAGAGGCCGCATGAGCTTCAACACGCTCGATCAGGTCGACCTGCGCGGACAGCGCGTGTTCATCCGCTGCGACCTCAACGTGCCGCTCGATGCCTCGGGGCGCATCAGCGACGACACGCGCATCCGCGCCAGCCTGGGCGGCATCCGCCATGCGCTGTCGCAAGGGGCGCGCGTGATGGTCGCCTCGCACCTGGGCCGCCCGAAGGAAGGCCGGCTTGCACCCGGCGAATCGCTGGCGCCGGTGGCGAAGCGGCTCGGCGAGCTGCTGGGCGCGCCGGTGGCGCTGGTGGCCGACTGGATCGACCGCCCCTTCGACGTGGCACCCGGCGAGGTGGCGCTGCTCGAGAACTGCCGCGCGAACGTCGGCGAGAAGGCCAATGCCGAAGCCCTGGCGCGGCGCATGGCGGCCCTGTGCGACGTGTACGTGAACGATGCCTTCGGCACCGCGCACCGCGCCGAGGCCACCACCGAGGCGCTGGCCCGGCTCGCGCCCATTGCCTGCGCCGGTCCTCTGATGGCGTCGGAACTCCATGCGCTCGGCCGTGCGCTAGCGAACCCCGCGCGGCCGCTGGCCGCGATCGTCGGCGGCGCCAAGGTGTCGACCAAGCTGTCGATCCTCGAATCGCTCGCCGCGCAGGTCGAGTGGCTGGTGGTGGGCGGCGGCATGGCCAACACCTTCCTGCTCGCGGCGGGCCATCCGATCGGCCGGTCGCTGTGCGAGCCCGAGATGGTGGACACCGCGCGTGCCGTGGCCGCGGCGCTCGCGGCGCGCGGTGCGCAGCTTTTCATGCCGACCGACGTGGTCACGGCCACCGAGTTCTCGCCGACGGCGCGCGCGACCGTGAAGGCCGTGGCCGACGTGGCGCCCGACGACATGATCCTGGACTTCGGCCCGGAGTCGGTGGCGCGGCTCGTCGCGATGCTCGGCCAGTGCAAGACCATCGTCTGGAACGGCCCGCTCGGCGTGTTCGAGATCGAGCAGTTCTCGCACGGCACGCGCACGCTGGCCCACGCGATCGCGCGCATGGATGCGTTCTCGCTCGCGGGCGGCGGCGACACCGTGGCCGCCATCAACCAGTTCGAGGTGGAGGAGTGCATCGACTACGTCTCGACGGCGGGCGGCGCCTTCCTCGAATTCCTCGAAGGCAAGAGCCTGCCGGCCGTCAAAGCGCTCCAGGACCGGCGGCATTGACGCCCCCATCACCGATTTTTCACATCCACAGGAGCTTCCCATGGCCATGATTTCGCTGCGCCAATTGCTGGACCACGCCGCCGAGCACCAATACGGCGTGCCGGCGTTCAACGTCAACAACCTGGAGCAGATCCAGGCCATCATGCAGGCCGCGCGCAAGACCGACAGCCCCGTCATCCTGCAGGCCTCGGCCGGTGCGCGCAAGTACGCGGGCGAAGCCTTCCTGCGCAAGATGGTCGAGGCCGCCGCCGAAATGTACCCCGAGATCCCGATCGTGATGCACCAAGACCATGGCGCAAGCCCGTCGATGTGCATGCAGGCCATCCGCTCGGGCTTCACCAGCGTGATGATGGACGGCTCGCTGATGGAAGACGCGAAAACGCCTGCGAGCTACGACTACAACGTGGGCGTGACGAGCCGCGTGGTGGAGATGGCGCATGCGGTCGGCGTCTCGGTCGAGGGCGAGCTGGGCTGCCTCGGCTCGCTCGAGTCGGGCATGGCGGGCGAGGAAGACGGCAGCGGTGCCGAGGGCGTGCTGACGCACGACCAGCTGTTGACCGATCCGCAGCAGGCGGCCGACTTCGTCTCGCGCACCGGCGTGGATGCGCTGGCCATTGCCATCGGCACCTCGCATGGCGCCTACAAGTTCAGCCGCAAGCCGACCGGCGACATCCTTGCGATCGACCGCATCAAGGAGATCCATGCGCGCATTCCGAAGACGCACCTCGTGATGCACGGCTCCTCGTCGGTGCCGCAGGAATGGCTGGCCGTGATCCGCGACTTTGGCGGCGACATCAAGGAAACCTACGGCGTGCCGGTGGAGGAGATCCAGGAGGGCATCCGCCATGGCGTGCGCAAGGTCAACATCGACACCGACATCCGGCTCGCGATGACCGGCGCCATGCGCCGCGCGATGGGCCAGGACCGCAGCGAATTCGATCCGCGCAAGTTCCTGAAGGAGGCGACCGCGGCGGCGCGCGACGTCTGCATCGACCGCTTCCAGGCCTTTGGCACCGCCGGCATGGCGTCGCGGATCAAGCCGGCGGCACTGCAGTAGGCGCGGTGCGGCGCTGCTATTCGAGCAGCGCCCGGTGAATGCGGATCGCCTCGGCCGACACGGGGTTCAGTTCCCCCGGTCCGCCGGCATCCAGGTGCGCCAGCAGCTCGCGCCGCATGCGCGGTTCCCAGAAGCGCTTGAGGTGCAGCGCGAGGTCATGCAGGGCTTCGCTGCGGTCGGGCATGGCTTCGAAGAAGCTGCCCATCTGGTTCACCATGCGGATCAGCTGGTCGACGTGCATTGCAGAAAACCTCAGGCGTTGGCGGGCAGGCCGTTGAGCCGCCACGGGTGGGTGTAGATGACCAGGTCGTCGCCGCGCACGAAGCCCGCCAGCGTCAGGCCCGCGTCTTCTGCAATGGCCGTGGCCAGCGAGGTCGAGGCCGATACGGCGGCCAGCAGCGGCACGCCGGCGGCGACGGTTTTCTGCACCATCTCGAAACTCGCGCGGCTGGTCACCGCGATGAAGCCGGTGGAGGCGGCCACACTGCTTCTTGCGAGCGCGCCGACGAGCTTGTCGAGTGCGTTGTGGCGGCCGACGTCCTCGCGCACCAGCAGGGCTTCGCCCTCGGCGCTGCACCAGGCCGCCGCGTGCACGGCGCCGGTGACCTTCTGCAGCACCTGCATCGATGCCAGCTCCCGCATGCCGCGCGCGACAGCGCGGGTCGAGAGCGCCGGGCCCTCGGGCAGCGGCGGCAGCGCACGCGTGACATGCGCCAGGCTCTCCGTGCCGCAGAGGCCGCAGCCTGTGCGCCCGGCCATTGAGCGGCGGCGCGCCTTCAGCCGCGCGAAGGCCGCGCTTGCCACGTCGAGCTTGAGGGTGATGCCCTCGGGCGCGTACGCTTCCTCGACGCCGTAGAGTTCATTGCGCCCGAGCAGGATGCCCTCGCTGAGCGCAAAGCCCAGCGCGAAGTCGGCCAGGTCGGTGGGCGTTGCAAGCATCACGGCGTGTGCAATGCCGTTGAACTCCAGCGCGACCGGCACCTCCACGGCCACCCAGTCGCGGTTGTCGAAGGCCTGGAGCGCGCGCACGCCGCGCACGGGCAGAAGTTCCGCGCTCCCGGGGCGCAGCGGTACGTCGGACAGGTTCACTTGGCGGCCGCCGTTTCTTCGATGCGCTTGCTCAGCAGTTCTTCCTGCAGCGCGTTGAACCGGCTGTATTCCTGCTGCCATTCGGAAGGCTGCATCACCGGCATCACCTGCACCGCGGTCACCTTGAACTCGGGGCAGTTGGTGGCCCAGTCGGAGTTGTCGGTGGTGATCACGTTGGCGCCCGATTCGGGGAAGTGGAAGGTGGTGTAGACCACGCCCGGCTGCACGCGCTCGGTGATGGTGGCGCGCAGCACGGTTTCGCCCGCGCGGCTCCGGATGCCGACCCAGTCGCCCTCGGCAATGCCGCGGTCCTCGGCGTCGGCCGGATGGATTTCGAGCCGGTCCTCGCTGTGCCACTGGTTGTTCTCGGTGCGGCGCGTCTGCGCGCCCACGTTGTACTGCGAGAGGATGCGCCCGGTGGTCAGGATCAGCGGGTACATGCGCGTGACCTTCTCGTCGGTCGGCACGTACTGCGTGATGATGAACTTGCCCTTGCCGCGCACGAACTCGCCGATGTGCATGGTCGGCGTGCCTTCCGGCGCAGCCTCGTTGCAGGGCCACTGCACGCTGCCCAGCTTCGCGAGCTTGGCGTAGCTCACGCCCGTGAAGGTGGGCGTGAGCGCGGCGATCTCGTCCATGATCTCCTCGGCGCTCGCGTAGTTCATGGGGTAGCCCAGCGCGTTGGAGAGCAGCTGCGTCACCTCCCAGTCGGCATAGCCGGCCTTGGGCGGCATGACCTTGGTGACGCGCGAGATGCGGCGCTCGGCGTTGGTGAAGGTGCCGTCTTTTTCGAGGAACGACGCGCCCGGCAGGAACACGTGCGCGTACTTGGCGGTCTCGTTCAGGAACAGGTCCTGCACCACGATGCATTCCATCGCCATCATCGCCTCGGCCACGTGCTGGGTGTTGGGGTCCGACTGGACCACGTCCTCGCCTTCGCAGTACAGGCCCTTGAAGCTGCCGGTGATGGCGGCATCGAACATGTTGGGAATGCGCAGCCCCGGCTCGGCCCGCAGCGCCACGCCCCACGCGTCTTCGAAACTGCCGCGCGCGGTGCTGTCAGACACATGGCGGTAGCCCGGAAGCTCGTGCGGGAACGAGCCCATGTCGCAGGAACCCTGCACGTTGTTCTGGCCGCGCAGCGGGTTCACGCCCACGCCTTCGCGGCCCACGTTGCCGGTGGCCATGGCCAGGTTGGCGATGCCCATCACCATGGTCGAGCCCTGGCTGTGCTCGGTCACGCCCAGGCCGTAGTAGATGGCGGCATTGCGCTTGCCGTCGTGGCCCTTGGCGAAGAGCCGCGCGGCGGCGCGCAGCTCGGCGGCCGGTACGCCGGTCACGGCTTCCATGGCCTCGGGCGAGTTGGCCGGGCGCGCGACGAATTCGCGCCACTCGTTGAACGACTTGGGCTCGCAGCGCTCGGCCACGAAGGCCTCGTCGACCAGGCCTTCGGTCACGATCACATGCGCCATGGCGCTGATGACCGCCACGTTGGTGCCGGGCCTGAGCTTGAGGTGGTGGTCGGCCTTGACGTGCGGCGACTTCACCAGGTCGATGGTGCGCGGGTCGATCACGATCAGCCGGGCGCCGGCGCGCAGGCGCCTTTTCATGCGCGACGCGAACACCGGGTGGCCGTCGGACGGATTGGCGCCGATCACCATGATCACGTCCGACTTCTCGACCGACTTGAAGGTCTGCGTGCCGGCCGATTCGCCCATGGTCTGCTTCAGTCCGTAGCCGGTGGGCGAATGGCACACGCGCGCGCAGGTGTCGACGTTGTTGTTGCCGAAGGCCGCGCGCACCAGCTTCTGCACCAGGTAGCCCTCTTCGTTGGTGCAGCGCGAGGACACCAGGCCGCCGATGGAATCGGTGCCGTACTTGGCCTGGATGCGGCGGAACTCGCTGGCGGCGTAGCTGACGGCTTCGTCCCAGCTCACCTCGCGCCACGGGTCGGTGATCTTGCTGCGGATCATGGGCTTGAGAACGCGGTCCTTGTGGGTGGCGTAGCCCCAGGCGAAGCGGCCCTTCACGCACGAGTGGCCTTCGTTGGCCTTGCCGTCCTTCCAGGGCACCATGCGGACCACTTCGTTGCCCTTCATCTCGGCCTTGAAGCCGCAGCCCACGCCGCAATAGGCGCAGGTGGTGATGGCGCTGTGCTCGGCCTGGCCCAGCCAGATCACCGATTTTTCCTGCAGCGTGGCGGTGGGGCAGGCCTGCACGCAGGCGCCGCAGCTCACGCATTCGGATTCCATGAAGGGCTGGTCCTGGCCTGGCGACACGCGCGACTCGAAGCCGCGGCCGCTGATGGTGAGCGCGAAGGTGCCCTGCGTTTCTTCGCAGGCGCGCACGCAGCGGTTGCAGACGATGCACTTGGCCGGGTCGTAGGTGAAGTAGGGATTGGACTCGTCCTTGGCGCTCTTCAGGTGGTTGGCGCCGTCGTAGCCATAGCGCACGTTGCGCAGGCCCGTGACACCGGCCATGTCCTGCAGCTCGCAGTCGCCGTTGGCGGCGCAGGTGAGGCAGTCCAGCGGATGGTCGGAGATGTAGAGCTCCATCACGCCCTTGCGCAGCTCCTGCAGCCTCGGGCTTTGCGTGCGCACCTTCATGCCGGCCTCGGCCGGCGTGGTGCACGAGGCCGGATAGCCTTTGCGCCCGTCGATCTCCACCAGGCAGAGCCGGCAGGAGCCGAAGGGCTCCAGGCTGTCGGTCGCGCACAGCTTGGGCACCTGCACGCCCGCGTCGACCGCGGCGCGCATCAGCGAGGTGCCCTTGGCCACCGTCACCGGCATGCCGTCGATCTCGAGCGTGACTTCCTCGGTGGACTCGCGGCGCGGCGTGCCGTGGTCGATGTCTTGCGATGGGTTCAGCATGGGGTGTCTCCTCTCTGTTCGGTCAGGCTGCGGCGCGGTCGGGGGCTTCGATGCCGAAGTCCTCCGGGTAGTGATTGATGGCCGAGAGCACGGGGTAGGGCGTCATGCCACCCATCGCGCAGAGCGAGCCGTGCAGCATGGTGTCGCACAGGTCGCGCAGCAGGATGACCTGCTGCGGCCGGTTCTGGTTGCTCGTGATCTTGTCGATCACTTCCACGCCGCGCGTGGAGCCGATGCGGCAGGGCGTGCACTTGCCGCAGGACTCGATCGCGCAGAACTCCATCGCGTAGCGGGCCAGCTGCGACATGTCGGCCGTGTCGTCGTGCACCACGATGCCGCCGTGCCCGACCACCGCGCCCACGGCCGCATAGGCCTCGTAGTCGAGCGGCAGGTCCCACTGCGATTCGGGCACGTAGGCGCCCAGCGGACCGCCCACCTGCACCGCCTTGATCGGCCGGCCGCTCGCGCTGCCGCCGCCGAAGTCGTAGAGCAGTTCGCGCAGGCTCAGGCCGAAGGCCTTCTCGACCAGGCCGCCATGCCGGATGTTGCCGGCCAGCTGGAACGGCAGCGTGCCGCGCGAGCGGCCCATGCCGTAGTTCTTGTAGAAGTCCGCGCCGCGCGCCAGGATGAGGGGCACCGACGCCAGCGTGATCACGTTGTTGATGACGGTGGGCTGGCCGAACAGGCCCTGCAGCGCCGGCAGCGGCGGCTTGGCGCGCACGATGCCGCGGCGGCCTTCCAAGCTTTCGAGCAGCGCGGTTTCCTCGCCGCACACGTAGGCGCCCGCGGCCTTGCGCACGGTCAGTCGGAAGGCGTGGCCCGAGCCCAGGATGTCGTCGCCCAGGAAGCCCGCCTGCTCCGCATGGCGGATTGCCTCGTTCAGCGTGGCAATGGCATGCGGGTATTCCGAGCGAACGTAGATGTAGCCTTCGGTCGCGCCCGTTGCAATGCCCGCGATGGCCATGCCTTCCACCAGCATCAGCGGATCGCCTTCCATCGTCATGCGGTCCGAGAAGGTGCCCGAGTCGCCTTCGTCGGCATTGCAGACGATGTATTTCTGCGGCGCCTCCGCGGCCAGCACGGTCTTCCATTTGATGCCGGCCGGGAATGCGGCGCCGCCGCGGCCGCGCAGTCCGGAGTCGAGCACCTGCTGCACGATCTCGGCCGGTGCGAGCGCCAGCGCGCGGCGCAGTCCGGCAAAGCCTTCGTGCGCCTCGTAGTCGGCCACGGACACCGGGTCGGTCACGCCCATGCGCGCGAAGGTCAGGCGCTCCTGCTTCTTCAGGTACGGAATCTCTTCGGTCAGGCCCAGGTTCAGCGCATGGGCGCCGCCGGAAAGAAAGCCGGCGTCGAACAGGCCTGCAACGTCGGCGCCCGTGACGGGGCCGTAGGCCACGCGGCCCTGCGGCGTGGCCACCTCGACCAGCGGCTCCAGCCAGAACAGGCCGCGCGAGCCGTTGCGCACGATGCGCACGTCGGCGTTGCGCGCACGGGCCTGTGCTTCGATCTGCCGCGCCACCCGGTCGGCGCCGACAGCCAGCGCCGCGGAGTCGCGCGGGACATAGATGATGGTGGTGGTCATGAGGCGCTCCGTGCTTCCCGGGCGATGTCGTCGAACAGCGCCGGCGTGATGCGCGCATGCACCTCGCCGTTCACCGCGATGGCGGGCGACGAGGCGCACAGGCCGAGGCAGAACACCGGCTCCAGCGAGCACTGGCCGTCGGCCGAGGTGCCGTGCACGCCGCAGCCCAGGCGTTGCTCGGCATGCGCGAGCAGCGCGTCCGCGCCCATCGCCTTGCAGGCCTCGGCGCGGCAGACCTGCACCAGCAGCCGGCCCGCCGGGGCCGAGCGGAAGTGGTGGTAGTAGCTGACCACGCCATGCACCTCGGCGCGCGACAGGTTGAACTGCTCGGCGATGAGCGGGACCGCGTCGGGCGGAACATGCCCCAGCGCGTCCTGGATGCCGTGGAGCGCAGGAAGCAGCCCGCCCGGCGTGTCCTTGTGCGCGGCGGCGATGGATGCCGCGATGCCCAGATTGTTCATATGCCTTGAATCTCCTAAAGTTGGAGCTGCAGTACTCGTGGTGGCGCGAGTCTATGGAGAGGTGTCGAATGCCACAATATGAAGCGTTCAGCCCAATAAATATGCTTTGGAAAGCCGAAACTCATGCATGAAGTGCACATCAGGCCGCAATGGACCATCCGCCAGACCGACGGCGCGGCCCTGGCGCCGCGGGTGATCGAGCTGCTGGTGCAGGTGCTGGAGCACGGCAGCCTGTCGAGCGCCTGTACCGCGTCCGGCGTGTCCTACCGCCATGCCTGGGAGCTGATCCGACAGGGCGAAGCCATGTTCGGCCAGCCGCTGGTGGCCATGCGGCGCGGCAAGGGTTCCAGCCTCACGCCGCTTGGCGAAAAGCTGGTGTGGGCCGACCGCCGCATCACCGCGCGGCTGTCGCCGCTGCTGGATTCGCTGGCCTCCGAGCTGGGCGCGGAAATCGAGAAGCTGATTCCCACCGCGCCCACGCTGCTGCGCATCCACGCGAGCCACGGCTTCGCGATCGAGGCGCTGCACGGCTTCCTGGCCGCGGCGCAGGTGCCGGGCGACCTGCGCTACTGCGGCAGCGAGGAAGCCGTGGCCTCGCTGCATCACGGCAGCTGCGACGTCGCGGGCTTCCACGTGCCGCTGGGCGCGTTCGAGGCCGAAGCCGTCTCGCACTACGGGCCCTGGCTCAATGCCGATACGCAGAAGGTCATCGGCATGGCGACGCGGCACCAGGGCCTGATGGTGGCGCCCGGCAACCCGAAGAAGATCTACACGCTGGCCGACCTGGCGCGTTCCGATGTCCGCTTCATCAACCGGCAGGCGGGTTCGGGCACGCGCTACCTGTTCGACCTGCAGCTGCGCGAGCAGGGCATCGCGCCCGAGGCCATCAAGGGCTACGAGCAATGCGAGTTCACGCATGCGGCCGTGGCGGCCTTCGTGGCCAGCGGCATGGCCGACGCGGGCTACGGCGTGGAAACGCCGGCGCGCCAGTTCAAGCTGGACTTCATCTCCAACCAGGTGGAGCGCTACTTCCTGCTGTGCGAGGAGCGCTCGCTCGCCGCGCCCATCGTGCGGCGGATGCTGGACATCCTGCAGAGCCAGGCCTACCAGAGCGCCGTGAACCGGCTGCCGGGCTACCAGGCGGTGAACTGCGGCCGCGTGCTGTCGCTGCCCGAGGCCTTCGAGTCGCTTCGCCCCGCACCGGCCGGCAAGCGCCGCACGGCCACGCGGTCCTGACGGCAGGGTCGCTCTTTTGCTGTCAGCCAAAAGCACTCAGCAACGCGTTCGTCGCAACTTCGCGACAAATCAGGCTCAAAAGTAACCATCTGTATGGTTAAATCGCCCGAACTATCGCGAAAGAGGACGAGGGATCTCCATGAAGCTGCTGCTGAGCATCGTGTGCGCCGTTGTTGCGTTGGCAGGGTGCGTCAGCACGCCGCCCACACCGACGCAACCCGGCACCGGAACCGGGCTGTCGTACGTGCCCATGGTCGCCATGGAAGGCGTGGACCGGGCCCGCTACGACAGCGACGTGGCCGATTGCCGCACGGCGGCAATGCGGATCACCGCGCGCAGCGAGACCGGCGACGCCATGTGGCTCGCACTGGGCCTGGGCCTGATCACGGTGCACGGGCAGGGCATCGTGGCCGCGGCCTCGTACACCGGCATTTCGGCCGCGGTGATCGACATGTCCTACCGGCCCAGCGCGGAGCTGATCGCCGAGCACCAGCAGATCGCCGTGGTGCACTGCATGGCCAAGCGTGGCTATCGCAATCTCGACCCGAACGTGCGCGACACCTTCTACGGCCATGCCTTCAATCCGGAAGTGGTGATGGCGCCGCGCCGGACCGGCGTCGACACCTACAACGCCGAAGTGCTTGCCAAGGCCGGGCAGTGCAGCATCCAGCCGCGCGCCGAGCTCACGGCCAAGGGCCCGGGCTACGAGTCGTACAGCGTGCCGTGCTCGAACGGCACGGCCTGGGCCGTGCGCTGCGAATTCGGCAAGTGCCGCGTGCTGGGCCAGTCGGCCGTCCGGCGCTCCTCCTGACGGCGCGGGCGCCGCTCGTCACTTGATGAGCATGCCCTTGAGGGCGGGGTCGGCGGGCGGTGCCTTGAGCTTCATCTGCCGCAGGATCTTCATCAGGAGCCGCGCGATCATCAGGTTGCGGTGCCGCTTGTTGTTGGCCGGTATCACGTACCAGGGCGCGTGCTCGGTCGAGGTGGCACGCAGCGCCTTGTCATAGGCCTGCTGGTAGGCGCTCCACTTGGTGCGCACCTCGAGGTCGCCCACATTGAACTTCCACTGCTTGCCGGGCGTGTCGATGCGCGCCTGCAGGCGTTCGCGCTGCGTGTCCTTGTCGATGTGCAGCATGCACTTGACGATCACCGTGCCGGTCTCGACGAGCAGGCGCTCGAAATCGTTGATCTGCGCATAGCGCCGCTGGGTCTCGGCCTTGTCGATCCAGCCTTCGACCACGGGCACCAATACGTCTTCATAGTGGCTGCGGTTCCATACCGCGATCTCGCCGCTGCGCGGCACCACCGCATGGCAGCGCCAGAGATAGTCGTGCGCGCGCTCGTCGTCGCTGGGCGCCTTGAAGGCGGTGACGCGCACGCCCAGCGGCGAAGTGCGCGAGAAGACCCAGCGGACGGTGCCGTCCTTGCCGCTGGTGTCCATGCCCTGCAGCACCAGCAGGACCTTGCGGCGGCCCTCGGCGTGCAGCAGGTTCTGCATTTCGTCGAGCTCGATGGCCAGGGCGTCGATCTCGGCGAGCTGGTCGGCTTCGTTGCCGTCCAGGAACGGAGATTCGCCGGGGTCCACCTGCGAAAGTTTGAACTTGCTGTCGACGCGGTACTTCTTGAAGCTGGCCATGAATCCGGACTCCGTGCAAAAGCACGCAGCGTACGCGATCAGCGCCGGGTCAGCGTTCGCTCTCGTCCGGGTCGATGGAAGCGCTCCAGCGGCTGTCCCATTCGGCATGCCGCGCGGCGCCGTCGAGCTCGCGCCGGTCGCGCTTGGTGGGCCGGCCCTGCTCGATGGCCAGCGCCGGTTCGCTGCCCATGCGGCGCTGCTCGCGGATGGCCGCCTGCGCCGCAATGCTCTCGGGCGTTTCTTCGTAGAGCTGCTGCGCCACCGGCGCGGGCCCGCGCTGGCCGCTCAGGCCGCGCACCGTGACGGTTCGCGTCACGGCGCCCAGGCGGATGGCCACCGTGTCGCCGGGCTTGACCTCGCGCGAGGCCTTGGCGATGTCGCCGTTGACCTGCACCCGGTTCTTGCCGATTTCGTCCGCGGCCAGCGAGCGCGTCTTGAAGAAGCGGGCGGCCCAGAGCCATTTGTCGATGCGCAGGCGATCCATAGGTTCAGGCATTGTGGTGGAAGAGAGGCAGCCGCACGACAGCATCGAGGCCGATCACCTGTGCGGAATTTTCCTGCGCGTTGCGGTTGTCGAGGCTGATGCGCCCGCCGAGCGCGAGCACGATCTCGCGGCAGATGGCCAGGCCCAGCCCCGAGCCGCTGGCGGTGTCGCCGGCGGAAAACGGCGCGAACAGGCGCTGGCGCAGTTCGGCCGCAATGCCGGGCCCCTGGTCGCGCACCGTCAGCACGGCTTCCGGGCCGTCCGAGCGCACCATCACCGAAAGGGCGCCGCCGCGCGGGCTCTGCTTGATGGCGTTGTGCAGCAGGTTGCGCGTGAGCTCCTGCAGCATCCATTGGTGCGCGCGCACCGTCACGGGCCCGTCGATGGCCAGTTCGAAGTCCAGCGCCTTGTCGGCGATCAGCGGCGACAGGTCGAGCGCAATCTGGCGCACCACCTCGCCAAGCTCCAGCGGCATCGATTCCGGCCGCTGGCGCAGCTGCTCGACCTTGGCGAGCGACAGCATCTGGTTGGCGAGCGTGGTGGCGCGCTCCACGGTCTGGCTGATCTCGCCCAGCGCCTGCTCGGGCGGCACGTCGCCGCGCCGCGCCGATTGCACCTGCGCCTTGAGCACCGCGAGCGGCGTGCGCAGCTGATGGGCACTGTCGCGCACGAAGCGCTTCTGGTGGTCGAGCAGTCGCTGCAGCCGGCCCATGACCTCGGTGGTGGCATCGACCAGCGGGCGCAGTTCGCGCGGCGCGTCGGGCGCGTCGATCGGGGAAAAGTCGTCGGCCGCGCGCTTCTCGATGGCTTCGCCGAGCTCGCGCACCGGCCGCGTGGCGCGCTGCACCACCAGCACGGTCACCAGCGCGATCACGCCCATCAGCAGCAGCTGGCGCCACAGCATGTCGACCAGCAGCTTGCGCACCAGCGTTTCGCGCAGCTCCAGGGTTTCGGCCACCTGCACCACGGCCATGCCGCGGCCGCGGCCGCTGGCCACGGGCTGCAGCAACACCGCCATGCGCACCGGCTGCTCGCGAAAGCGCGCGTCGTAGAAGTCGACCAGTGCCGCATAGGCCCCGCGGTCGGGGATGCGGCCGCGCCAGAACGGCAACTCGGCAAAGCCCGAGACCATCTCGCCGTCGAGCGCGGAGACGCGGTAGAAAAGGCGGCTGCGGTTGTCGGCCTCGAAGGCCTCGAGCGCCGAATAGGGCACGATGGCGCGCAGCCGCGCGTTCTCGTCGTAGCCTTCCACGTCGAGCTGCTCGCCGATGGTCTTGGCCGACGCGAGCAGCGTGCGGTCGTAGGCCGTGGTGGCAGCGGCCAGGCTCTGGCGGTACAGGCTCACGCTGTTGATCACGATGAACAGCGCCACCGGCGCGAGAATGCCCAGCAGCAGCCTCGCGCGCAGCGACAAGGCCCTCTTCATGGCTCGGCGCGCAGCAGGTAGCCCAGTCCGCGCAGCGTCATCAGCGCCGCGCCGGTGCCCGCGAGCTTCTTGCGCAGGCGATACACCACCACCTCGATGGCCTCGTACTGCACGTCGGTCTCACCCGGGAACACGAGTTCGAAGAGCCGCTCCTTGCTCACCGCGTGGCCGGGCTTCATCATCAGCGCCTTGAGCAGCGCCAGCTCGCGCGGCGTGAGCTCCAGGATGCCGGCGCGGTGGTAGATGGCGCCGCTTTCGGGGTCGAAGCGCAGCCCGCCCACCTCCTGCGGGTTCAGGACCGCGTCGGCACCGGCGTTCTGGTGGCGCCGGCGCAGTGCGCGGATGCGTGCTTCCAGTTCGTCGAGATCGAAGGGCTTGGGCAGGTAGTCGTCGGCGCCGGCGTTCAGGCCCATGATGCGGTCGCCGACCGTGCCGCGGGCCGTGAGCAGCAGCACCGGCGTGCGCAGCCCCGCGGCGCGCGCCTGGGCCAGCACCTGCAGGCCGTCGAGGTTGGGCAGGCTCAGGTCGAGCGCCACCACGTCGGGCTCCAGGGCGCGCCATTGCTCGACGGCCAGGGCGCCGTCGCCGCAGATGCGCACGTCGATCCTGCTGCGGGCGAGGGCGCGCTGCAGGGTGACCTGCATCGAGGGATCGTCTTCGACCAGCAGCAGCTTCATGGGGTGTGGTGGGGGAATGGTACTTCGGTGTTTTCCCCAGTCCGGTGGACAGCCAACTGACAGCAGGGCGGCGCATGATAGCGGCTCAGGTCCAAGTCAGGTTTTCTTTAGTTCTCAGGAGACAACGATGCGTCGCGACACCTTTTTGAAGTCATTGGCCGCGCTGGCCGCCGCCGGAGCCCTGCCGTTGTCGGCACGCGCCGCAGCCAACGTCAAGATGATGATTCCAGCCAACCCGGGCGGCGGCTGGGATACCACGGGCCGCGCGCTGGGCAAGGCAATGACCGAATCCAAGCAGGCCGACACGGTCACCTACGACAACAAGGGCGGCGCCGCCGGCGCGCTGGGCCTGGCCCAGTTCGTGAACGGCTCCAAGGGCGATCCGAACGCGCTCATGGTCATGGGCTCCGTCATGCTCGGCGGCATCATCACCGGCAAGCCGCCGGTCAACCTCTCGCAGGCCACGCCAATTGCGCGCCTGACCACCGAATACAACGTGTTCGTGCTGCCGGCCAATTCGCCCTTCAAGACCATGAAGGACGTGGTCGAGCAGCTCAAGAAGGACCCGGGCAGCGTCAAGTGGGGCGGCGGTTCGCGCGGTTCCACCGAGCACATTGCCGCGGCCATGATCGCGCAGAAGGTCGGCGCCGATCCGTCCAAGATCAACTACGTGGCCTTCCGCGGCGGCGGCGAAGCCACGGCCGCCATCCTGGGTGGCAACGTCACCGTCGGCGGCAGCGGCTACAGCGAGTTCGCCGAGTACATCGCCGCCGGCAAGATGAAGCCCATTGCGGTCACCTCGGCCCAGCGCCTGCCGGGCATCAACGTGCCCACGCTCAAGGAGCAGGGCATCGACGTGGAGATCGGCAACTGGCGCGGCGTGTACGGCGCTCCCGGCATCAGTGCCGAGCAGCGCAAGGCGCTGACCGACATGGTGCTGGCCGCGCTCAAGAGCCCGTCGTGGGCCGAATCGCTCAAGAAGAACGACTGGACGCCGGCCGTGCTGTCGGGCGACGCCTTTGCCAAGTTCGTCGACGACGACTTCGCGAGCCTGCGCGCGATCATGGCCAAGTCCGGGATGATCTGATTTCGCTCGCCCCCAGTCTTCGCGCACTTCGTGTCGCTACGCCAACCCCCTACCGGGGGCAACACCAGAGGCCCGGCGGAGCCGGTTCCTCGGTGTTCCTGGCAGGGGATGGGGGCTCTTTCGAGTAGTGGGGGCTTTCAGCGAGTCCCCGTTCCTTTCCCTGACTGCGGGAGCAAAAAATGACAACTCCAGAATCCTCGGTCTCGCCGCAAGCTGCGGCCACGTGGCCGCAAACATTGGTCGGGGCCGGCGTGCTGCTGACCGGCTTGGCGCTGGCTTTCGGCGCCATCGGCATTTCTTCCGAGGCCGGCTACGGCGGCGTCGGGCCCAACTTCCTGCCCTGGCTGGTGTCGGGCGTGCTCACGCTGTGCGGCGCCTGGATTCTCTGGGAAGCGCGCACCGGCGGCTTTCGCGAGCTCGACGCACCCTCGGGCGCGGAGCATGCCTACTGGCCGGGCTTCGTCTGGGTGTCGGCCGGCCTGCTGCTCAACGCGGCGCTGATCACCATGCTGGGCTTCATCCTGAGCTGCACGCTGTGCTACGTGCTGGCGGTGCAGGGCCTGCGCCGCGCGAGCGGCCATCCCTCGGCCAACCAGCCGCGCACCTGGGCCATCGACCTTGTGACCGGCGCGCTCATCTCGGCGCCCGTGTTCTGGATGTTCACCAAGTTCCTGGCCATCAACCTGCCGGGCCTCACGACCACCGGCTGGATCTGACATGGACATTTTCAACGCACTCATGATGGGTTTCGCCGCGGCGATCACCCCCGTCAATCTTCTCTGGTGCCTGGTGGGCTGCGCCCTGGGCACGGCCGTCGGCGTGCTGCCGGGCATCGGCCCGGCCGTGGCGGTGGCCATGCTGCTGCCGATCACCGGCAAGGTCGACATCACGGCCTCGATGATCTTCTTCTCGGGCATCTACTACGGCGCCATGTACGGCGGCTCGACCACGTCCATCCTGCTCAACACGCCCGGCGAAACCGCCAGCATGGTGACGGCGATGGAAGGCAACAAGATGGCCAAGAGCGGCAGGGCGGGCGCAGCGCTGGCCACCGCCGCCATCGGCTCCTTCGTGGCCGGCACCATCGCCACCGTGATCGTCACGCTGTTCGCGCCGTTCGTGGCCGAGTTCGCCGTGAAGCTCGGGCCGCCCGAGTACTTCCTGCTGATGCTGCTGGCCTTCACCACCGTGAGCGCGGTGCTCGGCAAGAGCACGCTGCGCGGCATGACGGCGCTGTTCATCGGCCTGGCGGCCGGCTGCGTCGGCCTCGACCAGATCTCGGGCCAGGGCCGCTACACCGGCGGCATTCCCGAACTGCTCGACGGCATCGAGATTGTGCTGGTGGCCGTGGGCCTGTTCGCGGTGGCCGAAGTGCTGTACGCCGTGCTCTACGAGGGCAAGGTGGTCGAGGCCCAGAACAAGCTGACCCGCGTGCACATGAGCAAGCGCGACTGGAAGCGCTCGATTCCGGCATGGCTGCGCGGCACCGCCATCGGCACGCCGTTCGGCTGCATTCCCGCGGGCGGCACCGAGATTCCGACCTTCCTGAGCTATGCGACGGAAAAGAAGCTGGCCAAGGATGCCGACGCCAAGGCCGAGTTCGGCACCACCGGCGCCATCGAAGGCGTGGCCGGCCCCGAAGCCGCCAACAACGCCACGGTGACCGCGGCGCTGATCCCGCTGCTCACGCTCGGCATTCCCACGTCGAACACCACCGCCATCTTGCTGGGCGCGTTCCAGAACTACGGCATTCAGCCGGGGCCGCAGCTGTTCACCACCTCGGCCGCGCTGGTGTGGGCGCTGATCGCCTCGCTCTACATCGGCAACGTGATGCTGCTGGTGCTGAACCTGCCGATGGTGGGCCTGTGGGTCAAGCTGCTGAAGATTCCCAAGCCGCAGCTCTACGCCGGCATCCTGATCTTTGCGACGGTGGGTGCCTACGGCATGCGCCAGAGCGCATTCGACCTGTTCCTGCTCTACGGCATCGGCCTGCTCGGCGTGGCGATGCGGCGCTTCGACTTTCCGACCGCTCCCGTGGTGGTGGGCATGATCCTCGGGCCGCTGGCCGAAGCGCAGCTGCGCAATGCGATGTCCATCGGGGAGGGCAGTGCCGTGGTGTTCTTCCAGCGGCCGATGTCGATCACGCTGGTGGTTGTCATTGTGGCTGTGCTGGTGTTGCCGCGGGTTGCGAAGCGGATGAGTGAGCGCAAGTTGGCCAGGCTGGCGGCCTGAGGGTGCTGTTTTTTCCCGGGGCCGGGTCTCGCCCCGGCGGGCGACTTACTTTCTTTTGCTTCGCCAAAAGAAAGTAAGCAAAGAAAAGGCGACCCCACTGTCTGCGACCCTTCGCTGCGCTACGGGCAACCTGCGGTGCTCGCGTTTCGCGGGGTCCGCAGAACTCGCTTCGCTCGGACAGCTGCGGCCCTGATCCGCGAAACGCTGCGCTCCTCGGCGCATACAGAGGGGCTTGGGAACCACACAGGCCTTTGCTTCGCTCGGCCACCAAGCCACCGCGGCGCTGCGCGCCGCGGTGGTTGGAATTGGCTGTTGGTATTGGCTGTTGGATATTGGGGCCGAGCGAAGCGAAGGCCGCCCGCTCCCACCCCTTCTGTATGCGCCGAGGAGCGCAGATGGAGGCGGGATCAGGGCCGCACCTGTCCGAGCGCAACGCAGTGGAGCGAGTTCTGCGGACCCCCGCCGGAATCGAGCACCGCAGGTTGCCCGCAGCGAAGCGGAGGGACGCAGACAGTAGGGTCGCCTTTTCTTTGCTTACTTTCTTTTGGCGAAGCAAAAGAAAGTGAGTCGCCCGCCGGGGCGAGACCCGGCCCCGGAACCCAAAAAACTCAACGCAACATAGAAGACATCGCCGAACAGCAGTTCAGCATCCGCACAGCCGCTTCCACCGTCTCAGCAGAAAACCGCAACGTGACACCGTCGACGCGCTCGAACGACGGCCATTGGCAGAACAGATCCGCCATCATCGGCGACTGCGTGCGCAGTGTGACCACCTGCGGACCCTTGAACACCAGCGGCCTCGCATTACCGCGTGCAGCCAGCGCCTCGGCCACACCCGCCCGGATGGCGTCGCGCGACTGCTCGGGTGACAGCGACACCCCGCTGTTGAACCCCGTGGCACGCTTGGTCTGCACGAAGGTCGCGTGCGGAAAAAGCGCCCGGTTCTCGGCGATGAACACGTCGTCCCCGCTGGCCATCACCACCGGCACGCCATATTCGCCGGCCAGTGCGCCGTAGAGCCCGGCCTCGCCCAGTTCCTGCTCGCCGAGCCGGATGCCGGCAAAGGCAAAGCTGTTGATGGTGTGGGCGAGGATGCCGCGTCCCTGCGCGCGCGAGTGGTAGCCCACCATGCAGACGGCGTCCACGCCTTCTTCCTCCACGCCGGCCACCATGCTCAGGTAGCGCGGCTTGCCCTGCACCACGCGGGCGCGCGCATCGAGCACGTCGGGCGGCATGTTGCGAAAGCCGCCGTGCGAATCGTTGACCAGCACCTCGGTGGCGCCGGCCTCGAAGGCGCCGGCAACGGCCGCGCTGGCCTCGTGCGCCATCAGCAGGCGGGCGCGTTCGTACTCGGGGTTGCCGGGCCGCGCCTGCTCGTGGTGGTAGACGCCCGCAACGCCTTCGATGTCGGTGGAGATCAGGACTTTCATGGGAGGGAGTGCGATTGCGCTAAAGAGAAGAAAGGGAAGAGGGCGGCAGCAGTTCCGACAGCGCTGCCCGGTGATTGCCATCGCGGCCTGTCACGGCCGTCGCGCGCCAGAGCGCGTGCAGGATCGCCTGCTCGGTGCTGTCGGCCGCGGCCTGGAAGAGGCGGTCGAGCAACCCGTCGTGCACCATGGCGATGGCCGGCATCGGGCGATCGACGCGGTCGGGCACGGTGTAGGCGGTCGAGAAGGCCAGCACGATGTCGCCGCTGCCATGGCCGAAGACCGAGCCGGTGCGCGCCAGCCCCGCGCCCGCACGCAGCGCGAGGCGGCGCAGCTGGCGCGCATCGAGCGCTGCATCGGTGGCGACGACGATGATGATCGAGCCCTTCTCGGGCTCCCTGGATTCGCGCGTGCCGTGCGCGGCCAGCCGCTCGCCGACCGGATGCCCGGCCAGCACCAGCTGCGGCTGGCGCCCGTAGTTCGCGAGCACCAGCGTGCCCACGGTGTGCAATTCGCCCGCGGGCGCCGAGACGCGCCGCGAGGCGCTGCCGATGCCGCCCTTGAGCTGGAAGCTCGACATGCCGCGCCCCGCGCCGACCGAGCCCTGCGCGAAGTCGGGGCCGGCGCTCTCGAGCGCGCGCAGGTAGTCCGCCTCGGTCACGGCCAGCCGCTGGATGTCGTTGAGAAAACCGTCGTTGCACTCGAAGACCAGCGGATTCACCGTCGGCAGCGACCGGCCGCTCTCGGGGTTGGCCGCTATGCAATGGCGGACCTGCGCCGTGGCCACCGTGCCGACCGAAAACGTGTTGGTCAGCGCAATCGGCGTCTCCAGCACGCCGAGCTCTGCGAGCTGCACCAGCCCCACGCTCTTGCCGAAGCCGTTGAGCACCACGGCGGCGGCCGGCACCTTGTCGCGGAACGGATCGCCCGCATGCGGACGGATCACTGTCACGCCGGTCTGCACGCCGCCGTCGTCGAGCGTGCGGTGGCCGACCGTGACGCCTTCGACGTCGGTGATCGCGTTGCGCGTGCCTTGCAGCAAGGTGCCGATGTAGGGCAGGGAGTTCGCTGGCATCAAATGGATGGGTTATTCGCGGTCGATCTTCGGATCGAGCGCGTCGCGCAGTGCATCGCCCAGCAGGTTGAACGCCAGCACGGTGAAGAAGATGGCCAGGCTCGGGAACAGCGCCACGTGCGGCGAGGTCACCATGTCGGCGCGGGCTTCGCTGAGCATCGCGCCCCATTCGGGCGTCGGCGGCTGCGCGCCCATGCCCAGGAACGAGAGGCTGGCGGCCGTGATGATCGAGGTGCCCACGCGCATCGAAAAATACACGACGATCGACGAGATGGTGCCCGGCAGGATGTGCCGCACGATGATGGTCCAGTCCGACGCGCCGATGCTGCGCTCGGCCTCGATGTAGGTCTGCTGCTTGAGCACCAGCGTGTTGCCGCGCACCAGTCGCGCGAAGGCCGGCACGCTGAACACCGACACCGCCACCACCACGTTCGTCATGCTGCTGCCGAGGATGGCAACCACGCCAAGCGCCAGAAGAATGCCGGGGAAGGCAAAGAGCACGTCGGAGATGCGCATCACGATGCGGTCCCACCAGCCTTCGTAGTAGCCCGCGAGCAGGCCGAAGGCCGTGCCGACGAAGCCACCCACCAGCACCGAGAGAAAGCCCGCCATCAGCGAGATGCGCGCACCCATCAGGATGCGGCTGAAGATGTCGCGCCCCAGCGGATCGACGCCGAACCAGTGCGTGGCCGAAGGCCCCGTGTTCAGCATGTCGTAGTCGAAGAAGTTCTCCGGGTCGAAGGGCACGATCCACGGCGCGAACACCGCGACGAACACCAGCAGCAGCACGAACAGCGCCGCGACGATGCCCACGGGCTGCTTCTTGAAGCGGCGCCAGCATTCGCCCCAGGGCGTGCGGACCTTGCCCGCAGTTTGGACCGCCACGACGGGCGGAGTGATCGATTCGGCAGTCACGCCGGTGGCTTGCGTCATGTCGGCTGCCTCACTTGTAGCGGATGGTCGGGTTGATGTAGCCGTACAGCACGTCCACCACGAGGTTGATCAGGATGAATTCGAGCGAGAACAGCAGCACCAGCGTCTGGATCACGGGGTAGTCGCGCATCTGCACGGCGTCGACCAGCAGGCGCCCGAGGCCCGGCCAGTTGAAGACCGCCTCGACCAGGATCGAGCCGCCCAGCAGGAAGCCGAACTGCAGCCCCATCATCGTGACCACCGGGATCAGCGCATTGCGCAGGCAGTGCTTGATGATGACGGTGCGCTCGCGCACGCCCTTGGCACGCGCGGTGCGAACGAAATCTTCCTGGATCACTTCGACGAACGAAGCGCGCGTGAAGCGCGCCATCACGGCAGCCACCGCGGCACCCAGCGTGATCGAGGGCAGGATGTAGTGCTTCCAGCTGCTCGCGCCCACCGTGGGCAGCCAGCCGAGCTGGACCGAGAAGATCTGCATCAGCAGCATGCCGAGGGCAAATGCCGGAAAGGAGATGCCCGACACGGCCAGCGTCATGCCGAGCCGGTCGGGCCATTGGTTGCGGAACACGGCAGAAACAATGCCGATGCCCATGCCGAAGATCACGGCCCACACCATGCTGGTGATGGTCAGCATCACCGTGGGGAAGAAGCGCTCGCCGATCTCCATCGACACCGGCCGCCGCGTGCGGATCGAGGTGCCGAAGTCGCCCTGCAGCATATGGGAGAAGAAGCTCACGAACTGCTGGGGCAGCGGCTTGTCGAGGCCCAGCTCCTGTCGCACCACGGCGATCGTCTGCTCGTCAGCGTCCTGGCCGGCGGCAAGGCGCGCCGGATCACCGGGCAGCATGTGGACGAACAGGAACACCAACACTGCCACGATGAGCAGAGTCGGGACCAGGCCCAACAGTCGTTTGAGGAAGTAATTCAGCATGGGGTGCGGTTGTCGCGAGCGGGCGATGGCGCAGTGCCACCGCCCACCGGACAGTCAGTCAGGAAACGAAGAGGCGGCGATCAGTTCGACACTGCAATTGCGTCGATGTTGATGTTGCCGTCAGGCATCACGAACACGCCCGAGAGCCGCTTGGCATGCGACGACAGGTTTTGCTCCGTGACCAGCGGAATGCGTGGCAAGTCCTTCTGGAGCTGTTCCTGAGCGGCCTTGTAGAGCGCGGCCTTTTCCTTGTCGTCCACTGTGACGAGCGCCTTGGCGATATTGCCGTCGACCAAGTCGTTTTTGTAGTACGCGTAGTTGGCAAGCTTCGGCGGCCAGGCTTCCGAGGCGAACAGCGGGCGCAGCGCCCAGTCGGCTTCGCCGGTAGAAGACGACCAGCCAACGTAGTACAGGCGCACCTTGGCGGTTGCCGGATCGGCCCAAGTTTCGACCCATTCGGCGCGTTGGCCTACCTCGAGTTCCTGTACCTGCAGCTTGATACCCACTTGCGCGAGCTGTTGCTGCAGGAACTGGATCACCTTCTGCGAGGTCGTGTTGTTGTAGTGGCTCCAGAGGACCGACTCGAAGCCATTCGGATAGCCGGCTTCTGCGAGCAGTTGCTTCGCCTTCTTGACGTCGTAGCCGATCGGCGCCATCTTTTCGGCGAACTTGACACCCTGCGGCACGAAGCCCTGCGCCGGAAATGCGAAGCCGCTGAAGGCGACTTTGGCGAGCGCATCCTTGTTGATGGCATAGCCAATGGCTTCGCGCACCTTCGGGTTGTCATAAGGCTTTTGCATCACGTTGAATGTGAGGAAGCGCGTGATGATCGACGGCGTGGCCACCACTTCGAGCTTCTCGCTCTTCTTCAGCAGGTCGGCCTGCTCGTAGGGAATGGGATAGGCGAAGTCGGCTTCGCCGGTCTGCAGCATCGCGGCGCGCGTGTTGTTCTCGAGCACCGGCTTCCATGAGACCGTGTCGATCTTCGGATAGCCCTTCTTCCAGTAGCCGTCGAACTTCTTCGCCTTGACGGCTTCGGTCTGCTTCCACTCGACGAATTCGAAGGGGCCGGTGCCCACGGGGTGGAAAGCGATGTCCTTGTTGCCCCATTTCTTGAGCGCGGTGGGCGAGATCATCGCGGCCGAGGCATGGGCCAGCGAGTTGATGAAAGGGCCGAAGGGCTCCTTCAGCGTGATGCGCACGGTCGTCGGGTTGAGCGCCTCGACTTTGCCCACGCGGTTGAACTGGTTGTAGCGCAGCAGCTTGTTGTCCTGGTTGAGCACGCGGTCGAGCACGAACTTCACGGCCTCTGCGTTGAAGTCAGTGCCGTCGTGGAACTTGACGCCGGTGCGCAGCTTGATGGTGTAGACCAGGCCGTCCTTCGACACGTCGTAGCTCTCGGCCAGCACGTTCTGCACCTTCAGGTCCTTGTCGAACTGGAACAGGCCTTCATAGAAGGTCTTGGTCACAGCCGTGGTGATGGTGGTGTTGGTGTTGTACGGGTCCAGCGTTTCGGGCTGGTAGCCGATCGACAGCACCACGTCTTTCGCGGCCAGCGCCGTGCCCGATGCAGCCAGTGCGGCCAGGCCCAGCAGTGCCGATGCCCATCGCAGGGAGGAAGAAGATTGCTTCATGGAAAGAAACTCCAGTCGGTTCGAGAAAAAAAGCAGGAGGGCCTGCGGGTTGAAAAAAATCTGCCGGTCGCTCAGAAGGCGCCGCCGATGGCATGCCGTGCCACGAAGTGGCCGGGCGCCACCTGCACCAGCGGCGGCACGTCGGGCTCGTCGCCCACGGCGCGGATCGGGCTCGGGATCTCGCCTTCGAGCAGCGCGCGCGGCTTGTGGCGGCGCGACGGGTCGGCCACCGGCACCGCGGCCATCAGCTTGCGGGTGTAGGCGTGCTGCGGCGCTTCGAACACGGCGCGGCGCGGGCCGATCTCGACGATCTGGCCGAGGTACATCACGGCCACGCGGTGGCTGATGCGTTCCACCACCGCCATGTCGTGCGAGATGAAGAGAAAGGCCACGCCCAGCTCGCGCTGCAGGTCGAGCATGAGGTTGACGATCTGCGCCTGGATCGACACGTCCAGCGCCGACACCGATTCGTCCGCCACCACCACCTTGGGGTTGAGCGCGAGCGCGCGTGCGATGGCGATGCGCTGGCGCTGCCCACCCGAGAACTCGTGCGGATAGCGCTGCGCCACCTCGGGCGGCAGGCCGACCTTCTGCAGCAGCCAGTCGACGCGCTGCTGCGCCTCGGCGCCCTTGGCGATGTTGTGGATGAGCAGCGGCTCCATGATCGAGAAGCCCACGGTCACGCGCGGATCGAGCGAGGCGAACGGGTCCTGGAAGATGAACTGGATGTTGCGGCGCAGGGCCTGCAGCTCGCGCGTGGGCAGCTCGCGGATGTTCTGGCCGCCGAACTCGATCGCGCCGCTCTGGCTCTCGACCAGGCGCAGCAGCGAGCGGCCCGTGGTCGACTTGCCGCAGCCCGATTCGCCGACCAGCGCCAGCGTCTCGCCGGGGTAGAGGTCGAAGCTGATCTTTTCCACCGCATGCACGCGGCGCTTCACGCGGCCGAACAGGCCGCTGCGCACGTCGAAGCGCGTGACGAGGTCGCGCACGCGCAGGATCGGGCCCGCGCCCTCGCGCACGGTGGTCTGCGGCGTGGTGTGGGTGGACGGCACCGTCTCGGGCGTGCCCTCGGTGCGCAGCAGCTCGAACTTGGCGGGCAGGTCGGTGCCCTGCATCGCGCCGAGCTTGGGCACGGCCGACAGCAGCGCCTTGGTGTAGGGGTGCTGCGGCGATGCGAACACCGTATCGGAACTGCCCGCTTCGACCTTGTCGCCGCGGTACATCACGAGCACGCGGTCGGCAATCTCGGCCACCACGCCCATGTCGTGCGTGATGAAGAGCACGCCCATGCGCATCTCCTTCTGCAGCTCGCGGATGAGCTGGAGGATCTGCGCCTGGATGGTCACGTCGAGCGCGGTGGTGGGCTCGTCGGCAATCAGCAGCTGCGGCTTGCACGAGAGCGCCATCGCGATCATCACGCGCTGGCGCATGCCGCCCGAGAGCTGGTGCGGAAAGCGGTCGAGCACGTTGCGCGCTTCGGGAATGCGCACCAGCTCCAGCATGCGCAGCGCCTCGGCGCGCGCGGCCGCGTTGCTCTTGCCCTGGTGGATGCGGATGGCCTCGGCAATCTGCTCGCCGGCGGTGAACACCGGGTTGAGCGAGGTCATCGGCTCCTGGAAGATCATCGCGATGTCGGCGCCGCGGATGTTGCGCATCTCGGTGTCGCGCGCCTGTGCGAGGTCGAGCACTTCGCCATTGCGGCGGCGAAACGCCATGCGTCCGCCCAGGATGCGTCCGCCGCCGTGTTCCACCAGCCGCATCAGCGCGAGCGAGGTCACCGACTTGCCCGAGCCCGACTCGCCGACCACCGCGAGCGTTTCGCCATGGTCGACGTGGAAGGAAAGGTTCTTGACCGCATCGACCGTGCGCTCGGAGGTCGAGAAGCGCACGGTGAGATCGTCGACGGCGAGAACGCGGCCGTCTGGCAGGGCGAGGGAAGGGGAGGACATGGTGCGAGAAAAAAACGTGTGCGTGTCAGGCGAAGATGGCTGTTGCGGGTGCCTCGTCGCCGCGCGCGTGGCCGCGGTACATGCCTTCGGTGTTGAAGGCGAGGCTCAGGTTGCCGTGGCGGTCGATGGCGATCAGCCCGCCGGTGCCGCCGATGGCGGGCAGCGACTGGTGCACCACGGCGTGCGTGGCGGCTTCGAGCGTGGCGCCGCCATAGGCCATGCGGGCGCAGATGTCGTAGGCGGCGGCGACGCGGATGAACATTTCGCCGCTGCCGGTGCAGGACACGGCGGCGGTGCGGTCGTCGGCATAGGTGCCGGCGCCGATCAGCGGCGAATCGCCGATGCGGCCGACGCGCTTGTTGGTCATGCCGCCGGTCGAGGTGGCCGCGGCCAGGTGGCCGTGCATGTCGAGCGCGACCGCGCCCACGGTGCCGAGTTTCTTGTCCTCGTCGAGCGGCGGCGTCATGGCCGCGCCTTCGTGGTCCGTCACCACGCGGCCGGTGTCGCGCACGCGGTAGAGCTGCTGGCGCCGCGCCTCGGTGGAGAAGAAGAAGGGCTCGACCATTTCAAGGCCGTGCTCGCGCGCGAAGGCTTCGGCGCCCGCGCCGGCCAGCAGCACGTGCGCGCCGTCCTCCAGCACGGCACGCGCGGCGCGCACCGGGCGGCGCACGTGGCAGACGCCGGCAATGGCGCCGGCCGCGAGCGTGGCGCCGTCCATCACGGCGGCGTCGAGTTCATGGGTTTCCTCGTGCGTGAACACTGCGCCGTGGCCCGCGTTGAAGAGCGGGCACTCTTCGAGCAGTTCGACCGCGAGGCAGGTCGCGTCGAGCGCGGATGCGCCCTTGAGCAACTGCGCCTGCGCGGCCTGCACGATCTTGCGCAAGGCGTCGTGGTAGGCCTGCGCCTGCGCCGCGCTGGTGGTGGCGGCGCTGATGGTGCCGGCACCGCCGTGAATGGCGATGACGGGCGTGATGCTGTTGTTCTTCATGAGGAGGCTTTCTTCTTTTTCCTGGCGGCCCCGGCCGGTGCCGCGCCGGCGGGCAGTGCCGAGGAGACTTCCGCCCGCGGCAGGCCCTGCGCGCCATGCAGCCAGGGCCGCACCGCCTGCAGGATGCGGCTCGCGGACTGCACCGCGCGCGGCGCACGCAGCGCCACCGCGCTGGTCAGTGCCTCGATCAATGCCAGCACGCTGGTTTCGCAGTTCGGCCGGTAGCTGGTTTCGGTCTGGCAATAGAGCGCCACGTCGGCCAGCGGGGCGAGCGGCGAACTCGGGCGGTCGGTCAGCGCCAGAACGGCGCAGCCCTGGCCCTTGGCGATCTGCGCCAGCGCCACCGTGTCGGTGAGGTAGCGCGGAAAGGTCAGGCCGATGAACAGGTCCTGCGGGCCGGCGTGCGTGAGCGTGCGCGCCGCATGCGTGACGCCGCTGACGCTGGACAGCATCCGCACGTCGTTGCAGCTGCCGTCCAGCCCGTGCTGCAGCAGCCCCGCGAGCCAGGCGCTGGCGCCGAAGCCGCCGATGTAGATCGAGCGCGCCTTCAGGACGCGCTGCACCGCGGCGTCGCAGGCGGCGTAGTCGAGCGACTGGCGCGTGGCCTCGATGTTGCGCCGGCTCTCGTCGAGCGCGGTGGCAAACACCTCGGCCACCGTGGTCGGATGTTCCAGGTTGCCGCGCAGCCGCTCCACCGGCGCCACCAGCGATTCGAAGCCGCGCACGAGCTCGGCGCGGAAGGTGGCGTAGCCGTCGAAATCCAGCGCCCGTGCAAAGCGGTTGGCCGTGGCCACTGACACGCCGACCGCGGCCGCGAGCTCGTCGATCGGCAGCGTGGCGACTTGCAGCGGGTGCTCCAGCACGAAGTCGGCCACCTGGCGGTGCGAACGCGTCAGCCGCGGCAGCGCCTGCGCAATGCGCTGGGCCACGGTGGTGCCATTGGTGTCGACGTTGGTGCTCATGGGGCGGGCGATGCACCTCGAAGGGTGCGCGCAATGAAAATGAATTTACAAATATATGTCAGATAAGAAAATTTTCTGTCATTTTCGAACGATATCGCAAGTAGCGGGCCAGGAACGAGGGGTTTTGGCGTGAAACCAAGGGATTACCCTGACTTCATCTTGGAAGCCCACCATGCGGCTTCTTGACTCTCCCACGGTGTGAAGGCCGAGACTTTGTTCTTTGTTGGCTCTGGAAGGAGAACTCCATGGAACATCCCACGGTACCGGCTGCTGGGGCACGCTTGTCTCTTGCCGAGGTTGTTGCGCGGTCCGGCGCATCTGCGCAACTGCTGCGCGACTGCGAGTCGCTCGGACTGCTCGACGGCACGGCGCGTACCGACGGCGATGGCTGCCTCTATGACGAACGCGCCGTGCCGACGCTGCGCTTCGTGCGAAGGGCGCACGCGCTGGGTTTCGAAACACCGGAGGTCGTCGAGCTGCACGCCTTGTGGCGCGACGGACATCGCGCGAGCTTCGATGTGAAGCGCGTCGCGCTCGAGCGGGCCGACGACCTCGCGCAGCGGATTGAGGAGCTGGCGCACATGCAGCGCCTGCTGGAGCGCCTGGCCCATTGCTGCGAAGGCGACGAGCGTCCGGATTGCCCGATCCTGGATGAGCTGGCCGGGCTTGAGGGGTTCGCCGGCTGCGAAGCGCGGCGAGGCGAAGGGCTCATGCAGGCGGCTACGCAGCCGCCTTCTTCTTCTGCATGAACACGCTCAGCGGATCGTCGGGATAGTCGCCGAAGCGCTCGCGCCGCGCATAGCCCGCGCGCGCATAGAACGCGAGCGCCTCGGGCTGGTGCACGCCCGTCTCCAGACGGAACACGGCGCATCCGCATGCCGCTGCTTCGGCTTCGAGAAAGCCCAGCACCTTCGCGGCCACGCCTTGCCCGCGGCTCTGTGGGCGCACGTACATGCGCTTGAGTTCGCCGTAGCCGGGGTTCATGACCAGGGCGCCGCAGCCGATGGCCGCGCCGGCCTCGTCGCGCGCGACCGCAAAGAGCACGTGGGCCGCCGACAGCGCTGCAATGTCGATGCCGTAGTGGCTCTCGGGCGGGTACAGCGGCTTTTGGTACGCATCGAGGTCATTGATGAGCTGGATGACGTCGGGTTGGCCGGGGCGTTCGAGGGCAATGTTCATGCGGACGACTTCATTGGTTCACGGAATCTTATGGTGGACCGGGGGCCAAAAGAAAACCCGCAGAAGCGGGTTTGGGAAAGTTTTGCAGTGGTGGGCGCGTCAGGGCTTTTCGCGGCTTTCCCGGAACCACTTCAACCGGCGCTCTACCTCGTCAGGCGGAAATTTCCCTTCAGCTGCCAGTTTCCTCAGCGCTCGCTCGTGCGCGCGATACAGCGCGTCCTTCAGGAGTGCCATCTTGCGTTCGCCGCAAGGAGCGCAATCGTAGAAGCCCGGTGGACTGGCCGCGAGCTTCATCTTTGCGTCGTACTCTTGGGTGCTGATCCGCCCCGTGGGCTCAACGCCCATGGCGAGGACCTTCCCGTTCTGGAAGGTAACGAGCACGCTCCCTTTACACCCCGTGGTGTCGGTGTTTTCGGGGTCGTAGGCCTTCCATGAAACCCTGCGCATGTGTTGCAAGGCATAGCGGACATCCTCTTCTGTCAGCACGACATCGTCGCAGTCAAGGACGTCCTTGTCTTCCCAGGCAGTTCGGCCTGAAGGTTCTGTGATCTCCACTTTCTGCACATATGCGAGGGGATAGCGCTTGTCGGCTGCCTGCGCTGGAGATGCGAGTGAGGCCAAGATCAGCGCCGCCACGGTCGCGAGAATATGGGTCTTGGTCATGGCGTTGGTACGGGAAGATTCCAGTTTGCGCCTCGCGCTTCCGTTGGATTCTTTCTGCTGACCACGGGATGACGAAAGATTTCACTCGAAGGAAACTGCATGGAATCTTCAAGCGCCTTGACAAGCCAGGAGAGAGATAGATTTTGAGCCGCAGTCGGGGTAGCGAATATGCCGAACTCACCTCGTTGTCTTTCGAGCGTCCACTTTGCTGGTTCACCAATTGGCTTGAAGCCTACCGGCAGCGCTGCCCTGCCAACCATCTCTATCCCGATGGCCTCCATGTTGCTCGGATAACGATCACTGGGCGGCTTGCGCATTTCAATGCGATGCATTCCTTCCACTCCTGCATTCGCATAGTCGCGCAGGGTGCACGGCATTGCGGCCCCTACGGCCAGGCATCTCGCCTTCAGCGGTCCGACGTGATTCGTGCGCTGATAGATTGCCGCGGTCTGATAGATGGTTCCGTCCGTATCGATGAGAAAGTGCGCGCCATTCGCCTTCGGGCGCTTGTAGCTGTTCAATGAAGACGCCGAGGTATCGGCATCGGTCTGATGCACGACGATGCCTGTGATTGCACCGGTTCGCCTGCCTCGTTCGATTTCGGGGCTGCGAGCATTTCTGACTCGCGCGTGACTAATCATTCCGTTTGCGGCAATTTCGACAAGCATGCGGTTCCTCCTGAAAATTTATTAGTTGTCGTTTTCTCTTGAGAGGCTTTTCTTGCAGGAGCAGACGCCGCACAGATCGCCATCTCGCGGCACATGCTACAGGCCTTCGAACGGGACTCAGTGAAGGCTTTGTTAACTACTCCTGGTCCGCATCAACATGTTCGACAGCGCGGAGTACTGGCACCAGCAGGGATTCCTCGAGCGCAATCCCAATCCCGTCTAGGACGGCGCGAGCCCAAGCACCCAGCGCTCGAAGTGCTCCAGCGCCCCGGAGGCCGGCCGGCCCTCGGGGTAGGCGAAGTAGTAGCCCTGGCGCACCTCCAGGTGCCGGTCGATCGGGATCACGAGCTCGCCGGTGCGCAGCTCGCGCTCGATCAGGATGCGCGGCGCGAGGCCCACGCCCATGCCGGCGGCCGCGGCGGCGGTCACCATGGTGAAGAGCTCGTAGCGCGGTCCGCGCGAGGCGTGCACCGTGTAGTCCCAGCCCTGCTGCGCATACCAGTCGCGCCAGGCATGGGCGCGCGTGCCCAGGTGCACGTGGCGGCAGCGCTCGAAGGCCGATTCGTCCCACGGCCCGTTGGCGTCGCGGAAGGCGGGGCTGCAGACCGGCACCATCTGGCCTTCGGAAAAGATCAGCCCGCCCTGGGTGCCGGGCCAGAATTGGTCGCCGAAATAGATGGCCGCGTCGTAGGCGTTCTCCTGGAACGAGAAGGGCTGCGAGCGCGCCGAGAGATTGACGGTGATGTTGGGGTGCCGCCGGCTGAAATCGGGCAGCCGCGGGATCAGCCATTGCGTGGCGAAGGTGGGCACCACGGCCACTTCGAGCACAAAGCCCATGTCGTGGCCGGCGCTGATCTCCTGCGTGTCGCGCCGGATCTGGTCGAGGTGGCGGCGGATGCGCGCCGCGTACTCGCGCCCGGTGTCGGTGAGCGTGAGGCGCCGCCGCACGCGCGAGAACAGCGCCACGCCCAGCCGCTGCTCGAGCGTGGCCACCTGCCGCCCGACCGCGCTTTGCGTGAGCGCGAGTTCGGCCGCCGCGCGGGTGAAGCTCCCCAGGCGCGCCGAGGCCTCGAAGGCCTGCAAGGCACCCAGGTTGGGAATGTCTTTTCTCATCGTTGCTATTCTGCGTGCCGGGCTCGCGTTTTTTTGCGGCGGCTCGCCCGGATTGGATCTGTCGGCGAACAGCAAGAAAGGAATTTCATGCGTCGTGTGGTGATCATCGGCGGCGGTGCCATCGGCTCCGCCATCGCCTATTTTCTCAACCGGGATCCGCAGGAGGAGCCGTTCGACGTCACCGTGGTCGAGCGCGATTTTTCGTACACGCAGGCCTCGTCGGCCTTGTCGGCCAGTTCGATCCGGCAGCAGTTCTCGAGCGCCATCAACATCGAGATGTCGCTCTACGGCATCGACTTCTTCCGCCACCTGGGCGAAAACCTGCGCGTCGGCGACAACGTGCCCGACATCGGCCTGGTCGAGCCGGGCTACCTGTACCTGGCGCCGCCGGAGGGCGTCGAGGTGCTGCGTGAGAACCACGCGGTGCAGAAGGCGCACGGCGTCGATGTGGTCCTGCTGGCGCCCGACGCGCTGCAGGCGCGCTTTCCATGGATGTCGGCCGAGGGCATTGCGCTGGCCTCGCTGGGCCTTTCGGGCGAGGGCTGGTACGACGGCTACAGCCTGTTGCAGGCCTTTCGCAAGAAAGCCATTTCGCAGGGCGCGCGCTATGTGCAGTCGCAGGCCACGGGATTGAAGCGCAGCGGCCGCGTGGTGGCGGGCGTGGAACTGGACATCGGCAACGTGCTGGAGGCCGACGTGGTGGTCAACGCCGCCGGCGCCTGGGCCGCGAGGGTGGCGGGCTGGGCCGGCATCGATCTGCCGGTGCGCGCGCGCCGCCGCATGGTGTTCAGCTTCTCGTGCCCCGAGACCCTGCCGGGCTGCCCGCTGGTGATCGACACCTCGGGCATCTGGCTGCGCCCCGAAGGCCGGCGCTTCATCTGCGGCTTTGCGCCGCCCCAGGACCGCGACCGCGATGACGCGCCGCTCGAAGTCGACTACCGCGTCTTCGACGATTTCATCTGGCCCGCATTGGCGCGCCGCGTGCCCGCCTTCGAGGCCATCCGCATGACCGGCGCGTGGGCCGGCTACTACGAGATGAACCTGTTCGACCACAACGCGATCCTCGGCCTGCACCCGGACTGCGACAACCTGTTCTTTGCCAACGGCTTTTCCGGGCATGGGCTCCAGCAATGCCCGGCGGCGGGGCGCGGCGTGGCGGAACTCATCCGGTACGGCGGGTACCGCAGCCTCGACCTGTCGCCGGTGTCGTTCGCGCGGATCCTCGAGAACCGGCCGCTCGTCGAGAAGAACGTGATCTAGCCTCGGCGCGGGTGGAGGCGTACGATCTTTGCAAGCAAGTGAGGGTCTCATCATCATGACTGCACAGGCATTGATCGACACCGCCCAGGCGCTGGTCGCCGGCGACAAGGGCTTGCTCGCGATGGACGAGAGCAACGCCACCTGCCACAAGCGCTTCGCGAAACTGGGCATTCCCCAGACCGAGGACGCGCGGCGCGACTGGCGCGAGCTGATCGTCACTGCGCCGAACCTCGGCGCATCCATCAGCGGCGCGATCCTCTTCGACGAAACCATTCGCCAGCGAACGAAATCGGGCGCGTCCTTCGTCTCGGTGCTCAGCGGCGCGGGCATCATTCCCGGCATCAAGGTCGACACCGGTGCGAAGCCGCTGGCGGGCCATCCCGGGGAGACGGTCACCGAAGGCCTGGACGGCCTGCGCGAACGGCTGGCCGAATATGCCGGCATGGGCGCGCGCTTCGCCAAATGGCGCGGCGTCATCACGCCCGGCCCCGGCCTGCCCAGCCGTGCATGCATCGAGGTCAACGCCCATGCGCTGGCCCGCTACGCAGCCTTGTGCCAGGAGGCCGGGCTTGTCCCCATCGTCGAGCCCGAGGTGCTGATGGAAGGCGACCATTCCCTCGCGCGCTGCGCGGAAATTACCGAGGAGACGCTGCATGCGGTGTTCGCCCAGCTGCGCCTGCAGGGCGTGCTGCTCGAAGGCATGCTGCTGAAGCCCAACATGGTGCTGCCCGGGCAGGACAGCCCGAAGCAGGAGAGCGTGGAGGAAGTCGCCGACGCCACGGTGTCGTGCCTGCGGCGCACCGTGCCCGCGGCCGTGCCGGGCATCGCCTTCTTGTCGGGCGGGCAGTCGGCGCAGCTGGCATCGGCCCGGTTGAATGCCATGAATGCGAGAGCCGGTTCGCGCCTGCCGTGGGCGCTGGCGTTTTCGTATTCGCGCGCGGTCCAGCAGCCGGCGCTGGACGCCTGGAAGGGCGACGCCGCCAACGTTGCCGTGGCGCAGCAGGCGCTGGTGCACCGTGCCCGCTGCAACCAGGCCGCGCGCCGCGGCGCCTACGATGCGCGGGCCGATGCGCCGGTGCCCGGCTGAGGAGCTTCAGCCGCCCTTTGCCGCATTCACCAGCACCGGCGTCGGCCGGTAGCTTTCGGGAAAGAGCTTCTTCAGGTCGTCGATCTTGGGCAGGTCGTTGAACACGATGTACTCGTGGCTCGGATGGCGCGTGAGGAAGTCCTGGTGGTAGGCCTCGGCCGCATAGAAGGGCTTCGACATTTCGATGGTGGTGGCCAACTGCCTGTTGAAGGTCTTCGCCTGGTTCAGCTGCGCGATGTAGGCCTTCGCAACGCGGGCCTGTTCAGGGTTCTCGGCAAAAACGGTGGAGCGGTACTGAGGGCCGACGTCCGGCCCTTGCCGGTTGAACTGGGTCGGATCGTGCGCCACCGAGAAATAGATCTGCAGCAGCTTGCCGTAGCTGATCTGCCGCGGGTCGTAGGTGATGCGCACCGCCTCGGCATGGCCGGTGCGGCCCGAGCCCACGTCCTCGTAGCGCGCCATCTTGGCGTCGCCGCCGGCGTAGCCCGACACGGCGTTGTTCACGCCCTTGACGCGCTGGAACACGCCCTGCACGCCCCAGAAGCACCCGCCGGCGAACACGGCGGTGTCGTACTTCAGGGTGGGCGGGGCGGCGAGGTCGACCGCGGCCGCCGGCACGCGCCGGGCCGGCTCTGCGAACGAAGGTGCGGCATGCCAGGCCAGCACCGCGGCGGCGAGCATGCCTGCGGTGAGTGCGGGGAATCTCATGTGCTGTCCTTGAAGGAGGCTTGGAGGCCAGGCCGATGGAAGCGACATTGCCGCCGATTGCGGCGGGCGTCAATGCCGCGTACCCCTGCTGCTTACTTCTTCATCTCGTCCTTGCCCATCGCGTCCTTGGACATGCCGTCCTTCTTCATGCCGTCCTTGGACATCCCGTCTTTCTTCATGCCGTCCTTGGACATGGCGTCCTTCGCCATCGAATCCTTCTTCATGCCGTCCTTGGCCATGGAATCCTTGGCCATGCCGTCCTTCGCCATGTCGTCGGCGGCGAAGGCCGAGGCGCCGGCAAAGGCGATGCAGGTTGCGAACAGGGTTGCAGTGAGCTTGTTCATTCGGAATCTTCCAGTTGAGGTTTCATTTTCAAGAGAATGGCGCGGTCCCCTTGGGAACACGGCCTCGCGCTTTCATCGGCAGTCGAGCCGCACGGGTGCGGCTCAGCTCCCTCCGAACCAGTTGTAGCCCTGGTCTTCCCAGTAGCCACCGGAATAGGTGTTGGTGACGAACATCGCCTTGATGTGCTTGGGGTTCTTGTAGCCAAGCTTGGTCGGCATCCGCAGCTTCATCGGAAAGCCGTACTTGGGCGGCAGGGGCTGGCCGTCGTAGCTGAACGTGAGCAGCGTCTGCGGGTGCAGCGCGGTCGGCATGTCGATGCTGGTGTAGTAGTCGTCGGCGCACTTGAAGCCGACATACCTGGCGGTGGTGTCCGCGCCGATGCGGCGCAGGAAGTCCGCAAAGCGCACGCCGCCCCACTTGCCGATCGCGCTCCAGCCCTCGACGCAGATGTGGCGCGTGACCTGGTCGTGCTGCGGCATGGCGCGCAGCTCGGCCAGTGTCCAGCTGCGCCTGTCGGCGACCATGCCTGTCACTTCGAGCCTGTAGCCGGCCTCGTCGACCTCGCGGACCTCGTCCTCGCCGTAGTAGGCATTGAACGGGAAGGGCCGGGTGATCATCGATTCCGGGTAGGTTTCGGCGAGCTGCGTCGGGCTGAAAATGAGGCCCTGCACCTTGTCATTGAAGCGCGAGATCTTCGAGAGCGCCGCTTCCACATGGCTGTCGTCGCTGATGCTGCATCCCGTAAGCAGCGAAAGGCCGCCGAGCGTCAGCGAGCGCTGCAGGAAGGCGCGGCGCGCGGGCTGGTCGAGCTGCTTCGCGATCAGTGTGCGGGCCTCGCGCACCACGGCGTCGGCATCGACGCCGGTCATCTTTGGGGCTTTGAAGATTCTCATATCAGGCTTTTGGCGCGCGGCCGCGGATCATGGTGAGAAGGGTGCGGGGCACCAGCGCCACCATCACCAGGTGTAGGGCGACGAAGGCGACCAGCGAGGCCATGCCGAAGAAGTGGATGCGGCGCGCAAATTCGTAGCCGCCCAGCAAGTCGCGCAGCACGGCGAACTGCACGGACTTCCACAGCACGAGGCCCGAAAGCACGATCACGGCGATGTCGAGCATCACGAACAGGTAGGCCAGCTTCTGCACGCTGTTGTAGCGGCGCGGGTCGGCATGCGAGAGCCGGCCCTTGAGCGCGGCCAGCGCGTCGTGCCAGACACCGGCCGGCGTGACCGGAAAGAACCTGGCGGCCAGCCGGCCGCTCGCGATGTTGATCGCCAGGTAGACCAAGCCATTGAACACCAGCAGCCACATGGCCGCGAAATGCCATTGCAGCGCACCGCCGAGCCAGCCGCCCAGCGTCACCGCGCCCGGAAAGCGGAATTCAAAGAGGGGCGATGCGTTGTAGATGCGCCAGCCGCTCGTCACCAGCACCAGCACCGCAAGGGCATTGAGCCAGTGCGTGATGCGCATCCACAGCGGGTGGATGGGGCGGGCATCGGGTGCGGTGCTTGCGATGGCGGTGCTGGTCATGGAGCCGATTCTTGGGCGCACCCCATGGCCGATTCATCACGCAGAGTTCAATTAATCGTGATAACTCCGAAAGCCGGTTGGCGGGACAATCGGTGCCATGGACACTGCCAAACGCGTGCTGATCGTCGAGGACGACGCCCACATCGCCGAACTGCTGCGCATGCACCTGCGCGACGAAGGCTATGCGATCGAACACGCCGCGGACGGCCACACGGGCCTGCGCGAACTGGAGCGCGGCCATTGGGACGCGCTGGTGCTCGACCTGATGCTGCCCGGCGTGGACGGCCTCGAGATCTGCCGCCGCGCCCGCGCCATGGCGCGCTACACGCCGATCATCATCATCAGCGCACGGTCGAGCGAGGTGCACCGCATCCTTGGCCTGGAGCTGGGCGCCGACGACTACCTGGCCAAGCCCTTCTCGGTGCTGGAACTCGTGGCGCGCGTCAAGGCGCTGCTGCGGCGCACCGATGCGCTGGCGCGCAATGCCCGCCTGGAGTCGGGCAGCCTCACGCTGGGCAACCTGGACATCGATCCTGTGACGCGCGAGGTGCGCGTCGATGCCAGGCTGATCGAGCTCACGCCGCGCGAGTTCGACCTGCTGTACTTCTTTGCGCGCCATCCGGGCAAGGTGTTCTCGCGGCTCGACCTGCTCAACCAGGTCTGGGGCTACCAGCACGACGGCTACGAGCACACGGTCAACACGCACATCAACCGGCTGCGCACCAAGGTCGAGGCCGATCCGGCCGAGCCGCGGCGCATCCTGACCGTCTGGGGGCGGGGCTACAAGCTCTCGCCCACCGGAGCCGGCGAGGAAGGGGGGGCGTGATGGCCTGGGCCAGTTGGGCCACGCTCTCGCGCCGCCTCTCGGTGGTGTTCGCGCTGCTGCTGCTGGCCTGCTGCGGCGCCTCGGCCTGGCTGCAGGTGCGCGCGAGCGGGCTGCACGGGCAGGAGGTGGTGCAGCGCCTGTCGATGGGGCTGGCGGCGCACATCGCCGAGAACTCGGAGCTGATGCGCCCCGGCGGCCTCAACCAGGCCGCGGTGAAGGACCTGTTCGACAAGCTGATGGCGGTCAACCCCAGCGTGGAGGTCTACCTGCTGGGGCTGGACGGCCGCATCGAGGCCCAGGCCGCGCCGCCCGGGCACCTGAAGCGCGACCGTGTGGCACTGGAGCCGATCCGCAAGCTCTTGTCAGGTGCTGCGCTGCCCATCGTGGGCGACGATCCGCGCAGCGCGGATGCGGCCAAGGTGTTCAGCGCCGCGCCGCTCAAGGTGGGCGGACGGGATGCGGGTTATGTCTACGTGGTGCTGCAGGGCGAGGACTACGACGCGCTGGCGGCCAGGCTCGCGGCCGACAACCTCTTGCGCACCACACTCTGGTCGATGGCGCTGGTGGCGTTGCTCGGCCTCATTGCGGGCCTGGCGGCGTTCCGGCTCATCACGCGGCCGCTGCGCGAGTTGACCCAGGCCGTCAAGCGCTTCGAGACCGAAGGCCCGGCTTCGCCCGGGGGCGAGGCGCCCACCCTTGCGCGGCTCTCGCGCGGCGGCGACGAGATCGCGCTGCTGGGCCAGGCCTTCACGCAGATGACGCGCCGCATCGCCGAGCAATGGCGCGAACTCACGCTTTCGGACCAGCAGCGCCGCGAGCTCTTCGCCAACATCTCGCACGACCTGCGCACGCCGCTCACTTCGCTGCACGGCTATCTCGAAACCCTGCTGCTCAAGGCCGGCTCGCTGAGCGAAGAGGAGCGCCGGCGCTACCTGGAAATCGCGCTCGGCCAGAGCCGCAAGGTGGGCCGGCTCGCACAGGAGCTGTTCGAACTGGCGCGGCTCGAATACGGCGTGGTCAAGCCCGAGAAGGAGAACTTCGCGCTGGCCGATCTCGTGCAGGACGTGTTCCAGAAATTCGAACTCGCGGCCGAGGCGCGCCACCAGCAGCTCAGGCCCGACATCGCGCCGGGCCTGCCGGTGGTGTCGGCCGACCTCGGGATGATCGAGCGCGTGCTGACCAACCTGCTGGACAACGCCATCCGCCACACGCCGGCCGGCGGCCAGATCGAGGTGCAGCTGCGGCCCGCCAGCTCGGGCGTGGCGGTGCAGGTGAGCGACACGGGCCCGGGCATTCCGGGCGAGCTGCAGAAGGGGCTCTTCGTGCGCCCGGTGTTCTTGAGCGGGGCGCGCAGCGACGGTTCCGGCAGCGGCGGGCTGGGCCTGGTGATCGTGCAGCGCATCCTGCAGCTGCACGGCAGCGACATCCGGCTCGTGCAGCAGCCCGACAAGGGGGCGGTGTTCCGCTTTCAGCTGGGTGGCGCCACGGCCGCCTGAAGCGCCTCAGGCTTCGGGGCCGACGTGCCGGTTCAGCCGCTCGATGAGCCCCGGCAGGTCGAAGCCCTGCGACGCCACCGACCTGGGCAGCGCATGGAAGAGGCGCGGCATCAGGTAGATGAGCACGAAGCGGTCGTCCTGCCGCCACTTGAGCACGTTCGCCCAGACGATCCGGCTCTCGCCGTGCGGGGCGCGAAGGCGCAGTGCGTCGTCCAGCAGCTCCGCAGAAAACTCTTCGCGGATCGCCTTGTACTTGCGGTAGTGCCGGCGGGCCGTCATCGGCATGACGAAAACGCGCATGGCCAGCAGCACGCCCGCGCCGCCGGCCAGGCCGCCCAGCGCGCTCGCCTGGACCTGCCGCGTGCCGAAGACCGCCGCCAGCACGAGCAGCACGGCCGCGGCCCCCAGGAGCCAGCGCGCTGTGCGCGGCAGGCGCGCGTAGAGCTTCATGGCGTCGACATAGTCGTCCTCGGAGATCCTGAATGTCGCGGTCATCGTGCAGCGCTCGTGGGTGGCCTGTGGGTGGAGGCGATGCTACAGCGCGGGCACCCAGCATCTACCGATCCACCTGCCGGTCCCGCCGCTCAGGGCGGGCAGGGGCGTGCCGCGGCTGCGCCCGGACGCGTCGCCTTGCTGGTGGGGCTTTCGTCCAGCGTGCCGAGCGGGCGCGTGAACGTGCAGCCGTAGGCCGGGTCCGCCACCGTGGCCGCGGTGACCACGTCGTCGCCTGCCGGCTTCACGCCGTCGCGCTCCCACTTGACCATCGCGTCGAAGGCTTCGACCTGTTCGGCGATCGTGAAGTCGCAGTGCGAGATGCCGCGCACCGCGCGCTGCACCAGCCAGCCGCCGTTGCCCTTGGCCGCCACGCGCTGGTGGTAGATCTGCTCCATGCTGAAGGGCACGTACAGGTCGCCCAGCGTGTGCAGCGTGACCACCGGAATCCTGAACTCGCCATTGGCCTTGGGAATCCAGCGCAGGCCGTCGGTGCGCAGGCGGTTCGCATCGGCCGCCGCGGTCAGCTTGAGCACCGAGGTGTTCAGCGCCGTGGTGCCCGGCACGTCGCCGTCGATGGTGTAGGTGAAGCGGTTGGTGTCGAGCGTGCTCCGGTTCAGGATGCCGTTGACCGTGCCATCGCTGCCGAACACGCCCCATACTGCCGCGAACGAGCCGCCCTGCGTGAAGCCCAGGTCGAACATCGGCCGCTCGCCGCCCGTGAGGTTCTTCACCACCGAGCCGAACTTCAGGCCGGTGGCCGTGGGCGTGCCCGGGAACGCGGTGTACAGCGTGCCCGTGACCTGCGCCCGGATGTCCAGCCAGTTGACGCTCGGGTACTTGGGCAGCCCTGCCAGCGCCTGCGCGGCAACCTGCGCGCCCGCGAAGTAGTCGAACAGCTCGGTGTCGCCCATCACGCCGCACATCGGCACCGCGCCGTGGTACTTCATCTTGTGGTTGGCGGTGGCGTAGGCCTCGTCCTCGATGGCTGCCGCCGTGATGTGGCCGCCCATCGAATGGCCCGTGATGTAGATCCTCGAAGGCGCCGCGAGCTCACGGCCGTTGGCCTTGGCGATGGCGTTGAACTGCAGGGCCAGCGCGTTGGTGTCTTCCACGCCCGCGCGCACGTCGTAGAAATTCTTGCTGTAGCTCGAGGCCGCCCAGGCGTAGCCGTTCTGGATCAGGAAGCGGCGGATGGAGGGGTTGTTCACCTGCAGCAGGTTGCTTTCGCCGGCGTAGCCATGCGCGTACATCACGAGCTTGCCGTTCCAGTTGGCGGGCACCTCGACGCGGTACTGCGCGCCGCCGAGCATGCCGGCCCAGCGGCTGGTGGTGGTGTTGTCGACGGTGTCGCCGGCGTCGGAGGCGAGCGCCGCGAAGGTGGTGGCCGCGGGATCGGCGGGCGCGAAGGAGTTGCGGCTGTCCTGCAGGCGGGTTTCTTCGGGCGGCGGGGGTGGAGGAGGCGGTGCCGGCGGCGCGGGTGCCGGCGCCGGCGGCAATGGCATGAAGGCAAAGCCGTTGCCGCCGCCGCCCCCGCCGCAGGAGGCGACGGCCAGGCTGGCTGCAAGGGCAAGAAATGTCAGGCGTGCGGAATGCATGGGATGTCTCTCTCCGTTCTTGTGTTGTTGGGAAGAAGCCCGGCGCAGCGCAGCCTCGCGCGGCCGTAGAGAACGACCGTGCTATTTCGCTGGACCGGCGGCGCAGCGTAGGGGCGTTGCCGGGCGCACCGGCCCGGGCTTTCCCGTAGCTGCTATCTCCTGCGCGACACCCGCGCGCGCTGCGTCAGCCCTTGCGGCGCGTCACCACCACGGTGGCTTCGAGGCCGTCGTAGGCCTCGGCATCGCCATACCAGCTGCCCGAGATCGGCGCGGCCTGCGCCGGGTCGCGCGTGACGCCGACGCGGATCAGCTGGCCGCTGCCCATGAGGTTGTTGGTGGGATCGAAGGCGAGCCAGCCGATGCCCGGCAGGTAGGCCTGCAGCCAGGCGTGCGTGGTGCCGGCGCCGGTCATCGATTCGCCGGGCGCCTGGGCCGCGCGGTCGAGCGCGGCGTCGTACAGGTAGCCCGAGACGAAGCGCGTGGCAATGCCCAGCCGCCGCGCGGCCTCCATCATCAGGAGCGCGTAGTCGCGGCAGCTGCCGCTGCCCAGCGCCAGCGTCTGCAGCGGCGTCTGCGTGCCTTCCTCGTCGCGCGCCTTGTATTCGAGGCTCTGGCCGATGTGCGCGTTCATGCGCGCGAGCACTTCGCGCGTGCTGTTGGGCTGGTCGGTGTGCAGGAACTGGTGGGCCCAGCGGATCAGCGTGCCGTTGGCATCGTCGTCGTGGTGCGGGCGCAGGTAGTGCTCGAGGTCGAGCCGCTCCTGCACCGAATAGGCGAAGGGCAGGAATTCGGCGGCCGGATCGAGCGCGAGCTGGTCCTGCTGCGCCGGCACGTGCTCGATGGTGAAGGAGCACACGATGCGCAGCTCCGTGGCCTCGCCCATGGGCTGCACCAGCGCGACCGAGTTCGAATGCGGGTCCTGGATCAGCCGCGTGAACGACTCGGGACTCACCTGCAGGTCGGTGGCGAGCACGCGCAGGTCATGGCTGTCGCGCGGGCGGAACATCACCCGGTGCAGACCGAAGGTGACCGGCTTCTTGTAGCGGTAGACGGTGGTGTGCGTGATGTCGTATTGGATGGCCATGCGCTGCATTCTGGGGCCTTGGCGCGGTAGCGCCTACGCTTGCGTTCGCGCGGTCGAGAGCGCCTTGGCCAGGTTGGCCGGCAGCGGCAGCGGTTCGCCATGCCATTGCGCGGCCAGCAGTTCGGCGCACAGGGCCGCGAAGCTCAGGCCGCGCGAGCCCAGCGCGGTGCAGGCCCAGGGACTTGGCGCACCGGCTGCACCATCGGCATCGAGCGGGCCGACCAGAGGGCGGCGGTCGCCCGATGCGCAGCGCACGCCGACCCAGGCGTTGACCTGGCCGCGATCGAAGCTCGCAGCCAGCGCGGCGGCCGCGGCGGGATGCAGCCGCTCCAGGCGCTCGCGGTTGGCGGTGGCATCGGCGCCGTTCGCCTCGAGATTGGTGCTGTCGCGGTCGAAGGTGGCGCCGGCCAGCCAGAGCCGGGTGCCGTCGTCGTCGGCGGGTACGTGCGCGATCAGGTGGCCATCGCCATTGACGGGTGTCGGGGGCAGCCCGGCATGCGCCGCCATCGCGCCCCACATGACCTGGCCGCGCACGGGCTGCAGCGGAAGCCCCGGTGCGAAGCGGCCCGATTCGAAGCCCGCGGCGATCACCACGCGCTCCGCTTCGGCCAGCAGTTGGTCCGCCGCATCGAACAGCTGCCACGTGCCACCGCCGTGCGCCATGCGTGCCACCCGTGCGTTGCCGCGGAAGTCGATGCCCGGCCCGCGCAGCCAGGCCGTGATCAGCCGCTGCGGCCGCACCCAGCCCGCGCGCGCATGCCAGAGGGCCGGTGCATCGGCCGGCAAACCGGCCTCAGCCAACTGCGCGGCGCTTGCCGGCCACGATTCATTGGGGCCGCCGTCGCTCCACCCGGCGGGAACGCGCGTGTCGCCTTCGGGCCGGCGTTCCAGCACGCCGCTGGCGCGCCAATCGCGGCCTTCTTCCAGCAGCCGTTCCAGTTCATGCCAGGTGGCGCGGATGCCGGCGCGCGTGAGCCGCGACAGCAGGGCATCGTCGGGCGAGACATGCGGTGCCATCACGCCGACCGGCAGTCCGGACGCACCGGCGGCGGGGCGGTCCGCCGCATCGAGCACCGTGACCTGCCATCCGCGCCGCGCCAGGCTGGCCGCCACGGCCGCGCCGGCCAGCCCGGCGCCGATCACGGTGCAGCGGCCCGGTGCTTCGACGTGCCCGGGCGCGGGGCCGCGGCGGCGCACCGTCCAGGCCGGCGCAAAAACGCCGCCCAGGCAGTCGCGCTTGGGCGGCAGGCCTGGCCGCCTTTCGAGCTGGAAACCGTTCTGCGAGAGCGCATCGCGCACCGCACGGGCATAGGTCCAGGTGGCAAGGCCGGTGCCCTGGCGCGCAAAGCGCGACACCGCCTTCAGCGTGTCGGGCGACCACATGGCGGGGTTCTGCTGCGGGCTGAAGCCGTCCAGGAAGAGGCTGTCGGCCTCGAAGCGCTGGGCGCGCAGCATCGGCTGCACGTCGCCGATGCACAGCGTGAGCAGCACGCGGCCGGCGTCGAAGGCCAGCCGGTGAAAGCCCGGCAGCAGCCCGTGCCACTGCGCGGCCAACTGCTCGGCCAGCGGCATCAGCTCGGGGTAGGCCCCGGCGGCGCGCAGCAGGTCTTCAGGGCCGACCGGGTACGCCTCGATGGAGACGTAGTGCAGCATCCGCGGCCGGTTCGCATCCGCGCGCCAGGCCTGCCAGCACGTCAGGAAATTGAGGCCGAGCCCGAATCCGGTTTCGAGAATCCGCCATTGCGGCCGCCCGGACCAGGCGCCGGGCAGGCCGCAGCCGCCCAGGAACACGTGGCGCGACTGTGCCAGCGCCCCGGTTTCGGTGTGATAGATGTCGCCGAAGCGCTCGCTCAACGGCACGCCGTCGGCGCGCCAGGCGACGGGCTCGGCGGCCAAGACGGGCTCAGTTCGAGGGGGGGACGTAGCCCTGCGCGACGTCGGCGCCTTCGCCGAAGAAGTGCTTTTCCATCTGGCGGGCCAGGTACTGGCGGGCGCGCAGATCGGCCAGGTTCAGCCGGTTTTCGTTGACCAGCATGGTCTGCTGCTTGAGCCAGGCGGCCCAGGCTTCCTTGCTGACGTTTTCCCACAGGCGCTTGCCCAGTTCCCCGGGATAGGGCGGGAAGTCGAGCCCTTCGGCTTCTTTGCCGAGCTTGATGCACTGAACCATGCGTGCCATTTTTGATTGCCTCTGGTGGGGAAAGCGGTTGCTTAGTTGATTTGGCTATTTAGAACTGAAAACTCGGTCGTTCCAGTTTCTATATGTCGTATTGAGAATACGCAGCTTCATTGATATGCCTTTTTGAGCAAGACACCATGAGCCTTCGCCGCGACTTTATCAAGCTTTCCCTGGGTGCCGGCGTGGCCGGTGCCATGGCCCTGACGGCATTGCCGTCGTTCGCGCAGGGCGCGGCCCCCGTGACGCTGCTCAACGTGTCGTACGACCCGACGCGCGAGCTGTACGTCGACTACAACCGCGCCTTCGCCAAATACTGGAAGGGCAAGACCGGCCAGGACGTGACCATCAAGCAGTCGCACGGCGGCTCGGGCAAGCAGGCCCGCTCGATCATCGACGGCATCGATGCCGACGTTGCCACTCTGGCGCTGGGCGGCGACATCGACGCGCTCGCCACGCACGGCGGCCTCGTCAAGGCCGACTGGCAAAAGCGCCTGCCGCAGAACTCGGCGCCCTACACCTCGACCATCGTGTTCCTTGTGAAGAAGGGCAATCCCAAGGGCCTGAAGGACTGGGACGACCTCGTGAAACCCGGCGTGCAGGTGATCACGCCCAACCCCAAGACCTCCGGCGGCGCGCGCTGGAACTACCTGGCTGCCTGGGAATTCGCCAAGCGCAAGTACGGCAGCGACGCCAAGGCCAAGGAATACATCGGCAGCCTGTTCAAGAACGTTCCGGTGCTCGATGCCGGCGCGCGTGGCGCCACCATCACCTTCGTGCAGCGCGGCGTGGGCGACGTGCTGCTGGCCTGGGAGAACGAAGCCTTCCTGGCGCTGAAGGAATTCGGCGCCGAGAAGTTCGAGATCGTGGTGCCGTCGATCTCGATCCTGGCCGAGCCCACCGTGGCGGTGGTCGACAAGGTGGTCGACAAGAAGGGCACCCGCGCGGTGGCCGAGGAATACCTCAAGTACCTGTATTCGGACGAAGGCCAGGACATTGCGGGCCGCAACTTCTATCGCCCGACCTCGGAAAAGGCCAAGGCCAAGTACGACAAGCAGTTTCCCAAGCTCACGCTGGTGACCATCGACCAGGCCTTCGGCGGCTGGGCCAAGGCCGACAAGGAGCACTTTGCCGACGGCGCTTCGTTCGACCAGATCTACACGGCCAAGCAGAAGTAATCCGCCTCGCACCTCGAAGCGAAATCCCGAAGAAAACCGAAAGTCCCCCGTGTCCGTTCTCCTGATTGCCGGCAGTCCTTCCGCACCCTCGCGTTCCACCGCCTTGCTCGAGGCCGTGGGCGAGCGGCTGGCCGGCCGCAGCGCGCGCATCGAGCGGCTCGCGATCCGCGACCTGCCGGCCCAGGCGCTGCTGCTGGCGGACTGGAACCATCCGGCCATCGAGCGCGCGATTGCGCAGGTGGCGCATGCGCGCGTGGTCGTGGTGGCGACGCCGGTCTACAAGGCCGCCTACAGCGGCGTGCTGAAGGTTTTTCTCGACCTGCTGGCGCAGAACGCGCTCAAGGGCAAGACCGTGCTGCCGCTGGCCACCGGCGGCAGCCCGCACCACATGCTCGCGCTCGACTACGCGTTGCGGCCGGTGCTGCATGCGCTGTCGGCGCGCCACATCCTGCCGGGTGTCTACGCGACCGATTCGCAGATCACGCTCACGCCCGAGAACGCCTACCAGGTGCATGCCGACCTGGCCGAGCGGCTCAACGAGGCCGTCGAGGTGCTCGCGACCGAAGGGCTGAAGCTGCCTGCCACGCACGGCTTCGAGCCCGTGCCGTTCTCCAGGGTGCGATGTAGCGTCTAGAACGGGTTCTTGATCGAACCCGAGTCCGGCCAGCCCCATTCCTGTTCCCGTTCTTTGAAGCCGCCGCTGCGCGGCGAGGGCGCAGCCTTGCCCGAAGTTTTTGCACAAGGAATCACGCATGAACCCCGTTGCCACCGAAGACTCCGCACTCGACGCGCAGCCCCGCTCCATCTGGAAGGCGCTGCGGGACCTGGCCATCAGCACGATCGTGGTGACCGCCATCGCGCTCATCGTCGGCTTCATCTCGGCCTGAGGCCACCTGCATCCGCATCCGCATTCGAAAAGGACGAGTCCATGACTTCCATCTCCATCCCGCGCCGCCGCCTGCTGCAGGGCGCCGCTGCCGCCGCAATCGCGTTGCCTTCCTTCGCCGCGCTGGCCCAGGCGCCGGCGCGGCAGCTGCGCATCGGCCACCAGAAGGGCGCCCTCAGCATTCTCAAGGGCCGCGGCACGCTCGAGAAGCGGCTGGCGCCGCTCGGCGTGGCCGTGAAGTGGACCGAGTTCACCGCCGGCCCCGTGCAGCTCGAGGCGCTGAACGTCGGCTCCATCGATTTCGGCGACGTAGGCGAGGCGCCGCCGATCTTCGCGCAGGCCGCCGGCGCGCCGCTGGCCTACGTGGCCACCACGCTGCCGCGGCCCCAGTCGGAAGCGGTGCTGGTGCCCAAGGGCTCGGCCATCAGGACCGTGGCCGAGCTGAAGGGAAAGAAGGTCGCGCTCAACAAGGGCTCGAACGTCCACTACTTCATCGCCAAGCTGATCGAGAAGCACGGCCTTGCCTACAGCGACCTGAACCTCGTCTTCCTGCCGCCGGCCGATGCGCGCGCGGCCTTCGAAAAGGGCTCGGTCGATGCCTGGGTGATCTGGGATCCGTTCCTTGCCGCGGCCGAAAAATCGCTCGAGGCCCGCGTCCTGGCCGACGCGACCGGCGTGGTGGGCAACCGCGGCTATTACTTCTCGTCGCTCGGCTATGCGGCCAAGAACGCCGACGTGCTGGCCATTGCGATCGAGGAGATCAACAAGGTCGACGTCTGGGGCACCGCCCACAAGGACGATCTTGCCGCCGAGTTCGCGGCCCTGTGGGGCCTGCCGAAGCCGGTGGCCGAACTGACGGTGGCACGCGCGGCCTACGGGACCAGTCCCATCAGCAAGGCCGTGCTTGCCGAGCAGCAGAAGATCGCGGACACCTTCTTCGACCTGAAGCTGATCCCCCGAAGGATCAGCGTGCTCGAGGCCGCCGCGGCGGGCATCGCGTGATGCCGGAAGCCTTGCGCGATCGCGCCGCCCGCGTGCTGGCCACGACCACGCGCGCCTGGGGCCTTGCCGAGCGGCAGCGTGTGCACGCCGCATCGCCGCGCTCGCGCTGCGCGCTGCCCCGCGTGCGAGGCGCCTTGTTTGCCATCTGACGCAGCACCACGGAAAGACGACATGCAGATATTCTGGTTTCTCCCCACCCATGGCGACAGCCGCTATCTCGGCACCAGCGAAGGTGCGCGACCCATCGACCTGGCCTACCTGCAGCAGATCGCGGGCGCGGCCGACCACCTCGGCTACGAAGGCGTGCTGATTCCCACCGGCCGCTCCTGCGAAGACCCGTGGGTGATTGCCTCGAGCCTGATCGGCGCGACAAAGAATCTCAAGTTCCTGGTGGCGGTGCGGCCCGGCCTGCACCAGCCCAGCCTGGCCGCGCGCATGGCCGCGACCTTCGACCGCCTCTCGGGCGGCCGCCTGCTGGTGAACCTGGTCACCGGCGGCGATCAGTCCGAGCTCGAAGGCGATGGCGTGTACCTCGACCATGCGCAGCGCTACGAGCAATCGGCCGAGTTCATCCGCATCTGGCGCGAGATCCTTGCGCGCAGCCACAGCGGGCAGGCCTTCGACTACGAGGGCCGGCACCTGAGCGTGAAGGGCGCGAAGCTGCTCTATCCGCCGGTGCAGGAGCCTTATCCGCCGGTGTGGTTCGGCGGCTCGTCGGCCGCCGCGCACGAGCTTGCGGCGGAGCAGGTCGATGCCTATCTCACCTGGGGCGAACCACCCGCCGAGGTGGCCAGGAAGATCGCCGACGTGCGCAACCGCGCCGCGCGCAAGGGCCGCACGGTGGAGTTCGGCATCCGGCTGCACGTGATCGTGCGCGAGACCGAAGACGCCGCATGGAAGGCCGCCGAAGAGCTGATCAGCCGCGTCGACGACGAGACCGTGATCCGCGCGCAGGCCGCCTTTGCCCGCATGGATTCCGAAGGCCAGCGCCGCATGGCCGCACTGCATGCAGGCGGCGCCAGGCGTTCGCGCGCCGAGCTCGAGATTTCTCCCAACCTCTGGGCCGGCGTCGGCCTGGTGCGCGGCGGCGCGGGCACGGCGCTGGTGGGCGACCCCAAGACGGTGGCGGCGCGCATCGAGGAATACGCGGCGCTCGGCCTCGACAAATTCATTCTCTCGGGCTACCCGCATCTCGAAGAGGCCTACCGTTTCGCCGAGCTGGTGTTCCCGCTGCTCTCGCGCAAGGCGCAGTCGCGGCTCGCGGGCGGCTCGCTGAGCGGGCCGTTCGGCGAAGTCGTTGCCAATCTCGATGCGCCTTCGCGCCTCGCTTCCCAAAGCTAAGAAGGATCTCCCATGACGGAACAGGTACAGGAACTGCCGGCGGTCGCGTCTTCTTCGGAAGAAACCACCGGCGGCGCGTTCAAGGCCTTCGGCGCCAGCGTGGCGGTTCGGCTGGTGCCGTGGCTGGTGCCGGTGGGGCTGATCGTCTTCTGGCAGATCGCTTCGTCGCTGGGCTGGCTCTCCACGCGGGTGCTGCCGGCGCCGGTGGACGTGGTCAAGGCCGCCTGGGCGCTGGCCGTGTCGGGCGAGCTCTGGACGCACGTCAAGGTCAGTGCGGGCCGCGCGCTCGCGGGCCTTGCGATCGGCGGCGGCACGGGGCTGGTGCTGGGCCTTCTGACGGGCTCGGTGAAGTTCTTCGAGACGCTGCTCGATTCGACCATCCAGATGGTGCGCAACATCCCCGCGCTGGCGCTGATTCCGCTGGTGATCCTGTGGTTTGGCATCGACGAGTCGGCCAAGCTGTTCCTGATCTCGGTGTCGGTGTTCTTTCCGATCTACCTCAACACCTTTCACGGCATCCGCAACGTCGATCCGCAGCTGATCGAGATGGGGCGCACCTACGGGCTTTCGCGCTGGCAGCTGTACCGCGAGGTGATCCTGCCCGGCGCGCTGTCGTCCATCCTGGTGGGCCTGCGCTTTTCGCTCGGGCTGATGTGGGTGATTTTGATCGTGGCCGAAACCATCTCGGCGCAGGCCGGCATCGGCTATCTCACGATGAACGCCCGCGAGTTCCTGCAGACCGACATCGTGCTGGTGGGCATCCTCTTGTATGCGCTGCTCGGCAAGCTGGCCGACCTGTTCGCGCGCGGGCTGGAGCAATGGTGGCTGCGCTGGCATCCGGGCTACCAGAAGAAGACGGCGAAGTGAGGGCAGGGCACATGAAGAACATCATTTCGCGGCGCGCGGCCATCGCCACGCTGGGCGCACTGGGCGCCGGTGCCGCGTTTGCGCAGGGCGGGGCCACGCGGCCCCTTACCGTGCGGCTCGGCTACCAGAAGTCCTCGACGCTGATCGCGCTGCTGAAGGTGCAGGGCACGCTCGAAAAGCAGCTCGCCCCGCTCAACGCCACGCTGAGCTGGCACGAGTTCACCAGCGGCCTGCCGCTGCTCGAGGCGCTGAACCTCGACAACCTGGACATCAGTGCCGACGTGGCCGACACCGTGCCGGTGTTCGCGCAGGCCGCCGGCGCCGACCTGACCTTTGTCGCGCAGGAAGCGCCGTCGCCGGCCGCGCAGGCCATTCTCGTGCGCGAGGACTCGCCGCTCCGGTCGGTGGCCGACCTGAAGGGAAAGAAGGTCGGCTTCGCCAAGGCGGCCGGCGCGCACTACCTGCTGATCGCGGCGCTGGAGAAGGCCGGCCTGTCGTTCAGGGACATCGATCCCGCCTACCTGACACCGGCCGACGGCCGTGCCGCCTTCGAGCGCGGCGCCATCGACGCCTGGGTCGTGTGGGACCCGTTCCTGGCGGCCGCGCAGCGCCAGGCCAGGGTGCGCGTGCTGGCCGATGGCACGGGCATCGCCTCGTACCAGCGCTACTACCTCGCCAGCACCAAGTTCGCGAAGGCGCGCCCGGACGTGCTGCGCGTGGTCTATGCCGAGCTCGAGCGAACCGGCCGATGGGTCAAGCAGAACCCGAAGGAGGCCGCGGCACTGCTGTCGCCCGTGTGGGGCCTGGACGCGGCAACGATCGAGCAGGCCAACGCCCGCCGCAGCTACGCGGTGCGCCCGGTGGTGGCCGAGGCGCTGGCCGAACAGCAGCGCATTGCCGATGCCTTCTTCGCGGAAAAGCTGCTGCCTAGAAAGATCAACGCGCTCGACGTGGCGCTCTTCCAACCGGGCCTGAAATCATCATGAATGCTGTTCTGAAAGACACACGGCCGCTGGCCATTGCGGGCGGCGTGCGCCTGGAGGCGCGCGGGCTGCACAAGCGCTATGGCGAACGCGAGGTGCTGCGCAACACGCAGCTCGCCATCGAGCCGGGGCAGTTCATCGCCATCGTCGGGCGCAGCGGCTGCGGCAAGAGCACGCTGCTGCGGCTGGTTGCGGGGCTCGAGAAGGCCAGCGCCGGCGGGCTCTACACGGACGGCAAGGCCATCGACGGCCTGCACGACGACACCCGGATCATGTTCCAGGAAGCGCGCCTCCTGCCCTGGCGCCGCGTGCTCGACAACGTGACGCTCGGCCTGCCCGCCGAGGCCAAGGCGCGCGGCAAGGAGGTGCTCGCGCAGGTGGGCCTGGCCGACCGCGAGAACGAATGGCCGGCGCGCCTGTCGGGCGGCCAGCGCCAGCGCGTGGCGCTCGCACGGGCGCTGGTGCACCACCCGCGGCTGCTGCTGCTCGACGAGCCGCTGGGCGCGCTGGACGCGCTCACGCGCATCGAGATGCATCGTCTCATCGAGAACCTGTGGCAGCGCCACCGCTTCACCGCGCTGCTGGTGACGCATGACGTGCAGGAGGCCGTGGCGCTTGCAGACCGCGTGATCCTGATCGAGGACGGGCGCATCGCGCTCGACGAGAACATTGCGCTCGCCAGGCCGCGCTCGCAGGGCGACCCGGCGTTCGCGGCCATCGAGAAACGCATCCTCGACCGCGTGCTGCAGAAGCCCGGCGAGGCCGAATCCGCCGCCGCGGACGCCAACTGGCTGCAGCCCTCGGCGCACACGCTGCGCTGGGCGATCTGAATCCATCGTTCATCCACAAAGAAGAAAGGCAGTCGCATGTCGCAGAACTGGAAATTCGAAACCCTGTCGGTGCACGCCGGCTACTCGCCCGAGCCGACCACGCGCGCCGTGGCGCCGCCCATCTATCAAACGGTGGCCTATGCCTTCGACAGCGCGCAGCACGGCGCCGACCTGTTCGACCTGAAGGTGCCGGGCAACATCTACACCCGCATCAACAACCCGACGCAGGACGTGCTCGAACAGCGCGTGGCCGCGCTCGAGGGCGGCATCGCGGCACTCGCGCTGGCTTCCGGCCAGGCGGCCGTGACCTATGCGATCCAGACCATTGCCGAGGCGGGCGACAACATCGTCAGCAGCACCGCGCTGTATGGCGGCACCTACAACCTGTTCGCGCACACGCTGCCGCAGTTCGGCATCACCACGCGCTTCGCGGACCACCGCGATCCCGCAAGCTTCGAGAAGCTGTTCGACGAGAAGACCAAGGCGGTGTTCGTCGAATCGCTCGGCAACCCGGCCGGCAACGTGACCGACATTGCGGCCATCGCCGAGATCGCGCACCGCCACGGCGTGCCGCTGATCGTGGACAACACCGTGCCTTCGCCGTACCTGAGCCGGCCCATCGAGCATGGCGCCGACATCGTGGTGCATTCGCTCACCAAGTACCTGGGCGGCCACGGCACCAGCATCGGCGGCGCCATCGTCGATTCGGGCAAGTTCCCGTGGGCCGAACACAAGCAGCGCTTCCGGCGTCTGAACGAGCCCGACGTGAGCTACCACGGCGTGGTCTACACCGAGGCGCTGGGCCCCGCCGCCTACATCGGCCGCGCGCGCGTGGTGCCGCTGCGCAACACGGGCGCGGCGATCTCGCCGTTCAACGCCTTCCTGATCCTGCAGGGCATCGAGACGCTGGCGCTGCGCATGGACCGCATCAGCAGCAACGCGCTTTCGGTGGCCCAGCACCTGAAGACGCACAAGGCCGTCAACTGGGTCAACTACGCGGCGCTCGAGGACCACCCCGACCGCGCATTGGCAAAGAAGTACTTCGGCGGCCGGTCCAGCGGCGTGCTGACCTTCGGCATCGGCGCCGGCCGCGAGGGCGGGGCGAAGTTCCTCGATGCGCTCAAGCTCTTCACGCGGCTCGTGAACATCGGCGACGTCCGCTCGCTGGCGACGCACCCGGCCTCCACCACGCACCGGCAGCTCTCGCCCGAAGAGCTGGCACGGGCCGGCGTCACGGAAGACACCGTGCGCCTGTCGGTCGGCATCGAGCACATCGACGACCTCATCGCCGACCTCGACCAGGCGCTCGCTGCCGCAGCCGGGTGACCGCCTTGCCCCTGTTCCTCATGCCTGAACCCTTCCTTCAACCTCAAAGAGAAAGAAACACCATGTCCATCCAAGCCATCAATGTCCGCAACCAGTTCAAGGGCAAGGTCCGCGAGATCATCCGCGGCGACGTCGTCTCCGAAGTCGACGTCGAAACCGCCTGGGGCATCGTCACCTCGGTCATCACCACGCGCTCGGTCGACGAGCTGCAGCTCAAGGTGGGCTCCGACGTGGTCGCGCTCGTGAAGTCGACGGAGGTTTCGATCGCGAAGCTTTGACGGACCCTCAAGCTTGCGAACAACCCGGCGCCGTGTTGGCGCCGGGGTTTTTCCGCTTGCAGCAGCCGGGTTTTCAGTTCTTGGCACATCGGCCGCGGGCTTCTACAGTGTGATGTACAAAACGCCCGGAGAGAAAGCCATGGCCAATTTCGAAGTAGGCGGCATCGTCCGCGCGCTGCACGCCGCGCGCGATGAATGGCGCGATTCGCAGCGCCGCTCGCGCGAGCCCGGCACGCGCGAGTTTCCGTCGCGCGATGCGCTGGCGCAGGTCATCGAATCGCTCAAGGGCGCGCTGTTCCCGATGCGGCTCGGCCCGCCCGACCTGCGCCATGAGAGCGAGGACTTCTATGTCGGCCACACGCTGAACACCGCCTTGCAGGCGCTGCTGGTGCAGGCGCGGCTGGAGCTCAACTACAACGCCCGCCACGAGCCGCGCCCCTCGAACGAAGTCGACGGCCTCGCCGCCGAGGCCATCCGCCAGTTCGCGAACGCGCTGCCGGGCCTGCGCCGCCTGCTCGACACCGACGTGCTCGCGGCCTACCAGGGCGATCCGGCGGCGCGCAGCGTCGACGAGGTGCTGCTGTGCTATCCGGGCGTGCTCGCGATGATCCACCACCGGCTGGCGCACGAGCTCTACAAGCTTGAGTTGCCGCTGCTGGCGCGCATCGTGGCCGAGCTCGCGCATGCGCAGACCGGCATCGACATCCACCCCGGCGCGCAGATCGACGCGGGCTTCTTCATGGACCACGGCACGGGCGTGGTGATCGGCGAGACGGCGGTCATCGGCAAGCGCGTGCGGCTGTACCAGGCCGTCACGCTGGGCGCCAAGCGCTTTCCGACCGATGCCGAGGGCAACCTGCAGAAGGGCCTGCCGCGCCACCCGGTGGTGGAGGACGACGTCGTGATCTACGCCGGCGCCACCATCCTCGGGCGCGTGACGCTGGGCAAGGGCGCGGTCATCGGCGGCAATGTGTGGATCACCGACGACGTGCCCGCGGGCGCGAGCGTGACGCAGGCCAGCCTGCAGAACGCGCCGAAGGCGAACGCGCCATAGGAACGGCACCAAGGGGCGGCCGGCTTCGGCCGCGCTATGCTTGGCCGTTGTCAACTATGTAGCTTGCCTTCGCATGTCATTGCCTCAAGCCACTTCCTCCATTTCTTCCGCGCCCCCGGCGGCCGACGAGTCCTGCGACGTGCTCGTGATCGGTGGCGGCCCCGCGGGCTCCACGATCTCGGCGCTGCTCGCACAGCAGGGCCGCAAGGTGGTGCTGCTCGAGAAGGAGCACCATCCGCGCTTTCACATTGGCGAATCGCTGCTGCCCGCGAACGTGGAACTGTTCGACAGGCTCGGCGTGCGCGACCAGGTCGAGAAGATCGGCATGCCCAAGTTCGGCATCGAGTTCGTCTCGCCCGAGCATGAGCACCGCAGCTACGTGGACTTTGCCGAAGGCTGGGACAAGTCGCTCGATTCGGCCTGGCAGGTGCGCCGCTCGGAGCTCGACGAGCTGCTGTTCCGCAATGCCGCCGCGCGCGGCGCGCAGGCGCTCGAAGGCTGCAAGGTGCGCGACGTGGCCTTCGATGCCGATGGCGCCACGGTGCAGGCCCAGATGGACGACGGCGCCAGGCGCAGCTGGCGCGCGCGCTTCGTGGTCGACGCCACGGGCCGCGACACGCTGCTGGCCAACAAATTCCGCTGCAAGGAAAAGAACCCCGACCACAACAGCACGGCGCTGTTCGGCCATTTCACCAACGCCGAGCGGCTGGAGGGCAAGAAGGAAGGCAACATCAGCATCTGCTGGTTTGCGCACGGCTGGTTCTGGTTCATTCCGCTGGCCGACGGAACCACCAGCGTCGGTGCGGTCTGCTGGCCGTACTACCTGAAGACACGCGACAAGCCGCTGAAAGATTTCTTCTACGACACCATCGCGCTGTGCCCGGTGCTGGTGGACCGGCTGAAGCACGCCACGCTGGTGGACGATGCGGTGCATGCCACCGGCAACTTCTCGTATTCGAGCACGCACGCCACGGGCGACCGCTACCTCATGCTGGGCGATGCCTTCACCTTCATCGACCCGATGTTCTCTTCGGGCGTGTACCTGGCGATGCACAGCGCCTTCGACGGCGCCGGGCTGGTGGCCACCGCGCTCGACCGGCCAGCCGAACTGGCGCCTGTGCGCGAGAATTTCGAGGCCATGATGCGCAAGGGGCCGCGCGAGTATTCATGGTTCATCTACCGCGTGACCAACCCGACCATCCGCGACATGTTCATGCACCCGGGCAATCCCTTCCGCGTGAAGGAGGGGCTGATGTCGCTGCTGGCCGGCGACATCTACCGCGGCACGCCGATCTGGCGCGCGCTCGGCATGTTCAAGTTTCTCTACTACTTCATCTCGATCACCCACCTGCGCCGCACCTGGGCCGGCTGGAAGCGGCACCGCTTCAACATCCGAGACATGGGCGCACTGAAGGGCGAGACGATCCTCAAGTCGGAGTAGCCGCAGTAGCGCCTCAGGGCGCCCACGCCGAGCGCGAGGCGCGCAGCGTGGCCACGGCATGCGCCACGCCCGGGCCGGGGCTGCCGAGCACCTCGATGCCGAGGTCTGCCAGTTCATCCGCGACAGGGGCCATCGAGGCCTGCGCCAGCACCACCACGTCGGCGCCGATGGCGGCGCTGCGGATCGCGCTGGCCAGCATCTCGATGTAGCGGGCGCTGTCGCCGGCCTCGAAGTGCGGCCAGGCCTCGGCGACCAGCAGCGTGCTCGGCCGGACGCCGACGCCGGCCTGCGCGGCGGCCGAAAGAAGCAACGCGGTGGTCGGCTCCAGCGTGCTTTCGAGCGCCGCCGCAATCAGCACGCGCGGGCCGGCGCGCACGGCGCGGTCGGCCATCGCACGGTCGATGCGCTGGGCCGCGAAGGCGCCGCCCGTCGGGGTCTTTTCCGCGATGCCGCCGATGGTCGAGCAGGTGCACGCCACCACGGCGGCGCCCTCGGAGGCGGCCTCGCGCATGGCCTCGTGCACGCGCGCGGCCAGCATCGGGTTGTCGATGCCCACGGCGCGGGCTTCGTGCAGCAGTTCCTCCATCACCAGGTGGCGCACCTCCAACTCGGGCGCGATCTCGCGGGTCAGGCGCTCGAAGGTCGGCACATGGACCTGCGCCGTGTGGAGGAAGGCGATGGCGTCGTTCATCGCGCGGAAAGCCCCGTCAGGCCGCTTCGCGGGCGCGCCGTGCCTCGTAGGCCTTCAGGTGGACGTAGGCCGTGCGCAGCACCGAAGGCGCACAGGAAGAAGATGCGGCCGGCGCGCGGCCCAGCAGGTCGCCCACGATGTGGTCGGCCTCGACCGGCGCGCCGCGCACGATGTCCTTGTACATGGAGGCGGTCATCGGGGAGCCCGGCGCCGTCATGATGGCGCGGCCGCGCTCGACGGCTGCCGGGCGCGGCGCGAAGCCGTTGTGCGCGGCGATGGCGCAGCATTCGTCGAAGATCGCGAGCGCCACGTCCTGGCCGCCCGCGCTCGCGATGTCGCCGATGGAGGCGCGCATCAGGCTCGTGAGCCCGGCCGCCGAGGCGATGAAGACCCACTTCTCCCACATGTCCTGCGAGATGTTCTCGCTCAGCGTGGCGTCGAATTTCGCGCCCGCGAACTGCGCGGCAATGGCGTCGACCCGCGCCGAGCGTCCGCCTGCGCGCTCGCCGAAGGCAAGGCCGTGCATGTCGTTCAGGTGCAGCACGCGGCCTTCGTCGTCCAGCGTGGCGGAGATCATGCACAGGCCGCCGAGCACGCGTTCGCTGCCGAAGCGCTCGGCCAGGCGGTCGATGTGGCTCATGCCGTTCAGCAGCGGAAGAATGACCGTGTCCGGGCCGACGGCCGGCGCGAACGACGCCATGGTCGCGTCGAGGTCGTAGGCCTTGCTGCCGACCACGACCACGTCGAACGGCGCCCGGATGTCTTCGGCCAGCACGTGGGGCGGCGAGGGCAGCTGCAGGTTGCCGAAGGGGCTGTGCACCACCAGACCGGTCTTCGCGATCTGCGCCGCCCGCCGCGGGCGCAGCAGAAAAGTGAGGTCGCGTCCCGCCTCCAGCAGCCGGCCGCCGAAATAACCACCGAGTGCACCGGCACCCACCATCAGAAATCGCATCGTGAACTGCTCCTGGAACCAAAGGGCTCGGGCGATGATGCACGCGATTGCGCAAGCCTGCTGCGCATGCCGCAAAGCCAGGGCGGGGCCGAAGAGCTTTTCTGGAAAAGGTCTTGGACGCTTCGCATAATTGCCCGCGCCAATCCTTTTTGTCCCTTCTACATTTCAAGGAGCTTCATCCATGAGCCAGACCCGAATTGCCGTGATCGTCGGCAGCCTTCGCAAGGATTCGTTCAACCAGAAGCTGGCCCTTGCGCTGGCGCACCTTGCACCGCCGGACTTCACCTTCGAGCATTTGCGCATCGACGACCTGCCCCTGTACAACCAGGACGACGACGGCAACCAGGCGCCTTCGGTGAAGCGGCTCAAGACCGAGATCGTGGCGGCACAGGGCCTGCTGTTCGTTACGCCCGAATACAACCGTTCGGTGCCTGGCGTGCTGAAGAATGCGATCGACCATGCCTCGCGCCCCTACGGGCAGAGCGCCTGGGCCGGCAAGCCCGCGGGCGTGGTGGGCATTTCGGTGGGCGCCACCGGCACTGCGCTGGCGCAGCAGCACCTGCGCAACGTGCTGGCCTATCTCGACGTTCCGACCCTGGGCGCGCCGGAGATCTTCCTGCAGTTCAAGGACGACCTGTTCGACGACAAGGGCCACATCGGCAATGAAGGCACGAAGAAGTTCCTGCAGGGCTGGATGGACAAGTACGTGGCCTGGATCAAGAGCCACGCGGCAGCCTGAGACGGCCTGGGTCCCTGAGCCCGCCAATGAAAATGCCGCCCCGGGGGCGGCATTTGCTTTTGGGATGGAACCGAGGCTCAGGCCGCCTGCGCCACGTCCTGCTGGTTGGCGGCTTCGGCCGTGGCCGCAAGGATGTCGGCGCGTGCCGCGGCCAGTGCGGCGGCCTTGGTGGCATCGCCCATGGCCACGCCTTCGGCACGCACGAAGCGCACGTCGGTGATGCCGAAGAAGCCGAACACCACCTTCAGGTAGCTCTCCTGGTGTTCCGCGGCCTGGCCGCCTTCGGTGGTCGAGTAGATGCCGCCGCGGCTGGACGCCACGATCACGGTCTTGCCGCCGGCCAGGCCCACGGGGCCCTTGTCGGTGTACTTGAAGGTGCGGCCGATTTGCGCGAGCCGGTCGATCCAGGCCTTGAGCTGGGTCGGCACCGAGAAGTTGTACAGCGGCGCGCCCACCACGATGACGTCGGAAGCCAGGAACTGGCTCACGAGCTGTTCCGAGAGCGCGTTCTCGCGCTGCTGGGCTTCGGTCGGCTGGGCCTGCACGCCGGTCTTGATGCCCAGGGCATCGGCGCCGAAGTGCGAGGGCGCGTTGGCGGCAAGGTCGAGGTACTCGACCTTGGTGTCGGGATGCGCGGCTTTCCAGGCCGCCACGATCTCTGCCGTGAGGAGGCGGGAGGTCGAATTGGCACTCAGGATGCTGGAGTCGATGTGGAGCAGCTTCATGGTCGATCACTTTCGTGTGGAGGTCGGCGCTCAAAGGTGGCCGGCGATGGGGTAATTCTATTTTTGGTGCGAGTCTCTGATAAGTAGCCAAATTTTGACTACATCGTTCCACATGCAGGACAATCGGCGCATGCAAGACCTCAACGACATGGTTTTCTTCGCCGAAGTGGCCGAGCGCGGCGGCTTTGCCGCGGCCAGCCGCGCGCTCGGCATTCCCAAGTCGCGCCTGTCGCGCCGCGTGGCGGAGCTGGAAGACCGGCTCGGCGTGCAGCTGATGCAGCGCAGCACGCGGCGGCTGTCGCTCACGCCGGCGGGCGAGATCTTCCTGCGGCATTCGGCCGCCGTGCGGGACGCGGCGCAGGCCGCGACCGAGGCGGTGGCGCAGGTGCACACCGATCCCTGCGGCACGGTCCGCCTGAGCTGCCCGATCACCGTCGCCCACAGCGGGCTCGCGCAGCTGCTGCCGCGCTTCATGGAGCGCTACCCTGCGGTGCGCGTGGACCTGCGCGTCATGAACCGGCCGGTGGACCTGATCGAGGAGGGCATCGACATCGCGCTGCGCGTGCGCCCCGCCATTGAGGACAGCACCACGCTCGTGGCCAAGGTGCTGGGCACCAGCCGCGCCGTGCTGGTGGCCCGGCCGGAGCTGCTGCAGCGCGTGGGCCCGGTCCGCACGCCGGCCGACCTCGAGCGGCTGCCGACGACGGCCATGTCGGCCAACGGCGAAGGCCGCAGCGAATGGCGGCTCGAGGGGCCGAACGGCGAGATTCACGTGCACGTCCACACGCCGCGCTGTGTGGCGGACGACCTCGTGACGCTGCAGATGGTCGCGCTCGAGGGCGTAGGCGCGACGCTGCTGCCGGGCTACATGTGCCGCGCCGACGTGGAGGCGGGCCGGCTCGTGCAATTGCTGCCCGGCTGGGGGCCGGCGCCGGTGATCGCGCACATGGTCTTTCCGCAGCGCCGCGCCCTGGTGCCGGCGGTTCGCCAGCTGATCGACTTCCTGGCGGAGCACATGAGCGGGAGCCAATCGGGCATGTATTAGCCGGATCGGCGCCGCTTATGCGAAAAACGCCATAACCAAACAAGTAGATATTCGTTTGGCATTGAAGCTGCACTTCGCACAATCCCAGGTCCCATCCACCCAAGGAGCGACCATGGCGACCCTGCGACTCGGCGACACAGCCCCCAATTTCACCCAGGATTCCAGCGAAGGCCCCCTCGACTTCTACCAATGGGCCGGCGATTCGTGGGTGGTGTTCTTCTCGCACCCGGCCGATTTCACGCCCGTGTGCACCACCGAACTCGGCAAGACCGCGGCCCTGTCGGGCGAATTCGCCAAGCGCGGCGTGAAGCCCATCGCGCTGAGCGTCGACCCGGCCACCAAGCACAAGGAGTGGATCGGCGACATCAACGAGACGCAGAACACCACCGTCAACTTCCCGATCATTGCGGACCACGACCGCAAGGTGGCCGACCTGTACGACCTGATCCACCCGAACGCATCGGCCACGGCCACGGTGCGCAGCGTGTTCATCATCGATCCGAAGAAGGTGATCCGCGCAACCATCACCTACCCGGCCTCGACCGGCCGCAATTTCGACGAGATCCTGCGCGTGATCGACTCGCTGCAGCTCACCGACAGCCACAAGGTGGCCACGCCGGTGAACTGGAAGGATGGCGACGACGTGGTCATCATCCCGAGCATCCAGGACCCGGCCGAACTGGCGGAGCGCTTCCCCAAGGGCTTCAAGGCCGTGAAGCCTTACCTGCGCATCACGCCGCAGCCCAACAAGTAAGCGGACAGGGCAGCGCCTTCATGCAGACTTCCGTGATCATCGTGCCCGGCTGGCGCGACTCCGGGCCCGGCCATTGGCAGAGCCTGTGGGAAGAGCGCATTCCGGGCGCGGCGCGCGTGGTGCAGGACGACTGGGCATCGCCCAAGCGCGAGGCCTGGGTGGCCACGCTCGCCAGGCTGGTGCTCGAAAGCCCCGGGCCGGTGGTGATTGCCGCGCACAGCCTGGGCTGCATCGCCACGGCGCACCTGCCGGCCGAGGCGGCGGCGCGCATCCGCGGGGCGCTGCTGGTGGCGCCGGCCGATCCGGAGCGCCGGGCCGTGCTGTCGGACTTCGCGCCCGTGCCCTATGCGGCGCTGCCGTACCGCAGCATCGTGGTGGCGAGCAGCAACGATCCCTATTGCCCGATCCGCCTGGCCGGCGCGTATTCCCGCGCCTGGGGCAGTGAGTTTGTCCGCATGCAGAATGCGGGGCATATCAACATCGACTCGGGGCACGGAGACTGGCCGCTCGGCCTCGCCTTGCTCCAGTCGCTGACCGACGAGCCCGCCGCCTGGCCGGCGGGCCGTGAATTTTCAGAAAACTTGGCAACCACATGACTTCCAGATTCAAGACCTTTGCCGCCGTGCTCGCGCTGGCGTCTTCCGCGCTCGCGGGCGGCAGCGCCTTTGCCCAGGGCAACACGCTGCTGAACGCCTCGTACGACGTGGCGCGCGAGTTCTACAAGGACTACAACGCGGCGTTCGTGGCCAACTACAAGAAGACCACCGGCAAGGACGTGAAGATCGACCAGTCGCATGGCGGCTCCAGCGCCCAGGCGCGCGCGGTGGCCGACGGCCTCGATGCCGACGTGGTGACCATGAACACCACCACCGACATCGACTTCCTGGCCAACACCGGCGTGGTCGCGAAGGACTGGAACAAGAAATTCCCCGACAACGCATCGCCCACCACCTCGACCATGCTGTTCCTGGTGCGCAACGGCAACCCCAAGGGCATCAAGGACTGGGAAGACCTGGTCAAGCCCGGCGTGCAGGTCGTGATCGTCAACCCCAAGACCGGCGGCAACGGGCGCTACGCCTACCTGGCGGCCTGGGGCTACGTCAAGAAGAAGGGCGGCACCGACGCCCAGGCGGCCGAGTTCGTCGGCAAGCTGTTCAAGAACGTGCCGGTGCTGGCGCGCGGCGGCCGCGACGCCACCACCGCCTTCCTGCAGCGCAACATCGGCGATGCGCTGATCACCTTCGAATCCGAAGTGGTGTCGATCGAGCGCGAATTCGGCTCGGGCAAGGTCGATTCGGTCTACCCGTCGATCAGCATCGTGGCCGAGAACCCGGTGGCCGTGGTCGAGCGCACCACCAAGAAGAAGGGCACCGGCGAACTCGCCAAGGCCTACCTCGACTGGCTCTACTCCGAAGAGGCGCAGGAAATCGCCGCCAAGCACGCGCTGCGCCCGCGCTCGCAGGCCGTGCTCAAGAAGTACGCCGCCACCTTCAAGCCGCTGCAGCTGTTCACGGTGCAGGAACTGTTCGGCAGCCTCGGCGAAGCGCAGAAGGTGCACTTCAACGACGGCGGCCAGTTCGACAAGCTCTACACGCCCGGCGCAAAGTAAATGAGCGGCGCTGTCTCTTCGGCGCTCCCGTCCGCGGGAGCGCCTTTTTCGCGTGCCAACCGGGCAGGGGGCGCCAAGCGCGTGCTGCCCGGTTTCCACATCACGCTCGGCTTCTCCATTCTTTACCTGAGCCTGATCGTGCTGATCCCGCTCTCGGCGCTGGTCTTCAAGACCTTCACGCTGAGCTGGGAGCAGTTCTGGGTGGCCGTGACCGCGCCGCGCGTGATGGCCTCGTACCGGCTGACCTTCGGCGCCTCGCTGATCGCGGCCGTGGTCAACGCGGTGTTCGGCCTGCTCGTGGCCTGGGTGCTGGTGCGCTACAAGTTCCCGGGCAAGCGCATCGTCGATGCGCTGGTCGACCTGCCGTTCGCGCTGCCCACGGCGGTGGCCGGCATCTCGCTCACGGCGCTGCTCGCGGGCAACGGCTGGATCGGGCAGCTGCTCGAGCCGCACGGCATCAAGCTCGCGTTCACGCCGGCGGGCATCGTGATTGCGCTGATCTTCATCGGCCTGCCGTTCGTGGTGCGCACGGTGCAGCCGGTGCTCGAAGACGCCGAGAAGGAACTCGAGGAAGCCGCCACTTCGCTCGGTGCGACGCGGCTGCAGACCTTCACCAAGGTGATCTTCCCGTCGATCGCGCCGGCGCTGCTCACGGGCTTTGCAATGGCCTTCGCACGCGCCATCGGCGAGTACGGATCGGTGATCTTCATTGCCGGCAACATGCCGATGATCTCGGAGATCACGCCGCTCATCATCATCGGCAAGCTGGAGCAGTACGACTTTGCCGGCGCCACCGCGGTCGCGCTCGTGATGCTGGTCCTTTCATTCGTCCTGCTGCTGGTCATCAACGGCCTGCAGGCGTGGCAGCGCAAGCGCGCGGGAGCTTGAGATGAGTGCGCCTTCCAAAGTCATCCGCCGCGCGCAGGCCGGCACCACCGAATCGGCCTGGGTGCGCTGGCTGCTCATCGGCCTTGCGCTTGCGTTCATGTTCCTGTTCCTCGTGCTGCCGCTGGCCGCCGTGGCGACGGAAGCCCTGCGCAAGGGCCTCGATGCCTACATCGAAGCGCTGAAGGAGCCCGACGCCTGGAGCGCGATCCGCCTCACGCTGATCACGGCCGCCATCGCGGTGCCGCTGAACCTGGTGTTCGGCGTGGCGGCGGCCTGGGCCATTGCCAAGTTCGAGTTCCGCGGCAAGGCCTTCCTGACCACGCTGGTGGACCTGCCGTTCGCGGTGTCGCCGGTGGTGGCGGGCCTGATCTACGTGCTGGTGTTCGGCGCGCAGGGCTGGCTCGGCCCCTGGCTGGCCGAGCACGACATCAAGATCATCTTCGCGGTGCCGGGCATCGTGCTGGCGACCGTGTTCGTGACCTTTCCGTTCATTGCGCGCGAGCTCGTGCCGCTGATGCAGGCGCAGGGCACCGACGAGGAGCAGGCCGCGATCGTGCTCGGCGCGACCGGCTGGCAGACCTTCTGGCGCGTGACCCTGCCTAACATCAAGTGGGGCCTGCTGTACGGCGTGATCCTCTGCAACGCGCGCGCCATGGGCGAGTTCGGCGCGGTGTCGGTGGTGTCGGGCCACATCCGCGGCCAGACCAACACCATGCCGCTGCATGTGGAAGTGCTCTACAACGAATACCAGTCGGTCGCGGCCTTTGCCGTGGCCTCGCTGCTCGCCATCCTGGCGCTGGTCACGCTGGTGATCAAGTCGGTCATCGAGTGGCGCCACGAACGCGAAATGAAAGCCATTGCGGAGCTGCCGCCAGAGCGGCCCACGGCGGCTTGAGAAGGCTTCGAGTGAGGGGAACAACCCTCACCCCGGCCCTCTCCCCGAGGGGAGAGGGAGAAATCAGAAGAAGGCAGAGGAAGAGATTCCATGAGCATCGAAATCCGCAACATCAGCAAGCAGTTCGGCGACTTCCGCGCACTGAACAACGTGAACCTCGACGTCGAGTCGGGCGAGCTCGTCGCGCTGCTCGGTCCCTCGGGCTGCGGCAAGACCACGCTGCTGCGCATCATCGCGGGGCTGGAAACGGCCGACACCGGCAGCATTCTCTTTTCGGGCGAGGACACCACCGACGTGCATGTGCGCGAACGGCAGGTGGGCTTCGTGTTCCAGCACTACGCGCTGTTCCGCCACATGACGGTGTTCGAGAACGTCGCGTTCGGCCTGCGCGTGAAGCCGCGCAAGGAGCGCCCGAGCGACGCGCAGATCAGGCAGAAGGTGACCGACCTGCTCAAGCTGGTGCAGCTCGACTGGCTGGCCGACCGCTATCCGTCGCAGCTCTCGGGCGGCCAGCGGCAGCGCATCGCACTGGCGCGCGCACTGGCGGTCGAGCCCAAGGTGCTGCTGCTCGACGAACCCTTCGGCGCGCTCGACGCCAAGGTGCGCAAGGAACTGCGCCGCTGGCTGCGCCGGCTGCATGACGAGCTGCACGTCACCTCGATCTTCGTCACGCACGACCAGGAAGAAGCGCTCGAAGTGGCCGACCGCGTGGTGGTCATCAACAAGGGCCGCATCGAGCAGGTCGGCTCGCCGCAGGAGGTGTGGGACCAGCCCGCGAGCCCGTTCGTCTACGGCTTCCTGGGCGATGTGAACCTGTTCCACGGACGGGCCGACAATGGCGCGGTGCAGCTCGACGGCATGCGCCTGGACTCGCCTGAACACAGCGGCGCGCGCGACGCCAAGGCCATGGCCTATGTGCGCCCGCACGACCTCACCGTGGAGCGCTACACCGCCGGCGCCACCGGCATCGTGGCCACCCTGTCGCGCGCCATCGTGGTCGGCCCGATCGCGCGGCTGGAACTTGAGCCCACCGAAACGAATCGAGATAATCCGGGCTCCGGAACCATCATCGAGGCGCAACTCCCTGCGCAACAGTTCCGTGAACTGGGCCTGCACGAGGGCGACACGGTCGTCGCCACGCCGCGCAAGGCCCGGGTGTTCGTAGAAGAAGATTGGGTTTCCCCTTGATCGATTGGTACTTCGGCGCGCCGCGCCGCGCGTATGGGCTGATCTGCCTGGCCTGCGTCCTGATGCTGGCCTTCGGGCTCTACCTGCAGCACGTGGTCGGCCTCGAGCCGTGCCCCATGTGCATCGTGCAGCGCTATGCGCTGGTGCTGGTGGCGCTCTTCACCGGCCTGGCCGGCGTGTTCAGGAGCCGCGGCCTGCAGGCCACGGGCGGTGTGCTGGCGCTGGTGGCAGCGGCCGGCGGCGCCTACACGGCGGCGGCGCAAAGCTGGCTCCAGTGGAACCCGCCCGAGGTCGTGACCTGCGGGCGCGACCTCTACGGAATGATCGAGACCTTTCCGCTCAAGCGGGCGCTGCCGATGATCTTCCGCGGCGGCGGCGATTGCTCGAAGGTCGACTGGTCGCTGTTCGGCCTGACGCTGGCGAACTGGTCGTTCATTGCCTTCGTGGTGCTGGCGGTCCTGCTGCTCGTGCTGCTTTTTCGCCGGCCCGCGGCGCGCTAGCTAGAGCGGCAGGGTGTCGAAGGCCGCGTAGGCGGTCGCCAGCCAGGACTTCACGCGCTGGCGCTCCAGCAGGCCGAGCGCATGCGGCCCTTCGCGGTCGTTCACGGCCTTCCAGAAACTGGTGTTCTGCGCATCGATCTTCCGCATGCTCGCCTCGTGCAGGCGCGGCAGCGTGATCACGCGGGCGCCGTTCGCGGTGGCCTTGGAGAGCGACTGCGACGCCAGCAGCATGCCGAAGTCGCTGCCGCGGCCGTAGTTCTGCACCACGATGTAGTTGGGCCGGTTGCCGAAGGTGTCGATCAGCGTGCCGAGCAGGTCGGTGGAATCCTTGCCGTCGTCCAGCACGTGCCAGAAGTTGACGGCCACGCCCAGCTCGTCGAACACGTCGAACAGGTCCGATTCCTTGATCCAGCGCGACAGCGGCGCGAGCGTCTGGGCCGCCAGGTCGACGATGACGCTTTGCTGCGGATTCGTCTCGAAGCCATTCACCACGGTGTCCAGGCCCTCGAAGCTGTCGACCACGATGGGCGAGGCAAAGCCTTCGTAGAAGCGCGTGAACGAGCTGTGCGAGCGGTCGGTGTCGAAGCCCGTGAAGGGCTTGCTGTGGTCGATGAAGTACTGCGCCAGCACGCGCGCCGTGACCGACTTGCCGACACCGCCTTTTTCGCCGCCGATGAAATTGATGGAGCTCATGAGTTGCTGCTGCCTCGAAAGGGTGGAGGAGTGAAGGGCCGGATCATTCTAGGGGGCGGGCTTTTCTATTTGCCGCGCCGCGCCATCCCCTGCAGCAAGGGATGTGCCTGCAAGCGCTGCTGCAGCCGTTTCTTCCACGCGGCCGGCAGCGCCGATGCCTCGATCATCGCGGGCCAGCGGCTGCGCGCGAGCCGCGCCGTGTCGGCCACGGTGCGCCGCACCAGCGGCTCGTGCAGCCCGGCCGAGAAGCAGAAGGCGCGCACGCTGGCGGGCGTGAACAGGGCGCTGCGCCTGGGGGCGGCTTCGCCAGGCGTTGCCGGCAGAAGAGGCAGAGCATGGCCGTCGACGCCCTGCAGCGCCGCATAGGCCACGATGTCGTAGGCCGGCGCCAGCCGCGGCGCGATGCCGTCGGGGTACAGCACGCCAAAGTTCTTCAGATGCGCGTCGGGGTTGCCGAGCAGGTCGTTCACCGCAAGGCGCCGCACGAGTTCGAGCACCGCTTCCTCGCCCAGCGATGGAAATGCGCGCATCGCCAGCGCCATGTCGAGGTAGCTGGCGCTGTACTTGTGCATCGGGTCGACCGCAAGCACCTGCGCGAAATCCTCGAAATGGATGCGGCGCGCGCCTTCGCGGTCGAAGCGCGTCACGGCAAGGAAGTCGGGCTCGTCGGGCAGCGCGTAGCTGTGCTCGGCCGCAATGGCCGAGAGCGGCGCGAGTTCGGCATGGCAGACCTCGACGCCGGCCGCACCCGCCATCTGCAGCGAGAGCATTTCCAGCTGCGGCATGTGGGGCCGCCCGGCCACCGGCAGCTTGGCGATCACGCGCGTGCTCGCGCCGGCGCGGGTGCGGGCCACGTAGCGCCCGCCTTGCCGGCGCAGGCCGAGCTTGGGCTGCACGCCCGACACCGAGATGCCCTGCGGCATCGGCAGCTCGACCACCGACATTTCGAGCGCGTCCTGGTCCTGGGTGATGAGCCGCTGCAAGGTGCCGCGGTCGACCGAGACCGGCCGCGCGCTCACCGCGCCGGGCAGGTCGCCGCCGCAGGCCGCAAGCAGCTCGAAATGGTCGTTCTCGCGGCAGCCGCGCAGCTGCGCGATGTGGCTGCGCAGGACGCCTTCGGGCAGCAGGTTCTGGAAGAAGCGCGGCAACTGCCCGCCCTGTGCGTTGAAGAGCGGGTTCTTGACGTCGCTCCACAGTGCCGACTGCGCGGAAGGATCGCTGGCCACCATCGACAGCGACAGCACCTCGGGCGGCGGCGCGGCCACCAGTTCGGGCTCCGCCACGAAGCGGCAGAGGTCCGCGTACTGGAACAGCTTGCCGAAGCGGCGCGCGCCGAGCGAGATCTCGAGGATCTTGACGTTCATGGCGAAGGCTTTTTCGAACGCGGCCCGGACGCCGGAGCCGGCGCCGCAGCGCCGACGGCGTTGCCGATGCGCGTGGGCACCGGGCGATAGCCGGGCTCGGTGTCCGCGCGCTCGCCGAAGCCCTTGGGCGCGAGCTGCAGCTCGAGCCCCAAGGCATCCACCAGCGCCAGCAGCGAGGACATCTGCGGATTTCCCTTCAGGCTCAGCGCATTGCGCACCGAACGTTCGGTGAGGCCCGAGCGCTGCGCGATTTCAGCGTTGCCGAGACCCGCGGCTTCGCGCCGGGCTGCCAGGGCGGTGATGAGTTCCTGCTTGTTCACGGAAACATATTACCGCAAACTGCAGTGCCGGAAATATGTTTCCGAGAGAGTGTCCGCAATCGCTACCGGGGAATGAGCGTGAAGAAGGGCATCACGACGCCCATGACCCAGTTCTGCCCGAAATCGAGCGCCGCGCGCCGGTACTTCTCGTCGGCCTGGGCGGCCAGCAGGTCGAGCCGCGCCACCACCTTGGACAGTTCGCGGTCGGCCACGAGGTTGCGCCCGCGCTCGCTGATCTCGGTGGCCAGCAGCAGCGGCTGGCCGTCGGGGCCGGTCTTGGAGGCAATCAGCCAGAGCGATATCTCGAAGTTGCGCGCGGCCCGGAAGCTGTTCTCGGCATTGACGCCGTCGAGCATGGTCTGGTCCCAGGTGTCGCCGTTGGCCTGTTTGAGCATGGTGGCCCAGCCGACGACCAGCGCCGCCACCCGGTCGCCCTGGTAGCCCTGCGGCCCGGTGTCGAAAGCCATGCGGATGGCGTCGATGCCCGTGGCGCCGCGCAGCTCGGGCAGGGCAGGGCCGGTCAGCACCGCATCCCAGGCGCGCTGCGCGGCCGCCTCGACGCTGGCGGCCGACTTGCGCCATTCGCGCGGGTTGCGCCGGTAGAGCGTGGTCTGCACGCGCCGGATCGATTGCAGGTTGTCGCGCAGCGAGAGGTTGGCGATGCGGTTGGCGCTGGACTGCAACCATTCCTGGTTGCTGTAGGCCTCGGCGCGATCGGTGGAACGCACGGCCGCGCAGCCGCCAAGGCCCAGCAGGGCGGCCGCACCGGCCAGCAGGCAGCCGCGGCGCACGGCAAGAGGTGATGAAACCAGGGAATCGCTCATGCCCTGACGTTATCATCCACGGCTGGGGCGGCGGCCTGTCTCGAACGGCAGGTCCGTGCAATTTTCCTTACAAATCAATACCTTGGCGTCATGCCAAGGCAGGCCGACAAGTCGTGCGTCTCAATTCCATCAAGCTTTCGGGCTTCAAGTCGTTCGCCGAACCCACCAACTTCCTGCTGCCGGGCCAACTGGTCGGCGTCGTCGGGCCCAACGGTTGCGGCAAGTCGAACATCATGGATGCGGTGCGCTGGGTGCTGGGCGAGTCGCGCGCGTCGGAGCTGCGCGGCGAGTCGATGCAGGACGTGATCTTCAACGGCACGACCACGCGCAAGCAGGCCAGCCGTTCGAGCGTGGAACTGGTGTTCGACAACGCCGACCATCGCGCGGGCGGCCAGTGGAACCAGTTCGGCGAAATTGCCGTGCGGCGCGTGCTCACGCGCGACGGCACCAGCAGCTACTACATCAATAACCAGCCGGTGCGCCGCCGCGACGTGCAGGACGTGTTCCTGGGCACCGGCCTCGGACCGCGCGCCTACGCCATCATCGGCCAGGGCACGATCAGCCGGATCATCGAGTCCAAGCCCGAGGAGCTGCGCCTGTTCCTCGAAGAGGCGGCGGGCGTCTCCAAGTACAAGGAGCGCCGGCGCGAAACCGAGAACCGCCTGGGCGACACGCGCGAGAACCTCACGCGCGTGGAAGACATCCTGCGCGAACTCAACGCCAACCTCGAAAAGCTCGAGAAGCAGGCCGAGGTGGCCGCGCGCTACAACGCGCTGCAGGGCGAAGCCACCAAAAAGCAGCACCAGCTGTGGTTCCTCAAGCGCAGCGAAAGCGATGCCGACCAGGCCAAGATCAAGGCCGACTCGGAAAAGGCGATCAATGACCTCGAGTCGCGCACCGCCGACCTGCGCCGCATCGAATCCGAACTCGAAACCGTGCGCCAGGCCCACTACGCGGCCGGCGACCAGGTCAACCAGGCCCAGGGCAAGCTCTACGAAGCCAGCGCCGAAGTGGGCCGCCTCGAAGGCGAGATCCGCTTCGTGGTCGAAGGCCGCCAGCGCGTGGAGCAGCGGCTGGTCCAGCTGCGCGAGCAGATGGGCCAATGGGGCCGCCGCCGCGAAGAGGCCGAGGCGGAGATCGAAACCCTGGCCGGCCAGGGCGTCGACGCGGAAGAGCAGGCCGTGCTGCTGGCCGCGCAGCTCGAGGAACACGACGCGCGCATGCCCGAGCTCGAGGAAGCCGTGCAGCGCGCCCAGGACGAGGCCAACGCCCAGCGCAGCACCGTCTCGCAGGTGCAGCAGCAGATCCAGGTGCTGGCCGCCGACCAGCGCAACATCGAAGAGCAGAGCCGGCAGCTCACGCAGCGCAGCGAACGCCTGCGCGCCGACCAGAACGCCCTGGCCGCACCCGACGAGGCGCGCCTGCAAGCCCTGCAGGAAGAGCATGCGGCCGCGCAGGAAACCGCGAGCGAGGCCGATGCGCGCCTGCACGAGCTGCAGGAATCGGTGCCGCAACTCGACGACGACCGCCGCGCCAAGCAGCAGGCCGTCAACACCGAAGGCGCGCGCCATGCCGAGCTCTCGGCGCGGCTCGAGGCGCTGCGTGCGCTGCAGGAAAAGGTCAAGACCGATGGCAAGCTGGCGCCCTGGCTCGCCAAGCACGGGCTCGAAGGCATGCAGGGGCTGTGGAGCCGCATCCACATCGAGCAGGGCTGGGAAAACGCGCTCGAAGCGGCGCTGCGCGAACGCCTGGGCGCGCTCGAGGTCAGCCGGCTCGACATGGTGCGCGCTTTCGGCAACGATGCGCCGCCCGCCAAGCTCGCGTTCTACAGCCCGCCCGCGGCCGGCGCGCCGCAAGGTACGGCCGCGCTGCCGCGCCTGTCGAGCCTGCTGCGCCTGAACGATGCGGGCCTGCAGGCCTTGCTGACCGACTGGCTGCACGGCTGCTACACCGCGCAGAGTTTCGAAGAAGCGCTCGCGCAGCGCGCCACGCTGCAGCCGGGCGAAGTCATCTATGTGCAGAGCGGCCATGCCGTGTTCTCGCACAGCGTCAATTTCTACGCTCCCGATTCCGAGCAGGCCGGCCTCTTGGCGCGCCAGCAGGAAATGGAAAACCTCGAGCGCCAATTGCGCGCCCAGGCCCTCATCAGCGAAGAGGCGCGCACCGCGCTGGTCCGCGCCGAAGCCGCCTACGCCGATGCCGCGCAGCGCCTCGTCACGGCGCGCCGCGAAGCGGCCGAAACGCAATCGCGTGCGCATGAACTGCAGGTCGAGACGCTGCGCATGACGCAGCTCGCCGAGCAGACCCGCGCGCGCAGCCAGCAGCTGGCCGCCGACCTGGCCGAGGTCGACGCGCAGCTGGAAGAACTGCAGGAAAAGCGCATGGCCGCCGAAGGCCGCTTCGAAGAGCTCGACATGCAGCTGGCCGACAGCCAGGAGCGCCACGCGCAGCTCGACGAACGCGTGATCGAGGCCGGCCGCGCGCTGGCCGCGAGCCGCGAGCAGCACCGCAGCCTCGAGCGGCAGGCGCAGGAGGCCACCTTCTCGCAGCGCACGCTCGAAGCCCGCCGCGGCGAGCTGAACCGCGCGATCGAAACCGCATCGCAGCAGGTGCTGTCGCTCACCGACGAAGACGAGCGCGCCCGCGCCGAACTCGGCCGGCTGTCCGATGCGGCGGCCCAGGCCGGCCTGCAGGACGCGCTGGCGCTCAAGCTCGAGCGCGAGGCCGCGCTGGGTGCGGCGCGCAGCCAGTACGACGACCTCACGCTGAAGCTGCGCGCCAGCGACGAACGCCGGCTGCAGCTGGAGCGCGAACTCGATCCGCTGCGCCAGCGCATCACCGAATTCCAGCTCAAGGAACAGGCCGCGCGCCTGGGGGTCGAGCAATACCAGCAGCTGCTGGACGACGCCGGCGCCGACCTCGAGGCCGTTGCCCAGTCGATCGAAGCCGACAAGGTCCGCCTCACCGGCCTGCAAGGCGAGATCGACCGCCTGAACCGCGAAGTGGTGGCGCTGGGCGCGGTCAACCTGGCGGCGCTCGACGAGCTCGCCGTGGCCAGCGAGCGCAAGACCTTCCTCGATGCGCAGTCCGCCGACCTGAACGAGGCCATCGGCACGCTGGAAGACGCCATCCGCAAGATCGACGCCGAGACGCGCGACCTGCTGGGCGGCACCTTCAAGATCGTCAACGAGCACTTCAGCCGCATGTTCCCCGAGCTGTTCGGCGGCGGCAATGCACGGCTCGTGATGACCGGCGACGAGATCCTCGACGCCGGCGTGCAGGTGCTGGCGCAGCCGCCCGGCAAGAAGAACCAGACCATCCACCTGCTCTCGGGCGGCGAGAAGGCGCTCACGGCCATTGCGCTGGTGTTCGCGATCTTCCAGCTCAACCCGGCGCCTTTCTGCCTGCTCGACGAAGTGGACGCGCCGCTGGACGATGCCAACACCGAACGCTATGCCAAACTCGTGACCGCCATGAGCCGCGAAACCCAGTTCCTCTTCATCAGCCACAACAAGATCGCCATGGAAATGGCCGAGCAGCTGATCGGCGTCACCATGCAGGAGCAGGGCGTCTCGCGCATCGTCGCGGTCGACATGGAAGCGGCCGCCTCCATGGTTGAGGCTGCTTGATCCGGGCAGCCCATGAGCAATCTCACTCTCGCCCTGGCCATCCTCGGCGGCCTCGTCCTCGCGGCCGTCGTTGCCTACAACACCCTGACCTCGCGCCGCAATGCGCCGCGCCAGCCCGACGCCGCTGACCGCGACCTGTCCGAGGCGGACCCTCGGCCATCGTCCTCGTCCGACGGCGTGGAGCCGATGCTGCACATCGATCCGCACCCGACGCCGGGCCATGAACGCCACGAACCGCTGTTCGACCCCGACCTGCCCGCGCCCAGCGCGAGCCCGGTGCCCGCGGCCGAGCGGCGCGGCGGGCTCGATCCGCTGATCGACGTGATCGCGCCGGTGTCGCTGGACGGGCTCGCATCGGGCGACGCGGCCATTGCCGCCATGCCGCCCACGCGCCGCGCGGGCAGCAAGCCCGTGGCCATCGAGGGCTTGAACGAACACACCGGCCAGTGGGAGCCGCCCGTGCCGGGCCAGCGCTACAGCGCCTTCCAGGTGGGTGTGCAGCTGGCCAACCGCACCGGCGCGCTCAACGAGATCGAGTATTCCGAATTCGTCGTCAAGGCGCAGGCCTTTGCCGATGCCGTCAACGGCGCGCTCGAATTTCCTGAAATGCTCGACGAGGTGGCGCGCGCCCGCGAGCTCGACCAGTTCGCCAGCGCGCACGATGCGCAGCTGGGCTTCGTGCTGCGCGCGCTGCATGCCGCCTGGAGTCCCGGCTACGTGCAGCAGAACGCGGCGCGGCTGGGCTTTGTGGCGGGCATCATCCCGGGTCGCATGGTGCTGCCGACGAGCGAGGCCGGGCTGCCGCCGATCCTCGGGCTCTCGTTCGACACGCAGGCCGCGCTGGCCGACGATCCGGCGCAGTCGGCCATCCGCGAACTCAGCCTGAGCCTGGACGTGCCGCAGGTCGACCGCGCCGAGCAGCCGTTCCGCCGCATGCGCGAAGCCGCCGCCACGCTGGCGCGCGAGATGGACGGCGTGGTTACCGACAGCGACGGCCAGCTGCTGCGCGAGGAAACCATGGATGCGATCGGCGCCGACCTCGAGCAGCTCTACGACACGCTCGAGTCGCGCGACCTGGCCGCCGGCTCGCCCCTGGCGCGCCGCCTTTTCAGCTGATCCGATCGTTCGGGAGACACCCATGACCACGCGCGACGAAGCGGCACGCGAAGCCGCCGCACTGAGCGAGCAGCTTCACCGCCACGCCCATCTCTACTACGTGCTCGATGCGCCCGAGCTGCCCGACGCCGAGTACGACCGGCTGTTCCAGCGGCTGCAGGCGCTGGAAGCCGAATACCCCGAACTGCGCACGCCCGATTCGCCCACGCAGCGCGTTGGCGGCAAGGTGCTCGAAGGCTTCGTGAAGGTGCGCCACAAGGTGCCGATGCTGTCGATCCGCACCGAGACCGACATCTCGCCCGGCGGCGCCAGCGCCTTCGATGCCCGCGTGCGCAAGGAACTGGGCCTGGCCGAGGACGGGCCGCAGGTCGAGTACGTCTGCGAACTCAAGTTCGACGGCCTGGCCATGAACCTGCGCTATGAGAACGGCGTGCTGGTGCAGGCCGCGACGCGCGGCGACGGCGAGGTCGGCGAGGAGGTCACGCAGAACATCCGCACGGTGCGCGAGATTCCGCTGCGGCTCAATGGCAAGGCGCCGCCCGTGGTCGAGGTGCGCGGCGAGATCTACATGAAGCGCGCCGACTTCGAGGCACTCAACGAGCGCCAGCGCGAGAAGATCGCGGCCGGGCAGAAGAACGAGAAGGTCTTCGTCAATCCGCGCAATGCCGCGGCCGGCGCGGTGCGCCAGCTCGATCCGGCCATTGCGGCGGCGCGGCCGCTGAGCTTTTTTGCCTACGGCCTCGGCGAGGTCACGCCGGCCAGCGAAGGCGGGCCGGAATTTCCGACCCAGTTCGACTGGCTGCAGCAGTTCCACGCCTGGGGCTTTCCGGTGGCCACGCAGACCGCACGCGCGACCGGCGCCATCGAACTGATCGCCTTCCACGAGAACATCGGGCGCCAGCGCGATGCCTTGCCCTACGACATCGACGGCGTGGTCTACAAGGTCGACAGCATCGAGCTGCAGCGGCGGCTGGGCTTCGTCTCGCGCGAACCGCGCTGGGCCGTGGCACACAAGTACCCGGCGCAGGAGCAGATCACCGAGGTGCTGGGCATCGAGGTGCAGGTCGGGCGTACCGGCAAGCTCACGCCGGTGGCCAAGCTTGCGCCGGTCTTCGTGGGCGGCGTGACCGTCACCAACGCCACGCTGCACAACGAGGACGAGGCGCGCCGCAAGGACGTGCGCGTGGGCGACAAGGTGATCGTGCGGCGGGCCGGCGACGTGATCCCCGAAGTGGTCGGCGTGGTGCCCGAAAGCCTCGCCAGGCCCGAGGGCGAGCGGGGCCTGCTCTTCACCATGCCGCACCAGTGCCCGGTGTGCGGATCGGAAGCGCTGCGCGAAGAGGGCGAGGTCGACTACCGCTGCACCGGCGGCCTGTTCTGCGCGGCCCAGCGCAAGGAAGCCATCCTGCACTTTGCGGCGCGCCGCGCGGTCGACATCGACGGGCTCGGCGACAAGCTGGTCGAGCAGTTGGTCGATGCCAACCTGATCCGCACCTTGCCCGACCTCTACAAGCTCGGGTTCACCACGCTGGCGGGGCTGGACCGCATGGCCGACAAGTCGGCCAAGAACCTTGTCGATGCGTTCGAGGCTTCGAAGAAGACCACGCTGCCGCGCTTCCTGTTCGGCCTGGGCATCCGGCACGTGGGCGAGAGCACGGCCAAGGACCTGGCCAAGCACTTCGGCAAGCTCGACGCGATCATGGATGCGAGCGAGGAGCAGTTGCTGGAAGTCAACGACGTGGGCCCGGTCGTCGCGCAAAGCCTGCGCACCTTCTTCGACCAGCCGCACAACCGCGAAGTGGTCGAGCAGCTGCGCGCCTGCGGGCTGACCTGGGAGGAGGGCGAACCCGCCGCCCGGGCGCCCAAGCCGCTGGCGGGGCTGACCTTCGTGATCACCGGCACCCTTCCTACGCTGAGCCGCGACGAAGCCAAGGACAAACTGGAAGCAGCCGGCGCCAAGGTGGCGGGTTCCGTCAGCAAGAAGACCAGCTACCTGGTGGCCGGCGAGGAAGCCGGCAGCAAGCTGGACAAGGCGCGCGAGATCGGCGTGGAGGTGATCGACGAGGCGCGTATGCTGGAGCTGCTCGCCGGCGGTGCGCCGGGTTGAAGGGGGGTGAAGCGCGGTTCTTACCGGCAGTTACGCGACTTCACACCACCGCAGTCAACAGGGCCTACAAGCTGGCGTTGAAAACTGAAGGCTGACAAGGAGTCCCTCATGCAGAAAATTCGTGTTCTCGGTATCAGTGTCGCCATCGGCGGCTTCGCGCTGCTTGGCGGCTGCGTGGCTGTTCCTGGCGACCCCTACTACAGCGGGGGCTATTCGCAGCCGTACTACTCGGATCCGGTGGTGGTGAATCCGGCGCCGGTCTATATCCAGGGCGGCGGCTACTACGAAGGCGGGCGCCGCTATTACGACCATGACCGCCCCTACTACGGCGGCAGGCCCTATTACGGGCGCCCGGGCTACCCGGTGGCGCGTCCGGTGCCAGTGCCGGTTCCCGTGCCCGTGCCTTCTCGCCCGGGCTGGGGCGGCGGCGGTGGCGCACGGCCGCCGGCTGCCGGCGTGTCGCCGCTGCCGCAATACCGGCCGGATCCGCCGCGCGGCGCATCGCGGCTGTGGTCGTCGCCCGACTCCAAGGGACAAACCCCTCCATGACGCCGCGGCGGGGCCGCTCGCGATAATCCCGCCATGGCCATCCGCGAAATCCTCAAGATGGGCGACCCCCGGCTGCTGCGCATTGCGCAGCCGGTGGCTGCCTTCGACACCGACGAACTGCACCTGCTGGTGCGCGACATGTTCGAGACCATGCTGGCCGTCAATGGCGCGGGCCTGGCCGCGCCGCAGATCGGTGTCGACCAGCAGCTCGTGATCTTCGGCACCGACGTGGTCAACCCCCGCTACCCCGACGCGCCACCGGTGCCGCGCACCGTGCTGCTGAACCCGGTCATCACGCCGATCGGCGACGAGGAAGAAGAGGGTTGGGAAGGCTGCCTCTCGGTGCCGGGCCTGCGCGGCGTGGTGCCGCGCTTTGCCAACATCCGCTATACCGGCTTCGACCCCTACGGCGATCCGATCGACCGCGTCGCGAGCGGCTTTCATGCACGCGTGGTGCAGCATGAAGTCGATCACCTGCTGGGCAAGCTCTATCCGATGCGGGTGCGCGACTTCTCGCGCTTCGGCTATACCGACGTCCTGTTTCCAGGGCTGGACGCGAACGACGACGAGTGACGAAAGAACGGCCGGCACGCCGCCGGCCGCATGCTTCCTTCCTTCTTCCTTCAGTTGTACTTGCCGCCCAGGCCGAACCGGCCGCCGCCGAAGAGCGCAATGGCAAGTGCCGAGAACAGGAACATGCCCTGCAGTTCCAGCGCCCAGCCGCCCTGGCCATTGAGTGCGCCCAGGTCTTTCCGGTGCACGAGCCAGATGGCCACCAGCATGTTGAGCGCAACGATCAGCGCAGCCGGACGGGTGAACAGGCCCACGATGAGCAGCACGGGCGCAAGGATCTCGCCCACATAGACCAGGTAAGCCATGGCGGCCGGCAAGCCGTGGGATGCCAGCATGCCGCCGATGCCGTCGACGCCCTTGCCGACCTTCGCAATGCCGTGCAGCAGGATGAGGATGCCGAGCGCGACGCGCAGAACGAGCTTGCCGGTGTCATCGGATTTGGTCATGTGCAGATTCCTGGTGAAGTGATTGAAGGCCCGTATGTTAGTGAATGCGGCGTCCAAGAAAAACACCGGACCGGCGCTTGCGGCATATGCATCCAACCGCCCGTTCTTTGGCAGAGTGGCGCGCAGCCTCGTACACTGGCTTTTGCTTGTTGTTGAGGAGAACACACCAATGAAGAACCGATTCCGTCCCGCACTGGCCATGGCCGCAGCCGTTGCAGCGCTTGCCGCTGCCGCCCCCGCCTTTGCCGGCAAGACCCTCGATGCCGTCAAGCAGCGCGGCACCGTCAAGTGCGGCGTGACCAATGGCGTGGCCGGCTTTTCCGCGCCCGATACGCAGGGCAACTGGTCGGGCCTGGACGTCGACACCTGCCGCGCCATTGCGGCGGCCGTGCTCGGCGACCCGAAGAAGGTCGACTTCGTGCCGCTCAATTCGCAGCAGCGCTTCTCGGCGCTGCAGGCCGGCGAGATCGACATCCTCGCGCGCAACACCACCTGGACGCTCACGCGCGATGCGTCGCTGGGCTTCAACTTCACCACCATCACCTACTACGACGGCCAGGGCTTCCTGGTGCCGAAGAAGCTCAAGGTGACGAGCGCCAAGCAGCTCAAGAACGCGACCATCTGCACGCAGTCGGGCACCACCAACGAGAAGAACGTGTCCGACTACTTCCGCGCGCAGAACATCCCGGTCAAGACGGTGGTGTTCGAGAGCTTCGAGGCCTCGTTCAAGGCCTTCTTCTCGGGCCGCTGCCAGGCCTTCACCACCGACGCCTCGGCGCTGGCGGGCCTGCGCAACAAGGAAGCGCCGAACCCCGACGACTACGTCATCCTGCCCGAGCTCATCTCCAAGGAGCCGCTCGCGCCGCTGGTGCGCCGCGGCGACGACGAATGGTTCGCCATTGCCAAATGGGTGCCCAACGCGCTCATCGAGGCCGAGGAATTCGGCGTCACGCAGGCCAATGCCGACGAGCTCAAGGCGAGCAGCAAGGACCCGGCGCAGCAGCGCCTGGTCGGCACCGGCGAAGACCTGGGCAAGCTGCTGGGCCTGGACAAGGACTGGTCGTTCCGCGCCATCAAGGCGGTGGGCAACTACGGCGAGATGTTCGAGCGCAACGTGGGCCCCAAGTCGGTCCTGAAGCTGCCGCGCGGCTCGAACAACCTCTGGAACAAGGGCGGCCTGATCTACGCACCACCGGTTCGATGAGCAGCGGAGCCTCGCGCCGCGGCGCCTGGCTGGCCTGGGTCGTCCAGGCGCTGCTGGTGCTGGCCGTGGTGGCCGGCGCGGCCTGGGTCGTGAACCATGCGCTCGAGGTCTTGCGGGCGCGCGGCGTCCGATCGGGCTTCGACTTTCTTACTGAGCCTGCGGGCTTCTCCATCAGCGAAGGCTGGCTCGGCTTCGAGGCCAGCCAGCCGTTCTGGCGCGCCTTCCTTTCGGGCCTGGTCAACACGGTGCGCGCCTCGGTGCCCGCCGCCATCTTTTCGGTGCTGCTCGGCACCCTGATCGGCATCGGCCGGCTCGCGCCTCACGTGCTGCTGCGCGGCATCTGCACCGCTTATGTCGAACTGCTGCGCAACGTGCCACTGCTGGTGCAGCTGCTGATGCTGGCCTTTGCGATTGCCAACCTGCTGCCCGATCCCACCGAGCCTGTGCGGCTGCTGCCGGGCGTGTGGCTCAGCAAGGGCGGCCTGAGCGTGCCCTGGCCGGCGTCGGGCGAGGGTGGCTGGTGGCCCACGCATTTCGATTGGCCCGAGCGCGGCGACTTCGGCGTGAGCGGTGGCGCGGCGCTGAGCCCGGAGTACGTGACCATCGTCGCGGGCCTGTCCTTTTACTCGGCCGCGTTCGTGGCCGAGATCGTGCGCGCCGGCATCCTCTCGGTGCCGCAGGGGCAGGTGCTTGCGGGCCAAGCGCTGGGACTCGCGCCGGTACAGCAGCTGCGCATCGTGATCCTGCCGCAGGCGCTGCGGGTGATCGTGCCTTCGCTCACCAACCAGCTGCTGAGCCTCGTCAAGAATTCATCGCTCGCGGTGGCCGTGGGCTATCCGGAACTGGTGTCGGTGGCCAACACCACCATCGGCTCGAACGGCCGCGCCTTCGAGTGCATCGCCATCATCATGGCGGTCTACCTGCTGTTGTCGCTGCTGATCTCCTTCGGCATGAACCGCTACAACGCGCGCGTCGCGCTCAGGGGCTGGCGATGAGGAACGCGGCCCAGGGACCGATCGCCTGGCGCAGCGAACTCTGGGGTTCGCCGCCGCGGGCGCTGGCGACCGTGCTGCTGCTCGCGCTGCTGGCATGGGGCGGCTACCACGCGGTCGAATGGGGCGTGCTGCACGCCGTCTTCCGGCCTGACGCAGAAGCCTGCCGCGCGGTGCAGCATGGCGCCTGCTGGGGCGTGGTGGCCGAGAAATGGCGGCCGATGCTGTTCGGCCGCTTTCCCTACGAAGAGCAATGGCGCCCGGCCATTGCCGTGGCCGTGCTGTCGGCCGTCACTGTGCTGAGCGCCTGGCCGCGCAGCTGGCGCTGGTGGCTGGCGCCGCTCTGGGCTGCGGCGCTGCTGTTGTTCGTGCTGCTGATGCGCGGCGGCGTGACGGGCCTCGCCCCCGTGCCGACCAGCCGCTGGGGCGGATTGCCGCTCACCATCGGCCTGGCGGTGGTGGGCCTCGCGCTGGCCTTTCCGCTCGCGCTGCTGCTCGCGCTCGGGCGCCGCTCGGGTTGGCCGGTGGTCCGCACGCTCAGTGCGAGCTACATCGAGCTGGTGCGCGGCGTGCCGCTGATCTCGGTGCTGTTCATGGCCTCGTTCCTGCTGCCGCTGCTCTGGCCCGCGGGCTGGCAGCCCGATGTGCTGGTGCGCGTGCTGGCGGGGCTCACGCTGTTCGTTGCGGCCTACCTGGCCGAGATCATCCGCGGCGGCTTGCAGGCCGTGCCGCGCGGCCAGACCGAAGTGGCGATGGCGCTGGGCTTCGGCCGCTGGCCGGTGCAGCGGGACATCGTGCTGCCGCAGGCCCTGCGGCTGGTGGTGCCGGCGCTGACCAACAGCGTGGTCGGTACCTTGAAGGACACCTCGCTGGTCACGGTGGTCGGCCTGTTCGAGCTGACCGGCGCGCTGGGCCTCGCACTCGGCGGCGACCCGACCTGGCGGCCGTTCTACCTCGAGGGCTACCTCTTCGTTGCGGCGGTGTACTGGGTGCTGTGCTTCGGGCTGTCGCGCTACAGCGTGTGGCTCGAGCGGCGGCTGGGAGAGGGCGCGCGTTGAACGCGCCGGCCGCACTCAGCCCGCCAGCGCCTTGTCGACCAGCAGCTGCGCCTCCTCGAGGATGCGGCCCAGGTGCTCGGCGCCGAGAAAGCTCTCGCCGTAGATCTTGTAGATGTTCTCGGTGCCCGAGGGCCGCGCGGCGAACCAGCCGTTCTCGGTGACCACCTTCACGCCGCCGATGGCCGCGCCGTTGCCGGGTGCGTGGCTCAGCACCTCCTGGATCTTCTCGCCGGCAAGCTCGGTGGACAGCACCTGCTGCGGCGACAGGCTCGAGAGCTTCTTCTTCTGCTCGACGGTGGCCGCCGCATCCACGCGATTGGCCACCGGCTGGCCCAGCGCCTGCGCCAGTTCGGCAAAGCGTTCGCCGGGATCGCGCCCGGTGCGCGCGGCAATCTCGGCCGAGAGCAGGGCGGGCACGATGCCGTCCTTGTCGGTGGTCCATACCGTGCCGTCGCGCCGCAGGAAGGTAGCGCCCGCGCTTTCCTCGCCGCCAAAGCCCAGCGACGAATCCACCAGCCCGTCGACGAACCACTTGAAGCCGACCGGCACCTCGTACAGCCTGCGGCCCAGCCGGGCGGCCACGCGGTCGATCATCTGGCTGCTGACCACCGTCTTGCCCACGGCCGCATGCGCCGCCCACTGCGGCCGGTGCGTGAAGAGGTAGTCGACCATCACCGCCAGGTAGTTGTTGGGCGGCAGCAGCCCCGCACTGCGCGTGACGACGCCGTGGCGGTCATGGTCGGTGTCGCAGGCAAAGGCAATGCCGAAGCGCTCCCGCAGGCCGATCAGCTGGTGCATGGCGTCGGGCGACGACGGGTCCATGCGGATGCGGCCGTCCCAGTCGAGCGACATGAAGCGGAAGGTGGGGTCGACCTCCTGGCTCAGCACATTGAGCCGCCCGAGCTTGTAGCGCTCGGCGATGGCCGGCCAGTAGCGCACGCCCGCGCCGCCCAGCGGGTCGACACCCAGGTCGATCTCCACGCCGCGGATCGCATCCATGTCGAGCACCTGCGCGAGGTCTTCGACGTAGGTGTTGAGGTAGTCGTGGCGGTGCGTGGTCGGGGCGCGCAGCGCCTGGGCGAGCGGCAGGCGCTTCACGCCCTTGAGGTCCGCCGCAAGAAAGGCATTGGCCGCGGCTTCGACCGCCGAGGTGATGTCGGTGCCCGCGGGGCCGCCATTGGGCGGGTTGTACTTGAAGCCGCCGCTTTCGGGCGGGTTGTGCGAAGGCGTGATCACGATGCCGTCGGCCAGCCCCGCCGTGCGACCGCGGTTGTAGACCAGGATCGCATGCGAGACGGCGGGGGTGGGCGTGTACTCGTCGTCCTTCGAGAGCATCAGCTCGACGCCGTTGGCCGCCAGCACTTCCACCGCGCTGTTGAAGGCGGGCGTGGAAAGCGCATGCGTGTCGATGCCGAGGAACAGCGGGCCGTCGATGCCCTTCTGGCGCCGGTAGTCGGCAATGGCCTGGCTCATGGCCAGCACATGCCATTCGTTGAACGCGTTGTCGAAGGAGGAGCCGCGGTGGCCCGAGGTGCCGAAGGCCACGCGCTGCGCGGGCACCGAGGGATCGGGCCGGCCCGTGTAGTAGGCCGAGACGAGGCGCGGGACATTGACGAGCAGGTCCAGCGGTGCGGGCTGGCCTGCGAGGGGATTGGTTTTCTGGCTCATGTCGAGGGTTGCCGTTCGAGTTGAAACAAGAGTCGGCACCATCATGCCGCAGGATGCGCCTGCGGATGAAACAAGCGGCAAGCGGGCCTCAGGAGGCCAGCGCTTCCATCAGGTCGGTCTCGATGGCCAGCTGCGTCTTCTGGCCCTGCAATTCGGGCCCGCTGATCAGGAAGGTGTCTTCCACGCGCTCGCCGAGCGTCGTGACCTTGGCGAGCTGCAGGTTCAGGTGATGCCGGGCGAGCACGCGCGCCACCGAATAGAGCAGCCCGGCGCGGTCGCTGGCCGAGATGTTGAGCAGCCAGCGCTGCGCCTTGTCGTCGGGCAAAAGGCTGATGCGCGGCTTGATCGGAAAGCTGCGCACGCGCCGCGACACGCGGCCCACGCTGGGCGGGGGCAGGGGGCCGGCTTCGGTCAGCGTCTGCGCCAGGCCCGACTCCACCATGCTGATGAGATCGCGGTAGTGATCGGGCAGGAAGGTGGTCACCACCTGAAACGTGTCGAGCGCGTAGCCGTTGGTCGCGGTGTGCACTTTCGCATCGAGGATGCTGAACGAAGCCTGGTCGAAGTAGCCGCAGATGCGCGCGAAGAGGTCGGGCTGGTCGGGCGTGTAGACCACCACCTGCAGGCCTTCGCCCACCGGCGAAAGGCGGGCCCGCACGATCGGCGGCGCCTTGGGGTCGATGGGCACGTTGGGCGGCGGCACGAAGCGCGAGAGCTGCTTGGCATGCCAGGCGATCTCGGTGGCTTCATGGCGCATGAAGTAGCCGACGTCGAGCGTGGCCCACAGGGCCTTGTGGGCCTCGAAGGGCTGCGCGTGCAGGGCCAGCTGCACCAGCGCCTCGCGCTTGCGCGATTCCACCTCGGCGTCGGGGTCGGGCATGCGGCCGCCGAGCGCGCGCAGCGTGTAGCGGTACAGGTCTTCGAGCAGCTTGCCCTTCCAGGCATTCCACACGCGCGGCGAGGTGCCGCGGATGTCGGCCACCGTCAGCAGGTAGAGCGCCGTGAGGTAGCGCTCGTTGCCCACGCGCCTGGCGAAGGCGCCGATCACCTCGGGGTCGCTCAGGTCCTGCTTCTGCGCGACCTGGCTCATCACCAGGTGCTCCGCCACCAGGAATTCGATCAGCCTGGAATCCTCGCGCGCGATGCCGTGCTGCTTGCAGAAGCGCTGCACGTCGCGTGCGCCGAGCGTGGAATGGTCGCCGCCGCGGCCCTTGGCGATGTCGTGGAACAGCGCCGCCACGTAGAGGATCCATGGCTTGTCCCAGCCCGCCGCAAGCTGCGAGCAGAACGGGTACTCGTGCGCATGCTCGGCGATGAAGAAGCGCCGCACGTTGCGCAGCACCATCAGGATGTGCTGGTCCACCGTGTACACGTGGAACAGGTCGTGCTGCATCTGCCCCACGATGCTGCGGAACACCCGCAGGTAGCGCCCCAGCACCGAGGTCTGGTTCATGAGCCGGAACGCATGCGTGATGCCGTAGGGCTGCAGCAGGATGCGCATGAAGGTCTGGTGGTTGACCGGGTCGTTGCGGAACTTGCTGTCCATCACGTGGCGCGCGTTGTAGAGCGCGCGCAGCGTGCGCGCCGACAGGCCCTTCACGCCGATGGTCTTCTGGTAGAGCAGGAAGGTTTCGAGAATGGCGTGCGGCTCGCGCTCGTAGAGGTCGTCGCTCGCAATCTCGATGAGGCCCGCGCGCTCGAAGAAGCGTTCGTTGATCGGCGTGTGCTGCTCGTCCACCGGCTGCAGCCGCTCCGCGATGTTCAGCAGCAGGATCTGGTTGAGCTGCGACACCGCCTTGGCCGCCCAGTAGTAGCGCCGCATCAGCGCCTCGCTCGACTTGCGCTGCGATTCGCTTTCATAGCCGAAGCTTGCCGCCACCGCGGTCTGCAGGTCGAACACCAGGCGGTCCTCGCGCCGGTTGGCAATCACGTGCAGGCGCGCGCGGATCAGCGAGAGCAGCGCTTCGTTGCGCTTGATCTGCTGTGCCTCGAACGAGGTGGCCAGGCCGTTCTTGGCCAAGTCGTCCCAGCGGCTGCCGAAGCCCGCGGCCTTGGTCATCCAGAGGATGGTCTGCAGGTCGCGCAGGCCCCCCGGCGATTCCTTGCAGTTGGGTTCGAGCGCGTAGGGCGTGTTGTCGAACTTCTGGTGGCGGTGGCGCATTTCCTGCGACTTGGCCACGAAGAAGGCCTGCGGATCGATGGCGCGTGCAAAGCGCCGGCGGAAGCCCACGAAGAGCTTCTTGTCGCCCGTGATCAGCCGCGATTCGAGCAGCGAGGTCTGGACCGTGACGTCCTTCTCGGCTTCGGCCAGGCACTCGTCGACGGTGCGCACGCTGGAGCCGATCTCGAGCCCCGCGTCCCAGCAGTGGCCGATGAAGGCCTCGATGCGCGCAGGATCGATCGCGCCGGCCTCGCCCTCGGGCGGCAGCAGCAGCAGCACGTCGACATCGGAGTAGGGAAACAGCTCGCCGCGGCCGAAGCCGCCCACGGCCACCAGCGCGAGCGCGTCGCCGAAATCGGCCTCGCGCCAGAGCGTGCACAGCGTCTGGTCGGCCAGCGCCGAGAGCTGCCGCAGCACCGTGTGCACGCTGCGCGTGGGCGCGCGCGCAAAGCGCAGGGTGTCGAACAGCGCCAGCTTCCTGGCGCGATAGGCCTCGCGCAAGGTGGCAACATCGATCTTGGCGGGTTCGATCACGGCAGTGTCCGGAGCCGTGCGCCGCTCGCGCGGCTCACGTTTTCGTGGAAGTGACGAACGAGGGCAGGGGTGGGCTGCCTTCGGACAGCGTGAGCACCTCGTAGCCCGTTTCGGTGACCAGCACCGTGTGTTCCCATTGCGCCGACAGCGAATGGTCGCGCGTGACGATGGTCCAGCCGTCGTACTGGCCGCCCTTGAAGTCTTCCTTCACCTCGCGCTTGCCGGCGTTGATCATCGGCTCGATGGTGAAGATCATGCCGGGCTTGAGTTCTTCCAGCGTGCCCGGCCGGCCGTAGTGCAGCACCTGCGGCTCTTCGTGAAAGCGCTGGCCCACGCCGTGGCCGCAGAATTCGCGCACCACCGAATAGCCCTGGCCTTCGGCGAATTTCTGGATCGCGTGGCCGACGTCGCCCAGGTGGGCGCCCGGGCGCACCTGCAGGATGCCGTGCCACATGGCTTCGAAGGTGATGCTGCACAGCCGCTTGGCGGCAATGGAGGCATCGCCGATGATGTACATGCGGCTGTTGTCGCCGAACCAGCCGTCCTTGATGACGGTCACGTCGACGTTCATGATGTCGCCCTTCTTCAAGGGCTTGTCATTGGGAATGCCGTGGCAGACCACGTGGTTCACCGAGGTGCAGAGCGACTTCGGGAAGGGCACGCTGCTCGCGCCCATGTAGCCCACGGTGGCCGAGGTGGTGCCCTGCTTGACCATGTATTCGGCGGCCAGGCGGTCGACGTCGTTCGTGGTGATGCCGGGCTTGATGAGGGGCGTGAGGTAGTCCAGCACCTCGGAGGCCAGGCGGCAGGCGACGCGCATGGCTTCGATGCCTGCGGCGTCTTTGTAGGTAATGCTCATCCCGGAATTATCCCATTCAGCAGAAGAACCTGCCCCCGACGCGGAGCACTTCGTGCCCCGCTGCCCCCCGAGGGGGCCGCCATCTTGGGGCGGCCCGGCGATGGCCTAAAATTCCGGGTTAACGCGGATGACCCCAGTCAGCGGCCATTCGCCCAGATTTCTTGATTCCCAACGCGGCCCCAGGCCCATCCGACCGTGACGCAGCCCGCACCTCAAGCCCTTCCCGTCGTAACCTTTTTCGAGGGCGGCAGCGCACTCAGCGATTTCCGCGCGCGGCAGCTGCTGCCGAAGCTGCAGGCGATTGATGCGCGCATCGAGGGCGTCAGTGCCCGTTTCGTCCACCTGGTGGTCACCGATGCGGCGCTCGACGCGGCCGGCCACGAGCGCTTTGCCGCGCTCCTGGCCTACGGCGAGCCCTTCGAGGCTCCGGCCAAGGCGGGCGCCTCGGTGGTCGTCACGCCGCGCCTGGGCACCGTGTCGCCCTGGGCCTCCAAGGCCACCGACATCGCCCACAACTGCGGCCTGGCGCTGCGCCGGGTCGAGCGGGTCACCCAGTACCACCTGAAGCTCAAGGCCCCGCTGATCGGCAAGGCGCCCGTGCTCGAGGGCGACCTGCTGGCGGCCGTGGCCGGCCCGCTGCACGACCGCATGACCGAATCGGTACTGGCCAGCGTCGAGCAGGCCGCCAGCCTGTTCAGCGAACTGCCGGCCCAGCCGATGGCGCTGGTCGACGTGCAGGGCGGCGGCCGCGCTGCGCTGGTGGCGGCCAACACGGGTTTCGGGCTGGCGCTGGCGGAAGACGAAATCGACTACCTGGTCGAAGCCTTCACCCGGCTCGGGCGCAACCCGAGCGACGTCGAGCTGATGATGTTCGCGCAGGCCAACAGCGAGCACTGCCGCCACAAGATCTTCAACGCCAGCTTCGCCATCGACGGCCAGGCCCAGCCGCAAAGCCTGTTCTCGATGATCCGCCACACCGAGAAGCAGAATCCGCAGCACACCGTCATCGCCTATGCCGACAACGCCTCGGTGATGGAGGGCACGACGCTCGAGCGCTTCATTCCGGCTTCGGATTCGCAGAGCTATCAAAAAGATAGCGCGCTGAGCCATGTGCTGATGAAGGTCGAGACGCACAACCATCCGACCGCCATTTCGCCGTTCCCGGGCGCCTCGACCGGCGCGGGCGGCGAGATCCGCGACGAAGGCGCCACCGGCCGCGGCTCCAAGCCCAAGGCCGGCCTGACCGGCTTCACGGTGTCGAAGCTCTGGCCCGAAGAGGGCCACTACGGCAAGCCCGAGCACATCGCGAGCCCGCTGCAGATCATGACCGAGGGCCCGCTGGGCGGCGCCGCGTTCAACAACGAGTTCGGCCGGCCGAACCTGCTGGGCTACTTCCGCGAATACGAGCAGACCGTGGCGAGCGACGTCGACACGGTGCAGCGCGGCTACCACAAGCCCATCATGATCGCGGGCGGCCTTGGCAGCATCGACGCCACGCAGACGAAGAAGATCCAGTTCCCGGCCGGCTCGCTGCTGATCCAGCTCGGCGGGCCCGGCATGCGCATCGGCATGGGCGGCAGCGCCGCAAGTTCCATGGCCACGGGCGCCAACGCGGCCGAGCTCGACTTCGACTCGGTGCAGCGCGGCAACCCCGAGATCGAGCGCCGTGCGCAGGAGGTCATCAACCATTGCTGGCAGCAGGGCGCGGCCAACCCGATCCTTGCGATCCACGACGTGGGGGCGGGCGGCCTGAGCAATGCCTTCCCCGAACTGACCAACGACGCCGGCCGCGGCGCGCGCTTCGACCTGCGCGCGGTGCCGCTCGAAGAGTCGGGCATGGCGCCCAAGGAAATCTGGTGCAACGAAAGCCAGGAGCGCTACGTGCTGGCCATCGCGCCCGAATCGCTCGAACAGTTCAAGGCCTTCTGCGAGCGCGAGCGCTGCCCGTTCTCGGTGGTGGGCGTGGCGACCGAGGAGCGCCAGCTGCTGGTGGCCGACGAAGGCGCCGCGCGCAGCGAGGACACGCCGCAGCCCGTCGACATGCCGATGGACGTGCTGCTCGGCAAGCCGCCCAAGATGCACCGCGACGTGAAGAGCGTCGCCCGTACCTTCAAGCCGCTCGACCTCACGGGCGTCGACCTGCAGAAGGCCGCCATCGACGTGCTGTCGCACCCGACCGTGGCCTCCAAGCGTTTCCTCATCACCATCGGCGACCGCACCGTGGGCGGCCTGAGCCACCGCGACCAGATGGTCGGCCCCTGGCAGGTGCCGGTGGCCGACTGCGCCGTGACGCTGGCCGACTACAAGGGCTTTGCCGGCGAGGCGATGAGCATGGGCGAGCGCACGCCGCTGGCCGCGCTCGACGCGCCGGCCTCGGGCCGCATGGCCGTGGCCGAGGCCATCACCAACCTGCTGGCCGCGCCGATCGAACTCTCGCGCGTGAAGCTGTCGGCCAACTGGATGGCCGCCTGCGGCGAGCCCGGCGAAGATGCCGCGCTGTATGAAACCGTCAAGGCCGTGGGCCTGGAGCTGTGCCCGGCGCTCGGCGTGTCGATTCCGGTCGGCAAGGATTCGCTGTCGATGCGCACGCAGTGGAAGGATGGCGGCGAAGCCCGGAAGGTCACCTCGCCCGTGAGCCTGATCGTGACCGCCTTCGCCACGCTGGCCGACGTGCGCGGCACGCTCACGCCGCAGCTCGACGCCACCGAAGCCGACACCACGCTGGTGCTGATCGACCTGGGCCGCGGCCAGCACCGCATGGCCGGCAGCATCCTTGCGCAGACGCTCAACCAGAGCGGCGACACGGTGCCCGACCTCGACGATCCGGCGCAGCTCGTCGCGCTGGTCAATGCCGTGAACGCGCTGCGCGCCGACGGCAAGATCCTGGCCATGCACGACCGCAGCGACGGCGGCCTGTTCGCCACCGCCTGCGAAATGGCCTTCGCGGGCCACGTGGGCGTGGCGCTCAACGTCGACATGCTGGTGACCGAAGGCGACGGCATCTCCGACAGCCGCATGGAAACCGGCGACGCCAAGAACTGGGCGCAGCAGGTCAGCGCGCGGCGCGAGGAGCTCACGCTCAAGGCGCTGTTCAACGAAGAGCTCGGCATGGTGCTGCAGGTGCGCACGGCCGAGCGCAACGACGTGATGCAGGTGCTGCGGGCCCACGGCCTCAGCGCCCACAGCCATTTCGTCGGCAAGACGCGGCCCGCCAGCTCCACGATGGATGCCGGCAAGGGCAAGCTCGAAGTCTGGCGCGACGCCAAGTCGGTGTTCAGCGCAACGCTGCAGGACCTGCACCAGGTGTGGGATTCGGTCAGCTGGAAGATCGCCCGCGAGCGCGACAACCCGGCCTGCGCCGATGCCGAGCACGCCGCGGCCGGCGATCCTTCGGACCCCGGCATGCACGTCTTCCTCCCTCTCCCTCCGGGAGAGGGCAGGGGTGAGGGCAACGGGCTCAACGCCCCCGCCATCCTTCAGAACCGCCCCAAGGTCGCCATCCTGCGCGAGCAGGGCGTCAACTCGCATGTCGAGATGGCCTACGCCTTCACCGAGGCCGGCTTCGAGGCCTTCGACGTCCACATGACCGACCTGCAGGCCGGCAGGGCGGACCTCGCCGACTTCAAGGGCGTGGTAGCCTGCGGCGGCTTCAGCTACGGCGACACGCTGGGCGCCGGCATCGGCTGGGCGCGCAGCATCACCTTCAACCCGAAGCTCGCCGGGCAGTTCAAGGCCTTCTTCGGCCGCGAAGACACCTTCGGCCTGGGCGTGTGCAACGGCTGCCAGATGTTCGCCGAACTGGCCGACATCATTCCGGGCGCCGAGGCCTGGCCGCGCTTCACCACCAACCAGAGCGAACGCTTCGAGGCGCGCCTGTCGATGGTCGAAGTGCTCGAATCGCCGAGCCTCTTCTTTGCGGGCATGGCCGGCACGCGACTGCCGATCGCGGTGGCGCACGGCGAGGGCTATGCCAACTTCAAGCACCGCGGCGACGCGGCCAAGGCCATTGCGGCCATGCGCTTCGTCGACAACCACGGCAATCCGACCGAGCAGTACCCGTTCAACCCGAACGGCAGCGCCGGCGGCCTGACCTCGGTGACCACGCCGGACGGCCGCTTCACCGCGGTGATGCCGCACCCCGAGCGCGTGTTCCGCAACATCCAGATGAGCTGGACCGGCGGCGACAGGAGCGAGCTGAGCCCCTGGATGCGGATCTGGCGCAACGCGCGCCGCTGGGTAGGCTGAAAGAAAGAGCCCGGAACGAAAAAGCGGCCCGCGGGCCGCTTTCTTCATGGGGCAGGAAAGCCGCGGGGCTTACTCGACCTTGGCCTTCGCGCGCAGTTCTTCCTGGTACTTCTGCAGGCGCTGCTGTTGCAGCTGCTGCGTGATCTGCGGCTGCACTTCTTCCAGCTTCGGCAGTTGCGCCTGGCGGACATCGTCGACGCGGATGATGTGGTAGCCGAACTGCGTCTTGACGGGGGCGGGCGTGGTCTCGCCCTTCTTGAGCTTGATCATTGCCTCGGAGAACTCGGGCACGAAGCTCGCGGGGTTGGCCCAGTCGAGATCGCCGCCGTTGGCGCCCGATCCCGGGTCCTTGCTCTGCTTCTTGGCGATGTCCTCGAACTTGGCGCCCTTCTTCAGGTCGGCCATGATCTTCTTGGCCTGGTCCTCGGTCTCGACCAGGATGTGGCGGGCCTTGTATTCCTTGCCGCCGTTGGCCGCCACGAACTTGTCGTACTCGGCCTTCACCTCGGCATCGGAGACCGGGCTGGTCTTGCGGTAGTTCTCGAACAGCGCGCGGATCAGGATGGCCTGGCGGGCGAGTTCGAGCTGGTTCCTGTAGTCGTCGGTGGCGTCCAGGCCCTGCTTCTGCGCTTCCTGCATGAACACTTCGCGCGCGACGATTTCCTCGCGCAGCTGGCCCTGCATTTCCGGCGTGACCGGGCGGCCGGCCGCGGCCAGCTGCTGGGCCAGCACGTCCATGCGCGCCTTGGGCACGGGCTTGCCGTTGACGATGGCTGCGTTCTGCGCCACGGCCGCCAGAGGAATCGCACCGAGCAGCGCTGCGGCCGCAACGGCCTGCAAGAGTTGTTTTTTCATGAAATGAATATCAGGCTGGAGGGGAAATGCGCGTGTAGGAAAAAGCGCGTGGAAAAAAGCGGAGAAGAGGAGAAGAAGCGGGAAGAAAGAAAAGGGGTCGGGCCGCCGCGGCCGTATCGGCGCGTGCCGGCAATCGAACGACTCAGAGCACCTCGATGGCGATGGCGTGCAGACCCTGTGCGATAAAAACTTGGAGGGCATCATACACAAGGCGATGTCGCGCCACGCGGGGCTTCCCTTCGAACAGTGGGGAAGCAATGCGGACCCGGAAGTGGGTGCCCCGGCCCTCGGCATTGGCGCCGGCGTGGCCGGCATGGGCGCCGCTCTCGTCGATCACTTCGAGCGTGGTGGGCTGCAGCGCCTGGCGCAGCGCCGCTTCGAGGTCGCGCGCCGTGGGCAGCGGATGGGTGGTGGCGGTGCTCATACGGAGGGTTCGTCGTTCTTGAGGTGCGGCGAGATGTAGAGGCCCTGCGCCACCAGGAACACGATCGGGAACACGTAGCCCCAGAGCTTGAAGTTGACCCATGCCTCGGTGGTGAAGTAGGCCGCAACGTAGCCGTTGATGGCCGCCATGAAGAGGCAGTAGCCGATCCACGCCACGTTCAGGCGCCCCCAGATGCGGTCCGGCAGCTGCAGCTGCGAGCCCAGCAGCATCTTGAGGAAGTTCTTCTTCAGCGCCCAGAGCGCCACCGCCAGCGCGATGGCCATGGCGCCGTACAGGACCGTGGGCTTCCACTTGATGAAGCGGTCGTCGTGCAGCACCAGCGTGAGCGTGCCGAACAGCAGGATCAGCACCAGCGTGGCCTTCTGCATGGCCTGCAGCTTGCGCTCCATGGCGTAGATGATGCCCATCTGCAGCACGGTGGCGGCCATCAGCACGCCGGTGGCGGTATAGATGTCGGCCAGCTTGTAGGCGCCGAAGAACAGCAGGATCGGAAAGAAGTCGAGGATCAGTTTCATGCGCTGGGCAGGCCGGTTCGGTGGTTGCTTATTTCTTCTTGAAATCGAGCGAGGCGGAGTTCATGCAGTACCGCAGGCCGGTTTCGGTGGGGCCGTCGGGGAACACGTGGCCCAGGTGGGCGCCGCAATTGGCGCAGACGTTCTCGGTGCGCACCATGCCGTGCGAGCGGTCGACGATGTTGCGGATGGCGCCCGGCACCGCCTCTTGCGAGAAGCTCGGCCAGCCGCAGCCCGCGTCGAACTTGGTGGACGATTCGAACAGCTTGGCGCCGCAGCAGATGCAGTGGTAGGTGCCGTCGTCCCAGTGCGCCTCGTACTTGCCGGTGAAGGGGCGTTCGGTGGCCGCGTGGCGCGTGACCTCGAAGGCCGCGGGCTCGGCGCCTTTTTCGGCAAGCAGGGCTTTCCATTCGGCGTCGGTTTTCTCGATGGGAGTGGTCATGATGAGCAGCTGATTTCGATCGTGGAGGCCCAGTCGGGCGGGAACCCGGCATAGGCATCGGCGCCGGGATGTTCTTCAAATGGGGTTTCGAGCAGCGCCAACAAGGTTGCCACAGCCGAGAAGTCCTTCTGGCTCGCCGCTTCGATGGCCTGCTGGCCCAGGTGGTTCCGCAAGACGTACTTCGGATTCGATCTGAGCATCAGGTCCGCGGCCTGGGCGCGCGGCACCTGCGCATGGCGCTGCGAAAAGGATAGCAGCCAGGCATCGAAGCCCGGACGGTCCAGGAACAGGTCGCGCACGGGTTCAGCGTTGCCGCCCGCCATGTGCTGCGACAGGCGGCGCCAGAAGATGGTGTAGTCGACCTTTTCGGCAGCCAAGAGCTTCAGCACGCCCTCGATGAGCGCGCGATCGCCTTCGGCGGGCTCCGCGAAGCCGAGCTTGGCGCACATGCGGCCCTCGAATTCGCGCGGGAACACCGTCTTGTAGGACTCCAGCGCGGCGACGGCGATTTCCTGGTCGCCGATCAGCGGCAACAGCGCCTGCGCCAGGCAGAACAGGTTCCAGTAGGCCACGTTGGGCTGCTGGTTGAAGGCGTAGCGCCCGCTGGTGTCGCTGTGGTTGCAGATGTGGCGCGGATCGAAGCCGTCCAGGAACTGGAACGGCCCGTAGTCGATGGTGAGCCCGAGGATGCTCATGTTGTCGGTGTTCATCACGCCGTGGCAAAAGCCCACGGCCTGCCATTGCGCGAGCAGGGCGGCGGTGCGCTCGCTCACGGCTTCCAGGAAGGCCGCGTAGGCATTGCCGTTGAAGCGCTCGGTGGCGCGGCAGTCCGGGTAGTAGCGGTCGATGACGTAATCGGCCAGCGCGCGCAGCTCGGCATCGCGCTGGTTGGCCGAGAAGTGCTCGAAGTGGCCGAAGCGGATGAAGCTGGGCGCCACGCGGGTCACGACGGCGGCGGTTTCGGGCATTTCGCGGTACACGCGTGCGTCGGAGCCCGTGACGCAGAGCGCGCGGGTGGTTGGGATGCCCAGGCCGTGCATGGCCTCGCTGCAAAGGAATTCGCGGATGCTGGAGCGCAGCACGGCGCGGCCGTCGGCGCCGCGCGAGTAGGGCGTGCGGCCCGCGCCCTTGAGCTGCACTTCGAGGCCGCCCTCGGTTTCGCCGAGCATGATGGCGCGGCCATCGCCGAGCTGGCCGGCCCAGACGCCGAACTGATGGCCGCTGTACACGGTGGCGAAGGGCTGCGTTCCGGCGACGGGCAGGTTGCCGGTCAGTGCCGCCAGCGTGCCCTCCGATTGCCGCCAATCGGCCGGCAGGCCGAGCAGGCGGGCCGCCGCCTCGCTGTAGCCCACCCAGTAGGGGGGATCGGGCAGGGGCGTCGGCCGCAGTTCGGTGAGAAAGGCGGGGCCCAGCGCCCGGAATCCGGGTTTCCAGCGCAATCCCAGGTCCGCGGCGGCCGTGTCTTCAGCAAGCAAGCTCATGCCCGGATTGTCCGGCAGAGCGCGAGACCCCTGGCGATGCGGGCCATCGGAAGGTCGAGGCCCCTTCAGTGGGCCAGCGCCGGCGTGTCCCAGATGCGCGCCCGGTATTGGGCGGGCGGCAGCCCGAACCAGCGCTTGCAGGCCCGGAAGAAGTTGCTGCTGTCGACGAAGCCGAGCATGTCGGCCACGTCGGTGAGCGTGTGGCGGTCTTCCGCCAGGTACTGCTGCGCCAGTTCGCGGCGGGTGCGGTCGAGCAGCGACTGGAACGACACCGACTCCTGCTGCAGCCGCCGCTGCAGCGTGCGCTCCGCAAGGCCGAGACCCGCGGCCACGTCCTGCCGGCGCGGTTCGCCTTGCGGCAGCCGGCGCGCGATCTCGGCGCACACCAGGGTGCTGGTGGTGGTCTGGCCCAGCAAATTCAGCTGCTCGTCCAGCAGGTGCTCCTGCATTTCGCCCAGCGTGGGGTGATGGGTGGGCAGCGGCATCGCCATGTCGGCCGCCGACAGCAGCAGCCGGTTGGCCGGCGCGTTGTAGCGGATTGCGCAGCCGAAGGCCTCGCGGTGCAGCCGGTCGTCGGCCGGCGGCGGATAGACGAATTCGAGCGCCAGCGGCTGCAGCTCGCGCCGCGTGAGCCACTGGCACTGCATGAAGACGGTGAGCAGGGCGTATTCGACGCGCTGGCGCGGAATCGGCAGGCTGCCGCCGGTGTGCTCCATCACCATCCAGCAGCCGCGCGCCTCGCGCTGCAGCGAGAAGGCGGTCGCGTCGGAGATGACCGCCATGTAGCGCGTGAGCCGCGCGAGCGCCGCGCCCAGGTCGGCGCTGCAGGCCATGGCGTGGCCGACCGTGCCCAGCTTGCTGTGCGTGGCGGCCAGGTCGCGCGCGAGGCCCAGCGTGGGCTTGCCGGCGCGAGCCACCGCCAGTTGCCAGAGCACCGAGATCTCGTCCACCGGAATGCGGGTGTTCTGCCGATGCAGCGAATCGGGGTCGAAGCCCGCGTCGCGCAGCAGCGAGGGCACGTTGAGCCCCTCGGCCTCGAACATCGAGAGCACGCCTTCGAGCCAGGCGGCCGAACTGGTCCGCAGCTCGGGCTGCTGCGCGCAGCCGGACCGGCGTTGCGGCCGGCGCTGGGCATGCGGCATGGGGGCTCCTGAAGTCATTGAATTGGCGCGCTTGCGATAGCGGCGGAAACGGCGTGCGTTCCTAGAATTTTTGAGGGGTTCGGCGGGCCGGAGTATGGCCACCGGACGCGCAGGCAGGAATTCCGATTAACCCGGTGTGGAGACAAAAAATGGACAAGGCACTGACAGCAGCGCTACGCGCCCGGCCAGAAAACCAGGGCATGGCGGCAACGGCCACGGCAGCGGCGGCGCGGGCACTGGCCGCGGCGGCCTGCCTGGCCCTCGCGGCCTGCGGCGGCGGCTCCTCGGGCGGGTCGTTCTCGTTCCTGCCGGCCGCGCCGCCTGCACCGCCGCCGTCAGCCCCGCCGCCGCCGGCCGCCGACGGTCCCATGGTGCGCCAGACCACCGCCGGCAAGATCGAGGGCGTGGACGACAGCGCCAGCTCGGGCACCTGGTTCTGGAAGGGCGTTCCCTTCGCGCAGCCGCCGGTCGGCGCGCTGCGCTGGCGTGCGCCGGTGGAACCCGAGGCCTGGAGCGGCATCCGCCCGGCCGCGAAGTTCGGCAATGCCTGCCTGCAGATCGGCCGGCTCTTCAGCCCCGGCGCCAACAACACCTACGACGCCACCATCGGCACCACGCTGGGCAAGCCGGTCGGCAGCGAGGACTGCCTGTTCGTCAACATCTGGCGGCCCGCGACGGACGAGCGGAACCTGCCCGTGCTGCTGTTCGTGCACGGCGGCAGCAATATTTCGGGCTACACGGCCGATCCGCTCTACGACGGCGCCCGGCTCGCGAAGGCCGCCAACGCGGTGGTCGTCACCGCCAGCTACCGCCTGGGCATCCTGGGCTTCCTGAACATGCCGCAGTTGCGCCCGGGCGGCAGCGCGGGCGACGACTCGGGCAACTTCGCGCTGCTCGACAACATGGCGGCGCTGCGCTTCATCAAGAACAACATCGCGAACTTCGGCGGCGATCCGGGCAACGTCACGCTCTCAGGCGAATCGGCCGGCGCCACCAACCTGCTGGCGGTGATGACCTCGCCGATGGCCAAGGGCCTGTTCCACAAGGCCTTCGAGATGAGCGGCGGCATCTCGCTCGCGAGCAACCTGCCGCCAGGCACGCTGCCGACCCTGGCGCCGGCAGCGGCTTCGCTCGCGCAGGGGCAGTCGATCCTCGAGAAGCTGCTCGTGGCCGACGGCACCGCCGCCGACGCGGCCGCCGCCAAGGCCTACATCGGCACGCGCACGCCGGCCCAGATTGCCGAGTACCTGCGCGCCCAGGAGGGTGGGGCGATGCTGGCCACGGTGGTTGCCAGCGGCCTGGGCAGCGTCGCGCCGATTCCCGACGGCACGGTGCTGCCGGCCGATCCGATCGGCGCCATCGCGGCCGGCAACTACGCCAAGGTGCCGATGCTGGCCGGCAACACGCGCGACGAGGGCAAGCTCTTCGCCTCGCTGCTGGGAACCATCGGCTTCCCCAAGCCGGGCTGGATCGTCACCGATGCCCAGCGCTTCTCGATGATGTTCAACTTCGACCCCGATGCACCGCCCACGCTCACGGTGGCCGACATCATCGACGCGTCCTACCTTCCGGTAGACACGCCCGGCACCGGCTACAACGCGGCCACCGCCGTCATCACGAAGGGCCTGTTCGAGGCCAACCGCGACAACCTGCTCAACACCATGAAGACGCAGCAGTCGAACATCTGGCACTACCGCCTCGACTGGGCGCAGGAGCCCTCGCCGTGGAACGACGTGTACGGGGCCGCGCATGCCTTCGACCTGCCGTTCGTGTTCGGCAACTTCAGCGGCTCGCTGCTCAGCAACGTGATGGGCGGCAAGGCCAACCAGGCGGGCCGGCTCGCGCTGTCCAGGGCGGTGATGGCCAGCGTCGGCGCCTTCATGCGCAAGGGCGACCCGAACACGCCCGAACTTGGTGCAACCTGGGCGACATGGCCGTCGCAGCTGCGGCTCGACGCCACGCCCTCGGCGGCGGTGGTCACGCCGGCGCAGGCCGTGCCTTGATCGGGCACATCAATGAGCCGCTCCGTTCAATCCGGCAGTGCGGGTTTGTGTCATTGTGGAAGTGGCCGAAGCTTGCGTGAATCCGTTGTTCGCAAGCTTTCATGAAGTCATTTCAAAAAAGGAGTCCGTAGATGCTGGGTTTGATGCAAGACCAACCGCTCTTGATCTCGGCGCTGATCGAGTTCGCCGAGCGCCACAACGGCGACGGCGAGATCGTCTCGCGCCGGGTCGAGGGCGACATCCACCGCACGACGTGGGGCGGGATCGCATCGCGCGCCCGGCAGGTGGCCAATGCGCTGGACGGCGAGCAACTGCTGTTCAGCGACCGCATCGCCACGCTGGCGTGGAACGGCTACCGGCACCTGGAGCTGTACTACGGCGTGAGCGGCAGCGGCCGCGTGCTGCACACCATCAACCCGCGCCTGCACCCCGACCAGATCGCCTGGATCGCCAACCACGCGGAAGACCAGATCCTGTGCTTCGACCTGAACTTCCTGCCGCTGGTGCAGGCAGTGCACGCCAAGTGCCCCACGGTGCGCAAATGGATTGCCCTGTGCGATGCCGACAAGCTGCCGGCGGACAGCGGCGTGCCCAACCTCGTGAGCTACGAAAGCTGGATCGGCGGGCAGTCCACCGGCTACGACTGGCCCACCTTCGACGAGAACTCGGCCTCGAGCATGTGCTACACGAGCGGCACCACCGGCAACCCCAAGGCCGCGCTCTACAGCCACCGCTCGACCATGCTGCATGCCTACGCCGCGGCGCTGCCGGACGTCATGCGGCTGTCGGCGCGCGACTCGGTGCTGCCGGTGGTGCCGATGTTCCACGTCAACGCCTGGGGCATTCCGTACTCGGCCGCGCTGGTGGGCTGCAAGCTCGTGTTTCCGGGTCCGGCGCTCGACGGCAAGTCGGTGTACGAGCTGATCGAATCCGAGGGCGTGACCTTCGCGGCCGGCGTGCCCACCGTGTGGCAGATGATGCTCGGCCACATGCAGGCCAACGGCCTGAAGTTCAGCAAGCTCAACCGCACGGTGATCGGCGGCTCGGCCTGCCCGCCGGCCATGATCACGGCGTTCCAGGAGAACTACAGCGTCGAGGTGCTGCATGCCTGGGGCATGACCGAGATGAGCCCGCTGGGCACGCTGTGCACGCTCAAGAACAAGCACCTGTCGCTGCCGCCCGATGCGCAGCTGCAGATCCGCATGAAGCAGGGCCGCGCGATCTTCGGCGTCGACATGAAGATCGTCGACGGCGACGGCAAGGAGCTGCCCTGGGACGGCAAGGCCTACGGCGACCTGTTGGTCAAGGGCCCCTGGATCGTGAAGGAATACTTCAAGGGCGAGGGCGGCGATCCGCTCATCCGCGACGCGCAGGGCCGCGGCTGGTTCCCCACGGGCGACGTCGCCACCATCGACGCCGAGGGCTACCTGCAGATCACCGACCGCAGCAAGGACGTGATCAAGTCCGGCGGCGAGTGGATCAGCTCCATCGAGATCGAGAACATCGCCGTCGCGCACCCGGCCGTGGCCATGGCCGCCTGCATCGGCGTGTACCACCCCAAGTGGGACGAGCGGCCGATCATCGCGGTGGTGAAGAAGCCCAACGCCGAGGTCGCGCGCGAGGAGCTGCTGAAGTTCTACGAGGGCAAGACGGCCAAGTGGCAGATTCCGGACGACGTGGTGTTTGTCGAGGCGATTCCGATCGGCGCCACCGGCAAGATCCTCAAGACCAAGCTTCGCGAACTGCTCAAGGACTACAAGCTGCCCACCTGCTGACCCCGCGCCAAGGCCTGGCCGCACTGTCGCGCATGCGATAGCAAGGCCGCTTCGGCGGCCTTCCTTCCGGGCAATCCCTGTGCGGCGAAGAAAAGGGCGCTTGTACGCTGGCATCCCGCCTTTCACTCCGGAGACTTTTCATGCAATTTGCCATCAAGTCAGCAGCCGCCTGTGCCATGTTGGTCGGCATGACGGCCGCACTCGCCCAGAAGGGCGAGACCGTCAAGATCGCCTGGCTCGATCCGCTGTCGGGCCTGATGGCGGCGGTGGGAACCAACCAGCTCAAGACCACGCAGTTCCTGGCCGAGGAGTTCAACAAGAAGAACGCCTCGGGCGTGAAGTTCGAGATCATCGCGATCGACAACAAGCTCAGCCCGCAAGAGACGACCGCGGCGCTGCGCTCGGCGCAGGACCAGGGGGCGCGCTACATCACCCAGGGCAACGGCTCGGGCCCGGCGCTTGCGATCATCGACGCCGTCGAGAAGAACAACGCGCGCAATCCCGGCAAGGAACTGCTCTACCTGAACTACGCGGCGGTGGACCCCGACCTCACCAACAGCAAGTGCAGCTACTGGCACTTCCGGCTCGACGCCGACACCTCCATGAAGATGGAGGCGCTGACCACCTGGATGAAGGACCAGCCCGACATCAAGAAGGTCTACATCCTCGGCCAGAACTATTCGCACGGCCAGCAGGTGTCGAAGTTCGCGAAGGAAGACCTCAAGGCCAAGCGCCCCGACATCCAGATCGTGGGCGACGACCTGCACCCGCTCGCGCAGGTGCGCGACTTCTCGCCCTACATTGCCAAGATCAAGGCCTCGGGCGCCGACACGGTCATCACGGGCAACTGGGGCTCCGACCTGTCGCTGCTCATCAAGGCGGCGAACGACTCGGGGCTGGACGTCAAGTTCCTGACGTACTACGCGCCGGGCGCCGGCACGCCCACGGCCATGGGCGCCACCTCGGCAGGCAAGGTCTACACCGTGGCCTATGCCCACTACAACATGGGCGGTGAGATCCAGCGGCTTCTTGCCGGCTACAAGAAGAAGATGAACGACGACCTGACGCAGTCCTCGATCTACCACACGTTCGCATTGCTCGATGCCGCTTTCGTCCAGACCAAATCGACCGACCCGGTCAAGGTGGCCGCGGCACTCGAAGGCATGAAGATCAAGAGCTTCAACGGTGAGGTCGAGATGCGCAAGGCCGACCACCAGCTGCAGCAGGGCCTGTACATCTCGCGCTGGGAAAAGGCGAGCGCCAAGTACCCCTACGACGCCGAGAACACCGGCTACACGAATGTCCCCGTGAAGTACTACGAGTCGTATGTGGCGAGCACGCCCACCACCTGCCAGATGAAGCGCCCCTGAGCATCCATGTGATGGCGTTTCCTACCCGCTGGTAGCAGCTGCCTACCGCGCGGTAGCAAGCTTGAGAAATGCAGTGTCGCCTGCGCGATAGAAACGGGCCTTGCGGCCGCCTCCTTACGGGCATTCCCTGAGGGTAGGGGCCACAAACGCTTGTACTCTCGTGCGGCCATTTGAATCGGTTTGACCAGGAGAAATAGATCGTGAAGTTCGCTCTGAAAATCGCTACCGCCTCCATCCTTGCAGCGAGCGCCGCCGGCGCGCTGGCCCAGAAGGGCGAAACCGTGAAGATCGCCTGGCTCGACCCGCTGTCGGGCCTGATGGCAGCCGTTGGCACCAACCAGCTCAAGACCTTCCAGTTCCTGGCCGAAGAATTCAACAAGAAGAACGCGGCCGGCGTGAAGTTCGAGGTCATTGCCATCGACAACAAGCTGAGCCCGCAGGAGACCACCAGCGCGCTGCGCTCGGCCATGGACCAGGGCGCACGCTACGTGGTGCAGGGCAACGGCTCCGGCCCGGCGCTGGCCATCATCGACGCGCTCGAGAAGCACAACGCCCGCAACCCGGGCAAGGAAGTGCTCTACATCAACTACGCGGCGGTTGACCCCGACCTCACCAACAGCAAGTGCAGCTACTGGCACTTCCGCCTCGATGCCGACACCTCCATGAAGATGGAAGCGCTGACCGCCTTCATGAAGGAGCAGCCCGACATCAAGAAGGTCTACCTCATCAACCAGAACTACTCGCACGGCCAGCAGGTCTCCAAGTTCGCCAAGCAGAACCTCAAGGACAAGCGGCCCGATGTCGAGATCGTGGGCGACGACCTGCATCCGCTGGCCCAGGTGCGCGACTTCTCGCCCTACATCGCCAAGATCAAGGCTTCGGGTGCCGACACCGTCATCACCGGCAACTGGGGTTCCGACCTCGCGCTGCTCATCAAGTCGGCCAACGACTCGGGCCTGAACGTCAAGTTCTACACCTACTACGCCGTGACCAACGGCACGCCCACCGCCATGGGCGCGGCTTCGGACGGCAAGGTCTACCAGGTGGGCTACAGCCACTACAACGCGCCCGGCCCGGTGCAGCCGCTGATGAACGAGTTCAAGAAGAAGTTCAACGACGACATGTACACCACCGACATCTACACGGTGTACGCCATGCTCAGCGAAGCCTTCGTGCGCACCAAGTCGACCGAGCCCGTCAAGGTGGCGGCCGCGATGGAAGGCATGAAGTTCAAGAGCTTCAACGGCGATGTCGAGATGCGCAAGTCCGACCACCAGCTGCAGCAGGGCCTGTGGATCACGCGCTGGCAGAAGGCCGACGCCAAGAACCCCTACAGCCCGGAAAACACCGGCTACACGCTGGCGCCCGTCAAGTTCTACGAAGCCTACGTTGCGAGCACGCCCACCTCGTGCCAGATGAAGCGGCCCAACAACTCCTGATCGCCCGATCGCGCGCCGACCGGTCGAGGCCCGACTTCAACACTCGGGCCTTTTTCTTTTCTCACCTGACACGAAAGACCGATGAACGTCGAATTCTTCGTCATCTCGCTGCTCAACGGCGTCAGCTACGGGCTGCTGCTGTTCATGCTGAGCTCCGGCCTCACGCTGATCTTCAGCATGATGGGCGTGCTCAACTTTGCGCACGCCAGCTTCTATATGCTGGGCGCCTACATCGCCTACACGCTCTCGGGCATCGTCGGCTTCTGGCCGGCGCTGTTCATCGCGCCGCTCTTGGTGGGCCTCTTGGGCGCGGCCTTCGAGCGCTACAGCCTGCGCCGGGTCCACAAGTTCGGCCACGTGCCGGAACTGCTGGTGACCTTCGGGCTTTCGTACCTCATCCTGGAGCTGGTGCAGCTCGCCTGGGGCCGGTCGACTGTGCCCTACGGCCTGCCGCCGCAGCTGCAGGGGCCGCTGTTCTCGCTGTACGGCACGCAGTTTCCCAAGTCGCGCTCGTTCATCATGCTGGTGGCCGTCTTGATGCTCATCTCGGTGTGGCTGCTGCTCACGCGCACGCGCATCGGCCTGGTGATCCAGGCGGCGCTCAAGCACCCCGACATGGTCGAGGCGCTGGGCCACAACGTGCCGCGCGTCTTCATGCTGGTGTTCGGTGGCGGCGCCGCGCTCGCGGGCCTTGCGGGCGTGGTGGGCGGCAACACCTACGTCACCGAACCGGCGATGGCGGCCTCCGTCGGCTCGATCATCTTCGTGGTGGTGGTGGTCGGCGGCATGGGCTCGCTGGCCGGCGCGTTCCTGGCGTCGCTCCTGATCGGCATCATCCAGACCTTCGCGGTGGCCATGGACCAGTCGTTTGCCGGCGGCCTGCAGATGCTGGGCTTCACGGTGACCGACCAGACCTTCGGCTACGAGCTGCTCAAGCTCACGATCTCGCAGGTCGCGCCGATCCTGCCGTACCTGTTCCTGGTGCTGATTCTCATCTTCAGGCCCAAGGGTCTTCTTGGCACCCGGGAGGACTGAAGCCATGACAAGCACAACCACCACGACCACTGCGGCCACCACCACGCAGTACTACCGCTTCAAGCCCTGGAACATCGGGCGCTTCCTGATCTGGTCGCTGTTCGCGATCGTGCTGATCGTTTCGCCGCTGCTGTTCAAGAGCAGCCTGGCGCTCACCATGCTCTCGCAGATGGGCTACCTGATCATCATCTGCCTGAGCTACAACATCCTGCTGGGGCAGGGCGGCATGCTGAGCTTCGGGCATGCCGTGTATGTCGGGCTCGGTTCCTTCCTTGCGATCCATGCGATGAACATGGGCGAGAAGGGCGGGCTGCAGATTCCGCTGGTGGCCATTCCGCTGGTGGGCGGCCTGGCCGGCATGTTCTTTGCCATCCTGCTGGGCTTCGTCACGACGAAGAAGTCGGGMACCACCTTCGCGATGATCACGCTGGGCATCGGCGAGCTGGTGGCCTCCATGGCGCTGATGTTCCCGAGCTTCTTCGGCGGCGAGGGCGGCATCACCACCAACCGCGTGTACGGGCCGAGCTTCTTCGGCTTCAACTTCGGACCACAGATCCAGGTGTACTACCTGATCGCCGCCTACTGTTTCGTCTGCACCGCGCTCATGTATGCCTTCACCGGCACGCCGCTCGGGCGCATGCTGAATGCGGTGCGCGACAACCCGGAGCGCGTGGAGTTCATCGGCTACAACACGCAGCGCGTGCGCTACTTCGCCTTCATCATCGCGGGCTTCTTCGCGGGCATCGGCGGCGGGCTGGCGTCGATCAACTTCGAGATCGTGAATGCGGCCGACAGCCTGAGCGCCATCCGCTCGGGCGGCTACCTGCTGTTCACCTTCCTGGGCGGCGCGGTGTTCTTCTTCGGGCCGATCATCGGCGCGGTGCTGCTGGTGTTCGCCTCGATCCTGCTGTCGGAGCTCTCCAAGGCCTGGCAGCTCTACTTCGGCCTCGTGTTCGTGTTCATGGTGATGTTCGCGCCCGGCGGCATCGCCAGCCTGGTGATGATGAACCTGCGGGTTGCCAGGTTCGGCAAGTTCGGCCGCTTCTGGCTGCTGTACGTCGCGCTCGCGGTGGCACTGGTGCCGGTGGTGGTGGGCGCTGCCGCGCTGATCGAGATGATCTATCACATCCAGCTCAACGCAGCGCTCGGACCCAACCTGCACTACTTCGGCGTGGCGATCGATACATCCTCTGCGGCAAGCTGGCTCGGCGCCGCCGCGATCCTGGCCGTGGGCCTGGCTGCGCTGGAGGTGGCGCGCCGGCGCTTCGTGCGTGTCTGGGGCCAGGCGCAGGAAGAGATCGAAGCAGAAATCAAGCGCCGGGAGGCTGCGTAATGAGCGCGCAATATGCACTGGAACTGAAGTCGCTGCGCAAGAATTTCGGCAAGACCGAAATCATCCGCGGCGTGGACCTGGCCGTGAAGGCCGGGGAACGCGTGGCCATCATCGGCCCGAACGGGGCAGGAAAGTCGACGCTGTTCAACCTGATCAGCGGGCGGCTTGCACCCACCAGCGGCGAAGTGCTGCTGAACGGCCAGCGCATCGACGGCAAGAAGCCCTACGAGATCAACCGGCTGGGCCTGTCGCGCAGCTTCCAGATCACCAACATCTTCCCGAAGCTCAGCGTGTTCGAGAACCTGCGCTGCGGCGTGCTGTGGAGCCTGGGCTACCGCTACACCTTCCTGCGCTTTCTCTCGAACCTGGACGACGCCAACGCGCGCACCGAAGAGCTCATCAAGCAGATCGGCCTGCAGCGCAAACGCGACGTGCACGCGGTGAACCTCACCTATGCGGAGCAGCGCGCGCTCGAGATCGGCGTGACCATTGCGGGCGGCGCCGGTGTCATCCTTCTGGACGAGCCGACGGCGGGCATGAGCAAGACCGAGACGGCGCACTTCATCTCGCTCATCAAGCACGTCACGGTCGGCAAGACGCTGCTGACGGTGGAGCACGACATGGGCGTGGTCTTCGGGCTGGCCGACAAGATCGCGGTCGTGGTGTATGGCGAGGTCATCGCCTTCGACACGCCGGCTGCCGTTCGCGCCAATGCGCGGGTTCAGGAGGCGTATCTGGGGTCTTCGGTTGCCGATGCGCAGGGGGCGGGGCATTGATGAACTTTCGCTTTTCTTTGCGTCGCGTCGTCTGTCATTCAGGGCGCGCTCCCGCCGACGGGGTACCTTGCTCCGCGAATGTCCCCCGGCCTTCGGCCTCCCCCTTGATTTCGCTGCGCAAGGCACCCCATCGGCGGGAGCGTTATGTGGGGCGGTCGTTGATCAGCGATACACCAGCGGTGTGCACGCGCCCTGAACAAGAGCGCTCAAACACGGGCAACCCGCAACAACAACGTGCCGCGGACCAACTGACATGCTGAAGCTTCACGACATCCACGCCTACTACGGCAAGAGCCATGTGCTGCATGGCGTTTCCTTCAACGTGGGCGCCGGCGAGATCGTCGCGCTGCTGGGACGCAACGGCTCGGGCCGCTCGACCACCGCCAAGGCCATCATGGGCCTGGTGCATGCCGAGGGTACGCTGCGCTGGAAGGACCAGGACATCCTGCGCAGGAAGGCCTACGAGATCGCCCACCTGGGCATCGGCTACGTGCCCGAGAACCGCGACATCTTTCCCAAGCTCACGGTGCACCAGAACCTGCTCCTGGGCCAGAAGGGCTCGGGCAAGGGCAGCCGCTGGTCCTTCGACGACATGTACGGCATGTTCCCGCGCCTGAAGGAGCGCCAGCACACCGAGGCCGGCGTGCTCTCGGGCGGCGAGCAGCAGATGCTCACGCTGTGCCGCACCCTGATGGGCGACCCCGACCTGATCATCATCGACGAGCCCACCGAAGGCCTTGCGCCCAAGATCGTCGAACTGGTGGGGCAGTACCTGAAGACGCTCAAGGACAAGGGCATCTCGGTGCTGCTGATCGAGCAGAAGCTGACCATCGCGATGCAGATATCCGACCGCGCGCTCGTCATGGGCCACGGCAGCATCGTGTTCGACGGCACGCCCGACGGCCTGCGCGCTGACGCCACCACTCGCAAAGAGTGGCTCGAAGTTTAGGGCTCACCCCCAGGCTTCGCGCACTTCGTGTCGCTTCTCCCCCCCCCTCTCCGGGGGCAACACCAGCGGCCCGGCAGAGCCGGTTCCGCGGTGTTCCTGGAAGGTTCTGTAACCTTCATGAGTCTTGTCTCGACAGCGACTGCGTGCCATTGTTGCGTCGCGCCAAACGCCTAGAATCTCCCGAAAAAGAACACTCGTGCTTTTTCTTCTTTTTCTTCACACACCAAGGAACGCAGCATGACGGCTGAATACAAAGTGCTCGGCGATGTCGCCGTGATCACACTGACCAACCCTCCGGTCAACGGTCTCGGTTTCTCGACCCGCATCGGCATCACCGATGGGCTCGCGAAGGCCAATGCCGACGACGCCGTCAAGGCCATCGTCATCACGGGCGCCGGCAAGGCGTTCTCGGGCGGTGCGGACATCAAGGAATTCGGCACGCCCAAGGCGCTGCAGGAGCCCAACCTGCTGAGCGTGATCCTTGCGCTCGAGGCTTCGCCCAAGCCGATCGTCGCGGCGATCCACTCGGTGTGCATGGGCGGCGGCCTCGAGCTGGCGCTCGGCTGCCACTACCGCGTGGCGGCGCCCGGCACCAGCATTGCGCTGCCCGAGGTCAAGCTGGGCCTGATTCCCGGCGCCGGCGGCACGCAGCGCCTGCCGCGCGTGCTGGGCGTGGAAACCGCGCTCAACATGATCGTGAGCGGCGAGCCCGTCAAGAGCGAACTGCTCGCCGGCCTGCCGGGCCAGAAGCTGTTCGACAAGCTCGCGGCCTCGCCCGAATCGGTGTTCGAGGAAGCCCTTGCATTCGCCAAGAGCGTGGCGGGCAAGACCGGCGACGCGCTGCCGCTGGTGCGCAACCTGCCGTGCAAGCACCCGCAGGGCGATGCCTACTTCCAGTTCGCGAAGAACATGGTCGGCGGCATGTCGAAGAACTACCCGGCGCCGCTCAAGTGCGTCGACGCGGTGCAGGCCGCCACCCGGATGAAGTTCGACGAAGGCATGGCCGAAGAGCGCCGGATCTTCACCGCGCTGATGTTCACGCCCGAATCGCTGGCGCTGCGCCACCTGTTCATGGCCGAGCGCGCGGCCTCCAAGATCCCCGACGTGCCCGAAGACACGTCCAAGCGCGAGATCAAGTCGGTGGGCGTGATCGGCGCCGGCACCATGGGCGGCGGCATCTCGATGAACTTCCTGAACGCGGGCATTCCCGTGAAGATTCTCGAGATGAAGCAGGAAGCGCTCGACCGCGGCATTGCCACCATCAAGAAGAACTACGAATCGCAGGTCAAGAAGGGCAAGCTCAAGCAGGACAAGTACGAGCAGCGCATGGCGCTGTTGAGCACCACGCTCGACTACAACGACCTGAAGGATGCCGACCTGATCATCGAAGCCGTGTTCGAGGAACTCGGCGTGAAGGAGAAGGTGTTCAAGGAACTCGACCGCGTGGCCAAGAAGGGCGCGATCCTGGCTTCCAACACCTCGACGCTCGACGTCGACAAGATCGCAGCCTTCACCCAGCGCCCGCAGGACGTGGTCGGCATGCACTTCTTCAGCCCGGCCAACGTGATGAAGCTGCTCGAAGTGGTGCGCGGCAAGGCCACGTCCAAGGACGTGCTGGCCACGGTGATGGACATTGGCAAGAAGATCAAGAAGACGGCCGTGGTCTCGGGCGTGTGCGACGGCTTCATCGGCAACCGCATGATCGAGCAGTACTCGCGCCAGGCCGGCTTCCTGCTGGACGAGGGCGCCACGCCGCAGCAGGTCGACAAGGCCGTCGAGAAGTTCGGCTTTGCGATGGGCCCGTTCCGCATGGGCGACCTGGCTGGCAACGACATCGGCTGGGCCATCCGCAAGCGGCGCGCCGTGGAACATCCGGACATGAAGTACAGCCGCACGGCCGACAAGCTCTGCGAACTGGGCCGCTTCGGCCAGAAGACCGGGGCAGGGTGGTACGACTACCAGGCCGGCAAGCGCGATGCGATTCCCTCGGAACTGGTCAACAAGATGATCGAGGACCACCGCAAGGAACTGGGCATCACGCCGCGCAAGATTTCCGATGAAGAGATCGTGCAGCGCCTGGTGTATGCGCTGGTCAACGAAGGCGCGCACATCCTGGAGGACGGCATTGCCTCGAAGTCGGGCGACATCGACATGGTGTACCTCACCGGCTACGGCTTCCCGGTCTGGCGCGGCGGCCCGATGCACTACGCGTCGCAGGTCGGCCTGTACAACGTGGCCGAAACCATGAAGCGCTTTGCCAAGAACCCGCGCGACGATGCCGAGTTCTGGCAGCCCGCGCCGCTGATCCAGAAGCTGGTGGCCGAAGGCAAGCAGTTCAGCTGATCGCGAAGGACTCCGGCCGCCCATGTTGAAACGCATCTTTCTCGGCCTGCTGCTGGTGCTGCTGGCATTGGCGGCGGCCGTGGCGGTCAAGACCTGGACCACGCCATCGCAGCAGCTGGCGGTGGCGCCCGTACCCAAGCTGGACATCGACCTGCAGGCGGCCGCGAAGCGGCTGTCCACCGCCATCACGTTCCGCACGGTGTCGGCCCTGGACGACCCGGCCGCGAACCTGGCCGAGTTCGACAAGCTGCATGCCTACCTCGCGCAGCAGTTCCCCAAGCTCCACGCCACCCTCAAGAAGGAAGTGGTCGGCAACAGGGCGCTGCTCTACACATGGGCCGGCAGCGATCCGCAGGCCAAGCCCATTGCGCTCATGGCGCACCAGGACATGGTGCCCATTGCCCCGGGTACCGAGAAGGCCTGGACGGTCGACCCCTTCGCGGGCGAGATCAGGGACGGCTTCGTCTGGGGCCGCGGCACGCTCGACAACAAGAGCAACCTGTTCGCGCAGATGGAAGCCATCGAGCTGCTGGTTGCGAGCGGCTTCCAGCCGAGGCAGACCGTCTACCTCGTGATGGGCGACGACGAGGAGGTGAGCGGCCTGCGCGGCGCGCAGCCCATTGCCGAACTGCTCAAGTCGCGCAACGTGCGGCTCGATTGGGTGCTCGACGAGGGCCTGCTGGTCCTCGACGGCGTGCTGCCGGGTCTTTCCAAGCCCGCGGCGCTCATTGGCCTGGCGGAGAAGGGCTACGGGACCTTCTTTCTCTCGCTCGACACTGCGCCCGGCCATTCGTCGATGCCGCCGCAGCACAGCGCCATCGGCAGCATGAGTGCGGCGCTCGCGCGGCTCGAGGCCAACCCGATGCCCGGCGGCATCAAGGGCGTGGCCGCGCAGATGTTCGGCGCGCTCGCGCCCGAGATGAGCGGCGTGAACCGCGTCATGCTCTCCAACCTGTGGCTCACCGAACCGCTGGTGCGCGGCCAGCTCGAAAAGAGCCCGAGCAGCAACGCGATGCTGCGCACGACCACGGCGCTGACCATCGTGCGTGCCGGCAACAAGGACAACGTGCTGCCCGGCCGCGCCGAAGCGGCGGTCAACTTCCGCATCCTGCCGGGCGACAGCATCGACAGCGTGGAAGCGCACCTGCGCAAGAGCCTGGGCAACGACGAGATCAAGATCAAGCGCTATCCCGGCAACTCGGAGCCGTCGCCCGTGTCGCCGACCGACAGCACCGGCTACCGCGCGATCCAGCAGGCGGTGCGCCAGTCGTTCCCCGATGTGGTGGTGGCGCCCGGCCTCATGACGGCCGCCACCGATTCGCGCCACTTCAGCCTCGTGAGCGACGCGGTCTTCCGCTTCTCGCCGCTGCGCATGAAGGGCGAGGACCTTGCGCGCTTCCATGGCAACAACGAGCGCGTCTCCATCGCCAACTACGGCGAGATGATCGGCTTCTATCACCAGCTCCTGCGCAACGGCAACGCCGCGCCGGCGCAATGACGACCACAACCCTCTTTCCCTTCCATCTTCAAAGGACCTCACCATGACCAGCGCCGTCATCGTTTCCACCGCCCGCACGCCGCTCGCGAAGAGCTGGAAGGGTGCCTTCAACATGACGCACGGCGCCACGCTCGGCGGCCATGCCGTGCAGCACGCCATTGCGCGCGCCGGCATCGAAGCCGCCGAAGTCGACGACGTGATCATGGGCTGCGCCACGCCCGAGGGCGCGACCGGCTCCAACATCGCACGCCAGATCGCGCTGCGCGCCGGCTGCCCGGTGACCACCTCGGGCATGACGATCAACCGTTTCTGCTCGTCGGGCCTGCAGACCATCGCCACCGCCGCCCAGCGCATCATCGCGGGCGAGGGCGAGGTGTACGTGGCCGGCGGCGTGGAGAGCATCTCCTGCGTGCAGAACGAAGCCAACAAGCACATGCTGGCCGACCCCTGGCTCGTGAAGCACAAGCCCGAGATCTACTGGAACATGCTGCAGACGGCCGAGCAGGTCGCCAAGCGCTACAACATCGGCCGCGACGCCATGGACGAGTACGGCGCCGCCAGCCAGCAGAAGGCCACGGCCGCGCTCGAGGCCGGCCGATTCAAGGACGAGATCGCACCGATCACGGTGCTGGCCGGCGTGGCCGATCCCGTGATGGGCCTGCGCACCAAGGAAGTGACGATCGAGAACGACGAGGGCATTCGCCCCGGCACCACCAAGGAAGGCATCAGCGGCATCCGTTCGGCGATGCCCGGCGGCCTGATCTCGGCCGGCAATGCAAGCCAGTTCTCCGACGGTGGCGGCGCCTGCGTGGTGGTCGACGAAAAGTACGCGCAGCAGAAGGGCTTGAAGCCGCTCGGCCGTTTCCTCGGCTTTGCGGTGGCCGGCTGCGAGCCCGACGAGATGGGCATCGGCCCGGTGTTCGCGATCCCGAAGGTGCTCAAGCGCCTGGGCCTCACGGTCAACGACATCGACCTGTGGGAACTGAACGAAGCCTTCGCGGTGCAGGTGATCTACTGCCGCGACAAGCTCGGCATTCCGGGCGACCGCCTGAACGTGGACGGCGGCGCCATTGCCGTGGGCCACCCCTACGGCGTGAGCGGCCAGCGCCTCACGGGCCACGCGCTCATCGAAGGCAAGCGCCGCGGCGCCAAGAAGGTGCTGGTCACGATGTGCATCGGCGGCGGCATGGGTGCTGCGGGCGTCTTCGAAGTTCTTTGACTCTCCCTCAGTCTGCGGCGCACTTCGTGTCGCCTCCGCCAACTCCCTTCCGGGGGCAACACCGGCGGCCCGGCGGAGCCGGTTCCGCGGTGTTCCTGGCGCAGAACCCGCGCACCCATTCACACCGAGATCGATCATGAGCCTGCGTCCCACCCTCGACTTCCTGCTTTACGACTGGCTCGACGCGGAATCGCTGAGCCAGCGCGAGCGTTTCTCGGACCACTCGCGCGAGACCTTCGATGCGGTGCTCGACACCTGCGAACGCATTGCGCGCGAAAAGTACGCGCCGGCCAATCGCATCGTCGACACGCAGGAGCCGCATTTCGACGGCGAGAAGGTGGTGCTGCCGCAGGCCACGCATGACGCGCACAAGGCCTTTGTCGAGTCGGGAATGATGAGCGCGGCGCAGGACTACGACATCGGCGGCATGCAGCTGCCCTACACGCTGCAGGCCGCGGCCAACAGCTTCTTTGCGATGGCGTCGGTCAGCATCGGCTCGAACATGCTCACGAGCGGCAACGCCAACCTGCTGATGGTGCACGGCACCGAGATGCAGAAGGAAGTGTTCGCCAAGAACGAGTTCTCGGGCCGCTGGGCCGGCACCATGTGCCTGTCCGAGCCGCAGGCCGGCTCCTCGCTGAGCGACGTGGCCACGCGCGCCGTGCCCGATGGCGACGGCTACCAGGGCGATCCGCTCGGGCCGCGCTATCGGCTCACGGGCAACAAGATGTGGATATCGGCGGGCGACCATGAGCTCACCGAGAACATCGTGCACATCGTGCTCGCCAAGATTCCCGACGCGAACGGCAAGCTGGTGCCGGGCACGCGCGGGATTTCGCTGTTCATCGTGCCCAAGCGCATGGTGAACACCCAAGGCGAGTTGACCGGCGAGCGCAACGACGTGGCGCTCGCCGGCCTCAACCACAAGCTCGGCTGGCGCGGCACCACCAACACGCTGCTGAACTTCGGCGAGGGCAAGTACCCGGTCGATGGCAAGGCGGGCGCGGTGGGCTACCTGGTCGGCGAGCCCGGCAAGGGCCTGCACTGCATGTTCCACATGATGAACGAGGCGCGCATCGGCGTCGGCACGGCCGCCACCATGCTGGGCATGGCCGGCTATTACGCCTCGCTCGACTATGCGAAGACGCGGCCGCAGGGCCGGCTCGTGAAGAAGGCGGAGCAGCCCGGCACGGCGGTCGCCAAGGACTCGGCCAGCCCGCAGGTGCGCATCATCGAGCATGCCGACGTGCGCCGCATGCTGCTTGCGCAGAAAGCGTACTGCGAAGGCGCGCTGGCGCTGGAGCTGTACTGCGCGCGGCTGGTCGACGAGCAGAAGACCGGCAACGCGCAGGCCGCGGACGACGCGCGCCTCTTGCTGGAGGTGCTCACGCCCATTGCCAAGAGCTGGCCCAGCGAGTGGTGCCTGGAGGCCAATTCGCTGGCCATCCAGGTGCATGGCGGCTACGGCTACACGCGCGACTTTCCGGTGGAGCAGTACTGGCGCGACAACCGCCTGAACATGATCCACGAGGGCACGCACGGCATCCAGGCGGCCGACCTGCTGGGCCGCAAGGTGCTGATGGAAAAGGGCCGCGGCCTGCAGCTGCTGGGCGGGCGCATCGCCGAGACCATCGGCCATGCCGCCAAGGTGCCCGCGCTCGCGCCGCATGCCGGGGCGCTGGACGCCGCATGGCAGCGCATAGGCAGCGCCACCCAGGCGGCCTGGTCCACCGGCGATCCGGCCGACGCGCTGGCCAACGCCGTGCCCTACATGCAGGCCTTCGGCCACACCGTGTTGGCCTGGATCTGGCTGGACGTGGCGCGGCGGGCGCTGGAGATCGATGCGGACAAGGCGAGGGCGGTAACAGCTGGCAAGATAGGCGCCACGGACTACTTCTTCCACTACGAGCTGCCGAAAATCGGTGCCTGGCTCAACGTGGTCGAGAGCCGCGACCCTACCTGTACCGCATTGCCCGAGGACGCTTTTTGACAATGGCCAACGCCGCCCCCAACAACACGCCCAACCCCGTCAAGCCGCCAAAGCCGCATGCGCGGCTAGAGAAATGGATCTGGATCCTGATCTACGGCGGCCTGTTTCTCGTGATCCTCGGCATTGCCACGGGCCGCACCGAGCCGGCGCTCGGCTGGTCGATGGCCGTGCCCGGCGCCGTGGTCGCGCTGGTGGGCTTTGTGCTCATTTACGTGCGCTCGCGCCTGGGCGACAAATAACGAGGCCAAGGAAAGGCAGACCATGCTCAAGCACATCGTGATGTGGAAGTTCAAGGAACATGCCGAAGGCGCCGACAAGGCGACCAACCTGCTGAAGGCCAAGGCGCTGCTCGACGCCTGCGCCAGGCTGTCGCCCGGCACCTTGCGTTTCGAGGTGGCCGTTGCCCAGCCCGGGCTCGAAGCGACCTGCGATCTGGTCCTGTATTCGGAATTCACCGACGCGGCCGCGCTCGCGGCCTATGCGGACCATCCGCAGCACGTGGCGCTGAAGCCCTTCATCGGCGCGGTGCGCGAAGCGCGCCAGTGCATGGACTACATCGCCTGAACATTCCAAACCGAACAACGGAGACTTTCCCATGACCGCCCGCACCATCCAAAAACTGCTCGACCTCAGCGGCAAGACCGCCCTCATCACCGGCGGCTCGCGCGGCCTGGGCCTGCAGATGGCGCATGCCCTCGGCGAGGCCGGCGCAAAGATCATGCTGAGCTCGCGCAAGGCCGACGACCTGGAGCAGGCCGCGGCCGAGCTGCAAACGGCCGGCATCGACGCGCGCTGGATCGCCGCTGACTGCTCGAAGGAAGAAGACACGCGCCGCCTGGCCGACGAGACGCTGCAGCGCATGGGCGCGATCGACATCCTCGTGAACAACGCGGGCGCCAGCTGGGGCGCGCCGGCCGAGAGCCATCCGGTCGAGGCCTGGGACAAGGTGATGAACCTCAATGTGCGCGGCTATTTCATCCTCTCGCAGCATGTGGCCAACGGCTACATGATCCCGAAGAAGACGGGCCGCATCATCAACATCGCCTCGATCGCGGGCCTCAATGGCAACCCGCCCGAGATGCAGACGCTGGCTTACAACACCTCCAAGACCGCGGTGATCGGCTTCACGCGCACGCTGGCCGCCGAATGGGGCAAGTACAACATCAACGTGAACGCGATCTGCCCGGGTTTCTTCATGACCAAGATGGCGGCCGGGCTGATCAAGTCGCTTGGCGAGGAAAAGATGGCCTCGCATGCGCCGCTCGGGCGGCTTGGCGACGACGAAGACCTGAAGGGCTTGACGCTGCTGTATGCGAGCGATGCGGGCAAGCACATTACCGGCCAGTGGCTGGCGGTGGATGGTGGTGTGAGCGTGGTGCTCGGGGCCTAGAGGGCTCGCGCTTTGACTTGCCGAGTTGTAAGGCATTCGGGGCGCGCTCCCGCCGACGGGGTACCTTGCTCCGCGAATGTCCCCCGCGCTTCGCGCTCCTCCTTGATTTCGCTGCGCAAGGCACCCCATCAGCGGGAGCGTCATGCGGAGCGGTCGTTACTCAGCGATGCACAACGAACGTGCCCAGGTGCACAGGGCATCGGGTGCTCCCCGCAGCGAAATCAAGGAGGAGGCCGCAGGCCGGGGGACATTCGCGGAGGGGAGTACCCGGTGGCCTGTGCACGCGCCCCGAACAAGAACAACAGCGCCCCGAACACATGAACCCCACAACACGACACGCAAAGCAAACCTGAGATGCCTTCCCCCGATTCCACCGACATCAACATCCTCTCCTACACGAGCCAGATCCCGTTCGCGCGGCACCTGGGCTTCGAGCTCACCAAGTTCGAGGGCGGCGAGTCCGAGATCATCTACACCGCCAAGCCCGAACATCTCAACACCTTCGACGTGACGCACGGCGGCGCCTGCATGACGCTGCTCGACATCACCATGGCGGCCGCCGCGCGCAGCGTGGCGCCCGAGACCGGCGTGGTCACCATCGAGATGAAGACCAGCTTCATGCAGCCTTCGGTCGGTCCGCTGCATGCGCGCGGCACGCTGATCCACCGCACCGCGACGCTGGCCTTCACCGAGGCCAAGATCTACGACGAACTGGAGCGCGTGTGCGCGCACGCCACCGGCACCTTCAAGTACGTGAAGCGCCGCCTGCCCACCGGCCCCGCGAGCGCCAATGCGATGCGCCCACCTTCCACCGATTGATTGCATTTTCCCGGAGACCCCCATGCCCACCAACAAGCAGATCCACCTCGACAACCGCCCCGAAGGCGAAGCCGTTGCCGGCAACTTCAAGCTCGTGACCGCCGAGACGCCCGCGCTCAAGGACAACCAGGTGCTGGTGCGCCACCATTACATGAGCCTCGACCCCTACATGCGCGGTCGCATGAACGATTCCAAGAGCTACGCCCAGCCGCAGCCGCTGGGCCAGGTCATGCAGGGCGGCACGGCCGGCGAAGTGGTCGAGAGCAAGCACCCCAAGTACGCGGTCGGCGACAAGGTGGTGGGCTTCGGCGGCTGGCAGGAATACAGCGTGGTCGATGCCTCGCAGCCCGGCGCGCTCAAGAAGGTCGACACCACGCAGGTGCCGCTGTCGCACTACCTCGGCGCGGTCGGCATGCCGGGCGTCACGGCCTGGTACGGCCTCGTGAAGATCATTGCGCCGAAGGCCGGCGAGACGATGGTGGTCACGGCCGCCAGCGGCGCGGTCGGCAGTGCCTTCGGTGCATTGGCCAAGGCGCGCGGCTGCCGCGTGGTGGGCATTGCGGGCGGGCCGGACAAGTGCAAGTACGTGACCGACGAGCTCGGCTTCGATGCCTGCATCGACTACCGCCAGCACCCCGACGCCAAGAGCATGAGCGCCGCGCTCAAGGAAGCCTGCCCGAATGGCATCGACGGCTATTTCGAGAACGTGGGCGGCTACATCTTCGACGCCGTGCTGCTGCGCGCCAATGCCTTCTCGCGCGTGGCGCTGTGCGGAATGATCGCGGGCTACGACGGCCAGCCGCTGCCGCTCGCGAACCCGGCGCTGATCCTCATCAACCGCATGAAGATCGAAGGCTTCATCGTGAGCGAGCACATGGAAGTGTGGCCCGAGGCGCTGGCCGAGCTCGGTGCGCTGGTGGCCAGCGGCAAGCTCAGGCCGCGCGAGTCGGTGGCGCAAGGCATAGCGGCTGCCCCTGAGGCCTTCCTGGGTTTGCTCAAGGGCAAGAATTTCGGCAAGCAGCTCGTCAAGCTGATCTGAATGAGCTGAACGCACGGCAAGGAGGCCGGTTTATGGAAACGACGCACGAGGTGTTCAACCAGCCCGAGCCGCTGGTGGGCTACAACCTCTTCGAAACCAACCGGCCCCTGCGCGATGCGTTGAAGTTCAATGCGCCATCGCTTCAGCTCGCGCAGCTGAGCGAGCTGGGCGCAACCATCGGCTCGGCCGAGATGCAGGCGCATGCGCGGCTCGCCAACACCCACCCGCCCGAACTGCACACGCACGACCGCTTCGGCCGGCGCATCGACGAGGTGGAGTTCCACCCGAGCTATCACGTGCTCATGGCCGCCGCCGTGGGCGCAGGCCTGCACGGCACGCCCTGGACGGGCACTTCGGCCTCGCCGCACGTGCTGCGGGCGGCCGGCTTCATGCTCTTCACCGAGCTGGAGCCATCGATCCTTTGCCCGGTCTCGATGACCTACGCCGCCACGCCGGCGCTGCGCAGCAATGCCGCCGTGTACGCCGACTGGGGCCCGAAGCTCGGCAGCCTCTGGTACGACCCCGCGCTCGCTTCGTTCAAGGACAAGCCCGGCCTGACCATGGGCATGGGCATGACCGAGAAGCAGGGCGGCTCCGACGTGCGCGCCAACACCACGCAGGCCGTGCGCGACGGCAGCGACGCCTGGGGCGAGCGCTACGCGATCACCGGCCACAAGTGGTTCTTCTCGGCGCCGATGTGCGATGCCTTCCTGGTGCTCGCGCAGGCGCCGGCCGGCCTGAGCTGCTTCTTCCTGCCGCGCGTGCTGCCCGACGGCAGCCGCAATGCCATCCACATCCAGCGCCTGAAGGACAAGCTCGGCAACAAGGCCAATGCAAGCTCCGAGGTCGAGTTCCACGGCGCCAGCGCCTGGCTCGTGGGCGAAGAGGGCCGCGGCATTCCGCAGATCCTCGAGATGGGCACCATGACCCGGCTCGACTGCGCGCTGGGCACCAGCGGCCTGATGCGGCAGGCGCTCGGCATCGCGCTCAACCATGCGAGCCAGCGCATGGCCTTCGGCAAGCCGCTGATCGGGCAGCCGCTCATGAAGAACGTGCTGGCCGACCTCGCGCTCGAAAGCGAGGCCTCCACCGCGCTGGCCATTCGCCTCGCGCGCGCCTTCGACCGGCAGGCCGACGAGCACGAGCGCCTGATGGCGCGCCTGCTCACGCCGGTCGCCAAGTTCTGGATCTGCAAGCGCGGCAGCCACTTCGCCCAGGAAGCCATGGAATGCCTCGGCGGCAACGGCTATGTGGAAGAGGGCGGCGAGGGCATCATGGCGCGCATCTACCGCGAGATGCCGCTCAACTCGATCTGGGAAGGCGCCGGCAACATCATGGCGCTCGACCTGCTGCGCGGCCTGCGCAAGGGCGATGCGGTGGCCGCATTGGCCAAGGAGCTGGCGCCCGCGCGCGGCCAGCATGCGGCGCTCGACCGCCTGGCCGACGCGCTGCCGGCACGCATCGAGGCCATGGCGTCCGAGGCCGAGGCGCGGCGCCTCGCGCAGGACGTGGCCCTGGCGGTGCAGGCGGCATTGCTCGCACAGACCGCGCCGCCGGCCGTCGTGGGCGCCTTCTGCGCATCGCGGCTGGGCGGCGACTGGGGCAATGCCTTTGGCACGCTGGGCGCGGGCACCGATTTCGATTCGATCATCGAGCGCGCGCAGCCGCGCTGAGCTCCAACATTTCATCCACGGGAAACCAGCACATGGCCGAACTCATCCTGCACCACTACAACACCTCGCCGTTCTCCGAGAAGGTGCGGCTCATCCTTGGCGCCAAGAAGCTGGCGTGGAAGTCCGTGCTCATTCCGCCCGTCATGCCCAAGCCCGACGTGGAGGTGCTCACGGGCGGCTACCGCAAGACGCCGTTCCTGCAGATCGGCGCCGACATCTACTGCGACAGCGCACTGATCGCCGACGTGCTCGAGCACCTGCAGCCCGAAGCCACGCTCTACCCCGAGCCCGAAAAAGGCATGTCGCGCATCCTCGCGCAGTGGGCCGACACCACGCTGTTCTGGGCCGCTATGGCCTGGAGCATGCAGCCCCGCGGCGCGGCCGAGCTGTTTGCGAAAGCGCCGCCCGAAGCCGCCAAGGCCTTCGGCGAAGACCGCGCGAAGATGAGCACGGGCAACATGACGCGGCTGCGTCCGGCCGATGCCACCAGCGCGTACAAGTCGTACCTGCGCCGCCTGTCCGACATGCTCGACGACAAGCCCTACCTGCTGGGCGAGGTGCCGTGCATTGCCGACTTCTCGGTCTACCACCCGCTCTGGTACACGCGCCGCATCGACTCGGTGCGCGGCATCCTCGACCTCACGCCCGCGGTCGTCGACTGGATGGACCGCATGGCCGCCATCGGCCACGGCAGCATCGAAAAATCCAGCTCGGACGAAGCCATCGCCATCGCCAAGGCCGGCACGCCGCACACGCTGCTGACAGACAGCACCTTCCAGGACGACCACGGCATTGCGCTGGGCAGCGCGGTCACGGTTCGCGCCGAGAGCTTCGGCCTGGAGGAAACCCCCGGCACGCTGGTGGCCGCCACGCGCACGCACTACACGCTGGAGCGCAGCCACGAGCGCGTGGGCACGGTGCACGTGCACTTCCCGCGCATCGGCTATGTGCTGAAGAAGGCAGAGGCCTGAAGAAGAAGCAGAAGCGCCGGCATGGGGCACCTTCGTGACTGCGCTGCGGCGCGTTCCGTATTTCAATAGCGGCTCCAAGCTCAGTCAGAGACATTCAACGCAAGAAGGACACCGGCAAATGATTCAGGACTTCAAGGGCAAGACGGCCGTACTCACCGGCGCGGGTTCGGGCTTCGGCCTCGAATGCGCGCGCATCGGCGCTGCGCGCGGCATGAACCTCGTGCTGGTCGACGTGCAGCAGGACGCGCTCGACAAGGCCCGCGCCGAGATGGAAGCCGCCGGCGCGCAGGTGCTCGCGCGCAAGGTCGACGTGTCGGACGCCGCGCAGATGGAAGCCCTGGCCCTTGCGGTGAAGGAGCGCTTCGGCGCGCCGCACTTCGTGTTCAACAACGCCGGCGTGGGCGCGGGCGGCCTGGTGTGGGAGAACACCGTGGCCGACTGGGAGTGGGTGCTGGGCGTGGACCTGTGGGGCGTGATCCACGGCGTGCGCCTGTTCACGCCGATGATGCTCGAGGCCGCCGCCAAGGACCCGGCCTACCGCGGCCACATCACCAACACGGCCAGCATGGCGGGCTTGCTCACGCCGCCCAACATGGGCATCTACAACGCAGCGAAAGCCGCGGTGGTGAGCCTGACCGAGACGCTGTACCAGGACCTGACGCTGGTCACCGACCAGATCGGCGCGAGCCTCCTGTGCCCGTACTTCGTGCCGACCGGCATCACGAGCAGCGAGCGCAACCGCCCGAACGCGCCCAAGGAAACCGAGCTCACCAAGAGCCAGCTGATCGGCCAGGCCATGAGCAACAAGGCGGTGAGCAGCGGCAAGATCACGGCGGCCGAAGTGGCGGCGAAGGTGTTCGACGCGATCAGCGACAACCAGTTCTATGTGTTCAGCCACCCGAAGGCGCTGGGCAACGTGAGGAGCCGCATGGAGAACATCGTGGCGGTCAAGAACCCGGCCGACCCGTTCCTCGAGCGGCCGGAGATCGGGCAGAAGTTGCGGGAGCAGCTGCGCGCGGGGTGATGCTTTGTTTCGTGGCGCTGTTGTTCGGGGCGCCGTTGTTCTTGTTCATGGCGCGTGCACAGGCCACCGGGTACTCCCCTCCGCGAATGTCCCCCGGCCTGCGGCCTCCTCCTTGATTTCGCTGCGGGGAGCACCCGATGCCCTGTGCACTGGGCACGCTCGTTGTGTATCGCTGATCAACGACCGCTCCGCATAACGCTCCCGTCGATGGGGTGCCTTGCGCAGCGAAATCAAGGAGGAGCGCGAAGCGCGGGGGACATTCGCGGAGCAAGGTACCCCGTCGGCGGGAGCGCACCCTGAACAGCGGCCTTGCGCCAACCCTCAGGCAGCCTGCGAAGCAATCCACTCCCATACAGTGCGCACTGCAGGCTCGCCCTCATGCCCGGCGGCCACCGCGAGAAAGTAGCTGCCCGTGTCGAGCGCCGGGCCGAAGGGCTGCACCAGCGCGCCGCTGCGCAGTTCCTCGGCTGCGAGCGTGAGGCTCAGGAGCGCCACGCCGTGGCCCGCGAGCGCGGCAAGGATGGCGTGGGTCTCGTCCGAGAACGACAGGCCCGCGGCCTTCATCGACCGGCCGCGGGGCGGCGCGATGCCGGCTTCCTTGAACCACCGCGGCCACAGCGCGGGCGCCGCTGCGCCGGGCCGCCAGTCGCAATGGATCAGCTCGTGCTTCGGCAGATCGGCCGCGCGCTTCAGGCCCAGCATCGGGCTGCACAGCGGGGCGTAGCGCTCGGGCATCAGCTCGCGCGACACCAGGCCCGGCCAGTTGCCGCTGCCTGAGCGCACGGCGATGTCGGCGCCGCCGCGCGCCAGGTCGACCAGCGTGTCGCTCGCATGCAGCCGCAGCTCGATGCCGGGGCAGGCCTTGCGAAAGGCCGCCATGCGCGGCAGCACCCAGCGGGCCGCGAAGGCGGTGTTGGTGGTGAGCGTGACGGCCTGCGGGGCCGACGGCTGGCGCAGTCTTTCGACGCCGGCCTCGAGCGCGTCGAAACCCGCGCGCAGGTCGTCGAACAGGCGCTCGCCCGCGGGCGTCAGCGCGAGCTGCCGCGTGAGCCGGCGGAACAGCGGCCGGCCCAGCGTGTCTTCGAGCGCGCGCACCTGGTGGCTGATGGCCGAGGGCGTGACCGACAGCTCGAGCGCCGCGCGCTGGAAGCTCAGGTGCGCGGCCGCCGCTTCGAAGGCCCGCAACGAGAGCAGGGGCGGCAGGCGCCGGGGGCGCCGCACGGATGAGCCAATCTCGTTCATCGATGGAGAAATGATCGTTTGCCGGAGGTCGTCTACGTCTCTAGATTAGAGACCTGTACCGCCATTGTGGCAGCGCAAGACAGAACAGGGAAATTCATCCATGAACACAATGAACCTTCTTCACATCGACGCCAGTGCCCGTCCGGGCCGCTCCGGCATCGATCCCCATGGCTCGCACACGCGCCGGTTGTCCGCGCGGTTTGTCGAGCGCTGGCGCGAGGCGCGGCCGGACGACCGCGTCGACTACCTCGACGTGGGCCAGCATCCGCCTGCGCATGTCGATGCCCGCTGGATCCATGCCGCTTTCACCGCGCCCGCCGAGCGCGAACCCTGGATGGCCGATGCGCTGGCCGAGAGCGACCGGCTGGTCGACCAGCTCGTGGCCGCCGACCTGATCGTGGTGGGCCTGCCGATGTACAACTTCAGCGTGCCCGCGCAGTTCAAGGCCTGGATCGACAACATCGTGCGCGTGGGCCGTACCTTCGGCTTCGACCGTGCGCGCGGCGCGGTGCCGTACTGGCCGATGCTCGCCGATGCGGGCAAGCGCATGGTGCTGCTCGGCGCGCGCGGCGACCACGGCTACGACCTGGGCGGGCGCATCGCGCACCTGAACCATGCCGAGCGCACGGTGCGCTCGGTGTTCGGCTACATCGGCATCACCGAGGTGTTCGAGGCCGCGGTGGAGTGCGACGAGTTCGGCGGCGAGCAGCTGGCCGAGTCGCTGCGGCAGGCGGAGCGGAAGGTCGACGGCCTGGTGGACCGGCTCGCCGCCGAGCCGCGCTCAGCTCACACGGCCACCGGGCTGCGCTCGGCGAACTGACCGTTCCAGTACGGGTAGTAAGGGTAGGGCGGCGTCACCGCGCTGGCCGCATCGAGCCGCTGGATCTGGTCCGCGCTGAGCTGCCAGCCGAGCGCGCCGAGGTTCTGCTTGAGCTGCTCCTCGTTGCGCGCGCCGATCAGCACGCTCGACACGGTGGGCCGCTGCAGCAGCCAGTTGAGCGCGATCTGCGGCAAGGTCTTGCCGGTTTCCTCGGCCACCTGGTCCATCGCATCGACCACGCGGTACAGGCGCTCGTCGTCCACGGGCGGCGCGAAGCCGGCGGTTTCATGCAGGCGGCTTCCGGCGGGCAGCGGCTGGCCGCGGCGAACCTTGCCGGTCAGGCGGCCCCAGCCGAGCGGGCTCCAGACGATGGCGCCCAGGCCCTGGTCCAGGCCCAGCGGCATCAGCTCGAATTCGTAGTCGCGTCCGATCAGCGAGTAGTAGGTCTGGTTGGCCACGAAGCGCTGCAGCCCGAGCCGGTCGGAGGCCGAGAGCGATTTCATCAGCTGCCAGCCCGAGAAGTTCGAGGCGCCGATCAGCCGCACCTTGCCGGCGCGCACCAGGTCGTCGAGCGTGTCGAGCACCATCTCGACCGGCGTCATCGCGTCGAAGGCGTGCAGCTGGAAGATGTCGATGTAGTCGGTGCCCAGGCGCTTGAGCGCGGCATCGGTCGCGGCGATCAGGTGGTGGCGCGAGGCGCCGACGTCGTTCGGCCCGTCGCCGGCGCGCAGCGCGAGCTTGGTCGAGATGATGGCCTTGCCGCGCCGGCCCTTGAGCGCGGCGCCGAGGATCGATTCCGACGCGCCGTTCGAATACACGTCGGCCGTGTCGAACAGCGTCACGCCGGCGTCCAGCGCCAGGTCGACGATGCTGCGTGCGCCCTCCACGTCGGTGTTGCCCCAGGCGCTGAAGAGCGGGCCCTGTCCGCCGAAAGTGCCGGCGCCGAAGCCGAGTGCGGGAACCTTGAAGCCGGAGCGGCCGAGAAAGCGTTGTTCCATGATGTCGTGTCTTTGTGGTCGTTGAAAAAAAGAATGGAGAGTTCAGGCCCGGGCCGACGCGCAATCGGCCGCCCCGGCATTGCCGCCTTCGCGCCGGTCGAGCGCACGGCTCCAGAGCGCGATCGCAAGCCCCACGAGCGTGAGCAGCGCGGCCACCCAGCCGAGCGCACGCAGGCCCGGGCCATGGTCGATGACCACGCCGCCCACCCAGGCGCCGAGCGCATTGCCCAGGTTGAAGGCCGCGATGTTGAGGCTCGACGCCAGGTTCTGGCCCGCGCCCGAGGCCTTCTCGAGCACGCGCAGCTGCATCGGCGCCACGGTGGCAAACGAAGCAATGCCGAGCAGGCCGACGAACACCACCGCTGCGAACGGCGTTCCGATGGTGAACTGCATCGCGCCGAGCACCGCGGCCAGCGCCACCAGCGTGCCGAGCACGGCCGGCATGGTCGACCTGTCGGCCAGCCTGCCGCCGAGGATGTTGCCCACGGCCAGGCCGCCGCCGAACACCAGCAGGATCGGCGACACCGCCGATCCGGACAGGCCCGTGACCTGCGTCAGCAAGGGCTGGATGTAGGTGAACACCGCGAACACGCCCGCAAAGCCGAGTACCGTCATCGCCAGGCCGAGCAGCACCTGCGGCCGCGCGAGCACCGCGAGCTCCTCGCGCAGCGGCGCCGGCCTGGCTTCGCCCTTGACGCGGGGCACGAACACGGCAAGCACCGCAAAGGCCAGCACGCCGATCAGCGTCACCGCCCAGAAGGTGGCGCGCCAGCCGTACTGCAGCCCGAGCCAGGCACCGGCGGGCACGCCCAGCAGCGTGGCGGCCGTGAGGCCGGTGAACATGATGGCGATGGCCGAGGCGCGCCGTTCCGGCGCCACGAGTCCGGTGGCCACGACCGAGCCGACGCCGAAGAAGGTGCCGTGCGCGAGCGAGGTGACCACGCGCGCGGCCATCAGCAGTTCGTAGCTGGGCGCGAGCGCGCAGGCCAGGTTGCCGAGCGTGAAGATCGCCATCAGCGCGAGCAGCACGGTCTTGCGCGGCAGCTTGCGGGTGGCGATGGTCAGGATCGGCGCGCCCACGGCCACCCCGAGCGCATAGCCCGAGATCAGCAGGCCGGCGGCCGTGATGGAGACGTGCAGATCCGCCGAGACCTGCATCAGCAGGCCCATGATGACGAATTCGGTGGTGCCTATTCCGAAGGCACCGGCGGTAAGGGCGAGTAGAGCGATTGGCATGATGCCCTGTACTGTGCGGGCATCCGGTCTTGATGACTAGAATGCCGCTGCTACACGCACTTGTGAATTGAAGTCACAGACAAGGACATCCGCCATGCCGCGCATCGACGTCAACCGCTCCGGCGAAATGGAAGCCTTCGTGCAGGTGGTCGAAGCCGGTGGCTTTTCCGCGGCGGCGCGCCTGCTCGACATGACACCCTCGGCCGTGAGCAAGCTCGTCGCGCGGCTCGAGTTGCGGCTGGGCATCCAGCTGGTGTACCGCTCCACGCGCAAGCTGCAGCTCACGCCCGAGGGCCTGCATTTCTACGAGCGCAGCACGCGCGTGCTGGCCGACATGGACGAGGCCGAGCGCTGCGCCGCCGCGGGTGCCGCGCCGCGCGGGCGCGTGAGCATCAACGCGAGCGTGTCCTTCGGGCACCACAAGCTGGTGCCGCTGGTGCCGCGCCTGCTCGAGCTGCATCCGCAGATCACGCTGGACATTGCGCTGACCGACCGCATCGTCGACCTGATGGACGAGCGCGCAGACATCGCGATCCGCTGGGGCCAGCTGCCGCCGTCCGACCTGGTGGCGCGGCGCCTGGGCGAGACCAGCCAGTCCATCGTGGCCTCGCCAGGCTACCTTGCGAAGTACGGCACGCCGCGCACGCCGCAGGAACTGGAGGCGCACAACCGCCTGGGCTGGAGCTACCGCCGCAACACGCCCGACTGGCCCCTGCGTGTCGATGGACGAATGATTGCGGTGCCCGTGGCCGGGCCGGTGCGCGCGGGCGACGGCGAAACCCTGCGCCAGCTGGCCATTGCCGGCGCGGGCGTGGCGCGGTTGTCGCTGTACCACATCCAGCACGACATCGATGCCGGCCGGCTGGTGCCGCTGCTCGAGGAATTCAACCCCGGCGAGGTGGAGCCGATCCACGCGGTGTACATCGGCAAGGCCGGCACCTTGCCGGCGCGCGTGCGCGCGGTGCTCGACTTCCTGGTGGCGTACTCGGGCGTGGGAGGAGGGCGCTACACGCTCAAGCGCAGCGCGCCGATGCCCGCGAACTCCACCGCCACCTGATCGCCGCGGCGGCAGGGCACGATGCCGACCCACGAGCCGGTGGTGACCACGGTGCCGGCCGGCGCGGCCTGCCCGTGCCGCGTGATGTGGCGCAGCCAGACCGGCAGCAGCCACGCAGGGTCGGCCAGCGGATGGGTGCCTTCGCGCACCAGGGTGTCGGCACTGCCGACCTTCGTTTCGCAGCGCTGCGAAGCCCAGTCGACGGCCGCATAGGGCTGCCACTCGCCGATGGCGAGCGCGCCATGCACCTGCGAATCGGCAAGGCGCAGCAAGGCGGGCGTGGCGGCCAGGTCCTGCCAGCGCGAATCGACGATTTCCACCGAGACGGCCATGGCATCGATGAGCGAAGCGGCATCGCCATGGTCGAGCTTCGCGGCCATGGCGGGCGTCACGTCCTGCCCGAGGCGCAGCGCGATCTCGGCCTCGATGCCAGGCACGTGAAAGGCCATGTCGCTGAAATCCGCCGGGCCCGTGCGCACGCCGGCCGGGGGCAGCGGCGCATGCGTGAGCGTGGCGGTGCGCGAGGCGCCGCCGGATTTCCAATAACGGGGCACGGCCTGGCCGCCGAACCAGGCCAGCGCCGAAGCGACGGCGTCCTGCACTTCATAGGCCTGGTCGGCTGTCTCCAGCGTGTTGAGCCAGGGCGTGGCATCGAGCGTCTGGTTGCTTTGGCGGGCCTGGATCAGGGCGTTGGCGAGGGCTGTCATTGAAGGGGTCATGGGAGGGATTGTCTTCGCTGCTTTTGTGTTTTTGTGTCTTCGGGATTTTGTTCTTGGCGCTGTTGTTCGGGGCGTGTGCACAGATCACCGGGTACTCCCCTCCGCGAATGTCCCCCGGCCTGCGGCCTCCTCCTTGATTTCGCTGCGGGGAGCACCCGATGCCCTGTGCACCAGGGCACGCTGCTGGTGTACCGCTGATCAACCGGTGCTCTGTCCAACGCTCCCGTCGATGGGGTGCCTTGCGCAGCGAAATAAAGGAGGAGCCGAAGGCGGGGGACATTCGCGGAGCAAGGTACCCCGTCGGCGGGAGCGCACCCCCGAACAACAGCGTGTCAACTTTCAAGTATCGACATGCACCTTGCCGTCCTTCACCACCTTCGCCCACTTGGTGATCTCAGTCGAGATGAACTGCTTGAACTTGTCCTGCGACCCGCCGCCATCTTCCGCGCCGTAGGTGTCGAGCTTTTCCTGCACGTCGGGCATCGCGAGCACGGCATTGACGTCGCGGTTCACCTTCTCGGCAATCGCCGGCGGCAGCTTGCCCGGGCCTGCCAGCCCGTACCAGGTGGTGGCCTCGAAGCCCGCAAAGCCCTGCTCCTGCATCGTCGGCACGCCCGGGTGGCCCTTGGCGCGCTTGGTGCGCGTTTGCGCCACGGCCAGCACGCGGCCGCTCTTCACATGCGGCGTGGCCGCGGTCATGGTCTCGAAGCTGTACTGGATCTGCCCGCCCATCAGGTCGGCCAGCAGCGGGCCGCTGCCCTTGTAGGGCACGTGCAGCGCATCGACCCGGGCCTGCAGCTTGAACATCTCCAGCGCCAGGTGCTGCGCCGAGCCCGCGCCCGCGGAGCCGAAGCTCACCGTGCCGGGCGAGGCCTTACAGGCGGCCACGATGTCGTTCACCGTGAGCGCCTTCTGCGCCGGGCTCGCGATCAGCAGGTTGGGCGTGACGCCCACCAGCACGATCGGCACGAAGTCGCGCTCCACGCTGTAGCGCAGCTTGGGCTGCAGGCTGGGCGCGAGCGCATGGCTGTTGATGTGCGCCATCAGCAGCGTGCTGCCGTCGCTGGGCTGCTGCGACACGTATTCGGCTGCCAGCACGCCGGCCACGCCGCCCTTGTTCTCGACGATGACCTGCTGGTTCCACATCACCGTGAGCTTCTGCGCCACCACGCGCGCGAGCGCATCGGTGCCGCCGCCGGGCGGAAAGCCCACCACGATGCGCACCGGTCCCGAAGGCCACTCCTGCGCGAAGAGCCGGGGTACGCCCAGCGTGGCGGCTGCGGCTCCCGCGGCCTGGATCAGCGAACGTCTCTGCATCATCATCTTTGTCTCCGTTGTGTGGTGGGTCCGATGCGTGCCGGGCTCGATGCGTGCTTGCGGCTAGGCGGCCTTCTGCAGGCCGGCATGCGCCGCCGCATGGCTCGCGAAATGGTCCATGGCGGCCTGCACGCCGCTGCCCGCGAGCTTGATGCCGCTGAGCTTCATGCCCATTTCGACGCCAGCGACCATGGCCACCAGCGTCAGGTCGTTGCTGTCGCCCAGGTGGCCCATGCGGAACATGCGGCCCTTGAGCTTGCCCAGGCCCGTGCCCAGCGAAAGATCGAAGCGCTGGTGGATGAGCCGGCGCAGCGCATCGGCATCCACGCCTTCGGGCGTGATCACGCCGGTGAGCACGGGCGAATACACGGCCGGGTCGGCGCACTGGATCGGCAGGCCCCAGGCATCGACCGCCGCACGCACGCCGGCGGCCCAGCGCTGGTGGCGCGCGAACACGTTGTCCAGCCCTTCGCCCAGCAGCATGTCGAGCGATTCCGACAGGCCGTAGAGCAGGTTGGTGTTGGGCGTGTAGGGCCAGTAGCCGTCCTTGTTCATCTCCACGATCTCGTCCCAGGCCCAGAAGGCGCGCGGCAGCTTCGCGCCCTTGGAGGCCTCGAGCGCGCGCGGCGAGAGCGCGTTGAAGCTGATGCCCGGCGGCAGCATCAGGCCCTTCTGCGAGCCGCTGATGGTGACGTCCACGCCCCATTCGTCGTGCCGGAAATCGGCGCTCGCGAGGCCCGAGATGCTGTCGACCATCAGCAGCGCGGGGTGGCCTGCCGCGTCGATGGCCTTGCGCACCGAGGCAATGTCGGAAGTGACGCCGGTGGAGGTTTCGTTGTGCACCACGCACACGGCCTTGATCTTCTTTTCGGTGTCCTTGCGCAGGCGGGCCTCGATGAGGTCGGCCTGCACGCCGCGGCGCCAGCTGGGCGCGGCGGGCAGCTGCTCGTCCTTGCCGGACCAGGCGAGGAATTCGGTCGACAGGCCGAGCCGCGTGGCCATCTTCTGCCACAGCGATGCGAAATGGCCGGTCTCGTACATCAGCACGTGGTCGCCCGGGCTCAGCGTGTTGGCGAGCGCGGCCTCCCAGGCACCGGTGCCGGAAGCGGGGTAGATCGCGACCGGATGCTTCGTCTTGAAGATCTGCTTGATGCCGCCGAGCACCTTGAGCCCCAGCGTGCCGAACTCGGGTCCGCGGTGGTCGATGGTCGGCAGGCTCATGGCCCGCAGGATGCGGTCGGGCACCGGGCTCGGGCCGGGGATCTGGAGGAGGTGGCGACCGGTGGGATGGATGTCGAGTTGCAGCATGGGACTGTCCTTTCGCTTTCAGTTTTGCATTCAAAACTGATTTAAACATGCTGGTTTACCCTTAATTAATGGGATTGCGGCTGTGGTTTTTTGCATTCAAAATGCATTCAAGGGAAACAGAAATGACCGCAGACATCATCGAAATCTCGCGCCTCGCGCTGCACGACCAGGTCGCCTCGCGCCTGCGCACGATGCTGGTCGAAGGGCACATCGCGCCCGGCGCCAAGCTCAACGAGCGCGAGCTGTGCCTTCAATTGCGCGTCTCGCGCACGCCGCTGCGCGAGGCCATCAAGCTGCTCGCGGCCGAAGGGCTGGTCGACCTGCTGCCCAACCGCGGCGCGGTGGCGGTGAAGCTCACCGAGGCCGACGTGCTCAACACCTTCGAGGTGCTGGCCATGCTCGAAGGCATGTCGGGCGAGCTCGCGGCCAAGCGCATCACCGACGAGGAACTGGCCGAGGTGCGCGCGCTGCACTACGAAATGATGGCCTGCTTCGCGCGGCGCGATCTCTCGGGCTACTACCGCCTCAACGCGCGCATCCACACCGCCATCAACGAGGCCGCGGGCAACCCGGTGCTGTCCGGCGCCTACCGCTCCATCAATGCCCGCGTGCAGTCGCTGCGCTTTCGCACCAACCAGAACGATGCCAAGTGGAAGCATGCGGTCGAGGAGCACGAGCAGATGATCGTTGCGCTGGCCGCGCGCGATGCCGCCGGCATGCGCAAGGTGCTCATCTCCCACGTGATGCGCAAGCGCGACACGGTGCTGGAGCTGATGCGCACCGGCCAGATCTATCCCCAGGCCCACAAGGCGAGCTGAGCTTCGCCACACCACCATGCGCGTCGATCCCGCCAGCCACATCCAGCCCGCCGGAACCGTTCTTCCGCCCAACGACACCTGCGAGCTGCTCGCACGGCGGCTCTGCGCCGAGACCGAGGGCGAGGTGCTGTTCGACGACGGCTCGCGCGGCCGCTATGCCACCGATGCGTCGATCTACCAGATCACGCCGGTCGGCGCCTTCGTGCCGACGAATGAACGCGACATTGCCACCGCCATCGACATCGCACGCGACCTGAAGGTGCCGGTGCTCGCGCGCGGCGGCGGCACCAGCCAGTGCGGCCAGACCACGGGCGCCGCGCTGGTGATCGACAACAGCAAGCATTTCCGCCGCGTGCTCGACGTGAACCTGGAGGAGGGCACCGCCACCGTCGAACCCGGCCTGGTGCTCGACCACCTGAATGCGCAGCTCAAGCCGCACGGCCTCTGGTATCCGGTCGATGTGTCGACCAGCGCACAGGCCACGCTGGGCGGCATGGCGGGCAACAACTCCTGCGGCTCGCGCTCCATCGCCTACGGCAACATGGTGCACAACGTACTGGGTGCGAGCGCCTGGCTCTCGAGTGGCGAGCTGGTGGGGTTCGGCCCGCAATCCACGCTGGGCGCCCGCGCGGCGGGCATCGCAAAGTTCGTGCACGGGCTCGCGCTGGCGCACCGCGAGCAGATCCACGCCCACTGGCCCAAGGTGCTGCGCCGCGTCGCGGGCTACAACCTCGACATCTTCGACAACCAGAGCGAGCGCCCCTATACCGCCGACGGCAGCGTGAACCTCGCGCACCTTCTGGTCGGCGCCGAGGGCACGCTGGCCTACACCCGGAGCCTCACGCTCAAGCTCGCGCCGCTGCCGCGCGCCAAGGTGCTGGGCATCGTGAACTTTCCGACCTTCCATGCGGCCATGGATGCGGCGCAGCACATCGTGAAGCTGGGCCCCACGGCGGTGGAGCTGGTCGACCGCACGATGATCGAGCTGAGCCTTGCCAACCCGGCCTTCAAGCCCACGGTGGAAACCGCGCTGATCGGCAAGCCCGCGGCCATCCTGCTGGTCGAGTTTGCCGGCGCCGAGAAGGCCGCGCTGCTGCCACGGCTCAGGCAGCTGGTCGAGCTGATGGGCGACCTCGGCCTGCCCGGCAGCGTGGTCGAGATGCCCGACGACGCGCGCCAGAAGAACCTCTGGGAAGTGCGCAAGGCCGGCCTCAACATCATGATGAGCCTGAAGGGCGACGGCAAGCCGGTGAGCTTCATCGAGGACTGCGCCGTGCCGCTCGAGCACCTGGCCGAATACACCGATGCACTGACCGAGGTGTTTGCGAGGTACGGCAGCCGCGGCACCTGGTATGCGCATGCCTCGGTCGGCACGCTGCACGTGCGGCCGATCCTGGACATGCGCACCGACGGCGGCGCCAAGATGCGCGCCATCGCGGAAGAAGCCGCGGCGCTGGTGCGCAAGTACAAGGGCGCCTTCAGCGGCGAGCATGGCGACGGCCTGTGCCGCGGCGAGTGGATCGAATGGCAGTTCGGTCCGGCCATCAACGAGGCCTTCCGCGCCATCAAGCGCGAGCTCGATCCGGCCAACCTGTTCAACCCCGGCAAGATCGTCGATACGCCGCGCATGGACGATGCCTCGCTGCTGCGCTTTGCGCCGCCCACCGCGCCCAGGCCCTACCGGCGCATCGAGCTCAAGCCCGTGCTCGACTGGTCGGCCTGGAACGTCAACGCCGACCCGGTGACCGAGAAGACCACCGCGCCCGGCACCGGCGGCGACAGCACCGGCGGCCTCGCCAAGGCCGTGGAGATGTGCAACAACAACGGCCACTGCCGCAAGTTCGACGCCGGCACCATGTGCCCGAGCTACCGCGTGACGCGCGACGAGCGGCACCTCACGCGCGGACGCGCCAACACGCTGCGGCTCGCGCTGTCGGGCCAGCTCGGCGCCGATGCCTTCACCAGCGAAGAGATGCACGAGACCATGGACCTGTGCGTCGGCTGCAAGGGCTGCAAGCGCGACTGCCCGACCGGCGTCGACATGGCGAAGATGAAGATCGAGTTTCTCGACCACTACAAGAAGCGCCACGGCCACACGCTCAAGGACAGGCTGGTGGCCCACATGCCCGACTACGCGCACAAGGCGAGCCGCCTGCCGTGGCTCATGAACCTGCGCAACACCGTGCCCGGCGCGGCCTGGCTCGGCGAGAAGCTGCTGGGCCTTTCGGCGCGCCGGTCGCTGCCCGAATGGCGCTCCGACACCTTCTGGCGCGCCAAGGCCGAGCTGCACGGCATGTTCGCCAGCCGCGAGGCCGTGCTGTCGGTGCAGGCGAACGGCGGCCGCGCGGCGGTGCTCTTCGTCGACACCTTCAACGGCACCTTCGAGAGCGAGAACGCGCTGGCGGCGGCCCGCGTGCTCAAGGCCGCGGGCTACACGCTGCACACGGTCGAGAAGAGCGGCGGGCACCACTGCTGCGGCCGCACCTTCCTGGCGAGCGGCATGGTGGGCGAGGCCAAGCGCCGTGCGGAAGCATTGATCGACGCGCTCCGGCCGCTGGCCGAGGCCGGCGTGCCCATCGTCGGGCTCGAGCCTTCGTGCCTGCTCACGCTGCGCGACGAAACCCTGGTGATGGGCTTCGGCAAGAAGGCCGAAACCGTGGCGAAGCAGGCTTTGCTGTTCGAGGAGTTCATTGCGCGCGAGCTCAAGGCCGGGCGCTTCAAGCTCGCGCTCACGCCGGCCACGGCGCCGATCCTGCTGCACGGCCACTGCCACCAGAAAGCCTTCGGCGCGGTGAGCCCGATATTGGACGTGCTGCGGCTCATTCCCGGCGCCGAGCCCGAGCTGATCGAAAGCTCCTGCTGCGGCATGGCGGGCAGTTTCGGCTACGAAGCGCGCCACATCGACGTGTCGATGCAGATGGCCGAGGCCAGCCTGCTGCCCGCGATCCGCGCGCGGCCCGACGCCATCGTGGTGGCCGACGGCACCAGCTGCCGCCACCAGATCGGCGACGGCGCGCAGCGCGAGGCGGTGCACGTGGCGGTGCTGCTGGAGCGGCACTTGGTGCCGCCAACCCTGTCGCCCGATCAGGCTTAGCGGCTGGCAGAAAATGGCGCGATGAATGCAGCATCGGGCAGCACCAGCAGCGAAACCATCGAGCCAGGCTTTGCCTTGTTCGAAACCGCCATCGGCACCTGCGCGCTGGCCTGGGGTCCGCGCGGACTCGTCGGCGTGCAGCTGCCCGAAGAAAACGGTGAGGCTGCCACGCGGGCGCGCATGCGGCGCCGCTTTGCAAACCTGAGCGAAGCCGAGCCGCCCGAAAGCGCGCGGCGCGCGATCGCGGCCATCCAGGGCCTGCTGAACGGCGAATCCGATGACGACCTCAGCGGCATCGTGCTCGACATGAGCCATGTGTCGGAATTCCACCAGCGCATCTATGCGATCGCACGGCGCATTCCGCCCGGGCAGACGCGCACCTATGGCGAGATCGCGGCCGAACTCGGCGACAAGGGCCTGTCGCGCGCGGTGGGCCAGGCCATGGGCCACAACCCGTTTGCGCCCGTGGTGCCGTGCCACCGCGTGCTGGCCGCGGGCAACAAGCCCGGCGGCTTTTCGGCGGGCGGCGGCGCGCTGACGAAGCTGCGCATGCTCGACATCGAAGGCGCACGGCCGAACGGGATGGCTTCGCTTTTCTAGCGCGGGCCCATCATTTCCTCGAACCATTGCGCGACGTACGCGGCTTCCGGCGCGGCGCCGGGCGACAGGCCGTAGTAGTAGCGGTTCAGCGGCATGCGCAGCGCGGGCAGTGGCGACTGCAGCCGGCCCGAGGCCAGGTCGTGCGCCACCAGCGAGGTCGGCGCCAATGCGATGCCGAGCCCGTCGACCGCGGCCTGCAGCACGAAGTGCAGGTGGTCGAACTGCAGCCGCCCCGCCGGCTTGGCGCGCGGTGCGCCGACGTGCTTCTTCCAGGCGTCCCAGTCTTCCTTGCGCGTGCGGGCCGACAGCTGCACGTGCGAGGCCAGCGCGCGCAGGTCCGAAAGCGGATGCGCCTTGAACAGCGCCGGCGCGCCGACCACCAGCACCTCGTCTTCGAGGAAGGGGCGCACCTCGATGGAAGGCGGCCAGCCCTCGAGCCCGCGGCGCACCGCGATGTCGAAGCTGCCCGCGGCCTGCTCGGGCATGACCGTGCTCGTGACCACCTGCGGCTCGATCTCGGGGTAGCGTTCGACGAACAAGGGCAGGCGCGGAATGAGCCACCGCACCGCGAAGGAGGGCCGCACGTTGATCCTCACGGCACGGACCGGACCTTGCGCCTGCAATGCACGCGCCGCCGCATGGATCTGCGCGATGGCCGGGCCTGCCTCGGCAAAGAACTGCTGCCCCTCCGCGGTCAGGGCGACCTGGCGGATGCGGCGCTCGAACAGCGCGACGCCCAGGCATTCCTCCAGGCTCTTGATCTGCCGGCTCACCGCGCTGTGCGTCACATGAAGTTCGATCGCCGCGCGCGTGAAGCTCTGGTGGCGGGCCGCGGCGACGAAGGCGCGCACGGCATTGAGGGGCGGTTCTCGAAGCGGCATGCGTGCAATTTTCTCACGCATGGCGGGCGTTAATGTCGTTTGTCGGCATGCCTTGCGCCGGCGCACGATGCGGGCTCGATGTTTCGCACCACGCCCGCTCCAGCTCCTGCCGCCACCGACCTGAACTCCCGCCACGCGGCCATTGCGCTCGGCCTTTCGCTGCCGGCCGACGTGGTGCTCTACCTGCTGCTGCCGATGTATGCGGGGCAGTTCGGCGTCACGCTGGCGGAGGCCGGCATGCTGCTCGCGGCCAACCGGCTCGTGCGCATTGCGGGGTACGGTGCGGTGGCGCGCTTCTATGCGCGCAACGGCGATCGGCTCACTTGCACCATCGCGGTGGTGGCGGCTGCGTTCTGCGGACTCGGCTATGCCATGCTCTCGGGCTTCTGGGCGCTGCTGCCGCTGCGGCTCGTGTGGGGGTTGTGCTTTGCCGCGCTCAACCTGTCGACGCAGTCGCTGGCCACGGCCGAGCTGCTCGGCGCGGCGCGCCGCAGCGGGCGTTCGCGCGCGCTCATCGCGATGGGGCCGGTGCTCGCATTGCCGCTGGGCGCGCTGCTGGCGCTGTGGGCCGGACCGCGCATCATCTTCTGCATTCTTGCGGCGTTCTCGCTGGCGGCGGTGCTGGCCACGCGGCGCCTGCCTGCGGCGCCGCACGGCAGCGCACACAGCCAGCCCGCGCGCCGCTTCAAGCGGCCCAACAGCCTCGACGCCTGGTCGTTCATGGAAGGGCTCACGCTCGACGGGCTCTTCATCGTCGGCCTGTCCTATCTGGGCAAGGACCTGATGCCGGGCGGCGCGGTGGTCATGGCCGGTTCGCTGATGGCGCTGCGCTACCTCGCGGAAATCCTGCTGAGCCCGGTCGGCGGCCACATGGCGGAGCGCTTCGGTGCCGAGCGGCTGCTGGTGAGCCTCTCGCTCGTGACCGCGATCGCGCTGGTCGGCTTCGGGCTGGGCTGGCTGTGGAGCTGCGCGGCACTGATCGTGGTGCTGCGCGCCTTGCAGCTGCCCTTGCTGCCGCCGATCGTGGCGCACCGCACGTCGGGGCCCGAGCGCATGCATGCGCTGGCCGCGCGCGCGGTGTGGCGCGACGTGGGCGCCGGCATCGGGCCGATGCTGGCCGGGCTCCTGCTGCCGGTCGTGGCATCGTCATGGCTGTACGGCATCTGCGCGCTGCTGCTGGCCGCGGCGGCGCTGGCCTGCGGCAGGAACCCGTCGGCATCGCCGGACAAGCAACAAGGAGTGATCCCATGACCCATGCCATCGACACCATCGAGCAGCTCGAAGCGCTGTTCGGCGAAGCCGGCGAGGCCTCGCTCAAGAAGGAGGTGCCCTGGCTGCACCCGAGCTACCAGGCGCTGATTGCCGCTTCTCCTTTCGCGGTGCTGGCCACCACCGGGCCCGGCGGTCTCGACGCCTCGCCGCGCGGCGACCCGCCGGGCTTCGTGGCGGTGCAGGACGAGAAGACGCTGCTGCTGCCCGAGCGCCGCGGCAACAACCGCATCGACAGCCTGCGCAACATCGTGGCCGATCCGCGCGTGGCGCTGCTGTTCCTGATTCCAGGCGTGGGCGAGACCCTGCGCGTGAACGGCAGGGCGCGCATCACGACCGAGCCCGGGCTCATGGCCCGCTTCGCAATGGAGGGCAAGCCGCCGCAGTGCGTGATCGAGATCCGGGTGGAATCGGTTTTCTTCCAGTGTGCGCGCGCCATCCAGCGCTCGAAGCTGTGGGCGCCGCTGCCGGCGGATTCGCGCCGCGAGGTGCCCACGCCCGGCGCCATCCTGTCGGCGCTGACCGATGCCGCCTTCGATGGCGAGAGCTACGACCGCGAACTGCCGGCGCGGCAGCGCGCCACCTTGTATTGAGCAGCGCCTTTCGGTTCGTTCAGGGCTCGGGCGAGGCCTGTTGCTGCTGCTGCGCCCGCATGATCTGGTGGCGCTGCCAGTAGCGGCCCACTGCGCCCTTGAAGTTCTCCTTCTGCTTGCCGAGGCCGCCCACCTTGAGCTTGGTGGTGCGCGCGCCGAGCATGCCCTTGTCGTGGTGCGTGACCACCAGCAGGTCGCCGAAGGTGTTGTCCTGGAAGGTCAGGTCCTTGACCTCGTCCCAGCCGACGGTCGAGCCGCCATCCACGCTCTGGCGCAGGCCCGCATGGCTCACCTCGATACTCTCGCCGTTCTTCAGCGCGAAGGCAACCGGCGGAAAGTGGCGCAGCACCACGGCGCGCTCCTCCTCGGTGGCCGGTTCGTAGCGGTAGGCGAGGCTCAGTTCGTGGTTCTGCACGAAGCGCTGCTCGTAGTCGCTCCACAGCCGCTGTTCGATGGCGGCGGCGGTTTCGATGTCGTCGGCCCACGAGGCCGCGGGCGCAGTCGCGACGATGGCACCGTAGGCGCTTTCGGGCACATGGTGGCCGACGTTGCGCATGCGTTCGAGCAGCGGCGGATGGCTGTCGTAGGGGTGCGGCACGTCGGCGGTCTTCATGGTTTCGACGAACGCATCCGAACTGGCATAGGGCGGCAGGCCGGCGGCCACGAAGCCCGCGATGCCGAGCGCGCCGTCGTGCTGGCGGTCCTGCGCGAAGAGCTTGCGTTCGACGTCGTTGCGGTAGCTCGCATAGGCCGCGATCTTGATGAGCGACTGCACGATGGCGCCGGGCGCCGTGAGGCTCGCGGACACGCTGTCGGCCTTGTATTCGCGCTCGCGGCTGTCGCGCGCCAGGGCAAAGGCGAAGATCATGCGATACAGGCGCAGCAGGTAGTGCGCCACGATGCTCAGGCCGCCGTCGCGCATCTTCCAGGTGTACTGGTCGAACTGCAGCAGCTTGGGGCCGAGCGCCGCGCTGCTGCGGGTGTCGCCGCCGCCCAGGTGGGCCAGCTCGTGCGCCAGCACCGCGTCGGCCTCGGACTGGTCGAGCACGCGCAGCAGCGGAATGCTCACGAACAGCGTGCGGCCGTTCAGCGTGCGCCCGCCCACCTCGCAGGGCGCCTCGGTGACGAAGAAGTTGGTGTCGATGCCGGCCACGATCTGGTCGGGCGGCGCGGTCTTCACGCGCGCGGCCAGCTGGCGGATGCGCTCCCACAGGCGCGGCGCATCGGCCTCGGCCACCACTTCGCCCTCGATCTCGTTGCCGAAGGGCAGCTTCTTGAACAGCGTGTAGATCGCATAGAACACGGCCACCGCGGCCGCGATGCCCGCGATGATGATCAGCTTGACGTAGTAGCTGTGCCAGAAGTAGGCCGTGACCCAGAACGACAGCCACACCAGCATCGCGCCCTGCAGCGCGACCTCGAGCGCGCTCGACACCGTCATGAGCCGCCAGCCCGCCACGAAGCTCGCATAGCGCAGGCCCCGGTTGGCAAAGGCCAAGGCGCCCAGCACCAGCGCCGCCGCGAGCAGGGCGGCGCCCAGAACCAGCGTCCAGCCGGCGGCGCGGTCGGCCCAGTGGAACTGCCAGTGCATCGAGTAGGGGCTGCACACCTTGTCGTGGTAGTTCTTGTCTTCGGGCGCGGTCGCGCTGCAGGCCTTGGAGAGCGGATGGCCGCGGTAGAACTCGGTGGCCTGCGCCTTGTTGCCGGCGGACAGGCTGGTGTCGGAGGCGATGCGCTTCTCGATCGCCTGCAGGAATTCGGCGTCCTCCGTGCGCAGCGCGTACTCCGTGAAGACCAGCGTCGCCGCCGGAATGGCGAAGAGCGACACCAGGGTCAGAAGGAAGACGCGAAAGAGGTCGGCATGGATCGTTCGGGCGAGGGCCATGGGGTGCTTCTCCTGGATGCGATGCTGTGATTCGTTGTGCAAAACCGGCCGGAAAGGCGATAGCGTAGCGGGCGTTTGCCTCCTTGCGTATGTCGAAAATCGTGCATGCGCATGGCGTGAATACGAAGGTCGTACTCTTTGCGCAGAATTAGCAACGGCGACGCGGCGACCCCACGCCTGCACCGGATGCCGCGCTTGGCGACAATCGCTCCAATGCGTTCTTCGTCTCCTTTTTTCAAGATGGCCCTGCTGCTGGGCCTGCTCTCGGCCATCGGGCCCTTCGCCATCGACATGTACCTGCCGGCGCTGCCGGCCATCGGCCAGGCGCTGCGCGCCGACATCGGCGCGGTGCAGATGAGCCTCACGGCGTTCTTTCTTTCGCTGGGCGCGGGCCAGCTGCTGTACGGGCCGGTCTCGGACATGGTCGGGCGCAAGCCGCCGCTGTACGCCGGGCTGGTGCTGTTCGCGCTGGCGAGCGTGGGCTGCGCGCTGGCCACCGACATCCACACGCTGATCGCGCTGCGCTTCGTGCAGGGCCTGGGCGCGGCGGCCGGCATGGCGATTCCGCGCGCGGTGGTGCGCGACCTGCACACCGGCACCGATGCCGCGCGCCTCATGTCGCTGCTGATCCTGGTGTTCAGCGTGTCGCCGATCCTCGCGCCGCTCGCGGGCAGCGCGGTGATTGCGGTGGCGGGCTGGCGCGGCGTGTTCTGGGCCGTGACCATTGCCGCGGTGGCGGGCCTTGCGATGATGGTCACGCAGCTGCGCGAAACGCGGCCGGCCTCGGAGCGCGTCGAGAGCAGCCTCGGCAGCGCCCTGTCGGCCTACGGGGTGCTGCTGCGCGACTGGCACTACCTCGGGCTGGTGTTCATCGGCGGCTTTGCGATGGCGGGCTTCTTCACCTACCTGGCGAATTCGTCGTTCGTGATGATCGACCACTATGGCCTGTCGCCCGCGCTCTACAGCGTGGCCTTCGGCGTGAATGCGGCGGCCTTCATCGGTGCCTCGCAGTTCACCGGTTCGCTGGGCGAGCGCTTCGGGCTGGTGGGCCTCGTCAAGTTCGGCGTGGTGGCCTCGGGCATGGCGATGCTGGCGATGTTCGCGTACTTTGCCGCGGGCGGCGACAGCCTCTGGGTGCTGATCGTGCTGTACTTCATCGCCTCCGGCTTCATGGGCCTGGTGATCCCGACCACCGGCGTGCTGGCGCTGGAGATGCACGGCGCCATCGCGGGCACGGCCTCGGCGCTGCTCGGCACGCTGCAGATGCTGACCGGCGCACTGGCCATGGCGGTGGTGGGCCTCTTCACCGACGGCCGCCCGCTGCCGATGGTGGCCGGCATGGCCGGCGGCGCGCTGATCGCGCTGGTGCTGACCTGGCTCACGCTGGGCAGCGTGCGTTCCGAACCCACGCGCAGGACGCAAGAGGCGTGAGCGGCGCAGCGCACATGCAAGCCGCGGCGGCGGTCGAGGGCAACGCCGGGCAGGCCGCCGACGGGCTGGACCAGCCCGCGCGCCGGCGCGCAATGCTGGTGATCATCCTCGGCATCATGGTGGCGGTGCTCGACGGCACCATCGTCAACCTGGCGCTGCCGGGCATTGCGCGCGAACTGCAGGCCAGCCCCTCGCATGCGATCTGGGTGGTCAACGCCTACCAGATCGCCACGCTGGTGATGCTGCTGCCGCTGGCATCGCTCGGCGACCTGGTCGGCTACCGGCGCGTCTACCTGGTGGGCATGGCGGTGTTCACGGTGTCCTCGATCGGCGCCACCTTTGCCGATTCGCTGGCCACGCTGATTGCCGCGCGCACCTTCCAGGGCCTGGGCGCGGCCGGCATCATGAGCGTGAACGCGGCGCTGGTGCGGCTGACCTTCCCGTCGGCGCTGCTGGGGCGCGGCATGGCGATCAACTCGATGGTGGTGGCCACGTCCTCGGTGGCCGGGCCTTCGGTGGCGGCCGCCATTCTCTCGGTGGCTTCATGGCCGTGGCTGTTTGCCATCAACGTGCCGCTGGGCGCCATCACGCTGGCGCTGGGCCTCAAGGCGCTGCCGTTCAACCGCGTGGCGCCGGCGGCGGGCCTGCGCTTCTCGCCCATCGACGTGGCGCTCAACGTGCTGATGTTCTCGCTGGTGTTCCTGGGCGTCGACCGGCTGGGCGTGCGCGAGGGCGGCGTGCCCGGCGGCGCGCAGGCCTCGGCCTGGGCCATCCTGCTGGCCGGCGTGGCGGTGGGCTTCGTCTATCTGCGGCGCCAGCGCAGGCTGGCGGTGCCGCTGTTTCCGATCGACCTGCTGCGCATTCCGGTGTTCGCGCTTTCCATGGGCACGTCGGTGGCGGCCTTCTGCGCGCAGATGCTGGCCTACATTGCGCTGCCGTTCCTGCTGCTGGAGGTGTACGGCCGCAGCCACATCGAGGCCGGGCTGCTCATCACCGCCTGGCCGCTGGCCATCGTGGCCATGGCGCCGATCGCGGGCCGGCTGATCGGGCGCTATCCGGACGGGCTGCTGGGCGGCATTGGCCTCGGCCTGCTCGCCATCGGCCTGGCGTTGCTGGCGGCGCTGCCGGCGCATCCGGGCAATGCCGACATCGCGTGGCGCATGGCGCTGTGCGGGCTGGGCTTCGGCCTGTTCCAGTCGCCGAACAACCACACCATCGTGACCTCGCCGCCGGCGCACCGCAGCGGTGCGGCCAGCGGCATGCTGGGCACGGCGCGGCTCACGGGGCAGACGCTGGGCGCGGTGGTGCTGGCCGGCGTGTTCAGCATCTGGACCCCGCATGGCGGCCGCGGCCCGGTGGTGGCGCTGGTGCTGGCGGCCTGCTGCGCGGGCCTGGCGGCGGTCTTCAGCAGCCTGCGGCTGAAGACGACGGGGCAGGGCGGCTGAATAGGTTAGGGTACGCCCCTATGACGGAAGTACCTGGAACCGTGGTTTGCCCGGGCTGCGATGCGGTCTTCAGCCGCGCGCCGCTGAAGCCGCGCGAGGTGTCGCGCTGCGCCCGCTGCGGCACCGAGCTCTATCGCCACGCGGGCGACCAGCAGCGCCGCATCCTGCCGCTGACGGTGGCCTCGCTGATCATGTTCGCCATTGCCAACCTGTTCCCGATCGTCGAGATCGAGCTGCAGGGCCTGCGCAGCCAGACCACGCTGGCCGGCGCCGTGCTGGTGCTGAGCCGCGAGGGCATGTCGGTGGTGGCGCTCTTGGTGCTGGCGACGACGCTGCTCTTTCCGCTGATGCAGCTGTGCATCCTGGCCTACCTGCTGGTGCCGCTCAGCCGCGAGCGCCGCCCGGCCGGCTTTGCGATCCTGGTGCGCGCCATGCAGATGCTGCGGCCCTGGGGAATGATCGAGGTGTTCCTGCTCGGCGTGCTGGTGGCGATCGTCAAGCTCTCGAGCATGGCGAGCGTGGTGGCGGGGCCGGCGCTGTGGGCTTTCATGGCGCTCACGGTGCTGCTCACCGCGGTGCTCTCGTTCAACCCCAATGCCTTCTGGGAAATGACCTTTCGCCCGCCCGGCGAATCCGGCGAGCCCGGCAGGGAGGCCGCGTGAGCGCAGGCGAATTCCAGGCGCCGGACGACGCCGAAGCGCCGGTGGCCACGGCCAGCGCGCTGGGCCTCCTGGCCTGCCCGCATTGCGATGCCGTCTGGCGCGGCGCCGCCGAGGGCGAGCCCTGCGGGCGCTGCGGCACGCACCTGCACACGCGCAAGCCCTACAGCCTGAACCGCACCTGGGCCTTCCTCATTGCGGCGTGCATCATGTACATCCCGGCCAACCTGCTGCCGGTGATGATCACGCGCACGCTCTTCGGCGCGCAGTACGACACCATCCTGAGCGGCGTCATCTACTTCTGGGTATCGGGCGCCTACGGGCTCGCGGCCATCATCTTCATTGCGAGCTTCCTGGTGCCGCTGTTCAAGCTCACGGTGCTGATCCTGCTGGCCTTGCTGGCGCAGCGCGGCAGCAGCTGGCGCCGGCCCGAGCGGGCCAGGCTCTATCACATCATCGAGATCATCGGCCGCTGGTCGATGCTCGACGTGTTCGTGGTGTCGCTGCTCACCGGCCTGGTGCAGATCCAGGGCTTTGCGGTCATCAACGCGGGCGTCGGCATTGCGGCCTTCGGATCGGTGGTGGTGCTGACGATGCTGGCCTCGCTGAGCTTCGACCCCAGGCTCAACTGGGACAGCCGGCAGGAGCAGCAGCAGGAAGCCGAACGGGAACGCCGGGAACCGGCACGCGACAACAGGGAACACAAGCCAGCATGAGCGACGACGAAGCCAGACCCCCCAACGATCCATCCCCCCCGCCCGGGCTTCCTGCGCCGCGCGTGGTGCGCCGGCGCGAATGGCTGCCCTCGCTGATCTGGCTGATCCCCATCGTTGCCGCGCTGGTCGGCGTGATGCTGGTGGTCCGGATCCTGATGCAGCGCGGGCCCGAGATCGTGCTCACCTTCAACACGGCCGAAGGCCTGGAGGCCAACAAGACGGCCGTCAAGTACAAGGACGTGCAGATCGGCACGGTGCAGAGCCTGAAGCTCGCGCGCGACCGCTCGCATGTGCGCGTGACCGTGCAGCTCAGCAAGGAAGCCGAGAGCTTCACCGCCGAGGATTCGCGCTTCTGGGTGGTGCGGCCGCGGCTCGACACCTCGGGCATCTCGGGCCTGGGCACCTTGCTGTCGGGCGCCTACATCGGCGCCGACGCGGGCGTGTCGAACGAGACCGCGAGCGAGTTCAAGGGACTGGAGGTGCCGCCGATCGTCACGCGCGACGCCTCGGGCCAGCAGTTCCTGCTGCGCGCCACCGACGTGGGCTCGCTCGACGTGGGCTCGCCGGTGTATTTCCGGCGCATCAAGGTCGGCCAGGTGGCGGCCTACGAACTCGACGGCGACGGCCGCGGCGTGACGCTGCGCATCTTCGTCAATGCGCCCTACGACAAGTTCGTGGGCGTCAACACGCGCTTCTGGCAGGCCAGCGGCATCGACGCGCAGCTCAGCGCCAGCGGCTTCACGCTGCGCACGCAGTCGCTCGCCACCATCCTGCTCGGCGGCATCGCCTTCCAGGCGCCCGACGACGCCATGGGCCCGCTGGCCAAGGAGAACACGGCCTTCACGCTGGCGCAGGACGAAACCGCGGCCATGAAGGAACCCGACGGTCCGCCGCAGACGCTGCTGATGTACTTCAACCAGTCGCTGCGCGGCCTCACGCCGGGGGCGCCGGTCGATTTCCGCGGCGTGGTGATCGGCGAGGTCAAGTCGATCGGCGTGGAGTTCGACCGCGCCGAGCGCGAGTTCCGCATGCCGGTGCTGGTGCAGGTCTATCCGGACCGGCTGCGCCGCCGCGCGGGCGAGAGCGGCGTGGAGTCTCGCGCCACCCAGCAGGAGCGGCTGCGCTTCCTGGCCGAGAAGGGGCTGCGCGCGCAGCTGCGCAACGGCAACCTGCTGACCGGGCAGGTGTACGTGGCGCTCGACTTCTTCCCCAAGGCGCCGCCCGCCCGCATCGACGTGACGAAGAACCCGATCGAGCTGCCCACCATTGCCAACAGCCTCGACGAGATCCAGTCGCAGGTGCAGGAGATCGCAAGCAAGCTCAACAGGGTGCCCTACGAGCAGATCGCGGCCGACCTGCGCACCACGCTGGCCTCGCTCAACAAGACGCTGGCCAGCACCGAGCAGGCGGTGAACCGCATCAACACCGACCTGACGCCCGAACTGGCCGCCGCCATGAAGGATGTGCGCAAGACCGTCAACAGCGCCGAGCGCACGCTGGCCGACGACTCTCCGCTGCAGCAGGACATGCGCCAGACGCTGCGCGAACTCACGCGCGCCGCGGGCTCGGTGCGCGTGCTGACCGACTACCTCGAGCGGCATCCCGAGTCGCTCCTGCGCGGCAAACCGGACGACAAGAAATGAAGAACAAGAAGAATCTGCTTTCGCTTGCTGCCGTCGCGGCGCTGATGGTCCTCGCAGGCTGCGCGAGCAAGCCCGACAGCTACTACACGCTCGCCAGCGCAGTGCCGGCCGCGGAGGCGGCCCCGTCGACCCTCGGCACCGCGGCGCCGCTCTACATCGAGCTGGCGCCGGTGGCGGTGCCCGAGCGGCTCGCGCGGCCGCAGATGGTGGTGGGCCGGCCGGGCGGCAGCGTGCAGGTCGACGTGCTCGAGCAGCACCGCTGGGCCGCATCGTTCGAGAACGAGCTGCAGGACGCGCTGGCCAGCGGCATCGCGGCGCGGCTCGGTGCGCTCGATGTCACCAAGGGCGGCCGCCCGTCCGCGCAGCCCGTGTGGCGCATCGCTGTGCAGGTGCGGCGGTTCGACGCGGTCGATGGCGGGCGCGTGGATGCAGGCTTCAACTGGACGCTGCGGCGCTCCGACGAGCCGCGCACCGTGGTGTGCCAGCTGGACGCGGGCGAAGCGGTCGCAGGCGGCATCGATGCGGTGGCGCAGGGCGCGCAGCGCATCACCGCCGCGGCAGCCGCGGCCATTGCGCGCAGCGTGAATGCGGCGCGGGCGAATCCGTCCGCGACCTTATGTGCGGCCTGATTCTCTTTCTCCCTCCCCTTCCGGGGGAGGGCCGGGGTGGGGGCACGACGGCGCTCATCGATGCGTGGCGTCCAGTTGCGAGCAGCCCCCATCCCGACCTTCCCCCGGAGGGGGAAGGAGCAAGACAGGCATCTGCTTCCAGATAGATCGGAGCTCTCACCATGGCACAGATCGGCAAGGCACCCTGCGACAACGCATTGATCCTGCATGGCGCCAAGACGCAGGAGGGCGCCTGTCCCGACGCGTCCAAGCCCTGGGTGCTGGCCGCGGCCATCGTGGGGTCGAGCATGGCCTTCATCGACGGCACGGTGGTCAACGTGGCGCTGCCGGCCATCCAGGCCGATTTGCGGGCCACGGCGTTCCAGGCGCAGTGGGTGGTCGAGTCCTATGCCTTGCTGCTGGCGGCGCTGCTGCTGGTGGGCGGCGCGCTCGGCGACCACTTCGGGCGGCGCCGCATCTTTGCGATCGGCGTGGGCATCTTCGCCCTTGCTTCCGTGGCCTGCGGGCTCTCGGGCAGCGTGCAGCAGCTGATTGCCGCGCGCGCGGTGCAGGGCATCGGCGCGGCCTTGCTGGTGCCCGGCAGCCTCGCGCTCATCAGCGCCGCATTTCCCGAGAAGGAGCGCGGCAAGGCCATCGGCGTCTGGTCGGGCTTCAGCGGCATCACGGCGGCCGCGGGGCCGGTGCTCGGCGGCTTCCTGGTCGATCACTTCTCGTGGGCCTGGGCCTTCCTCATCAACGTGCCGATGGCGCTGCTGGTGCTGTGGATCGCATGGCGCCACGTGCCCGAGAGCCGCGGCTCGTCGGCCAGCGGCGGGCTCGATCTCATGGGTGCGCTGCTGGCCACGGCCGGCCTCGGCGGCATCGTCTATGCGTTCATCGAGGCGCCCACGCAGCACTGGCGTTCGCCCGCGGTGCTGGCGGCGCTGGGCATCGGCATCGCCGCCAGCGCGGGCTTCATTGCCGTGGAGCGCCGTGCGCGCACGCCGATGCTGCCGCTCGCGCTGCTGCGCATCGGCAACTTCAGCGGCGCCAACCTGCTGACCCTGCTGCTGTATGCGGCGCTCGGCGGCGGGCTGTATTTCTTTCCGCTCAACCTGATCCAGGTGCAGGGCTACTCGGCCACGGTGGCGGGCGCGGCGCTGCTGCCGTTCATCCTCATCATGTTCGCGCTCTCGGGCTGGGCCGGGCAACTGGTCGACCGCTTCGGCCCGCGGCTGCCGCTGGTGATCGGCCCCGCGATTGCCGCGGCGGGCTTCGCACTGTTCGCGGTGCCCGGCGTGGAAGCGAGCTACTGGCGCGGCTTCCTTCCCGCGGTGGTGGTGCTGGGCTTCGGCATGACCGTGACCGTGGCGCCGCTCACCACCACCGTGATGAACGCGGTGGGGCCGGAGCAGGCCGGCGTGGCCTCGGGCGTCAACAACGCGGTGTCGCGCGCGGCCGCGGTGCTGGCCATTGCGGTGTTCGGCGTCGTCATGGCCTGGGCTTTCGACGGCGCGCTGGTTGACAACCTGCACGGCATCGGCGCATCGCCCGAGGCGACGGCATTTCTCCAGGGCGAGCGCAGCAAGCTGGCCGGCGCCGCGCTGCCGCCGGGCGTCGATGCGGCCACCGCCGCGGCCCTGAAAAAGGCCGTGGCCGAATCCTTCGTCGCGGGCTTTCGCTGGGTGATGCTGCTGAGCGCGGGCCTGGCCGTGCTCAGCGCCTTGAGCGCCTGGCTGATGATCGGCGGCGGGGCGGCGAAGGACCACGGCAGCGGCGGCTGAAAAAAAGCCGCGCCGCGCCCCGGCGCCACGAGGACTATTGCCGGGGCATCAGTTCGTAGAAGTCGAACCCGTTGCTGCGCCCGCCAAGGCACACCGCCAGGGTGTCCTCGATCTTTCGCCATTGCGCGAGCCGGTTGCGCCACTTGCGCACGCTGTGCCCCTCATCGGGAAAGCTCATGTACTCGACCGGCCGGCCGAGCTTCTGGAGCGTGGCCACCACGTCGTCCGAGTCCTGCCGCAGCACGCGTACGTCGTTGGCACCATGAATCACCAGCAACGGCGCGGTGATGCGGTCGATCTGCGAGATGGGCGAGTCCTGCAGCATGCGTGCGCGTTCCTCCGGTTTGTTCACGTCGCCGAAGAAGAGTGCGAAGTAGTGGCGGTTGCGCCAGAAGGGCGGCCAGTTCTCGATCACGCGGGGCCAGTTGGCGACGCCCACCACGTCGATGCCGCACCGGTAGTCGTGCGGCTTCTGGATCAGTTGGGCGAGCACCGAGAACCCGCCGAAGCTGCCGCCGAGCACGGCCATGCGCTTGGGGTCGGCCACGCCCTGGTCGATGGCCCATTGCACGGCCTCGGCAATGTCGCGCTGAAGCCGGCCGCTGGTTTCGCGCGCGCCCGCCATCATGAAGGCGCGCCCGTAGCCGCCGGAGCCGCGGTAGTTCACGTTGAGGACGGCATAGCCTCGGTTCGCCAGCATCTGCGTGGGTGTAAAGCCGGCAGATTGCCATGAGTCGCGGCCCCAGGGGCCGCCGTGGATGTCGACCACCAGCGGCGCGGGCCCTTTTACCCCGAGCGGCCGCACGAGATAGCCATGCACGATGAGACCATCCGATGCCTTGAAGGAGAAGGGTTCCATGGGCGAGAAGAGGTCGGCCGTCGGCTCGCGCGGCGGCGTGAGGCGCGTGAGCTGGCCGCTCGTGCGGTCCAGCAGCAGTTCGACGCGTTCGTTCTCGGTGGTCGAGCGCAGCACGATGCGGCGCACGTCGTTGGCCATGCTCGCGGGCCGCGTGATGACGGGTTCGGCCTCCAGCCAGCCGCGCTCCCGGGCCGTCTTCACGGCGCCGGCCACTTCGCTGGCCAGTGCGGTGTCGAGGTAGGAGATGCGGGGACGGCCGGGTTCGGAAACATACGCCAGCGGCGCTCCCTGCTGCGGCGGGAACACGCCGTAGTCAAGGTCGACCTCGGCATCTTCCGCGAGCAGCTTCTCCGTGCCGTTGGCAAGATCGACCTCGACCAGCGCAAGCTTGTCGCGCCCCACATTCGTCAATGCCCAGAGCCGCCCCGCGGCGAGATCGATGCGCTGCGGCCAGAAGGAATCGAATGCCTTCACCGTCCGGAAGGCGCGCCAGCTGCCGTCGGGCTGGCGCAGTTCCAGAAGCCGGTCGGAGCCGTCCGCGCTTCCGAGCTGCCGCATGCGGCCCGCGAGTTCGCGCCGGGTGTCGATGAACCAGGCCAGCACGCGGCTGTCGGGCTCGCTGCGCGCAATTTCGCGCACGGTGCGCGTGCGGGCATCGCCTTCGAAAAGATCCATGCTGGAGCGGTCCCGCTGATTGTTCGCGAACAGGAAACTGGCGCTGCCCGGCGCGCCCCATCCCAGCATGGCCGAGCGCACGCCCGGCCAGGGCGTGACGGCCCAGGGCCTGGCGCCCGGAGCCTCGGTGTCGAGCACGAAGATCTGCGTGTTCTCGTCGCCCGTGAAGTCCTTGAGGTAGGCCAGGTGGCGGCTGTCGGGCAGCCACATGTAGGTTGGCCCCGACACGAAGGGCCGCGCGAGCGTGCCGGTCGCAAAGGTGCGGGTGCTGGGGCTTTTGACCTCGGCCGCATCGGAGGTCTTGCGCACGCCAAGTCCCACATCGGTACCGACCGCCTGCACCCACGCAAGCTGTTGTCCATCGGGCGAGAGAACATGGCCGTTGACCGCATCGATGTTCGCCACGAAACGCCGCATCGGCACGAGCGGCGGGAGCGTGTTGTCCTGCCGCGCCGACACCAGCGCGGGGTGCGTGGGGCCGGTGGCGCAGCCGGCAAGCAGTGCCGCGGCGCTGCACATGGCTGCAAGAGCGGCGTACCAACCGCTGGGGGTCCTGATGTTTCTCATGCTTTGGGGTCCCTCGTGAATGTTCTGGCGTGCGGCCTTGTCCGCGCCTGGATTCTGCGGGCCGCAACCTTTGGCTTTGCCAAAGGTTCGCTCGCGCACAATGGCCGGGTGCACATCCTGCTGATCGAAGACGACCTTGAACTTGGCCGCGCCCTGCAGGCCGCGCTCAAGGTCGACGGCCTGAGCAGCGAATGGCGCCGGCGGGCGGCGGATGCGCCACGCGAACTGGACGGGAGCGCATTCGACTGCGTGCTGCTCGACCTGTCGCTGCCCGACGGCAATGGCCTTGAGCTGCTCGCACGCTGGCGGCGCGGGGGCAGCAGCCTCCCCGTCATCGTGATCACCGCCCGTTCGGCGGTGGAAGACAGGCTGGCCGGGCTCGACGGAGGCGCGGACGATTTCGTGATCAAGCCCTTCGCCACCGCCGAGCTGATTTCGCGCATTCGCGCCGTGCTGCGCCGCTCGGCGCGGCAGGCCAGCGAGGTATGGACCCTGGGCACGCTGTCCATCGAACCGCGCCGGCACGTGGCGTCGCTGAACGGCGAGCCGCTGGAACTGTCGCCGCGCGAGTTCCGGCTGCTGCTCGAGCTGGCGCGCGAGCCGGGCGCAGTGGTTGCCAAGGGCGTGCTCGCGCAAAAGCTGGAGCCCCTGGGCGAGCCGGTGGATTTCGCCGCGGTGGAGGTGCATGTGTCCAACCTGCGGCGCAAGATCGGCGGTGCCATGGTGCACACCGTGCGCGGCGTGGGCTACATGCTCGTGCCATGAGCAGGCTTTGGCGCCCCTCGCTCGTGCAGCGTGTGTTTCTTGCGGTGCTGCTGGCCTTCGTCTTCGTGCTGCTGGCATTGCAGGCGTACATGTATATCAACTTCCGGCAGTCGTTGACCGTCGACCAGGGGTTGAGCCGGCTCGGCAGGTCGTTGACGCAGGCGATCTCGCAGCTCGATGACGAAGCGCGCGCGCGCGCCGTGATCGCCTCGGCCGAAACGATCTACAAGAGCATGCGGATCAGCGGCAACCCGGCGGGGACGCTCCGGTTCCAGCTGTCGGACCGCGGCGGAAAGCTGATTCATTCGTCGCCGGAACTGCGCAGCGAGATCCTGCCCGGGCCGTTGCGAAAGGTGGCAACGCAGCACATCGATGGCGAGCCGTACTGGGTGTACCAGGACGAAACGCCGCGCTGGTCGCTGCGCATTGCAGAGCCCGAGCGCACCTTCGTCAAGGTGCTGCCCAACAACACGCGCAGCGTGCTGCCCTATCTGCTGCTCGCCTTTCCCATCGTGCTGCTGCCGGTCTGGTTTGCGGTGAAGCACGGATTGCGGCCATTGCGCCGCCTGGCCGACGGCATCGGGCATCGAAAGGCATCCGACCTTTCGCCGCTGGGCGTCGATCCGCCCTATGCGGAACTCAGGCCGCTGACATCCGCAATCGAACGCATGCTGCAGCAGCTGCGCGACAAGGTGGCGCGCGAGCGTGCGTTCGTGCACGACGCCGCGCACGAACTGCGAACGCCGATGGCGGTCATTGCGGCGCAGGCGCATGCGCTGGCGGGCGCGGACAGCAGCGAGAGCCGCGGCCGTGCCCAGGCTCATCTGGAGCAGGCGATCGCGCGGGCCTCGCACCTGACGCAGCAGCTGCTCGATCTTGCGCTGCTGGACGATGCCCAGCCCGCGGTGCCGAAACGCGTCGACGTTGCGCAGCTGGCCCGCGAGGTCCTCGCACAGGCGGCGCCGCGGGCCATGGCGCGCGGCGTCGAGCTGACATTCGATGCGCCGGACAGCCTGAACGCGCCCATCGACGTGCCGGCGTTCCAGTCGATATTGGAGAACCTGCTCAACAACGCGGTCCAGTATGTGCACGGCGGTGCACACGTGACCGTGACGCTTCGCACCGAAGACCCGGCAGGCTTGGTGCTCACGGTGGCCGACGACGGCCCCGGTATTCCGGCGGCCGAGCATGAGCAGGTGTTCGAGCGCTTCTATCGCGGATCGGGACACGAAGCGAGCGGTTCGGGCCTGGGCCTTGCCATCGTCAGGCAGGCTGCCGGCCGCATGGGGGGCAGGGTGGAAGTGACCGAGGGCCTTTTGAACCAGGGCGTGGGATTCCGCGTCGTACTGCCGGCGAGCCCGAAGGGTTGACAAGCACCTCGCATCGCCTCGATACTGAACCTTCAGGTTCATTATCAAAGACCCAGGAGATTCCCATGCAGAAGATCATTCCCTGCCTCTGGTTCGACGGCAACGGCGAAGACGCGCTCAAGTTCTACAGTTCGATCTTTCCGAACTCGCGCGTCACCGACCGGCTGTTCTGGGGCGACACCAATCCGAGCCTCAAGGGTTCGTTGCTGACCGCCACCTTCGAGCTCGACGGGCAGTCGTTCATGGTGCTCAACGGCGGGCCGGAGTACAAGTTCACACCGGCCATCTCGATGCTCGTGCAGTGCGAGACACAGGCCGAAGTGGACCACTACTGGGACAGGCTGCTCGAGGGCGGCGGCCAGCCGGTGCAGTGCGGCTGGCTCACCGACCGCTACGGCGTGTCGTGGCAGGTCGTGCCCATGGCGATGATCCGGATGTTCCAGGACAAGGATTCGGCCAAGGCCGCGCGCGCAATGCGGGCGATGATGAAGATGATCAAGCTCGACCTCGCCGCGGCGCAGAAAGCCTTCGACGGCGAGTGAGCAAGCGCCGGCCCCGCGGCCCTACACCAGCCGGCGGATCGCCTTCTTGCGCCACACCAGCCGGTAGTAGGCCGTCTGCAGCAGCAGCATCGCGCCGAAGGTCACGGGATAGGCCCACCAGATGCCGTTGAGCCCGATGCGGTGGCTCATGAACCAGGCCACGGGCACCTCGATGCCGATCAGGCACAGGATCGAGACGGCCGTGGGCACCAGCACCGAGCCGCTGGCGCGCATGATCCCCGAGATGGCCGAGGCCATGCCGAAGATCACCAGGCTCCACAGCATGATGTGCAAGAGCGTCTGCGCGATCTCGATCACCGGCGCGCTGGTGATGAAGAAACCCATGAGGTGGCGCGAGAACAGGTAGCCCAGCAGCACCAGGCCGCCCGTGAGCACCAGGTTCATCAGCAGCGCGGTCTTGGCGATGGCGCCCAGCCGGTCGGCCCGGCCCGCGCCGATGGCCTGCGCGCCAAGAATGGACGCCGTGATGGCGATCGAGATGGCCGGGAACTGCACGTAGGCCACCACCTGGTTCACCGCGCCGTAGGCCGCGGTCGCGCTGGAGCCATAGCTGTTGACCAGCGAGAGCAGCGCCACCTCGGCCAGCGCCACCACGATCATCTGCACGCCCGTGGGTATGCCCACCTTCAGCACGGCCTTCAGCAGCTTGGGGTCGATGCGCAGGTGGCGGATGAACTCCGCATCGGGCGCCAGCGGGCTGCCGCGGCGGCGCAGGCGCCAGCCCAGCCACAGCGTGGCAAGCACGAAGGCCAGCACCGAGGCCCAGGCCGCGCTCGCAACGCCCAGCTGCGGCAGGCCGCCCCAGCCGCGGATCAGCGCGGGCGTGACGACCAGGCCGGTTCCGGTGGAGATCAGCAGCGTGAGCAGCGGCGTGACCGTGTCGCCGACGCCGCGCAGCATCGCGGTGGAAAGCAGGAACACGAACAGCCCCGGCATCGCGATCAGCATGATGCGCGCATAGCGCGTGGAGTCGGCCAGCACGTCGGGCGGCGTGCCCAGGAAGGACAAGAGCGGCGTCGTGAAGGCGCCGCCGAACACGGCCACCGCCAGCCCGAGCAGGATGCCCACCGACAGCGCCGTGCCCGCGATGGCCTTGGCCTTGGCGGCATCGCGCGCGCCCCAGGCCTGGCCGATCAGCACCGAGGCCCCGGCGCCCAGGCCGATGACGAAGGCGATGAAGAAGAACATCACCGGAAAGAAGCTCGACACGGCCGCCAGCGCGCCGACACCGATCATCTGGCCGATGTAGATGTTGTTGATGGTGCCCGACATCGACTGCAGGATGTTGCTGAGCAGCATCGGCGCCAGGAAGAAAAGGAAGGTCTTCCACAGCGCGCGCGGTGCGCCCACGGGCGCCACCGGCGTGCCGTGCAGGCCGCTCTGGCCGGTGGCTGCGTTTTCAGGGCTTGCTCTCATGCGGTGGTGCTCCAGCCGGCGGCAGACAATTTTTGAAGGTGGCTGCGCAGGTCCGCGGGCCAGGAGCCGATCAGCGCCTCGAAGCGCTCGCGTTCGCCCGCGAACAGCGCGCGCGTGGCTTCCTCGAAGCCGGGCAGGGCGCCGGCGATCGCGGTCATGAAGCGGTAGGCGGCTTCGCGCGATGCGCGCACGGCGTCGCGGTCGGCGTTGACGCGGCTCGCTTCCTGGACCAGCCGCCGCAGTGCGACCGAGGCGCCGCCGGGCTGGCGGTTGAGCCAATCCCAGTGGCGCGGCAGCAGGGTGACTTCGCGCGCGACCACGCCGAGCTTGGGGCGGCCCACGCCGCGCGGGGCTTCCTCGGCGGTCTCGGCGCTGGCCGCATGCGCCACGGCGCCGGCCCGGTTGTGCAGGTCGAAGTCGAGCAGTTCACCGGTCTGTTCGTTGAACACCAGGTAGGGCGTGTCGTCCTTGCGCTCGCGCAGTTGCGCGAGCACGTCGGCGGTGCTTCCCTGGGCGATGCATTTGAAGTCGGCAAAAACTATCAGGTTGCCGGGTGGCGTGTCGGATGGCATGTCGGGTTTCTTCGGTCGTACGGTGTGTCGTCGCGGCAAAGCGCAAGGAGCGCAGCGCTGATTTGCAGCAGGCTTTGCGGAGCCAGCGATTTCACCGCATCGGCGCAGATTGCGTCGGCGGTCGTGACGGCAGCTTGCATCAATTTTCTGCCGCCGGGGCGGATGGCTGCGTGGCGGCCGCTTCCATTCGCGCCGGCCGTGCGTTCGGCGAGGCCCGTTTTTTCGAGCAGGACCATTTTGCGAATCAACGCCGAGACCGGCAACCCGAGGGATCGCGCAAGCTCGGCCGTGGGCATGCGGCCGCCTTCGGCGCCCAGCAGCCGATGAAGCAGCGTGAAGTCTTCGTAGTCCAGGCCATGGAAGGCGCCCAGATGCTCCTGGAGCTTCAGGTTCAGGCTGGCGTGGGCACGGCCGATGTTGAGGCACAGGTCCAGCGGATCGATGCTCATGGCGCGTCGTAGCCCCGGTCGCCGTGGCATTGAAGCTCCTCGCGCCAGAGCACGAGGAGTTTTTCGAGTTCCGCGGCGCGGTCGAAGGCCGGGTCGTCGCGCTCCTTGACGCGGTCGATCACCTCGAAGCTGAAGTTGGCCGCACCATGCGCGGCCCAGTCGCGCACCAGTGCCTTGTTGCGATGCGAGCGCAGGCCGAGTTCGAAGCGGGCGCGGTTCATCGCTCCCTCCACATCGAGACTGCCGGCCACGTAGAGGCGGCCGCTGAGCGTATTGCGGATGGCGAAGACGCCCGCGGGGCGGACCGTTTCCTTGTATTTCCTGGCGAGGGCGCGCCTCGTCTCCTGGGGCATGTTCATGCGCCATATATTATCCGGGTAAAACTAAAAACACAATATACCCGGGTAAAAATAAGCAGTCACCCCCCGCGCAGTCGCCGCCATCCACGTGCGAGCCGGCGGTTGAGGGCTCGCACCACGCGCCATGGCCGGCTCTCGCGGACGAGCGTCAGCACATGGTCCTTCCAGGCTTTCCAGCGCGGATACCAGCGGGCGAACAACGGAATGCGCATGAGCGCGGGCTCGACCAGCTGGAAGATGCGCGCCACGAAGGCGGTGCCGATCAGCTTGGCGGCGACCAGCACCGTCACGCCGCTCGCGGCATGGCCGCGGCCGAACAGGAAGAGCGCGAGCACCTTGACCGGCAGCAGCAGCAGCACCGGCAGCAGGAACGCGAGCAGCGCGCCCCACGGCGGCAGTTCGCGCAGCCGGTGTTCGAGCCGCGCCCAGAGCGGCAGCCGCGCGAGGCGGCGCACCAGCGCGGCGAGCGGCTCCCAGCCCCATTCTTCGAACAGCAGGATGGGAACGAGCAGCGCCGCGGCAAGGGCGCGCAGGAGGCGGATGAAGAAGCGCATGGCCACGGCATTGTGACCGCGGGCCGATGCGCGCTGGCTCAGGGCTGGTCGGCCAGTGTCTTGTGCACGCCGAGTTCGCGCAACGCACGCAGCTGCGTGGCCACGGCCGAGACGAAGCGCGGATTGCTCCCCAGGTCGTTGCCGAACACCGGCGCGAAGGCCGCGAACACGGCCACGCGCGCTTCGTCGGCCTGTGCCGGCGCGGACGCGGCCGCCGCGCGTTCGGCCGCAGCGCAGCGTTCGGCCAGCGCATCGGCGAGCGGGTCCTGGATCTCGTGGCGGCGGCCCAGTTCGTCGATGCCGCGCAGGTAGTGCAGCCAGGCCGCGACGGCGAGTGCAAGACGGTCGATCGGAGCACCCGCGGCCAGGCGGTCGCGCACCGTGCCCAGCAGGCGCTGCGGCAGCTTCTGCGAGCCGTCCATCGCGATCTGCGCGGTGCGGTGCGCGAGCGCCGGGTTGGCGAAGCGTTCGAGCAGGCGCCGGCGGTAGGCATCGAGGTCGAGGCCGGGCAGCGCCGGCAGCGTGGGTGCGATCTCCTCGCGCATCAGGCGGTCGAGGTAGCGGTGCAGGGCCGGCGTGGCGACGGCGCGGTCCACGGTGTCGAGCCCTGCCATCGCGCCCAGGTACGCAAGCGCCGAATGCGCGCCGTTGACCATGCGCAGCTTGAGCGTCTCGAAGGGCCGCGCGTCGGGCACGAAGCGGGCGCCGCCGGCATCCCATGCCGGGCGGCCGGCCGCGAAATCGTCTTCCACCACCCATTCGAGAAAACGCTCGCCGACCACAGGCCAGGCGTCCTCCAGGCCGAGCGCGGCGTTGACCTGCGCGCGGTCGGCGTCGGTGGTGCGCGGCACGATGCGGTCCACCATCGAGCAGGGAAAGCTGCAGTGCTCGGCGATCCAGCGTGCCAGCTGCGGATCGACGCGCTGCGCGAAGTCCAATACCAGGCCGCGCAGCAGATGGCCGTTGGACGGCAGGTTGTCGAGCGACAGCAGCGTGACCGGTGCGAGCCCGCGCAGCTGCCGCAGGCGCAGGCCCGAGACCACGAAGCCGAGCGTGCCGCGCGGCGCATCGGGGCGCGCGAGGTCGTGCAGCACGTCGGGATGGTCGGCACGCAGCGCACCGGTGGCGGGGTCGTGGCAGTAGCCCTTTTCCGTCACGGTGAGGCTCACGATGCGGGTCGCGGGATGGGCGATGCGCGCGAGCACCGCCGCCGGGTCCTCGGGCGCGACCTGCACGCCGAGCAGGCAGCCGATGACCTGCAGCGACGCGCGCGGCGTGCCGGCCTCGTCCACGTCGCGCAGCGTGAGCGTGTAGAGGCCGTCCTGGGGCGCGAGCGCATCGCGCGTGTCGGGGCTGCGCAGCGACACGCCCGCAATGCCCCAGCGCAAGTCGCCGCTCGCATGCAGTGCGGCTTCGTTGACGGCGGCCAGGTGCCCGCGCTGGAATGCGCCCACACCCAGGTGGACGATGCCGGCCTCGAGCGTGGCGCGGTCGTAGGCGGGGCGTGACACCGCGGGCGGCAGCGCGGCCAGCATCTCGGCATTCAGCCTGGTCATGGCGCTCACCAGTTCCACAGCGTGCCGTCGTGCTGCAGGCGGTTCACCGGCAGGTAGGCGCGCTTGTAGGGGTACTTCGCGGCCAGCGCCTCGTCGATCTCCACGCCGTGGCCGGGCACGTCGCCCGGGTAGAGCATGCCCTGGTCGAAGGTGTAGGCGTGCGGGAACACGGCGTCGGTTTCCTCGGTGTGGCGCATGTATTCCTGGATGCCGAAGTTCGGCACCCACAGGTCGAAGTGCAGCGCCGCGCCCATGCACACCGGCGACAGATCGGTGGCGCCGTGGCAGCCGGTGCGCACCTGGTAGAGCGAGGCCAGGTCGGCAATGCGGCGCAGGTGCGTGATGCCGCCGGCGTGGACCACGGTGGCGCGCACGTAGTCGATCAGCTGGTTCTCGATGAGCGCCTTGCAGTCCCAGATGGAGTTGAAGATCTCGCCCACCGCCAGCGGCGTGGTGGTGTGCTGGCGGATCAGGCGGAAGGCGTCCTGGTTCTCGGCCGGCGTCGCGTCTTCCATCCAGAAAAGGTTGTAGGGCTCCAGCGCCTTGCCCAGGCGCCCGGCCTCGATCGGCGTCAGGCGGTGGTGCACGTCGTGCAGCAGGTGGTGCTCGAAGCCCAGCTTCTCGCGGATGCGCTCGAACAGCTTGGGCGTGTGGCGCAGGTACTTCTCGGTGGACCAGTCGTGCTCGGAGGGCAGGTCGGCATCGGCCGGTTCGTAGAACAGCGTGCCCTTGCCCACGCCGTAGACCTTCTCCAGCCCCGGCACGCCGCTTTGCGCGCGGATGGCCTTGTAGCCGGCGTCCGCATAGCGCAGCACCTCGTCCACCGTGTGCTCGATGTCGCTGCCGTTGGCATGGCCGTAGACCATCACGCCGGTGCGGCTCTTGCCGCCCAGCAGCTGGTACAGCGGCAGGCCGGCGGCCTTGGCCTTGATGTCCCACAAGGCGGTGTCCACGGCGGCGATGGCGGTCATGGTGACCGGGCCGCGGCGCCAGTAGGCGCCCTTGTAGAGGTACTGCCAGATGTCCTCGATCTGGTGCGCGTCGCGCCCGATCAGGCAGGGAATGACGTGCTCTGTGAGGTAGGCGGCCACGGAGAGTTCGCGCCCGTTGAGCGTGGCGTCGCCGATGCCGGTCAGGCCCTCGTCGGTTTCGATCTTGAGGGTGACGAAGTTGCGGCCGGGGCTGCAGACGATGACGCGGGCGTTGGTGATTTTCATGGTTGAAGCAAGAGAGATGGCGGGGGCGGCGGCAGCGTTCGTGCGTCGTCAGCCGTTCCAGCCGAGGTGGCCGAGGAAGTCGCGCGTGCGCTCCACGGTGGGGTGCTCGAAGATCTGCGCCGGCGGGCCCTGTTCGATGATGGCGCCGGACTCGAACACCACCACCCAGTCGGCCACGCGCCGCGCAAAGCCCATTTCATGCGTGACCACGATCATGGTCATGCCCTCCTGCGCGAGCTTCTGCATCACGCTGAGCACTTCGCCCACGGTCTCGGGGTCGAGCGCGGAGGTGGGCTCGTCGAACAGCATCACTTCGGGCTCCATGGCCAGCGCGCGGGCGATGGCCACGCGCTGCTGCTGGCCGCCCGAGAGATTGGCCGGAAAGTTGCCGGCCTTGGCCGACAGGCCGACCTTCTCGAGCAGCGCCATGGCACGTGCCTTGGCCTCGGACTCGCGCATGCCCAGCACGGTGATGGGGCCCATGGCCACGTTGTCGAGCGCCGACTTGTGCGGAAACAGCTCGAAGCTCTGGAACACCATGCCCATGCGCTGGCGCACCTTGCGCACCGCCGATTCCTGCGCGGGCAGCGGCACGCCGTCGATCAGCACGCGCCCGCCGTTGATGGTTTCCAGCGCGTTGGTACAGCGCAGCAGGGTCGACTTGCCCGAGCCCGAAGGGCCGATCAGGCACATCACCTCGCCCTTGTGGACCTGCAGCGAGACGCCATCGAGCGCCACGAAGTCGCCATAGAGCTTGCGCACCTCTTCATAGACCAGCACCGGCGGCTGGTCGGCGTTCTTGCGCGCCGGGGCGCGGGCGATGTCGTTGTTCATTCCTTGACTCCATATGTGCGGTGGATCCAGTCCACCAGCTTGGCCTGCGGGTAGCCCATCAGCCAGTAGAGGACGGCCATGGCGGTGAGCATTTCCAGCACGCGGAAGGTCTGCGCGCGGATCTGCATCGCCGTGTAGGCCAGTTCGCTCACGGCGATGACGGACACCAGCGAGGTGTCCTTGAAGAGCGAGACCCAGGTGCTCGCGATCACCGGCAGGATGCGGCGGCCCGCCTGCGGAATGACCACCTTGAACATGGCCTGGCGGCGCGACATGCCCATGGCAAGCGCCGCCTCCAGCTGCCCCTTGCGGATGGAGTTGATGCCGGCGCGGAAGGTCTCGGCGTTGTAGGCCGAGATGTTGAGCACCAGCGCCACCAGCGCGGTGACGAGCGGCGACAGCTGGAAGTCCACCGCCATCGGCATCACGTAGAAGACCCAGTAGATCACCAGGATCAGCGGCAGGTTGCGGAAGAACTCCACGAAGCCGAGCGAGGCCGACTGCAGCAGCTTGTTGGACGACAGCCGCATCAGTGCCAGCACGATGCCGCCCGGCACGGCCAGCAGCATGGTCAGCACCGTGAGGCCCACGGTGAGCGCCGCGCCTTCGAGCAAGGCCTGGCGGTGCGTCCAGATCACGGACCAGTCGAAAGTCATGGGATGGCCCTCTTCATCATGAACGCCCCAGGTGCGCGACGCGGTGGTAGAGCCGGTCGATGCCGCGCGTGACCGGGAACAGGATCGCGAAGTACGCCACCATCACCGCGGTGAACACTTCCACCGGCCGGTAGCTCTGGCCCGCCACCGTTTCGGCGCGGTGCATCAGCTCGGGCACGGCAATCACGGTGGCAATGGCCGTGTCCTTGATGGCGATGGTGAGGATCGAGCCGAAGGCCGGCAGCATGCGGATGGTGGCCTGCGGCAGCAGCACCTTGCGCAGCAGCTGCGCACGCGACATGCCCAGCGCCAATGCGGCGCGCGTCTGGCCCGGTCGGATCGACTCGATGCCCGCGCGGATCACCTCGGCCGCATAGGCCGCGATGTGCAGCGTCAGCGCGATCACCGCGGCCCAGAACGGCGCGAAGGTGAAGCCCACGAGCAGCGGGAACGCAAAGTACATCCACACCAGCACCACCAGCACCGGAATGGCGCGCATCGAGTCGATGTAGAACACGAGCAGCCGGCGCAGCCAGCCGGGGCCGTACAGCCGCAGCAGCGCGATCGCCAGGCCCGCGAGGATGCTGGTGACTGCGCTGATCAGGCTCAGCGCGACCGTCACGCCCAGGCCGCTGGCGAAGAAGCGCCAGTTGTCGGCAATCGGGGAAAAGTCGAATTCCATGGAAGCTCCGCGGGAGAGGGAAGGGCGGCAGGATCAAGCGACCCCGCCCTCAGAACGTGACGAGCACCTTCATCGCGCGGTGCCGGTCCGCCGCCAGCGCGAAGGCGTCGTGCACGCGTGCCACCGGCACCGCCTCGGTCAGCAGGGGCGACACGTCCAGCAGGCCGCGGCTCAGGTAGTCCACCGCCCATGCGTATTCGTCGACGAAGCGGAAGCTGCCGACCAGGTGCAGGCTCTTGACCATGACCTGGTTGAACGGGCAGCCCTCGCTGTTGCCGCCAAGCGTGCCCACCTGCACGATGGTGCCGCGCGGGCGCGTCGACCGGATGCAATTGGCCAGGCCGTCGTAGTGGCCCGAAACCTCGAAGCACGCATCGACCTGTCCCTTGTCCGCGGCCAATGCCTGCAGCGCATCGGGCTGCGTGGCCGCGTTGATGGTGCGCGTCGCGCCGACGCGGGTGCAGGCCGCGAGCGTCTCGTCCACGATATCCACCGCAATCAGCTGGCTCGCGCCCGCGAGCTTCGCGGCCATGAGGATCAGCGCGCCGATCGGCCCCGCGCCCACCACCATCACCGTCTTGCCGAGCAGCGAGCCGGCCTCCTGCACCGCATGCAGTGCCACGGCCAGCGGCTCGCCGAAGGCGGCCAGCTCGAACGACAGCGTGTCGGGCACGATGAGGCACTGCGTGGCCTCCACCACCACCTGCTCGCGCATCGCGCCCTGCATGTGGGGCCAGCGGCTGGCGCTGCCGAAGAAGTGCACGTTCTCGCAGTGGTTGGAAGCGCCCGCGCGGCAGAAGCGGCAGACGCCGCAGGTGCGCGACGGGTTGAGGGCCACGCGGTCGCCCGGCTTCACCGAGCTCACCTGCGCGCCCACTTCGATGACCTGGCCCGAGGCCTCGTGCCCCGGCGTCAGCGGCGCGCGGATCACGAAGTCGCCGACGCGGCCGTGGCGGTAGTAGTGCAGGTCGGAGCCGCAGATGCCGACCGCCTTGACGGCCACGCGCACCTGGGTGGGCGCCAGCGGTTCGGCCGGGCGTTCGGCAAGGCGCAGGTCGAGCGCGCCGTGGATTTCGCAGTTCAGCATGGCGTTACTTCAGGTTCTGCGTCATGCGGCGCTCTTCTTCGCTGAGCGCGGGCTGCATGCGCTGGGCCACGGCGCGCAGCCAGTCGAGGTACACCTGCTGGTCCTTCGCCACGCCCATGCCGGTCTGGATCTGGAAGATCTTGCTGTCCTGGCAGTCGTTCTCCTTGGGGAACACGGCCAGTCCCTTGACCTTCTTGCTGATGTTGGGCCACAGCATGCGGTTGAGCGGCGCCACGTCGGAGCGGCCGGCCAGCACCTCTTCGATGGGCGCGACCGAACCGGAGTTGGCCACGCCGCGCAGCTTGGCCTTCGCGAACTGCTGGCGCACCAGCGGCTCCTCGCCCGCGCCCGAGAAATACGCCATGGTGATCTCGGGCTTGTTGAAGTCTTCCAGCGTGCGCGCGCTGGTGAACTTCGGGTTGTCGGCGCGGCCGAACATGCACACGCCGGTGCTCGAGAAGGTGACGAAGTCGATGATCTTCGCGCGCTCCGCGGTCTCGTTCAGCGGCCCGATCATGATGTCCATCTGGTTGGCCGTGAGCGACGGCACCTTGGTCTCGTGGCTCACCGGCACGGGCTCCACCTTCACGCCCAGGAGCTTCGCAAACTCCTTGCCCAGCGTCCACGACGGGCCGGACCACGGCTCGCCGTCGCCCGCGGTGTTCTGCGCGAGCCAGGGCGGGTTGTTGACCACGCCCACGCGCAGCACGCCGGCCTTGCGGATGGCGTCGATGCGCGGGCTCGCGCCGGGTGGCGGCGGCGTCTGCGCCAGTGCGCCGAGGCAGCTGCCGGCCAGGGCGGCCGCGAGTGCTGCGCGGGCCAGCTTGCGGCCGAGGAAAGTGCGGGGGATGTGTGGCATGAAGGTCTCCGGTTTTCTGTTGGCTTGATGTGTGACTTGCTTGCTTATTTCAGTGCGCCGATCACGCGGGCCTCGTCGGCGTCGAGCTGCGCCTTGCGGGCCTTGGCGACCTGCCGCAGCCATTCGAGGTAGGCGGGCTGGTTCTTGTCGACGGCCAGGCCGACCGGCGAGGCCTTCTCGGTGCTGCCCTGGCAGTTGTTTTCCTTGGGCAGCACCGCGAGGCCCTTGACCTTGTGCTGCAGCCCGACCCACGGCACGCGGTTGATCGGTGCCGCATCGGCGCGGCGCGCCATGATTTCCTCCACCGGCGCGGTGGCGCCAGAGCTGGCCACGGCGCGCAGCCTGGCCTTGGGGAAGCGTTCCTTGACCCAGCCTTCCTCGGCGCCGCCGGTGAAGTAGGCGATCGTCACCTCGGGCCGGTTGAGGTCGTCCACTGATGCGGCCTTGGCCAGCTTGGCGTTGTCGGCACGGCCGAACATGCACACGCTGGTGGCGGAATAGACGACGAAGTCGACCACCTTCAAGCGCTCGGGCGTTTCGCCCAGCGGGCTGATGGTCATGTCGACCTGGTTCGATGCCAGCACCGGCACCTTGGTCTCGTGCGACACCGGCACCGTGCTGAGCTTGACGCCGAGCAGGCGGGCGTACTCCTTGGCCAGCAGCCAGGCCGGGCCGCTCCAGGGCTCGCCGTTGCCGGTGGTGTTCTCGATCAGCCAAGGCGCGTTCTGCAGCACGCCGACGCGCAGTTCGCCGGCCTTGCGGATGGCGTCGATGCGCGGGCTCGCGCCGGGCGCGGGCGGTTCCTGCGCCTGGACGGCGCCGAAGCTGCCGGCGAGCAGCAGTGCGGCCAGGCCGCGGGCGAGTTTGGGCTTCATGGTTCGTGTCTCCGTCTTTTTTTGAAAGGGTCAAGCGCGCCGGGGCCGCCGCGCGCGGGGCAGGTGCCTAGCGCCAGCTCTGGGCGAACTCGCCGATCACGCGTTCCAGGTGCGCCCGCATGGCCAGCCGCGCGGCCTCGGCATCGCCCGAGACGATCGCGGCAAAGATGCGCTGGTGGTCGTCCTGCGACTGGAGGCGCAGTGCGGGCGAATGGAAGTGCTGCTCGATCTGCGTCCAGATCGGGCCCTTGGCCTGGTCCCAGAGATTCGTCACCGTCTGCAGCAGCACGCTGTTGCCGGTGGATTCGGCAATGTGCAGGTGGTACATGCGGTCGGCCGCCTCGTTGGCTTCCTTGTCGTGCATCTGCTCGCGCATGGTGGCGAGCGCGCCGAACATCTTGTCGAGGTCGGCGTCCTTGCGCGTGGTGGCCGCCAGCGAGGCGATCTCGGACTCGATCAGGCAGCGCGCGCGCAGCAGTTCGAAGGGGCCGGCGCCGGTCTCCTGGGCCATCGGCAGCCGCGTGGGCGCGTCCTGCGGCTGGCAGATGTAGATGCCCGAGCCACCGCGCACCTCGACCACGCCCTGCAGCTCCAGCGCAATGATGGCCTCGCGCACCGAGGTGCGGCTCACGTCGAAGCGCTCCGCCAGCGCCCGTTCGGAGGGCAGCCGCTGGCCGACCAGAAACTCACCCTGTTTGACCAATTCATGGATACTGGCAGCCAGGCGCTGGTACGGCTTCTCCATTGGAGGTTGGCCGATCTTCGACATCGCTTCGGAGGACGGGTGAATGAGCTTGAGGGCCATGGCGGATCAAAGTGGTTAGACCACATTTTGCGTGGCATACCAATTAGGCCCATAGTGGTTTACCACTAGCGCCTGCATTTGCGCGGGCGCCGGAGCGCGTGGAGCGGCCGCACCCTATGGCAAACTTCCGCGCTTTATCCGCAAGGCGTCCGAACGGCGTCGCCAGTTCCAGGGATCCCCTCCGACATGCAAAAAATCATTCGCCAGCTCGCCGCCGAGATCAAGGTAGGCGAGCACCAGGTGAAGGCGGCCATCGAACTGCTCGATGGCGGTGCCACGGTTCCGTTCATTGCCCGCTACCGCAAGGAAGTGACCGACGGCCTCGACGACATCCAGCTGCGCGAACTCGAGGCGCGCCTTTCGTACCTGCGCGAACTCGAAGACCGCCGCGCCGCGGTGTTGAAGAGCATCGACGAGCAGGGCAAGCTCACGCCCGAACTGCGCGCCGCCATCGAATTCGCGCCGACCAAGCAGGAGCTCGAGGACCTGTACCTGCCGTTCAAGCAGAAGCGCCGCACCAAGGGCCAGATCGCGCGCGAGTTCGGCATCGAGCCGCTCGCCGACAAGCTGCTGGCCGACCCCACGCTCGACCCCGCCGTGGAAGCCAAGGCCTTCCTGCAGCCCGCCACCACGCTCGACGACGGCAAGCCGGGCCCCGATTTCTCGACCGTTCCCGCCGTGCTCGACGGCGTGCGCGACATCCTCTCCGAACGCTGGGCCGAGGATGCAGCGCTGGTGCAGAGCCTGCGCGAATGGCTCTGGAACGAAGGCCTGCTCAAGTCCACGCTGATGGCCGGCAAGGACGAGAACAACGCCGATGTCGCCAAGTTCCGCGACTACTTCGACTACGACGAGCCCATCGGCCGCGTGCCTTCGCACCGCGCACTGGCGGTGTTCCGCGGCCGCGCGCTCGACATCCTCGACGCCAAGCTGGTGCTGCCGGTGGAGCCCGAGCCGGGCAAGCCCAGCGTCGCCGAAGGCCGCATCGCGCTGCACCTGGGCTGGAGCCACGCCGGCCGCGCGGCCGACGACCTGCTGCGCAAGTGCGTGGCCTGGACCTGGCGCGTGAAGCTCGCGCTTTCCACTGAGCGCGACCTGTTCACCCGCCTGCGCGAAGAGGCCGAGAAGGTGGCGATCAAGGTGTTTGCCGACAACCTGCGCGACCTGCTGCTGGCCGCACCGGCCGGCCCGCGCGTCGTGATGGGGCTGGACCCCGGCATCCGCACCGGCGTGAAGGTGGCCGTGGTCGATGCCACCGGCAAGCTGGTCGAGACCGCCACCGTGTTCCCGCACGAGCCGCGCAAGGACTGGGAAGGCTCGCTGCACACGCTCGGCAAGCTGTGCGCCAAGCACGGCGTGAACCTGATCGCGATCGGCAACGGCACCGCCAGCCGCGAGACCGACAAGCTCGCCGCCGACCTGATCAAGCTGCTCGCCAAGATGGCCGCGCAGGCCGGCGCACCCGAGATGACGGTCGACAAGGTGGTGGTGAGCGAGGCCGGCGCTTCCGTCTATTCGGCCAGCGAATTCGCCTCGCAGGAAATGCCCGACGTGGACGTGAGCCTGCGCGGCGCCGCCAGCATTGCGCGCCGCCTGCAGGACCCGCTGGCCGAGCTCGTGAAGATCGACCCCAAGAGCATCGGCGTGGGCCAGTACCAGCACGACGTGAACCAGAGCGAACTCGCGCGCACGCTGCAGGCGGTGGTGGAAGACTGCGTGAACTCGGTGGGCGTGGACCTCAACACCGCAAGCGTGCCGCTCCTGAGCCGCGTCTCGGGCCTGTCGGCCAGCGTGGCCAAGGCGGTGGTGCGCTGGCGCGAAGCCAATGGCGCGTTCTCCACGCGCAAGCAGCTGCTCGACGTGAGCGGCTTCGGCCCCAAGGCCTTCGAGCAGAGCGCGGGCTTTTTGCGCATCCGCGGCGGCGCCGACCCGCTCGACGTGACCGGCGTGCACCCCGAAACCTATCCGCTGGTCGAGCAGATCATCGTCAAGACCGGCAAGCCCATTGCCGAGCTGATGGGCCGCGCCGAGATGCTCAAGACCCTGAAGCCCGAGCTGTTCGCGAACGAGAAGTTCGGCGTCATCACGGTCAAGGACATCCTCGGCGAACTCGAGAAGCCCGGCCGCGACCCGCGCCCCGACTTCAAGGTGGCGCGCTTCAACGATGGCGTGGACGACATCAAGGACCTCGTCGAGGGCATGATCCTCGAAGGCACCGTGAGCAACGTGGCGCAGTTCGGCGCCTTCATCGACCTGGGCGTGCACCAGGACGGCCTGGTGCACGTGAGCCAGCTGAGCCACAAGTTCGTGAACGATGCGCGCGAGGTCGTCAAGACCGGCGACATCGTCAAGGTCAAGGTGATGGAAGTGGACGTGGCGCGCAAGCGCATCGGCCTGTCGATGAAGCTCGACGCGGCGCCCGCGCGCCGCGACGGCCCGCGCGACAACCGTTTCGAGGGCGCTGGCCGCGGCCAGCAGCAGGGCCCGCGCCGCGACAATTCGCCGCAGCCCGCGGGGCAGATGGCGAGTGCGTTTGCCAAGCTGCAGGGGTTGCGCAAGTAGTATTCATTGAGAGCGTCATCTCGTAGCGAACGGGGCGATCAAGTTGCCGAGCAAGTCAGAAACCGGGCCGAGGGAGTGAGTGCAATGAGCCGCCAGCCAGTCCCAATCACGAAGGTGCGCGTCATCGATCGTCCGAATGCCTGTCCGAGCGGGCAATCGAAAGAAGGCGCTCAACCCGAAGGCGAAGAGGCCACTGCGGCCACTCCCTCGATCAAGGAGTTGCTGCTTTTCGCGCCTGCGCGTAGCGAGCTCCTCGTTCTGCGGAGAGGTGAAGCACGCAGGCGGGGTGTTGCGCCGGATCAATGAGAGAAGTCCGGATGCCTTCTTTGCACATGGATGTCATTTCCGAGCAAAGGGTGGCATGAAAGCCCTGCGCATCTACGCCGGCCCCGCCGCCCGCAAGCACATCGAACAGCACGGCCTGCGCCCGCAGGACGTGCGTACCATTCCCGGCGCGGCGGGCGGCCCCAAGGGCCTGATCCTTGGGCCGCTCGATCGCTTCATCTTCGGACGCTGGCTCGCGCAGTCGAGCCAGCCGGTGCACCTGGTGGGCGCGTCGATCGGTGCGTGGCGGCTGGCCACGGCCTGCCTCGCGGATCCGCAGAAAGCCTTTGCGCGTTTCGAGCACGACTACGTGCGCCAGCAGTTCGAAGTACCGCCGGGGCAGAAGCGCCTGAGCCCGCAGCAGCTCAGCGAGCGCTTTGCCGACAGTCTGGCCGACTTCTACGGCGGGCGCATCGGCGAGGTGCTGGGCCATGCGCGCTACAAGCTCCACGTGGTGACTTCGCGCGGCCGCCACATCCTCGGGCGCGAGGGCAGGGCACGCACGCCGGTCGGCTACCTGGGCGCCTTTGCCACCAACAGCCTGCATCGCAAGGGGCTGGGTGCATGGCTGGAGCGCTGCGTGTTTTCCACGCCCGGCGCGGCCTTGCCTTTCGGCACGAAAGATTTCCGCACGCGCCAGCACGCGCTCAGCGAAGAGAACTTCAACCTGGTGCTGCAGGCCTCGTGCTCCATTCCGTTTCTCCTGGCCGCGGTGCACGACATTCCCGGCGCGCCGCGCGGTGCGTACTGGGACGGCGGCATCACCGACTACCACCTGCACCTGGACTACCAGCCGGCCGACGAAGGCATCGTGCTGTACCCGCATTTCCAGCGTGCGGTGGTGCCGGGCTGGCTCGACAAGGGCCTGCGCTGGCGCCACCGGTCCACCAGCTTTCTGGACCGCATGGTGGTGCTCGCGCCCGATGCCGATTGGGTGCGCTCGCTGCCCAACGGCAAGCTGCCCGACCGCAAGGACTTCATCCACTTTGCGAACGACGCGCAGGCGCGCATCAGCGCATGGAGCCGTGCCACGCGCGAGGCCGAGCGGCTGTCGGACGAGTTCGAAGCCTGGCTCGCAACCGGCGGTCGCACGCGCGACATCCTGCCGCTCTGAACAGGCCCCGCCGGGGCAAACCCTGAGGGGTCGGCGGCGCAGCGGCTTCGAGAATGGCCGGATCATTCTTGTCCAGAGAAAGCCGCCATCCATGCCGCAGGCCCGCATTTCACGCCGCCGATTCACCCTTGCCGCCGCTGCCGCTGCGACTGTTCCGATGCCCGTGCTGGCACAGAGCGCGTGGCCGAACAAGCCGATCCGCATCATCGTGCCCTACACGCCGGGCGGGTTCACGGACCAGATGGCGCGGCTGGTGCAGGTGGGCCTGCAGGCGCGGCTCGGCCAGCCGGTGCTGGTCGACAACAAGCCCGGTGCCAACAGCCTGATCGGCGTCGATGCCATTGCCAAGGCACCGCCCGACGGCAGCACCTTCGGCGTCGTGATCGCGGCCTATGCGGCCAACACCACGCTGTACCCCAAGCTGCCCTACGACCCGCAAAAGGACCTGGCGGGCGTCTCGCTGATGGGCATCTCGCCGCTGCTGGCCGCGGTCAACATCAATGCACCGTTCAAGACCGCGCGCGAACTCATCGACTACGCGCGCGCCAATCCCGGCAAGGTGAGCTTCGGCTCGTCGGGCAACGGCTCGGCCGCGCACCTGACGACCGAGCTGTGGAAGTCGCTCACGCAGACCTACATGATCCACATTCCGTACCGCGGCGCAGTGCCTGCGCTCACGGACCTGATGGGCGGCCAGATCCAGCTGTTCTTCGATGCACCCACGGGCCTCATCAACCAGGCCAAGGCGGGCAAGGTGCGGCTCATCGGCGTGGCGGGCGACAAGCGCCTGGCCGCTGCGCCCGATGTGCCGACCTTCATCGAGCAGGGCTTCGCGGGCTTCACCGGCAGCACCTGGGCCGGCATGCTGGCGCCGGCCGGCACGCCGCGCGACATCGTCAAGCGCATGTCGGACGAGCTCGCGCGCATCATCAAAAACGAAGAGACGCGCGCCAAGCTCGACGCCATGGGCACCATTCCGGCCGGCAGCACGCCCGAGGAGTTCGATGCCTTCATCAAGGCAGAGACGGCCAAGTGGGGCAAGGTCATCCGCACGGCGGGCGTGAAGGCGGAATAAAAAAATCAGGCCGCCAGCACCAGCACCTTGAACTGGCTGGGCACGATCCGCATCCCGACGATGTTGCAGCGGTTCTGCACCGACAGGCTGGTCATGCGCGTGCAGGGCGTGCCCTTGAGCAGCACGGTGAACGCGCCGGTGATGTGGCGCGAAGGGCCCATCACCGTCTGCGACACCACGCCCATCAGCACGCCCGCGTTGTCGCCGTTGGTGATGGGCGTGACGGTGGCCAGGTTGTGCGCCGGCGCGCCGCCGTACAGGATGTTCCAGGCGTTGGGGATGGCCGTGGGCCCGAGCGCGAAGTTCGGGTAGGGAATGGGCAGCGCCGGCGGCGTCTTGCAGACGTCGGGGAAGGCGAGATCGAGGCCCATCATCTGGCAGTTGGCGAACATGCGGTGCTCCTTTTTTTCAGCCCATGTGGATCTGCTCGGCATCGACCTTGACCAGCCCCTTGCTGGTCAGCAGCGTGTTCTTCGAATGCAGGCGCAGGGTCTCTTCGGCCTGGATGTCGATCTGGCCGGCACGCACCTGTTCCATCTCCTCGGTCAGGCGGAAGCTCGAGCGGGTGAGCAGGTTGAGGCGATCCAGCACCACCTCGCAAGTGCGCCCGACGAAGCGCGACACCAGCACGCTGAAGCGGATGCGGGCGCCCTGGTAGTCCATCTCCCCGATCTCGCAATGGGCCCGCCGGGCCTGCGCGCGCCACTCGGGCGACTGCATGGCGATCGAGGTGTCCGACTCCAGCGCCATCGGGCCGGCGCTGCGCGCGCGGATGCCACCCGAGCGCGACACCAGCGTCAGGTCGCCGTCCACGGCCAGCGTCGCCTGCCGCGGGTCGGCCTGGACGACCACCGCGATGACGAAGCTGTCGCCCTGGCGGGTCGAGGTGATCAGCACCGTATCGCCCGGCGCAGGCAGCAGCAGGCAGCTGGCGACGCGCCGGCAGCGCAGCGATCCCTGGCCGTCGTCGAGGTCGACGTCGAACCAGGGATCGCCATCGCTGGCAATCACCGTGGCGGTCCGCGTGCCGGAGTCCGCGCGGGCCGCATGCGAAGGGCGCTGCATGAGCGGATCCAGCACGCCTTGCGTTGCATGGCGTGCAGTGGCGATCGTGTGGCCGTCGGTGGTCCGGGTGGAGGTCATGGGCTTTCTTTCTTGGGGCGGCGGCCATGGATGTCGCGGTCCAGGCGGGATGGGCGCTCGGGTTGCTGGAGCGCCACCTTCTCGGCTTCGTGCAGCGCAGGGTCCCGGTCCAGCGTACCCAGGCGGGTACTGAACCTCGCGCCGTCCAGGTCGGCGCGATGAAACACGGTGCGCAGGAAAGCGGCATCGCGGAAGTCGGCCTGGACCAGCGAGGCGTAGGAAAAATCGGCGTAGTCCAGGCGGCTGCCGGCGAATGTGGTCTGCCCGCAGTGCGCGCGATGGAAGACGCCTTGCTCGAGCTGCGTCTGCGAGAAATCTGCGCCGTCGAGATGGGCGTCGACCCAGATGCTCTGCTGGAAGTGGCCGCCCCGCGCATCGACGCCGCGCAGGTCGGCCTCGGGAAACAGGCACTGCATGGCCTGTGCCCCGGCCAGCACCGCATTGCGCAGGTCGGCCCCCTTGAAGTTGCACTGCGTGAGGCGCGCATCGCGGAATCGGCACGCCGCCAGCACCGCATCGATGAACTGGCAGAGGTGGAACTGCTGCCCGGAGAAGTCCTGCCCCGCAAGATCCGCCTCGCTGAAAATCGCGTTCGTGAAGCTGGCTCCGGCGTAGCGCGTGCCCGCCAGCGCTGCGCGAAAGAAGATGGTCGACGAGAAGGCCACCGCATTGAAGGACGCGCCCGTCAAGTCGCACTCGGAGAACACGGCCTTGTCGAGGCTGGCACGGTCCAGGCAGGCGTTGCGCAGCTCGCTTTGATGGAAGTTCGCCTGGTCCATGAAGGCCTCTTCCAGCCGAATGCCCCACAGCGTGCAGCCGCTGAACACCGAATGCGGCATGGAGGCCGCATCCAGCACCGCATCCTGCAGGCTGCACTCGTGGAAGGCGGTGCGCGTCAGTTCCGCCGCCGGCAACTGCGCCTGGTCGAAGCGGCACTTCTCGAAGAGGGATTCGCCCAGGCGCGCGGCATCGGCCTGAACGCCCCGGAAGCTGCATTCGCTGAACACGCCGCCGCGCAGGTCGATGCCCCTCATGTCCATGTGGCTGAAGTCCTTCTCGCGGATCGGCTCGCCGTTGCGGACCTGGGCTGCCAGCGTCTCGGCATTCACGCGCCGCCCGCCTCGGGGCGCCGGGGCAGTGTCTTTATCTGGTCGATGTGGGCACCCAGGGTGATCGTGCCGGGGGTGATGAGGATCTGGGAGACATCGGCACGGAACAGGTTGGCCTCGCCCAGGTCGGCATCGACCAGGCAGGCCTTCTGAAGGTTGGCATTCATGAGATTGGCGAGCCGCAGGGAGGCACGCGTGAAATCGGCGCGGATGAAGAGGCTGTCGGGCGCCGCCGCCGCGCGCAGGTCCGCGCTCTTGAGCGACGCGGAGGAGAAATCGCAGGTATCGAGCGTCGCCCGCCTGAAGTTCGCGCCATCGAGAGGCAGCTCGCGCAGGGTGCAATGCACCAGCGTGGCATCCTCGAAGTCGGCCTCGCGAAGATCCGTGGTGCCGACGAAGCTGGTGGTCTTGAGCAGGGCATGCCGAAACCGGATGCCCTTGTGCAGCGGCGTGTGGGCCCAGCTGCAGGCTTCGACGGTGGCGCCGGAAAAATCCACCGACTCGAATTCGGCCTGCACGAACAGCACCTTTTCCAGGCGTGCCTCGCCGAAGTCGCAGCGCGCCAGCCGGCAGTGTTCGGCCATGCTCACGTAGCGGAGGTCGGCGCGCCGCAGGCTGCAATCCGCGAGTTCGATCCCCTGCAGCAACAGATGGCTCCACCTCGCTTCGTCGAGACAGCAGCCGTCGAGGCGCAGCTTTTCCATCTGCGTGCGCTCGAAGCGGGCCTGCGCGAAGTTGGTGTCTTCGCAGCGCGCGAGGCTGAGGTTGGCACGCTCCAGGTTGCAGCCCGTCAACGAGGCCTGGCGCAGGTCGGCGCGCACCAGCACCGACTGGCTCAGGTCGGCGCCATCCAGGCGGGTGCCCTGGAGGCGGGCGCCTTCGAGCAAGGCCTGGTGCATGCGGGCGCCCCGCAGATCGAGGCCCGACAGGTCGCAGCCCGTCAGGTCCATGGCGGACAGGTCGCGGTCCGCGGCCATGGCGGCGAGCACGCGTTCGCGCGTCTGCGCATTCTGTTCGGCAGCCATCGGATCGGCAGCGGCCTGGTGGTGGGCCGCCATGCGGTACAGCGCCAGCATGTCCTGCCGGCCCCGCTGCCCCATGGCCTGCAGCTCGGCGTGCTCGGCGGCGCTCATGGCCGGGGCGCCCGTGGCCGCGGCGATGCCGGCCAGGCCCTCGACGATCGTCTCGGCCTCGAATTTCGGCGGGCCCTTGAGCTGCGCGTTCTGGCTTTCCTCGGTGATCCGGCTGCTGTCGAAGCCCGCCTTGCGCGATTCGGATGCGTTGTCCCGGGCCGCCTTCGCGACCTCCTGCCTGGCTTCCTCCAGCTTGCGTTCCTGTTCGCGCTGGTAGGCGCGTGTCTTGTCGATGAACTCGGGCAGTTCGGCCAGCGTGGGCATCTTGTCGAAAGGCTTCGGCAGGGGCCGTTCCCGGAAATGGCGCGCCGTGTGGCCGGCCTCCAGGCCGCGCGCCGTCAGTTCGGCGCGCAGGCGCTCGCCCTTGTCCTTGATGTTCCTTGCCAGGATCGATTCGCGCGCGTCGATCTGGTCCAGCCAGGGGCCGATGGCCGAGGCCGGCAGCAGTTCCTCGTCGAGGAGCGCATGGATCGCGCCTTTCTCCAGGTTGCAGCGATTCTCGAAGACCTTCTCGTAGTGGGAGAGGGGGCGCAGCGGGCTGTCTGCCGCCTCCATCGCCGGCATGACATGCGTGATATCCGCGGCATCGTCCTCTACGATGAGCGTCTCGCCGTGAAAGATCAGCATGACCTGCGCCATGTGCGGGAAGAACCAGGCGGTGGTCAGCCGCAGCGGCACCTCTTCCAGCGCAAGAGGCCGCGCAGACTTTCTCGCCACGAAGCCGCGTGCGCGCAGATCCGGAAGCCGTCCGCGCAGCACCGCATGCTCTGGGTGCATGTTCCAGATATCGTAGGGCGCGGCTGCGGGAATGGACAGTTCGTCGTTCCAGCGCTGTTCCGCAGCCGCGGCGTTGAAGAACTGCCAGTCCATGTCGCGTGCAAAGCCGGGGTAGAGCGTCTCGCGCCACTGGTCGCCGTAGTCCGTTCCCAGCAGCTTCAGGCGTTCGGGCAGATCGACGTCCATCGCACCCGGGCAGGCCGGGACCGGCCTGCGGTCGGGGCGGTCCATGCCATCGCCCGGGCGTTCGACGTTGGGCAGCCGCTGCACCAGCAGGCCGTTGACCATCTCGGGGGCGTATCCGATGCCCGCGGGGTTGGCGGCAAAGCCGGGGCCGCCGAACGCGTGGCGCCAGTCCAGGCGCATGGTGTCGAAAGCCTGCGGCTCGGTGGCGCGGCCATCCAGCCAGTAGCGGTCGCCCGAAACGAGGAACTGGCGTCGCAAGGTGCCGACGCGCAGGTCGACCGCGCAGCGTGTCTTGTCCTGCTGGTGGCAGGTGTAGGCCTGGCCGCTCACCAGGAATTCGGGCCGCAGCTTGGGAATGCCGAGATCGATCGCGGACTGGTTTCCCAGTTCGGCAGAGACGGTCTTCCAGAGCTCCGTCTCCGGCAGCAGCACGCCCCCTTCGCCGAGGGTGTGCATGCCGATCACGGTGAGTGCGAGACGCTGGCTTTGCGCGCGCAGGAAGGGTCGCGTCAGGACGCTCAGGCGCAGGGGCTTGATGGTCTTCACGGCGGGATCAGCGCCTTGCGCCGCGGATCACCAGGGGGGTGTGCCTGCGGTCGATGGCCAGCCGCGACGGGTCTTGCGGGTCCTGCAGCAGATGAATGTCGGGCCGGCCCGCGGAAAAATGGGCCAGCAGGTCCTCGTCGATGAGCGTGCGCAAGGTGGTCTGCTGCTCGATGCCGTCGGCATCGACGTAGGCGACGCCCAGCTGCACGGCTGTCATGCGCTGCCCGACGGGGCCGCGCCGGGAGTAGCCGCTGGGCGAGCGCACCAGGGAAACCGCGACGCCCTGCAGCGGACGCCCGCTGGCCTGCAGCTGCTGCCACAGCCGGCCTTCCTCGGCATAGGCGCGATGGCTCATCAGCGACACCGCGAGCACGATGGCGGCGAGCGCGATCACGCCCAGGCTGACGATGCCGAACACCCCCCACAGCACGATCTCGAGCACGTTTTCCACGCTTCAGAGCAGGATCTTGAGCGCCTGGATGCCGGCGCGCAGGCCGCCCGTCTTGATCTCCGTGCCCACGAGCTGGATGAGCGCACCGGCATCCCCCAGCGACATTGCCTTGTTCTTCCACTCCGCGCCCACAGCCTCCAGCTTCACGCCGATGGCCTGCGCCTGCACGCCGATGGCCATCGAACGCACGGCCACCACGCCCAGCGAAATGCCCGACACGTCCATGTTCAGGCCGGTGCCGCCCAGGCGGAACCACCTCCAGTCGCTGCTCTTGGAGTAGTTGTTGGTGTAGCTGACCGAGTTGTTCGTGTAGTTGTTGGTCAGGTTGTTGTAGGTGTTCGACGTGGTGTTGTAGACGTTGGTGTTGATGACGTGCTGCGTCGTGTTGTGGATGTGGTTCGTCGTGTTGAAGGTCACATCCGGGGAGGTGTGCACCGTCGGGCCGGTCACGGTGGTGTTCGAGGGGCCGTTGACCAGCACGGTGTTCGAGGTGTCGATGGTGTCGTTGCGTCCGCCGCTCACGAAGCGGATCTCCCGTCCATCGATGGTGCCGTGGAAGCCGCCGGTGATCGCAAGGTTGACGCCGCCGCTGATGGTGTCGTTCAGCCCGCCGCTGAGCGTGCGCTTCTTGCCGCCCGAAATGGTCTGCGTGACGCCGCCGCTGACCGTTTCGCTGAAGCCGCCGGTCACGTCGCGCGTGTCGCCGCCGGTAATGGTTTCTTTCGCGCCCGCGGTGATGTCGCGCGTCTCGCCGCTCTGGTAGGTGGCCGACTCGTGGCCCTTGACGAGGGTGGTGCGCGTGCCGCTGGTGGTGTGCGTCTCGTCGGCTTCCACCTCGACGTCGAGGTTGCGCTCGGCATGCAGCAGGATCTGCTCGGCGCCGCTGCGGTCCTCGAAGCGCAGCATGTTCGCCTGGTTGGCCGCGCCGCCTGTGCTCGAGCGCGTGAGGATGCCGCTGGCCGTGGCATTGGCGGGCAGCTCCCACGGCGGCATCTGGTCGTTGTTGTAGACGCGGCCGGTGATGATGGGTCGGTCGGGTTCGCCGCCGATGAAATCGACGATCACTTCCTGGCCCACGCGCGGCATGTGCATGGTGCCGTAGTTGGCGCCGGCCCAGTTGCTGGACACGCGCACCCAGCACGAGCTGTTCTCGTCCGACTGGCCGTAGCGGTCCCAGCGGAACTGCAGCTTCACGCGGCCGAAGCGGTCGGTCCAGATCTCTTCGGGGCCGACCACGGTGGCGGTCTGCGGGCCGCTGGTGCGCGGCTTGGGCGTCTTGCGCGCGGGGCGGTAGGGCACGCTGGAAGGCAGCACGGTGAAGTCGAACTCGCACACCGATTCGGCCGTGCCGCCGGTCGCGTACTCGGGCTCCTGGAGGTCGTAGCGGGTCTGCGTGACGAGGTATTCGCGGTTGTCGGCCTCGCGCGGGCAGTGCGTCATCTGGAACAGGTAGCCCGGCGCCATGCCCGCCACGTTGGTGTGGCCCGTGGCCAGCTCGTGCGCGCACTGCAGCTCCTGCAGGCGGATCTTCGCGTAGCTGTCGCCCTGGTCGTTCTCGCTGTAGCCGCCCAGCCATTCATAGACTTCGTAGCTCGAGTGGTCGTGGCCCTTCGGGTCCTGCTGCACGCTCTGGAGCGAGGCGCGCGACTTCCTGAAGTCGAAGTCGTCGAGCATCACGCGGCCCGAGGTGATCTGCTCCGAGATGCGCCACTGGTCGATGCAGGGCTCCATGGCATTCACCACGCGGTCGCGCGGACGGTAGGCGATGGTGGCGTGGCCCGGCAGGGTGCTGTAGCCGCCGACGTCGTCGGCCAGCACCAGCAGGTGCGAGCCGTTGCGGTGCTCGAAGTGGTAGGCAATGCCCTCGTGCTCCATGAGGCGGCAGACGAAGGCGAAGTCGCTCTCCTGGTACTGCACGCAGTATTCCCATGGGCGGTAGCTGCCGCTGAGGCGCTTCTCGTATTCGAAGCCGTATTTGCCGAGCACTTCGTCGAGCACGTCGGGCACGCTCATGTTCTGGAAGATGCGGCAGTCGGTGGTGCGCGTGAGGTACCAGAGCCAGGGCTGCACCAATGCGCGGTAGACGTAGTGGCGGCCGGTTTCGTTGGCGCGGCCCACGAGCTCGAAGCGCACCACGGTGCCGTTGAGAAAGCGCGATGCGCCTTCGTCCTGCAGTTCGAGCGTGAGCGAAGTGCCCAGCAGCTTCTTCAGGTCGAGGTTGAAGCTCGGGCTGACCATGTCGACCTCGAACTCGAACAGCTGCGAGAGGCCTTCCTGTCCCCGCATCGCGCGGAACTTCAGCTGCTCGGCGTTGAGTACGGTGTGAACCTGGACGGTACGTGGCATTCGAAATTTCCCTGGCCCTTGGGACTTCTGCGGATGCGAAGCCTTCGATTGGCAGTCTAGAAATTCCTTATGTCATATACATGACGTGCGCTTCTGTTGCAGGGCGTTCAGGGCGTGTGCACAGATCACCGGGTACTCCCCTCCGCGAATGTCCCCCGGCCTGCGGCCTCCTCCTTTATTTCGCTGCGGGGAGCACCCGATGCTCTGTGCACATGGGCGCGCTGCTGGTGTATCGCTGATCAACGACTGCTCCGCATAACGATCACGTCGATGGGGTGCCTTGCGCAGCGAAATCAAGGGGGAGGCCGAAGGCCGGAGGACATTCGCGGAGCAAGGTACCCCGTCGGCGTGATCGCGCCCCGAACAACTGCGCCCGCCCCCTACATCGATGCCTCGAGCATCGCCTTGTAGTCGTCGCGCGAAGCCAGCCGCGGGTTGGTCTTGTGGCAGTGGTCGGCCATGGCGCCGTCGATGATCTGCTCGAACAGGGCGGGCGTGACGCCCACCTCGTCCAGGCCCTTGGGCAGGCCCAGGCGCGCGTTCATGTCGCGGATCGCGTCGCCGAGATCGCCGGGCGAATCGAGGTGCATGGCCCGCGCCATGCGCTGCAGCCGCTGCTCCTTCTGCACCGACTCGGCACCCGCGTTGAAGTGGATCACCGCCGGCAGGAAGAGGGCGTTGAGCGTGCCGTGGTGCAGGCGCGGATCGACGCCGCCCAGGCTGTGGCTCAGCGAGTGCACGCAGCCCAGGCCCTTCTGGAACGCCATGGCGCCCTGCATCGACGCGCTCATGAGATTGAGGCGCGCCTCGCGGTCACTGCCGTCCTTGGTGGCGCGCTCGATGTGCAGCCAGGCGCGCTCCAGGCCGTCCAGGCCGATGCCGTCGGCCGGCGGATTGAAGGCGGCCGACATGAAGGTTTCCATGCAGTGCGCAATCGCGTCCATGCCGGTGGCGGCCGTGAGCCGGGGCGGCAGGCCGAGCGTGAGCTCGGGGTCGCAGATGGCGGCCTTGGGCATCAGGAACCAGCTGTGGAAGCCGAGCTTGCGGTGGTCGTCGACGATCACGATGGCGCCGCGCGCCACCTCGCTGCCGGTGCCGCTGGTGGTGGGCACCGCGATGAGCGGCACCGCGCGGTCGGTGATCTTCGGCGAGCCGCCTTCGATGGTGGCATAGGTCTTGAGCGGGCCTTCGTGCGTGGCGGCGATGGCCACGCCCTTGGCGCAGTCGATGGCCGAGCCGCCGCCCACGGCAATGAGGCCGTCGCAGCGGCCGCTGCGGTACAGCTCGACGGCTGCGCGCACGGCGGCTTCGGTGGGGTTGGAGGGGGTCTGGTCGAACACCGCTACTTCCAGGTCGGCGATGGCATCGAGCGCCTTCTGCAGCACGCCGGCCGCGCGCACGCCTGCATCGGTCACGATCAGCGGCCGGTTGATGCCGATGCGCGCGCATTCGCTGGACAGCAGCTTGATGGCGCCGAATTCGAACTGGATCTGGGTGAGGTATTGGATGAGGGCCATGAGGTGGGTTTGCCTGGGGCAGTACGATTGCAGACCACCCAAATCTAACAAGCAGGGACAGTCTTGCACATGAACAAAACCCTTGCCGCTGTCGCACCCGGCACATGGCAGCCTCCGCTCACCGCGAAGATGGCCAACGTGGTCGAGCGCATGGCGCGGGCCGGCCATCCCTCGCTCGACCAGCTCACGCCCGACGAGGCCAAGGCCTCCTACGAAAAAGGCGCGGGCGTGCTCGAAGTGCAAAAGCCCGCGCTGGAGCGCGTCGACGACTTCACGATTCCGGCGCGCGATGGCTTCGCGATTCCCGCGCGGCTCTACGCGCCGTCGGCAACGGCGATGCTGCCGGCGCTGGTGTATTTTCATGGCGGCGGCTTCACGGTCGGCAACATCCGCACGCACGACACGCTGTGCCGCGTGCTGGCCAGCAAGAGCGGCTGCGCGGTGGTGTCGGTCGACTACCGGCTGGCGCCCGCGTTTAGGTTTCCGACGGCATCGAACGACGCGTGGGATGCCTTAGCCTTCATTGCAAGCGAAGACGCGCGCCTGGGCATCGACGCGAGCCGCCTGGCCGTGGGCGGCGACAGCGCCGGCGGCACGCTGGCCGCGGTGTGCGCGATTCTCGCGCGCGACGCGGGCCTGCCGCTCGCGCTGCAGATGCTCATCTATCCCGGCACCGCGGCGCACCAGGACACCGCCTCGCACCGGCGCTACGCCCACGGCCCGCTGCTCACCAAGGCGCTGATCGACTATTTCTTCGGCCAGTACGTGCGCACGCCGGCCGACCGCGACGACTGGCGCTTTGCGCCGCTCCTGGCCGACGACGTCGACGGCGTGGCGCCCGCATGGATCGGCCTGGCCGAATGCGATCCGGTGGTGGATGAAGGCATTGCCTACGCCGACAAGCTCCGCGCCGCGGGAGTGGCGGTCGACCTCGAGATCTACCGCGGCGTGATCCACGAATTTCTGAAAATGGGCCGCGCCATCCCCGAGGCGCTGCAGGCGCAGGACGACGCGGCCCGTGCACTCAAGGACGCACTGAACCCATGAACGACAAGACCGTGCCCCAGAGAAAAGACTTCCGCTTCTTTCACCGCCTGCGCGTGCGCTGGGCCGAAGTCGACATGCAGAAGATCGTATTCAATGCGCACTACCTGATGTACTTCGACACCGCCATTGCCGACTACTGGCGTGCGCTCGCGCTGCCTTACGAAGAAGCCATGCATGCACTGGGCGGCGACCTTTACGTGCGCAAGGCCACGGTCGACTTTCGGGCCTCGGCGCGCATGGACGACGTGATCGACGTGGGCATGAAGTGCGCGCGCATCGGCAACTCGTCCATCGTCTTCGAGGGTGCGCTGTTCCGGCAGGACCAGTACCTGGTGGGCTGCGAGCTCGTCTATGTGTTTGCCGACCCGGCCACGCAGACCTCGAAGCCGGTGCCGGCGGCACTGCGCGAAATCCTCACGGGGTTCGAGGCCGGCGAGCCGATGCGCACGGTGGAGACGGGCGACTGGAAAACGCTGGGCGAAGGCGCGGGTGCGCTGCGCCGCGCGGTCTTCATCGAGGAGCAGAACATTCCCAAGGAACTGGAGTGGGATGCGCACGATGCCATCGTGCTGCACGCGGTGGTCCGCAACCGGCTCGGCCAGGTGATTGCGACCGGCCGGCTGCTCGATGCGGTCGACGGCACGGCCATGCTCGGCCGCATGGCCGTGCACCGCGCGCTGCGCAGCGGCGGCCACGGTGCCGCCGTGATGCAGGCGCTGGAGGCCGCAGCCAAGGCGCGCGGCGACCGCGAGATCGGCCTGCACGCGCAGCGCAGCGCAGAGCGCTTCTATGCGCGCCTGGGCTATGCCGTGCACGGCGAGCCCTTCGAGGAAGCCGGCATCCCGCACATCGAGATGCGTCGCACGCTGGCCTGATCGCGGCGTTCGAGAGGGCTCACTCGTAGCGCGCCGGCGGATCGGGCACGTAGCCCATCTCCGAACCCGGAAAGGCGGACGGGCCTTCGGGACGCGGCCAGCGCGCGGGCGGCGGCACCGGGATCACGCCCGCGGCGATGAGGTTCTCGCGGCTGTCGTAGCGAATGCGCACCACCTCGTCGGGCGTGGACTGGGCGCGCTCGAAGCTGGTGTGGCCGACATGCGAAGTCTCGCGCCGGCCGTGGGCGGTGCCCAGGCTCGGGCTGGGCGGCGCTGGCCGGGCCAGGCTGCCTTTCGCCGATGCCGCCGCCTCGGCGCCCAGGGCGCTGTCGGCCGAGCGGGCCTGCGCTGCGGGTGCAGCCGGTGCGGCCTCGGCTGCGGCCGATGGCGCCCCGTTGCGGCGCTCCATCTCGCGCGTGCCGCCGTCGCGGCGCGGAAAGGCGATGGGCGGCGCAAGCGGCGGCTCGGGCACGCGTTCGCGGAACATCGCGACGCCGATCACGCCCACGTCGTCCGGCCGGCCGGTGCGGCTTGCATACGAATTGCCGATGGAGGTGAATTCGAAGGCCGCGATCTGCGAATCGCTCTTGCGCCAGCCCGTGATGTCGCTGCGCTCGCCGCCGGAAAACACATAGCCGTTCTGCAGCACGCCCGCGGTCTCGCCGGTCACGATGTTGATGCCGTCCACCGACATCACGGCCATGACGCGCTCACCCATCGCATTGCGCGCGCGGATCGCATAGCGCGTGCCGGGCCGGCCGGCCACCCAGTATTCGCCGCGGTGGCGGTAGATGGGCAGTTCGCGGCCGCTCGCGCGGTCGACCACGCTGAGCTGCATCAGCGAACCGATGCGGTTGGAGGGCGGCGAAAGCGGAGGCAGGGGCCGCACCGGGCTTTCGGCGCAAGCCGGCAGCACGCCCAGCGCGGTCCATGCGAGGGCGGTCGAGAAGAGGAGTCTGCGCTTCATGATGTCTTTCCTTGCCAGGAGTGGATCGGTACGGCTTCTACGGAGCAGCACCGGCGGCAGGGTTAAACGCGCGCAAAAAAATGGCGCCGCCTCTTTCGGGGCGGCGCCAGGCGTCCGTTTCTTCAGTCCGGTTGCGTCTAGATGTCTTCGAGCAGCGGATACGGCAGCGGCTCGACCGTGAGCGCCGGCCCGTCGGCGCTGCCCGCATGCAGGCCGCCGGTTTCGAGTGCCGAGATCTGGATCGAGATCAGCGCGGCCCAGCCGCCGCCAGGTGCCGGCGCGGCCTGCGCCACCGTGCCCACAGGCTGCTCGGCATCGCCGGCCGCGAACACCTCCTGGCCGGCGCCGAGGGGCGCATCGGCCTGCACGAGGTAGGTGCGCCGCTTCAGGGTGCCGCGGAACTGGCTGCGCGCCACGATTTCCTGGCCCGGATAGCAGCCCTTCTTGAAGTTCACGCCGCCCACGGATTCGTAGTTGATCATCTGCGGCACGAAGGCCTCGACCACCGGCGTGGTCACGGTCACGATGCCGCTGCGGACCTCGCTCCACTGCCACAGTTGCGCATCGAGCGCCGGGCCCGCGGGCGCCGGGCTGCCGGCCGGCGCGATCCACATCGCGCGCGGCACGCCGTCGGCCGGGTACAGCGACACCGCGCTGATGTCTTGGCCAATGGCGGTGCGCTGGCCGGGCAAGGCCGTGGCATCGAGGCCGTTGGCGGCCAGCGCGGTGCCGGCAAGGCCGTACAGCGCGAATTGCTCGGTGGCGTCCGTGAGCTTGGCCTTGGCGCGCAGCACGTACATCGACAGGCGCTTGAGCGTGGCGGCCAGGATGTCGCGGCTGCACACCAGCAGCACCAGCTCCGGCTGCGGCCGGATGCCGACGAAGCTGGCGATCACGCGGCCCTTGGCGGTGCAAAGCGCGGCCAGGCGGGCCTCGGTGGCGCCCAGCAGCGCGAAATCCTGGGTGAGCTGGCCATGCAGGAAGCTGGCGGCATCGGGCCCCTCGGCGCGGATCACGCCAAGGTCGGAAAGAGCGGTAACACCATTGAGAACGACAGTAGTCATCGCTGAATTATCATGGTCGGAGCCGTTCCGTCGGGTCCGCAGGGAATCCCGCCCCGGTTCCCGCAGGGCCACCGGCTTTTCGTGCTGATTCGTTTTCTTCTCTCCGCTAAATCATCGGACCCGTGCGCCGCTTCTTCCTCACGCTTTTCCTGCTCGCCGCCCTGGCTGCGCTCGGCCTTGGTGCCGCCGGCCTCTGGTGGGTGCACCAGCCGCTCAAGCTGCCCGCGCCCAGCGTCGACCTGTCCGTGGAACCCGGCACCACGCCGCGCGGCGTCGCGCAGGCGGTGGCCGATACCGGCACCGACGTGCAGCCGCAGATGCTCTATTTCTGGTTCCGCATTTCGGGGCAGGACCGCCAGATCCGCGCCGGCAGCTACGAGCTGGAGCGCGGCATCACGCCCAAGATGCTGCTCAACGTGCTGGTGCGCGGCGAGGAAGCCACCCGCAGCCTCGTGCTGGTCGAAGGCTGGAACATCCGGCAGGTGCGCGCCGCGCTCGCCAAGGCCGAGCAGCTCAAGCCCGAAACCGTCGGCCTGCCAGACGATGCGCTGATGGCCAAACTGGGCCGGCCCGGCGTGCATCCCGAGGGCCGCTTCTTCCCCGACACCTACACCTATTCGAAGGGCTCGACCGACATCGCGCTGCTGCAGCGCGCCATGCGGGCCATGGACAAGAAGCTCGAAGCCGCGTGGGCTGCCCGGGCGGCCGATTTGCCGCTCCAGTCGGCGGATCAGGCGCTGATCCTGGCCAGCATTGTCGAAAAGGAGACAGGAAAAGCCAAGGACCGCGCCGAGATCGCCGCCGTCTTCGTCAACCGGCTGCGCGCCGGCATGCCGCTGCAGACCGACCCGAGCGTGATCTACGGCCTGGGCACCGCGTTCGACGGCAACCTGCGCAAGAAAGACCTGTTGGCCGATACCCCCTGGAACACCTACACGCGCGGCGGCCTGCCGCCCACGCCCATCGCCATGCCGGGCAAGGCCGCGCTGCTGGCGGCGGTACAGCCGGCGCAGAGCAAGTCGCTGTATTTTGTGTCGCGCGGCGACGGCACCAGCCAGTTCAGCAGTTCGCTCGACGACCACAACCGCGCGGTCAACCGCTACCAGCGCGGCGGCGGCGAACCCAAACCGAAAGTTGCGCAATGAGTGAAGGCTTGTTTCTGACGCTCGAGGGCATCGATGGCGCCGGCAAGTCGAGCCATCTCGACGCGATGGAGGCGCTCTTCAACGCCCGCGGCCGCACGGTCGTGCGCACGCGCGAGCCCGGCGGCACGCCGCTGGCCGAAACCCTGCGCGGACTCGTCCTCGAGCAGCCGATGGACCCGCTGACCGAATCGCTGCTGGTGTTCGCCGCGCGGCGCGACCACATCGTGCAGGTCATCGAGCCGGCGCTGGCGCGCGGCGACGTGGTGCTGTGCGATCGCTTCACCGACGCCACCTTCGCCTACCAGGGCGCGGGCCGCGGTTTCGATACGCAGCTGCTGTCGACGCTGGAGCAATGGGTGCAGGGGGGCAGGGGAGCGGCGGGGCTGCTTCTTCAGCCTCACATCACGCTCTGGTTCGACCTGGCGCCCGAGATTGCCGCCGAGCGGCTCGCAGGCGCGCGCCTGCCCGACAAGTTCGAATCGCAGCCGGTCGAATTCTTCCGGCGCGTAGCGGCGGGCTATGCGGCCCGCGCGGCGGCCGATGCGCAGCGCTTCGTGCGCATCGATGCAACCCAGACGCGCGACCAGGTCTGGCAACAGGTCGAGACCGCGCTCGTTGCGCGCGGCGCGCTGGCACCCGCAGGCGGAGCGGCACCATGAGCACGCCCACGCTTTCGCCCTGGCTGCATCGCCCGCTCGCGGAACTGCTGCGCCAGCGCGGCCATGCCTGGCTGCTGCAGGGGCCTTCGGGCCTGGGCCAATACGAACTCGCGCTCGCGCTTGCCGCGGCCTGGCTGTGCGAACAGCCCAACAAGGAGGAGGGCGGCACCGCCTGCGGCCACTGCCCGAGCTGCCATGCCATCGAGGTGCGCACCCATGCCGACCTCTGCGTGCTGATGCCCGAGGTCGCCATGCAGGAGCTGGGCTGGCCGCTCGACGAAAAGGCACAGGCCGACATCGACGACAAGAAGCGCAAGCCCAGCCGCGAGATCCGCGTCGAGGCCATGCGCGACGCCGTCGGCTTTGCCCAGCGCACCAGCGCCCGCGGTCGCGGCAAGGTGGTGCTGGTGTATCCGGCCGAGCGCATGAACAGCATCACGGCCAATGCGCTGCTCAAGACGCTCGAGGAGCCGGTCGGCGATGTCCGTTTCGTGCTGGCCAGCGAGGCAGCCTGGCAGTTGCTGCCGACCATCCGCAGCCGCTGCCTGGGCTTCACGCTGCCCTGGCCCGAGACGGCCGAGGCCGAAGCCTGGCTGGCCGCGCAGGACGTGCCCGCCGCCGATGCCACCGCACTGCTGCGCGCCGCCGGCGGGCGCCCCAGCGATGCCTTGCGGCTTGCGCGCTCCGGCCAGTCGCCCAAGGCCTGGTCGCTCTTGCCCAAGGCCGTTTCGCGTGGCGACGTGGCCGCGCTTGCGGACCAGTCGCCATCGCAGGCCATCGGCTCGCTGCAGAAGCTCTGCCACGACCTGATGGCCGTTGGCAGCGGCGCCGCGCCACGTTTCTTCGATGCCGCCGACCTGCCGCCCGCGGTGCCTTCGCACCTGGCGCTCGCGCGCTGGTCGAAGTCGCTCGCGAACGCGGCCAGGACCGCCGAACACCCCTTCAATGCCGGCCTCATGCTGGAAGCGCTTGTGAGCGAAGCGCGAACCACCCTAAACTCTGCAGCTCGCCGCCCATGAACCAACCAGCCGCACCCGCACCCGCCGCCCCGGCGCCTCAACGGCCGAGCGTGATCCAGCTCGCCATCAAGGAAAAGGGCGCGCTCTATGCCGCCTACATTCCGCTCTTTGCCGAAGGCGGCATCTTCATTCCGACCACGCGCGAATACCGCCTGGGCGACGACGTCTACGTGCTGCTGACCCTCCCTGAAGACCCGCAGCGCTACCCGGTGGCCGGCAAGGTCGCATGGATCACGCCGCAGCGCGCCGCGGGCAACCGGGCGCCGGGCGTGGGCATCCGTTTTCCGTCGGACGAGAAATCGCGCCAGCTCAAGGCCCGCATCGAAGCGGCGCTCGGCGGCTCGATGGCCTCCGACCGCCCCACACAAACCATTTAGCTCGCCCCCAGGCTGCGCGCACTTCGTGTCGCTACGCCCACCCCCTACCGGGGGCGACGCCAGAGGCCCGGCAAAGCCGGTTCCTCGGTGTCTCTGGCATAAGCCAGACAATCAGCGCCATGTTCACCGATTCCCACTGCCACCTCACTTTCCCCGAATTCGCGGACCAGATGCCGCAAATCCGCGCCGCCATGGCCGAGGCGCAGGTCGACCGGGCCTTGTGCATCTGCACCAAGCTCGAGGAGTTCGACGATGTGCAGGCGCTGGCCGCGCGCTACGACAACTTCTGGGCGAGCGTGGGCGTGCACCCCGACAACGAGGACATCGCCGAGCCCACGGTGGACGACCTGGTGCGCCGCGCAGCCTTGCCCCGCGTGGTGGCCATCGGCGAAACCGGGCTCGACTACTACCAGATGGAAGAGCGCAAGGGCGGGCGCAGCATCTCCGACATGGAGTGGCAGCGCGACCGCTTCCGCGTGCACATCCGCGCCGCGCAGCAAACCCGCATGCCGCTGGTCATCCATACGCGCGAAGCCTCGGCCGACACGCTCGCCATCCTCAAGGAGGAGGGCGAAGACGGCGCCGGCCACGCTGCGGGCGGCGTGTTCCATTGCTTCACCGAAACCGCCGAAGTGGCGCGCGCGGCGCTCGACCTGGGTTTCTACATTTCCTTTTCGGGCATCCTGACCTTCAAGAAGGCGCAGGACCTGCGCGACGTGGCGGCCTTCGTGCCGCTCGACCGCATGCTGATCGAAACCGACAGCCCGTACCTGGCGCCGGTGCCGTACCGCGGCAAGACCAACAACCCGTCCTACGTGCCCTTTGTGGCCAAGCAGATCGCCGAACTGCGCAAGCTGCCGCTCGAAGCCGTGGCCGAGGCCACCAGCAGCAACTTCGAAACGCTGTTCAAGGGCGTCAAAGCAACATGAAGAAATACATCAAGAAGTTCTTGTATCTTACTGTCGTGGCAGCAACTTTTTCCACCCACGCGGGCTCGTTCGAAGATTTCTTCCGGGCCGTGCGCGCAGACAACGCGAGCGGCGTGCGCACCCTGCTGAACCGCGGTTTCGACCCCAACACGCGCGACGAGCACGGCCAGACCGGCCTGATCATCGCGCTGCGCGAACCGTCGCCCAAGGTGGTCCAGGTGCTGATCGAATCGCCGCAGACCGACGTCGACATCGCCAACGCCAAGGACGAAACCCCGCTGATGCTGGCCGCCATCAAGGGCCAGCAGGACGTGGTCGCGCAGCTGCTCAAGCGCGACGCCGCCGTCAACAAGACCGGCTGGACGCCGCTGCATTACGCCGCCAGCAGCGGCCAGCTGAGCATCATGAAGGTGCTGCTCGACAACTTTGCCTTCATCGATGCGCAATCGCCCAACGGCACCACGCCGCTCATGATGGCCGCGATGTACGGCTCGACCGAGGCCGTGAAGCTCCTGCTGGCCGAAGGTGCGGACACCACCATGAAGAACCAGCTCGGCATGACGGCGGTCGACTTCGCGAACAAGGCCAACCGCCCGGAGGCTGCGCAGCTGATCGCTGCTGCGGCCGGCGCCAGGGCGGACCCCAAGGCCATTCCGAAGGACGGCAAATGGTGAGCTTCCAGACGCTCCATTGAGGGCCGGATCCGCCGCAACGGCAGGCCCGGGAAAACGCCAAAAAGAGGGCGCCCGCGCCTCGTGCGAGACTCTGCGCTGAAGGAGAAGCAGAGATGAATACGTTCCTATTCATAATCTTTTTGCTGGCCATCGGACTGCTTGTGCTCGCAGCGGTCGCCAAAAAGAGGTCGGCGCAAAACAGCAGCGGTTTCGTCGACAAGCCCAAGGCACGCCCGCCGCTCACGGCGCGCGAACAGGCCATGTACAACCGGCTCGTGCAGACGCTGCCGGACCTCGTGGTGCTGCCGCAGGTCAGCTTCGGTGCATTGCTCACGGCCCGCACGCGCGCGGCGCGGAGCTCGTTCAGCCGGAAGATCGCCGACTTCGTCGTGTGCGACCGCTCGTTCAAGGTCGTGGCCGTGGTCGCGTTCGGCGGCGACAAGAGCAGCAAGGGCAAGTCGCAGCGCGACCTGGACCGCGAGGCGCTGCTGGTGGAAGCCGGCTACCGCGTGCTGCGCTATCCACGGGTGCCGGATGTGGGGCGCGTGGAAGCGGACTTCGATCCGACGCTGGCGTCGGTGAGTCCCATGGGTTCCTGAGGGCGGGCTGGTTTGGCCTGGATGGCCTTCGATCAGCTTCACCCAAAAGGAACACAATGTGCATTATGTTAAATGACATAAGCAGCAACTCCGCCCCGCAGGACCTTGTCGTCCATGTCCCGCTGCTCCCTGCAGCTGCTGCGGTAAATCCTCGTCACCATTGCCAGCCGGCGGACAGACCCATCGGGGTCATCAGCTCTTGGGCTTTGCGTATTCCTCTGCGCTCATTACCTCGACGCCAACGAACGGGTCGTTGCCTTCAACCCATGCGTCATGGCCCGGAGGAATGGTGTACGACATGCCTTCCTCGAGGATGGTCTTCGAGCCGTCGTTCATTTGCACCGTGATCCGCCCGGAAACCACGTACCCGACGTGGGCCACCTGGCAGCTGTCCGTGCCGACGACCGGCTTGATGCACTGCGACCAGCGCCACCCGGGCTGAAACTTGAAGCGTCCCAGGGTGTACCCCTCGAGGCGGACCACTTCGACGCGCGTTTTCTCCGGCTCCCGAACCTCATCCGGCACGTCGTGGGATTTCGTCTGAAGCTTGGTGACATTCATAGAACTTGCCATCGCTACTCTCCTTGGCACGAGTGAGCAGTGGGTCCGCGGCAGCCTCGTGCCAAGCCGCGCGTCGAACGATGGAATACTAGTCCTGGGCCACGCTTGCGGCGACGCATTTCTCGCCCGGTAGGTACCCACTGGCGTGCACCTGGAGCAGGTGCGCAGAACTTGCAGCCGCTAAAGTGTCGATGCGATGCTCAGGCAGACAACCACCACACTCGACTTCGACACCGATGGCCGGGGCCTTCTGGAAATCACGGAGGCCGTGGCGCAATGGGTCGCGAGCACCGGCTTTCAGACCGGGCTGCTGACGCTCTTCATCCGCCATACCTCGGCCAGCCTGCTGGTGCAGGAGAACGCGGATCCTGAAGTGCAGGCGGATCTCGACCGTTTTCTTGCGCGCCTGGTGCCCGATGGCGACGCGCTTTTCCGGCATCGCGACGAAGGGCCGGACGACATGCCGGCCCATGTGCGTTCGGCGCTGACCGCGGTGCAGCTGTCGGTTCCGGTGACGAACGGCCGCATGGCGCTGGGCACCTGGCAGGGCATCTACCTGTGGGAGCACCGGCTGAAGCCGCACCGGAGGCAGGTGGCCCTGCACCTGATCGGGTCCTAGCGATCCGGCCCACCGCCCTGCTCTGCCGGGCTGCGCCGGTACGCTGCCCGCGGTTACTCCAGCGTGAATCCAATCTTCACCGTCACCTGCCAGTGCGCGACCTTGCCATCCACCACGTGGCCGCGCGTCTCGGTCACGGTGAACCACTGGATGTTGCGGACCGTCTCGTGCGCCTTGGCGATGGCCGTCTGCACGGCATCCTCGATGCCTATCGGCGAAGAGCCGGTCAGCTCGAGCGACTTGTAAACGTGATTCGACATGTCTTTTGCTCCTTGAATTGGTGCGCCGCAGCTGCTCTCGGTGCGGATCGGCCGCACGGCACACATGTTGACCCCTCGGCCCGCTTGTTGGAAGTGCCGGAACGATGGTTTTTCGCGCCGCGCAAACCCGGCGTGGCGCAGGCACGGTCTTTGCGTGACTGCAAGCTCACGGTGTAACGAAGCACTGTTTTGGTGAGGTTTCCGCGGTCTTGCGGAGCCCGGAGCGTGAAGAGCGCCCAGCACCCCGCCCGCGCTCCGCGGGCTTCCCTGCCCCCTTAATCCCCGCCCGACGATGCGGCCCCGCAAAGGCTGCATGTCGGCATTTGTATTTGTTGTTTCGAATCGATTGATTCTCCGAAGGCCCCACCCATGATGAAGAAACTCAAGCTCGTGATGGTCGGCAACGGCATGGCCGGCGTGCGCACGCTCGAAGAGCTGCTGAAGCTCGCCCCCGACCTGTACGACATCACCGTCTTCGGTGCCGAGCCGCACCCCAACTACAACCGCATCCTCCTGTCGCCCGTGCTCGCCGGCGAGCAGACGGTCGACGAGATCGTCCTCAACAGCTGGGAGTGGTACGCCGAGAACAAGATCACCCTGCACGCCGGCAAGAAGGTGGCCGAGGTCGACCGCGTCAAGCGCATCGTGCGCGCCGAGGATGGCACCGAGGCCCCCTACGACCGCCTCCTCATGTGCACCGGCTCCAACCCCTTCATGCTCCCGGTGCCCGGCAAGGACCTGAAAGGCGTCATCGCCTACCGCGACATCGCCGACACCGACTACATGATCGAGACCGCCAAGACCCACAAGAGCGCCGTCGTCATCGGCGGCGGCCTGCTGGGCCTGGAAGCGGCCAACGGCCTGATGCTGCGCGGCATGGACGTCACCGTGGTGCACGTCATGCCCTGGCTGATGGAGCGCCAGCTGGACGACGTGGCGGGCAAGCTGCTGCAGAAGTCGCTGGAGGACCGGGGCCTGAAGTTCCTGATCGGCGCCCAGACCCAGGAACTGGTGGGCAATGACCAGGGCCGCGTGGCCGCCATCCGCTTCAAGGACGGCACCGAGGTTCCCGCCGACCTGGTCGTCATGGCTGTGGGCATCCGCCCCAACACCGAACTGGCCGAGCGGATGCGCCTGCACTGCCACCGCGGCATCGTCGTCACCGACACCATGCAGACCGTGACCGA